>NZ_JBNPTW010000021.1:0-142885 GCF_051167855.1 Bradyrhizobium sp. HKCCYLRH3099
GGGATGCTGTCCAAGCTGGTGCCTGACATCAAGAAGACGGCGGAGCTGGTGGTGGAGATCACGGCCGCGTGCCGCGAGCAGGACATCGGGTCGGCCCAGATCAACCAGGCCATTCAGCAACTCGACAAGGTCGGCCAGCAGAATGCGAGTGCATCCGAGCAGGTGTCCTCGACCTCGGAGGAACTCGCCTCGCAGGCCGAGCAGCTGCAGTCCACCATCGCCTATTTCAGGATCGATGACGGAGCCAGGGCGCATGGCAGCGCGCCGGCGCCAATCGAGCGGGCCGTCAGCCAGCTCAAGGCCAAGGCCGCGACGATGGCGGCCGTGGACCGGGTCGGCAGAAAGGCGGTCGCGGCCAAGCCGGCGCGCGCCGTCAAGGCTGCCTCCGGCGGCTTCGCCTTCGATCTGGCCGATGGCGGAGACCACCACGACGCCGAATTTCAACGCAGGGCGTGACACGCGGGCGGCCGCGGGACGGCCGCGCCGGACGACGAACCCTTACTGCTCGGAAAGAACGACATGGCCGAATCGACGCAATATCTGACGCTCGGTCTCGACGGCGAGACATTCGGCATCAGCATTCGCAACGTCCGCGAAATCCTGGACATGCGGCCGATCTGCCGTCTGCCGCATGCGCCCGCATTCCTGCTCGGGATGATCGACGTGCGCGGCAGCGGCTATCCCATCGTCGATCTGCGCCTGAAGCTCGACTTGCCCAGCGCGCCCGCCACCGATGCTACGCGGATCATCATTCTCGATGTGGCGTTCGAGAACCGCATCGTCGGCGTCGGGTTTGTCGCGGATTGCGTCTATGAAGTCACCGATATCGACGATCGCACGATGGAAGCGGTGCCCGATGTCGGCGGACGCTGGAAGTCCGACTACATCGCGGGCATCGGACGCAAAGGCGAAAAGTTCGTCATCATTTTCGATCTCATCCGTCTGATGGCCCACGAAGGAATGCCCTCGGGGATGCCGTCCGCAGCGGCGGCGCCGGCCGCCGCTGCTGCGGCTTGAGCGTCCGGAGCTCGGCTGTGCCGGAGAGTGCGTTGCATCTTTCAGAACGTCATTTCAAAACCATCTCAAAGCTGATCGAGGGACAGGTCGGAATCAAGCTGCCGGCGGCCAAGCGGCTGATGGTCGAGGGGCGGCTGCACAAGCGTGTTCGCGCGCTGAACTACTCCTGTCTGAACGAATATGTCGACAATCTGTTTCATGACGGCCGGTTCGAGGACGAGATCGCGCATCTCATCGATGTCGTGACCACCAACAAGACGGATTTCTTTCGAGAGCCGTCACATTTCGATTTCATGCGCGATGTCGCCGTTCCGGAGCTCCTGAATTCTCGCGGTCGCGACGATCTGAAGATCTGGAGCTCGGCCTGCTCCACCGGCATGGAGGCGTACACCGCCGCCATGGTGCTCGACGACATGAACCGGAGAGGATCGCGATTCGGCTTCCGGATCCTGGGCACCGACATCTCCAACGTCGTGCTGCATGCAGCGAGGACCGCGATCTATACGACCGACGTGCTGGCACCGGTGCCGCCGGATTTCATCAAGCGCTACTTCATGATGTCGCGAAACCGCGAGAGCGATCAGGTGCGTGTCGTGCCCGAGCTGCGCCGCCTGACCGGGTTCATGCGCATGAATCTCATGGAGCCCAGCTACCCGGTCGACCGCGACGTCGACATGATCTTTTGCCGCAACGTGCTGATCTATTTCGAGCGCGAAACGCAGCGGAAGGTCATCGAGCGCCTGTGCACGCACCTCCGGCCGGGTGGCTATCTCATGGTTGGACACTCCGAATCGATGATTCACAGCGTTGTACCCGGCTTGAAGCAGGTGCAGCCGACGATCTTCAAAGTCTAGCAGCGGAACTCGGCACGATGGCAAGGCAGAAGGTTCGCGTGCTGATCGTGGACGACTCGGCGTCGGTCCGCCAGATTCTGGCGGCGATCCTCGGAGAGGATCCCGAGATCGAGATCATGGCTACGGCCTCCGACCCGTATGCGGCCGCGCGGCGCCTGGAGGCTCAACTCCCTGACGTGATCCTGCTCGACATCAACATGCCGCGCATGGACGGCATCACGTTCCTGCGCAAGATCATGGCGCAGCATCCGATTCCCGTCATCATCTGCTCGTCGCTGACGGACGAAGGCTCGGAACTGATGTTCGAGGCATTCGAGGCCGGCGCGGTCGACATCATTCCCAAGCCGCGCATCGACACGCGTCAGGCGTTGCTCGAATGCTCGACGCGGCTGCGCGATGCTGTCAAGTCGGCAGCTGGCGCGAAGGTGCGGTGGCGGCCGCAGCGAAAGACCGTCGTCGAGAAGAGGCTGACGGCGGATGCCATCATCCCGCCGCCCATCGAGGGACGCGGGCATCGGAAGACGGAACGCATCGTCTGCATCGGCGTCTCGACCGGAGGGACAGAGGCGCTGAATGAGGTGCTCGAGGTGCTGCCGCCGAATTGCCCCGGCGTCTTGATCGTGCAGCACATGCCGCCGGGTTTCACGGCCGCGTTTGCGCGGCGGCTGAACGGCATCTGCCGGATCCAGGTCAAGGAGGCCGAAGATGGCGAGCCGGTGCAACAGGGGTGTGCCTATATCGCGCCGGGTGCTCGTCACATGCTGCTGCAGCGCGTGGGGGCCCGCTATGTCATTGCGATCAAGGACGGTCCGCCGGTGTCGCGGCATCGTCCATCGGCCGACGTGCTGTTCCGCTCAGCCGCGCAACATGCCGGCAGTAACGCACTGGGCATCATCATGACAGGCATGGGTGACGATGGGGCGCGGGGACTTCTGGAGATGCGCAAGCTGGGCGCGGCAACGCGGGCGCAGGATGAGGAAAGCTGCGTCGTGTTCGGTATGCCTAAGGAGGCGATCGCCCGCGGCGCCGTCGAGAAAGTGGTCTCGTTGAACCAGATCCCGCGCGAGATCATGCTCTGGTCTCAGGCGGGACAGCCGCTCCTGGCGGATTAGGTCCGTGATGGCCGAAACTTGCCCACGGGAAGCGATCAGAACGTCCCTCGCCGCGATCGATGACGTCTCGTCGTACATCGAAGAAACCTTCTTGCAGGCGGGACAGCGGCTCGGCCGCGGACAAGCGATCTTTCAGGAGCTGAATCACGATCTGGCGGCGCTGGCCAGCGGAATGTCCGGCACCGAGATCGAGCAGGCGTCGAGTGCCGTTCGTGACATCGCCAACCGACTCGATCGTCTCGCGCAGGCGTTGCCAGCTGAGACGGCGCTGCTCGGCCGCCTCCGGCAAAGCGCGGCCGAGGCGGCGGGCCAACTCAGGACTCTGTTCAAGCATGTCCAGACTATCTCGATCATCGCGCGGAGCGCGCGCATCGAGGCCGCATCGCTGGAGGGAGACCGGGACAACTTCCTTGCCTTTACGCGGCAGGCGCATGAGATCGCGGGCTCGGTGAAGCAATTGCTCGAGGCCTGCGCGCGGGATCAGGACCTGCTCGCAAAGGCGGTCGAGGCCGCTCTCGATCGGCAGAGTGATTTCGACCAGCGCTACCGCACCCAGCTTCTCGCGACCGGGGAAGAGCTGATCGCTGCCTACTCCGTCATGCACGAGCGGCGGGGCAACAGCCTTAAGCTTGCGGAGTCGGCAGGCGGGAGTACGCAGAAGATCGCCCAGGCCGTCGCTCGTTCGATCGTCTCGCTGCAGGCCGGAGACAGCACGCGGCAACGGCTGGAGCACATCCGTTGGGGACTCGAACTTGCCGGCCGTGAACGAGGAGTTACGGATCCGGAATCGCGTCACGACCTGGCGACACTGCCAACCCTTCTGTGCCGTCTGCAATCGATGCAGCTGGATGATGCGAAGCGCGAGCTGCAGAACGATACCGCGGCGATCTTGCACGCGCTGTCGAGCATTCTGAGCGATGCGACCGGCGTGATCGGCCAAGGCAGGTCGCTCTATGGTGATCAGGGCGATGATGCCGTATCCGTTCTTGCCCGTGCCAAACAGGTGCTGGCGCAGGCCTCGACCCTCATTGCCACCTGCGAACGAGCGGGCACGTCGGTCGACGACGCGCTCCTCATGGTCGAGGAGCTGCTGGGCCGCTTTCGCGTCGCCGTTGCAGCTCTGCTCGAGGCAGTCCTCGATATTACCTTGATCGGTATGAATGCGAGCCTCAAGGCGGGTCACCTTGGTAGCAGAGGTAGTGCTTTCGTCGTGATCGCAAACGAACTCAGGGCTACGGCCGATTTGGTTGCCGCTGGCGCCGGCCGGCTCAAGACGGCCCTCGAAGTCATCGAAACCCTGGCGCTCGAGCTCCGGGCGCTTCGCCTCGAAGGCGAGCCTGCCCAACTCGCCGGGCTGGAGCCGGCGATCCTCGATGCGATCAATGGGGTCGAGTCCGGAAATGCACGTCTCGGGACGATAGTCGACCGCCTGATCCGCGAGGGCGCCGAATTCGAGGAGCTCATGGGATCGGTTCGGCAGCTGATATCCCATCTCGACGAGAGCACGGCCGAATTGTCCAGTGTTGCCGCGCAATTGAACGCAAGCAGTGCGAGCGCGCAAGGCGCCTTGCCTACGGCGAGCGACCAGGCAGCCTTCGACGATGCCCTCGGTCGTTATACGATGGAGCGGGAGCGCGAAGTTCACCGGAGGTTCCTGAGCAGCTTCGGCCTCGTTGCGGGTGCGCCCTCGCAAGACGTCGATGAGGTCGAAGCAGACGATGGCGTGTTGCTGTTCTGACGCCGGGTTGCACAGGTCGAACCGTTCCAGTTGCACGGTCCAAGTCGCCACCCAGGCGGATCGCGGTATTCAGCTGCGAGAGCCGGACTGGTCAGGCGGCAGTAGCCTGAAGGCTCGCGCTGGATTCTGCATCATCACTCAATATGACACGATCCTGAGGTCTGTTGGAGATTCAATGCAGAGTTGAGGGTAGGTTTGTCGGAACAGACATTGATCTTACTGGCAGATCATGCGCCTCTTGATCAGCGGGTCCTAGGTTCGAGCCCTAGTGCACCCACCAAGCCTTCCAAGGACATACTGCTGGTCCCCACATTTCCTCCGGGGTTGTTCGTCAGAGCGCTTCGCCTGAAGTGCCGTGCAAGCGAGCGCTGGCGAACGCGATGTACCAATCGAGGCAACCTGGATTGGCCATCGCATCGCGGTTGATGACCTTGTCCAGCGGTTGGCCGAGCAGCAGCTTCTTGATCGGGAGCTCCTGCTTCTTGCCCGACAGCGTGCGCGGGATCTCCGCCACCGCAAAGATTTCGTCGGGCACGAAGCGCCGTGACAGGCTGGCTTCGACCGCCATGTTGATCTTGCGCTTCATGGCATCGTCGAGCGCGACGTTGTCGCGCAGCACGACGAACAGCGGCATATAGCTGTCGCGGCCGAGATATTCGAGATCGACGACCAGCGAATCCAGGATCTCCGGGAGCGCCTCGATCGCCGAGTACAATTCGCTCGTTCCCATCCGCAGGCCATGGCGATTGATGGTGGCGTCGCTGCGGCCATAGATGATGCAGGAGCCATCTGCATCGACCTTGAGCCAGTCGCCGTGCCGCCAGACTGCCGCGCCGTCGCTGGTTTTGTACGTGTCGAAATAGCTTGCAAGATAGCGCGCATGTCCTGCGTCGTTCCAGAAGCGCAGCGGCATCGACGGCATCGGCTCGGTACAGACGAGCTCTCCGACCTCGCCGATGACGGGCTCGCCCTGGTCGTTGAAGGCCTCGACGGCCGCGCCGAGCGCGCGGCACTGCATCGTTCCGGGCACCTGCGGCAGTTCGCGATGGCCGCAGATGAAGGCGCCGGCGAAGTCGGTGCCGCCTGAGATGTTCGACCACCACATCTGCGCCTGCGCGCGGCTGCCATTGACCTTGGCGAGCTCAGCGAAGCGCTGATCGAACCAGGCTTGGGTATCGGCGCTGAGCGGCGAGCCGGTCGAGCCGAGGCAGCGCAGATGCGACAGATCGCCGGCGTCCGCCAGGTTGATGTCCGCCTTGACGCAGCTCGCAAAGAAGGCCGCGCCGGCTCCAAAGAACGTCGAGCGGGAGTTCGCGACGAACCGCCACAGCGTGGTCCAGTCCGGATTGTCCTTCGGCCCCGCCGGACTGCCGTTGAAGATGCAGCAGGTGGTGCCGTTGAGCAGCGCGCCAATCTGGTTGTTCCACATGATCCAGCCGGTCGAGCTGTACCAGTGATAGCGCTCGCCGAACGAGTTGGGCTGATAGGAGCAACCAATGTCGTTGTGCAGCCCGAGCAGGGCCAGCGTGACGATGATGATGCCGCCATGGCCATGCACGATCGGCTTCGGCAGCCCCGTGGTGCCGCTCGAATAGACGATCCAGAGCGGATGATCGAAGGGCAGCCATTCCGGCTCGAAGGCGTCGATGGCCGGGCCTGAGCTCGCCAGGATATCCGCGAGACGGACAGCCCCGTCGGCTTGCGCGCCGGCGTCGTCACTGTGCAGGATGACCTGGCTCACCGTCCGCAACGACCGGCGCAGCTCCTCGACGACGTCGCGGCGATCATGCCGGCGGCCGGCGTAAGTGACGGCATCGCAGGCGATCAGCACTTTCGGCTCGATCTGCTTGAACCGGTCGATCACGGCCGGCGCGGCCATGTCGGGTGCGCAGACGCTCCAGGTCGCGCCGATGCTGGCGGAGGCGAGAAACGCGATCATGGCTTCCGGGATGTTGGGCAGATAGGCGGCGACCCGGTCGCCGGGCGCAACGCCTTGCTCGCGCAGATGCAGCGCCAGCGCGGCCGCCTTTCGCCGCAGCTCCCGCCAGGGTGTTTCCCTGAGCGTCCCATCCTCGTCGCTGCTGATGATCGCGGGCAGGCCCGCGGCCTCGGCGGCGTCGACGTGACGGAACACCTGCCGTGCGTAGTTGACCGAAGCGCCGGGGAACCAGACGGCTCCCGGCATCGTGCGCTCGGCCAGCACGGATGAAAACGCGGTGGGCGACTGCAGGTCGAAATAGTCCCAGATGCTACGCCAGAAGCCGTCGAGGTCGCGGATGGACCATTGCCGCATCTCCTCGAAGGTCTCGAAGTGGAGGCCGCGATTGTCCCTCAGCCATCGCCGATAGAGAGCCATTTGCGGGACATAGGGAGCTGTCATCATTCATTCCGGCTTGTTTGCATCGTATGGAGACGCCGGGCGGCGCTCATTTCGACTTCTGCTTGCGCCGCTTGTAGAGCGCGTTGAAGCCTCCGGCCATGAAGGTCACGAATCGCTCGCGGACGGCCACGAAGTCGTCGGACTTGCACAGACCGCCGGACAGGCGGTCGATGCGGCCGGTCCGGGACAGGATCAGCGAGTAGGCGCCGGAGGTGAACTGAAAGCTCCAGAACAGGTCCTCGGGCGCGGCGTCGGGCAACGCCTTCTGCAGCAGCCCGATGAGACGCAGCACCATCGGATCGAGATAGGCGTCCAACATCTCCACGCCATAGCCCGGCGCGTTGGCGACCTGCGCGAAAATGCGGCCGAAGTGCCGCCAGTTGTCCTCTTCGTTGACGTAGACGTCGAACGCACCATCATAATAGGCGCGCAACGCGCCTTCCACGGTCGGGCGATCTCCGACCTTGGCCTCGTAGGCATCCAAGCCGGCCGTGCGCACCGTGACCGCGTATTCCATGCGGCGCTCGAACACGGCATCGAACAACGCTCTCTTGCCCTCGAAGTAATAATGGATCAGCGCGGGATGGATGCCCATCTTGTCGGCGACGTCCTTGATCGTCACGCCGTAATAGCCGAGCTGCGCAAACAGCTCCTCGCTGGTGTCGAGGATGAGCTTCACCGTCGTCGCGCGCTGTTCCGCGCGCGTGCGGCGCCCCTCGGACTTCGGCTGTGCTGCCATGCTCTCCCTGATCCCTGATCGGCGCGCGGCGCCATTGCTGTCTCGACGATGCGGGGACGGGCGCTCCCGGTCAAGCGGGACTTCGGCGTTCCAACAATTTCATTTAGTGCTAAATGAATGAACTTGACCGGACGTTGGCCGGACGGTAGGTCTGTAAGCGTGACGGACGTGATCTCCGAGCAGGTGAGCAGCCCGAGCTGCGGCCCTCGGTGCGCTGACGTCATCAACAAAGGCTGGCGATCGATCGGCCGCACTCGGGAGGACACATGACACGGATCAAGTCGACGGCGGCCGCCCTGCTGATGCTTGGCGCGGCCCTTTCAACTCCGGCGATTGCGCAGAAGAAATACGACGTCGGCGCCACCGATACCGAGATCAAGATCGGTCAGACCAATCCCTCGAGCGGGCCGGCGTCCACCTTCGGCGCGATCGGCAGGGCGGAAGCGGCCTATATCCGGATGATCAACGAGCAGGGCGGCGTCAACGGACGCAAGATCAGCCTGATTCAATATGACGACGCCTACAGCCCGCCGAAGACGGTCGAGCAGGTGCGCAAGCTGGTCGAAAGCGACGAGGTGCTCACCACGTTCCAGATCATCGGCACGCCGCCGAATGCCGCTGTGCAGAAATATCTCAACAGCAAGGGCGTGCCGCAGCTGCTGGCCGGAAGCGGCGCGTCCCGCTTCACCGATCCCAAGAATTTCCCGTGGACCATCTCCGCCAACCCGAACTACCAGTCGGAAGCGCACATCTACGCAAAATACATTCTCGAGAACTTTCCGAATGCCAAGATCGGCATCCTCTATCAGAACGACGATCTGGGCAAAGATTACGTCAAGGGGCTGAAGGACGGGCTCGGCGCCAAGGCCGGCATGATCGTCAAGGAGCTCTCCTACGAGGTGTCCGACCCGACCGTCGACTCGCAGCTGGTGACGCTGAAGGCGTCGGGTGCCGACCTGTTCTACAACATGTCGACGCCGAAATTCGCAGCGCAATCGATCCGGAAAGCCGCCGAGCTCGGCTGGAAGCCGGTGCACATTCTCGAGGTCAATGCGACGGGGGTCGGTCAGGTGCTGGTCCCTGCCGGCTTGGAGAACGCCAAGGACATCATCTCCGTCGCCTATGGGAAGGATCCGCTGGATCCGCAATGGGCCGAAGACGAGGGGATGAAGCGCTACAAGGCGTTCATGGCGAAGTACGCGCCGGGCGAGGACGCCAACAGCGGTTACGCGACCTATGGCTACTCGACCGCGGCGCTGCTCGTCCAGATCCTCAAGCAGTGCGGCGACGAGCTGACGCGGGCCAACATCATGAAACAGGCGACCAACATCAAGGGCTTCGTACCTGACCTGGGGCTGCCGGGGATGTCGATCACGACGACGTCGGATGACTACCGCATCAACAAGCAATTTCAGATGATGAAATTCGACGGCCAGCGCTGGGTCATCTCGGGGCCGATCCTGACCGACGACTTCAAGGCGGACTAGGTCATCTCGTCTCGCCTCGGCATTGCGCCGGTTGCGAGCCGTGCCGCCGGCCGTCCTGCGCCGACGTCTGCCCACAGAACTCTCGCGATCGGAGCGCCGCGTATGACCAGTGAAGCCGTTCGCCGCCGCCGGGGCTTCGACCCCGCGGCGCTCGCTGCGATCGGTCCAGCGCTTGCCGAGTTCGTCCATCGCGGCGAGCTCGCAGGTATCGTGTCGCTGACGTCGCGGGGCGGCGAGGTCGTTCACGCCGAGACCATCGGCTGGCGCGATGTCGAAACCAAGAGCCCGATGCGCCCGGACACGCTGTTCCGGATCGCGTCGATGACCAAGCCGATCACGTCGGTGGCGACGATGATGCTGGTCGAGGAGGGCAGGATCGGATTGGCGGATCCGATCTCGCGCTGGGTTCCGGAGCTCGCCGATGTCAGGGTGCTACGCAACCCCGCTGGCCCGCTCGACGACACCGTGCCCGCCGACCGCGCGATCACGATCGAGGATCTGCTGACGCATCGCTCCGGAATCGCCTACGCGTTCTTTTCGGACGGCCCGCTCAAACTCGCCTACGAGTGTGCGCTTGGCGATCCCGCCATGAACCGGTCGACGCCGGACGAATGGCTCGCCGCGCTTGGCAGGCTGCCGCTCGCGTATCAGCCCGGCGACCGTTTCCATTACGGTCATTCGACCGACGTGCTCGGCTTCCTGCTCGGTCGGGTGGAAGGCAAGCCGTTCCGGGAGGTGTTGCGAGAGCGCATCTTCACCCCTCTCGGCATGGCCGATACCGATTTCTGGTTGCCGCACGACAAGCGCGATCGTCTCGCGAGCCTTTACAGCTATGAAGAGGCGGCAGGACGGCTCGCGAAGCTCGAGCCGGTGATGTATGACGCGCCGCCCGCCTACACGCCTGGTGGCGGCGGCTTGATCTCGTCCGCGCCCGATTATCATCGGTTCGCGCGTATGCTGCTCGAAGGAGGGGAGCTGAACGGCGTCAGGCTGCTGCGGCGTGAAACCGTCGAGCTGATGCGGACCAACCGTTTGACGCCGTCGCAGCGGCAGGTCCCTTTCGCCGGCATGCCGTTGTGGCAGACGTGCGGGTTCGGGCTTGGACTTGCGATCGTCGAGACGTCGGTTGGCAATCCCTATGCCTGCGGCGCGTCGGGATCGATGACCTGGCCGGGCATCTTCGGCACGTGGTGGCAGGCCGATCCCGTCAACGACCTGATCATGATCTATCTGATCCAGCATCAGGTGCCGGTCTCGGCCGGAATAGGGGCCACGATTGCCGCCGGGCGCGGCGCTGCGGGCCGCCGTGCTCTGCCGATCTTTCAAAGTGGAACCTATGCGGCGCTGTCCGACATGGCGGAACAGACGACATGACCTTGCCGCGCGCGTCCTGTCGGGAAGGAGGCTGGCCATAGCCGCGTACATTCCGCGCGATGAAACGTTCGAGCAGCGAAGCGCTGCTGCCGCGCATGTCGGAACTGCAACATGCCTTCTCTCCATCCTTGAGCTTGTGTTCCGGCCGTTATTCTGCTCAGTGCCTTCTCAAATTGCGCGATCATGCGCATCGATCGATCGACTGAAGTCGACAGCCAGTGAGGAAACAAATATGCGCAAGTTAACTTTGGCCATTGCCCTGATCGCTCCCATGCTCGGCCATGCCGCACAGGCCGAGGACAGCATCAAGATCGGCTACATCGATCCGCTGTCCGGCGGCGGCGCCAGCGTCGGCGAGGGTGGCTTGAAGACGTTCCAATATCTGGCTGACGAGCTCAACGCCAAGGGCGGCATTCTCGGCCGCAAGGTCGAGATCGTACCGTTCGACAACAAGACCAATCCGCAGGAGAGTCTGGTCCAGGCTCAGAAGGCGATCGACGCCGGCGTTCGCTATATCACGCAGGGCAACGGATCGTCGGTCGGGCTCGCGCTGGAGGACTTCGTCACCAAGCACAACACCCGCAATCCCGGCAAGGAAGTGTTGTATTTCAACTATGCCGCCGTCGATCCGAGCATGACCAACGAGAAGTGCAGCTACTGGCATTTCCGCTGGGACGCGAGCTCCGACATCAAGATGGAGGCGCTCACCAACTACATGAAGGACATCCCGTCCATCAAGAAGGTGTATCTGATCAACCAGGACTATTCGTTCGGCCAGTCGGTCCGCAGTGACGCGCGCAAGATGCTGGCCGCGAAGCGCGCCGACGTCCAGATCGTCGGTGATGAACTGCATCCGCTGCTGAAGATCACGGACTTCTCGCCCTACATTGCCAAGATCAAGGCGTCCGGCGCCGACAGCGTCATCACCGGAAATTGGGGCCAGGACATCGCGCTGCTGCTCAAGGCCGCGGCTGACGCCGGCCTGAAGGTCAACTGGTACACGTATTACGCCGGCGGCGCTGGCGGTCCGACCGCGATCAAGCAGACTGGCCTGGATCATCAGGTGTTCCAGCTCACGGAAGGCTTCGCCAACTCCGGCAATCAGGCGGCGATGGACTACGAGAAGGCATTCCGCGCCAAGGTCAATTTGTCGCTGTGGTATCCGCGCGCGGTCAACGAGATGCGCATGTTCAAGGCGGCGGCCGAGAAGGCCAACTCCGTCGATCCGGTCAAGGTCGCCGCGGCGCTCGAGGATCTGAAGTTTGAGGTTCTGGACGGCGGCACCGGGATCATGCGCAAGGATGACCATCAGTTCTTCCAGCCGATCTACGTCTCGTCCTTCGGCAAGCTCGCGGCAAACGAGCCGTTCGACGAGGAGAACACCGGCTGGGGATGGCATCTGGTCACCAAGGTCGACACGCCCCAGGCCATGGTGTCGACGACCTGCAAGATGACGCGGCCGTAACCATCCGCGCAGGCCTCCCGCACGGCCCAACCGAGCGGGAGGCCTTTCGCCGATCTGACCGGGAATGAGCGGCCAGGGCATAGAAGCCCGACATTCGCGAGTGCGCCGTGCTTGAACTCATCGTCATCTCCACCCTCAACGGCGTGCTGTTCGGCATGCTGCTGTTCCTGCTGTCGAGCGGGCTCACCGTCATCTTCAGCATGATGGGGGTGCTCAATTTCGCCCATGCCAGCTTCTACATGCTGGGCGCGTTCTTCGGCTTCCAGCTCACCAAATGGCTGGGCTTCTGGCCGGCGCTGCTGCTGGCGCCGCTCCTTGTCGGCGCCATCGGCATGGCGGTCGAGCGCTATGGCCTGCGCAATACGCACAAGCACGGGCATGTGGCCGAGCTGCTGCTGACCTTCGGCCTCGCATTCGCGATCGAGGAGATCGTCTCGATGATCTGGGGCAAGACGCCGCTCGACTATCGCGTGCCGGCGTTGCTGGATTTTCCGGCGTTTACGATCTTCTCGACCAACTATCCGGCCTACAAGCTGTTCATGCTGGCGGTGTCGGTCACGATCTTCGTGGTGCTGCTGGTCGTGCTCAAGCGCACCCGCGTCGGCCTGATCGTGCAGGCGGCTTTGACGCATCCCCACATGGTGGGCCATCTCGGCCATAATGTCGGACGCGTGTTCATGGTGGTGTTCGGGGTCGGCAGCGCGCTGGCCGGTCTCGCCGGTGTGATCGCCGGACCAGCGTTGGTGACGCAGTCCGACATGGCCGCGGCGCTCGGGCCGATCCTGTTCGTGGTGATCGTGTTCGGCGGCCTCGGCTCACTGCCGGGCGCCTTCATCGCCTCGCTGGTGATCGGCCTGGTGCAGACCTTCGCCGTCGCCTTGAACGGCTCGCTGGCGAGCGCCTTCGGCCCGCTCGATCCCTCCGCCGGACCATCGGTGCTCACCGACATCTGGAACGTCACGATCGCGCAGGTCGCGCCGATCGTGCCCTATTTGCTGCTGGTGCTGGTGCTGATCGTGCGTCCCGTGGGCCTGATGGGGACGCGTGAATCATGACCGCAGCAGTCACTTCGGCCTCGCCCGTTTCGGCGAAGCCGGCCGGCTCCCACCTCCGCTTCTACGCCATCTGGCTGCTCGGCATTGCCGTGCTGATCATTCTTCCGCTGTTGTTCAGCTCGGGCGGATCGCTGACCTCGTTCAGCCTGATCGGGATCGCGATCGTCTTTGCGCTCTCCTACAACATCCTGCTCGGCCAGACCGGGCTGCTGTCGTTCGGTCATGCGGTTCACTACGGCCTCGGCGGCTTTGCCGCCTGCCACATGATGAACGCCGTGGTCGCGCATGGCTGGCCGATTCCGCTGCCGTTCATTCCGCTGTTCGGCGGGCTGGGCGGGCTCGCCTTCGCCATTCTCCTCGGCTGGGTCATGACCAAGCGCGCAGGCACGGTGTTCGCGATGATTTCGCTCGGGATCGGCGAACTTGTCGCGTCGTCGTCGCTGATCCTGCGCTCGGTGTTCGGCGGCGAAGCCGGCATCACCACCGACCGCACGGCCTTGCCGCGCATGTTCGGCTGGACCTTCGGGCCGCAGCTGCAGGTCTATTACCTCATTGCGTTCTGGCTGGTGCTCTCGGCGATCGCGATGTACGCGCTCACTCGAACACCTCTCGGCCGGATCAGCAATGCTGTGCGCGACAATCCCGAGCGCGTCCAGTTCATCGGCTACGACCCGCACGTCGTGCGCTATCTCGCTTACTGCTTCGCCGGCTTCTTCGCAGGCATCGCCGGCGGACTTGCGGGCATCAGCTTCGAGATCGCCAACTCCGCCTATCTCGGCGCGATCCAGTCGGGCCTCGTGCTGTTTTCGACCTTTATCGGCGGCACCGCCTATTTCTTCGGTCCGATCCTCGGCGCCATCCTGGTGACCTATCTCCAGCTCGGGCTGACGAGCCTCACCAGCGTGTGGCAGCTCTATTTCGGCATCATCTTTATCGGCATCGTCATGTTCTCGCCGGGCGGCATCGCCGGCCTCTTGATGATGCACCGGCCGCTGATCCGGGCCGGGACACTCGGAATGGTGATCCCGTCCTATCTCGTTGCCGTCCTACCGACCGCGGCGCTTGCCTGGGGCGTCATCCTGACCATCGAGACGGTCGCGCGCTACTCCGGTGGGGAAGCGATCAACCTGATCGGCGTGCCGTTCAATCCGCAATCACCGGTGACGTGGGCTGTCGCCGCAGGACTGGTTGTCGGTGGCTTCTTCGTCGCGCGGTTGACGTGGCGGCGGATCGCAAGCGCCTGGGACGGGGCCGCCACCGAGGCGCGTGACCGGGGGTATCTGGCATGACCACAGCCATCGAAGTCCGCGCCGTTGAAAAGCGCTTCGGCAATGTCAGCGTCATCCGCGACCTCAATCTCAGCGTCGCCAAGGGTGAGCGCCACGCCATCATCGGCCCGAACGGCGCCGGCAAGTCCACGACGTTCAACCTGATCAGCGGGCACATCCGGCCGAGCTCGGGCGAGGTGCGGTTGAACGGCGCGGTCATCTCCGGCCTGCGGCCGTTCGAGATCAACCGCCGCGGCCTGTCGCGATCGTTCCAGGTGACCAACGTGTTCTCCCGCATGACGGTGTGGGAGAACGTCCGGTGCGCCGTGCTGTGGGCAACGGGGCATCGCTATGCGTTCTGGAAGAATGTGGACAGCCTGCCGGAGGTGCGCGAGAGGACCGCTCAAATCCTCGACGACATTCATCTCACCCACCGGCGCGATGTCCCTGCGGGATTGCTGACCTATGCCGAGCAGCGCGAGCTCGAGATCGGCGTGACCATCGCGAGCGGCGCGACCGTCGTCATGCTCGATGAGCCGACCGCTGGAATGAGCAACGCGGAAACCGAGCGCGCGGTGGCCTTGATCCGGCGGCTCACCGAGGGGCGGACCTTGGTGATCGTGGAGCACGACATGAGCGTGGTGTTCGGCCTTGCCGATCGCATCTCGGTGCTGGTCTATGGTCACATCATCGCGTCGGGCACGCCGGAGGAGATCCGGCGCGACCCGAAGGTGAGGGAAGCCTATCTCGGCGAGGAGGTCCACTGATGCTCGAAGTCAGGAACCTCCACGCCTATTACGGCAAGAGCCACATTCTCCAGGGCGTGGATCTCGACGTCGCCGCCGGAGAAGTCGTCAGTCTGCTCGGGCGCAACGGCGTCGGACGCTCGACCACCGTCAAGGCGATCATGGGCGAGGTCAGCCCACAGGGGACGATCCGCTTCAAGGGCAAGGACATTGCCGGCCTGCCGAGCTACAAGATCGCCCGCCTCGGACTGGGCTACGTGCCCGAACATCGCGACATCTTCCCGAGCCTCACGGTGCGGCAGAATCTCGTGCTCGGCATCAAGGATATCCGGCGGCCGGGTAAGTGGCGCCTGCAGGACATGCTCGATATGTTCCCCAATCTCGCGGCGCGCGCCGATACGCCTGCGGGCGTCCTGTCGGGCGGCGAGAAGCAGATGCTGACCACCTGCCGGACGCTTATGGGTGACCCCGATCTGATCATGATCGACGAGCCCACCGAAGGCCTGGCGCCGCTGATCGTGCAGCAGGTCGGCGACCTGATTGCGCGGATCGCTGCGGCCGGCGTCGCGATCCTGCTGGTCGAGCAGAAGCTCTCGATCGCGATGCGCATCTCCAAGCGCGTCTACGTGATGGGCCATGGCCGCGTCGTGTTCGAAGGAACACCGGACCAGCTCAAGGCCGACGCCGCGGTGCGCCAGGAGTGGCTCGAAGTGTGACGACGCAGCGTCTGGCAGGCATCGTCATGGCTGACGAGCGTGGGTTCAGTCTCTTCTCCCAGCGCGTCTTCGACAGCCTGGAGAGGCGCCTCCGATGACGCGGTCGACGTCGCGGGCAAGCACGCCGACGCCGATGCGCCGTGATGATGTCGCTGATCAACTGCATGATGATGCAGCCGACGGGCCATCCGCGCGGATCTGAACCTGTGGTTCTGCCGCGTGCTCTGTTTGCTACACGCAGACCGCAGGTGCTGCATCGCCGACGAATCCCTCAGGGTGCTGTCCGCTGACTGGGCATCGGTTATCTCACCCGACAGGAGATGATCGCGATGCCGCGCGATGATCAGCAGCTTCGAAAATGGCAAGTAGACAAACGGCGCGCCGGATCATTGGACTGCTTCGAAGTGCGCGGCTATCATCGAAGGAAGACCAAATGTTCATCTACCGAATGCAATCATCTGGAGGTTGGAATGGTCTGCAGATCGACGGCTCTCGCGCTCATCGGTGTGGGAATTCTGCTCGCAGGCTCGACGCCTGCCATAGCCCAGCAGGCCGAGGTCAACGCGCCCGACCTCGTCCTCGTCAATGCAAAGGTTCTGACCCTCGACGAGCAATCCAGCGTCACCGAGGCGATCGCCGTCCGGGACGGAAAGATTCTCTCGGTCGGAAGCAGCGCGTCGATGCGGGCGCTGGCCGGCGCGCGCACGCAGGTGCTCGATGTCGCGGGCAAGACCGTCGTTCCAGGATTGATCGATACCCATGCGCACTTCAAGGCGGCTGGCCTCGGTGACTATGTCGTCGTGATGGGCCGGGCGAAGACGGTCGCGGACGCGCTCGAGGCCATCAAGGCCTTCGTCGCCAAGAGGAAGCCGGGCGAGTGGATCGTTGGCGGCGCGTGGCATCCGCCGTCACAGCTCGCCGAGAAGCGCTATCTGACGCGGCAGGAGATCGACAGCGTCGCGCCGGACAATCCGGTCTACCTGCGCACCGTCGGGCATTTCTCGATGGCGAACTCAATGGCTTTGCAGAAGGCCGGCATCGATAAGACCACCGCGAACCCGGACGGGGGCTCGTTCGAGCGCGACGTCGCCGGCGAACTGACCGGCCTCCTCTTGGAGACCGCGATCGACCGGGTCGAGAAGGCCGTTCCGCCATGGACCGAAGAGGATGAAATCAGGCAGTTCACGCTGGCCGAAGGCGCGCTGAACAGTTTTGGCATCACGAGCGTCGTCGAAGGCGCCACGGAAGCGCGCGACATCAGCACCTTGCAGAAGCTCGCCGCGTCCGGACGAGCGACGCTGCGGACGGGACTGATGTACAGGCCGGAGCCGCCCGCTGATCTCAACGCCTGGGACGCAATCATGTCGGGGAACGGCGTATCGTCCGGCTTCGGCGACGACTGGGTCAGGTTTGCCGGGATCAAGATCTTCTACGACGGCGGCATGACGCTGAAGACGGCCCTGATGCGTGACGTCTACCCGGACTCCCACGACAATTACCATGGTATCGCGCAGCAGACGCCCGAGCGGCTGGCGCAACTCGTCTCGATCTGCCATCGCCACGGCTGGCGCGTCGGCGTGCATGTCGTCGGCGATCTCGGCATCGACCAGGTGCTCGACGCCTTCGAGGCGGCCGACAAGGAAAGGTCCATAAAGGATCGTCGTTTCGTTCTGATCCATGCGAGCCTGATCAGGCCCGAGCAGATGGAGCGTGCGCGCAAGCTGGGGCTCAGGGTCGACTTCCAGAACGTCTTCATGTGGGACAAGGCTGCGACCGTCGAGCGCTTCCTGGGGCGGCCGACAGCCGATCGCGCCGTACCGACAAAGACCCTGATCGAGACGATGGGGCTGGACAACCTCGGTGCCGGATCGGACTTTCCCGTCAACCCGATCAACCCGTTCCTCAACATGTACATCATGGTGACGCGGAAGGATCCGAACGGCAAGGTCTACGGCGCGGCGGAGGCGATCAGTCGCGAGCAGGCGCTTCGTCTCTACACGTCGGCGGCTGCACGCTACACGTTCGACGAAGCGCGAAAGGGGACGATCCAGCCGGGCAGGCTCGCCGATCTCACGGTCCTTTCGGCAGACTACATGACCGTCCCGGACGAGCAGATCAAGGACATCAAGGCTGATATCACGCTCGTCGGAGGAAGGATCGTCTTTCAGCGCTGACGAGATTTGCGCTGGGCTCGGTCGTCGCTCCGGCGACGATCGCACCGACGCTGCAGGGTTGCCTGCTCGATCATGCGACTTGGAGCTGGATCGCCTTCGGCGTGGTCGGCCTGAACGAGAATCGTGCCTAGCGCCGCCCCGCAGCCGCTGCCAGCGCCGGCCTGTCGAGGAGGAGAGCGTGCGGCAGTCCGGATCAGCGAACCTCAAATCGGACAAATTTGAGGTGCGCACCGCATTATAAAGAGAATTTGGCATCCCCGATCGCTTCGATGTTCTGACGTCGGCCGCACGACAAATCCGTCGGCTCCACATAGGGAGAGGGCGCATGATCCGCCAGCAACATCGTTCCAGTCGATGGAATGCTCGCATATGCTATAGAAATAGCCAATTATTGTTGTGCGGGTGCTTCGAAGGCCTTCGGTGCTTTGCTCACGCTGCTGCGCCTGTCTTCCGAAGAGCGGCAACTAGATAGAGCAAGATAATCAATTGACAACCTGTATCAGAATGAGGTACGTACCGCACAAATGACGGTGCGGTCGCTGCTTGTGCGGCGTTGCTTTGGTCCCCTTGGGGCGGGCGTCCAGACGTGGCGGTGCGACGTTTCAGTGTTCGCGTGTCTTGAGCCGATGTCGTCGCAGCCGTCCCGCGGTCCGATCGGGCCGAAGACGAGGCGGCTGGCATCGTCGGGGTGGGAAGCGCTGTGTGAACTCGGGCTGCGGCAGGCCGAAGCTCTCGATGTCACATCGGTGGCCGGCGGTCCGGCTTCGCGCCGGCCTGCGGGTGAGGATGTCGTTTGCGTCGGCGCGTGGTCGCGCCGGCTCTCGAGTGTCGCACGATCTACAAAAAAATGCGGGGAGAGCGCCAATGGTCAAAATCATCTCGATGCTCACGAACAACGATCTGACGGTCGAAAACGCCAGGGAAATGTTCGAGGCGTCCAATCATGCCCCGACCCAGTTCTGGGGGTTCAAGGACACCGGCATCTCGGCTGATCGTGCCGGCGAGCTCGCGAAGGTGATCGCGGACAAAGGCAAGACGATCGTCTTCGAATCGTTCGGCGAAATGGAGGACGACTGTCTGCGTGCAGCCGAATTCGCCATCCGCAACAAGTGCAAATATCTCATCGGCTGCCAATTCCATCCCTCCGTGGTCGCCCTGCTGCAGGGATCGCCCGTGGTGTATTTCCCGACGATCGGGCGTCGGGCGGGAGTGCCGCGCTATCTCTACGGCAGCACCGAGGACGTCGTTCAGGACGGTCAGCGCGTCCTTGCGAGTGGCGCCGACGGCATCTGCCTGTCGATGTACCGCTACAAGGACGGCGATCCTCATGACCTCGGGGTGGCGGTCCTGAAGTCAGTTGGCCCTCACGCGACCATCGTCAGCGGTAGCATCAACACCTTCGAGCGCCTCAAGCAGGTGCGGAAACTGAGGCCCTGGGGCTTCACCATCGGCTCTGCCTTGTTCGACGAGGCTTTCGGCAAGGGGCTGACCTGGCCCGAGCAGATCTCGGTCCTCGATGCCGTGCTGACCTGCGACGCCGGCGCAGCGCTGAGCGCATGACGCCAGGCTGATCCGTCACACCCGACGACATCCGCACTTCGAAACACGCCGGAGCCCATCGCTCATGCGCGGCAGATCGATGGTGCGCCGGCAAAGGTTGGAAGCATCAAAATGAAGTCTATGAAATTTGGCATCATCGTTGGAAGTCGCGGTTTCTTTCCGGGCCATCTCGCGGCGACCGGCCGGGAGCACATGATCCGCGCGCTCGAGCGGGCCGGTCACGGCTGCGTCGTTCTCAGCACGGGCGATACCGAACATGGCGCGGTGCAGTCCTTCGAGGATGCCCGCAAATGCGCCGCCCTGTTCAAGAGCCGCGCTGGCGACATCGACGGCATCATCGTTACGCTCCCCAATTTCGGGGAAGAGCGACCGATCGCCGACACCTTGCGCCTGTCCGACCTGAATGTGCCCGTCCTGATCCAGGCGACTCCCGACGATCCGTCCAAGATGTCGATCCAGTGGCGCCGCGACAGCTTCTGCGGCAAGATGTCGGCCTGCAACAACCTTCGTCAGTACGGCATCCGCTATTCGCTGACAAAGTCCCACTGCGTTGATCCGCTGAGCGATGAGTTTCAAGAGGATCTCGCCCGCTTCTCGGCGATCTGCCGCGTCGTCGGGGGGCTGCGCGGGCTGCGGATCGGCGCCATCGGCGCGCGGCCGCAGGCTTTCAACACCGTCCGCTACAGCGAAAAGCTGCTCGAGAAAGCGGGGATTTCCGTCATCACGCTGGACCTCTCGGAAATCCTCGGCCGCGTGTCGCGGTTGACCGACGACCACGCGATCGTCACCGAAAAGCTCGATGCGATCCGCAGCTATATCGATATCAAGGGCGTGCCCCACGCAGCCATTCTCAGGCAGGCAAAGCTTGCAGCGGTGACCGAAGAGTGGATGCGTGAGGCCGATGTGTCAATCAGCGCGATCCAATGCTGGACCTCGCTGGAGGAAAACTATGGCGTCGTGCCCTGCACGATGATGAGCATGATGAGCTCGAAGCTGATGTCCAGCGCTTGCGAAGTGGACGTCTGCGGGCTGATCGGCATGCACATGCTGGCCCTGGCCTCGGGGACACCGAGCGCACTGCTCGACTGGAATAACAACTATGGCTCGAACGCCAATAAGGCCGTGTGTTTCCATTGCAGCAACCTGCCCAAGGAGTTCTTCAGGAACTACCGGATGGACTTCCAGGAAATCATTGCTGGCACCGTCGGCAAGGACAATACCTACGGAACGGTCGACGGCTCGATCAAGTCCGGCCATATGACCTTTATCCGCGTGAGCACCGACGACACATCCGGACGGATCTGCGGATATGTCGGGGAGGGCAAGTTCACCGAGGATCCGCTGGAGACCTTCGGCGGCGCCGGTGTGGTCGAGATCCCCGAGATGCAGAAGCTGCTGCGCTACATCTGCGAGAATGGCTTCGAGCATCACGTCGCCGCGAACTTCTGCTCGGCCAGCGATGTCATCGTCGACGCAACGCGCAACTATCTCGGCTGGGATTTCCACCTGCACGACGGCAAGGCCTGACGCCGGCTGCCGGAGAGCCGGCCCCGGTCGGCTTCGATCTACGCGATCCTTTTTCGGAAACCGCTGGAGCGGCCAATGCTGCTTGGGATGAGGTACCGATGATACAGCCGATGCTCAACATGTCGGAGACAGCGGACCGCTGGAGCGTGACGCCGGAGCGTATCGCCATCATCGGCACCGGGCCGCGAGGAATTTCCGTGATCGAGCGGCTCGCCGGCAGGCTCGCGGAGCGATCAACGCTTCGATCCCTGGTGGTCTATGCGATCGACAGCGTGGAGGTCGGTTGCGGCCGCCTTTGGCGCACCGACCAGCCCGACTGGCTGCTGATGAACACGCGCTGCAAGAATGTGACGATGTTCCCGAACCCGCCAGACGGAGCGGCCTGGCGCGCGGGATATGGACCGACATTCATGGAATGGTGGCGGCAGATCGACGTCAATTATCCCGGTCCTTCGGGGTTGGCTCCCCGGGGGCTTTACGGGAAGTACCTCAAGTTCGTCCTCGACGTGGTCGAACTGAACATGCCCGAGCAGATGCACATCGAACGGGTGCAGGACAGGGTCACCGACATCGCCGAGCATGCCGGCGAGTATGTGCTGAGCTTCGAATCCGGGCGCGACAGTCTCCGTGTCGACCGTCTCGTCATCTGTTCTGGCTATCCTCTCAGCAAGGCAAAATCGGCGAGGCAGGGATCAACGGCGTCATCACGGCACCTGACCTCTTTCGATCTGCTCGAGACCTTTCAAAGCGGCTTGTCTCTCCCGGCGGACTTGTCGGGGCAGACCATCGGTCTCAGGGGGCTTGGTCTTTCCTTTTATGACGTGCTGTCGGAGCTCACCCTCGGTCGTGGCGGCCGGTTTGCTCATGGCAACGATGGGGATATCCGATATGTGCGAAGCGGTCGCGAGCCGCGGTTGATCGTGGCCGGATCACGCAGCGGCTTCCCGCTGCCCATGCGCGGCAGGAATGATCGTCCCGCAGGGGTCGGCTTTGCGCCGCGATTATTCACCGAGACACGCATCGCGAAGATCCGTGCCGAGGGGCCGGCATGCTTCCGCACCAGCTACCTGCCCTGGCTCACGGCTGAAGTGAACCTCGCCTATATCGAAAGGACGCTCGGGCCCGATCGCTTCGACAGCTTCAGCAAGCAGCTTGACGCGTGTGACGTCAGCACCGCGACCATCATGCCGTTGATGTCGGAGCTGGCTCGCTGCTTTGGCGTGGAAGGTCTGCTCGACCTCGAAGCGATCGCCGCGCCGTTCAAGGGCATGTCGTTCCCGAGCCAGGACGCCTTCAGGCGGGCGGTCATTGCGCTGGTTCGCCAGGATGTCGCCCGCTCCGAGGCGGGCGAGTTCACCGATCCGGTCAAGGCCGGTCTCGATGTTCTGCGTTTCATCAGGCCCCTTATCCGCAAGGCTGTGGACCTGGGCGGGCTGACCCCTACGTCCCACTGCGAATTCATCACCGGCATCGGCCCGACCATCGCCTTCCTCTCGACCGGACCTTCCCTGACTCGGGCCAGGCAACTGCTCGCGCTGATCGAAAGCGGCCTGGTTGAACTGCTTGGTCCAGGTGCGAGCTTTCGCGAAGCGGATGGGGCAGGCTTCATCGCCTCGTCGAATGTAGTCGAGAACTACAGCGCGGTCGTCGATGTCCTCATCGACGCATATGTGCCGGTGCCGAATGTCGACGTCGACGACAATCCCGCCATTCGCAGGCTGGCCGATGCCGGACTGCTGAGGAGCTTCATGGGCAGCGGCGGCGTCCAAGTCACCGCCAAGCCGTTCCATCCGGTCACCAGGGACGGCGAAGTCAAGGACCGCATCCACGTGCTCGGAATCCCCACGGAGGCTGCCAGGTGGTTCTTGCATGTCGGCGTGATCGAGCCGGGCGTGTGGGACGAATTCATCGACGACGCGGACGCGATCGCAACCGTCGCCATCGAGAAACTCGTGCCGAGCAATCCTGGGCTGGATGAGCGCGGCAGCGAAAACGCCGGAGGGGGCGCTAGGCGGAGTCCGAACAAGTATCTGGTCTGACGCAAACGGCGCCGACGGCGAAGCAACAAGACGGATGGGGAGATGCAGAACCGGGTTTTTGGACATGTCGACGGCGTCGACATCCACGAGGTCACCCTGCGCTCGGACGATGGCATCGAGGCCAGGATCCTGACATGGGGCGCGGCCGTACGGGACCTGTTGATTCCCACAGCTCGCGGCCGGCAAAGGGTGGTGGTCGGCTACAACACGCTGGACGACTATGTCGCCGACACGGCCTATGCCGGGACGATTGCGGGGCGCTTCGCCAACAGGATCAGGAACGGCCGTTTCGACCTCGATGGCCTGGTCTGTCAACTGCCTCTCAATCAGGACGGCAAGCATATGCTGCACGGAGGTGGCGACGGTCAGAGCTTCAGCCGGAGGCCCTGGATGCTCGACACCCATGATCCATCATCGGTGACCATGTCGCTGCGCTCTCCGGATGGCGACGCCGGTTTTCCTGGTAATCTCGACGTTCGCTGCGTCTATCGGCTGCTTGGTCCGGCGACCCTGCGGGTTGAGCTGACCGCCACGACCGATGCTCCGACGCTCTGCAACCTTGCGAGCCATGGCTACTTCAACCTCGAACTGCCGCCCGGCTTTGCCGATGCGGCCGTGCCGAACGCAATCGACCATGAATTCCTGGCGGAGGCGGATTTCTACACACCGGTCGACGACGATCTCATTCCGACCGGCGAAATCCGGTCGACCTCCGGCACGCCGTTCGACTTTCACCGCCAGAGACCGCTGCGCAATCCGGACAACGTCACCTATGACATCGGCTTCGTCTTGCGCCGGCAGCCCGTGCCGGACAACGATCTGGTCCATGCCGGAACGCTGTTCGGGCCACGAACGGGAATGGCCCTCGACGTTTTCACGACCGAGCCGCACCTCCAACTCTACGACGGCGGCAGCTTCAAGGGGCCGGCCGTCGGCCTCGACGGCGCGCGTTACGGCAAGCATTGCGGCATCTGCCTCGAGCCGCAACGCTACCCTGACAGCCCCAACCATCGACACTTCTCCGACGCCGTGCTGCGGCCCGGCGACACCTATCGGCAGGTGACGGAGTATCGTTTCCGCGCATCGTGACACGCAACGAAGGGCGAGCAAGATGGGATTTTCCTTCACGAACCAGGATCAGCAGACCCTCGTATTGATGCAGTCTGTTGCGGAAGCAACAGCACAGGCGGCCGGCCGCCTGGCTCTGTCCTATCTGCGTCAGAACAAGCCGCTCGAGATCGAAACCAAGGGTCCGCAAGACTTCGTCACGGCGGTCGACAGGGCCGTCGAGCTGCTGATTAGGAAGCGCCTGCAGGAGGCCTTCCCCTATCACGCCATTCTTGGCGAGGAGTTTGGGCTCGATCGGGAAGGCGAACGGGTTGTCTGGGTGCTCGATCCGATCGACGGCACCTCGAACTTCATGCGCGATCGCCCGAGCTGGTGCGTTTCGATCGGGGCTGCGATCGAAGGCCAACCGGTGCTGGGTGTCATCTACGATCCGGTCAAGGACGAACTCTACAGCGCTGCGGCGGGTCGGGGCGCGACGCGCAACGGCGAGCCCATCACCGTCAACATGCAGAGCTCGGCCGGCAAGTCCGTCTTCGGCGTCGGCTTCACTCGCGGCAAGAGCGCTGCAGCACACGCCCGGCAGATCAATCACATCCTCGAACATGGCTGCGAGTACCGGCGGTTTGGTTCGTCGGCCATGATGCTCGCCCAGGTCGCTGATGGTCGGCTGGACGGCTATGCCGACGCGCGGACCAGCGTCTGGGACGTGATCGCCGGGCTGGTCCTGGTGCGCGAGGCGGGCGGGGTGATCGAGAGCTTCATCGAAAGCGGCGCGCAGGACGGAGCGATCCTGGCTGCCGCGCCAGCCGCCGCCGAAACGGCGTCACGCCTGCTCGCCATCGACCTTCAACACGACCTGCGGCAACCCGCCTGATGGTCAGCGGCGGGGACGCCGCGATCGCCAATGCACCGGAAATTCGCCTGGAGGAGGACATGCGAGCTCAGCAGAGAACCGGTCTATACAAGCCGGAGACGGTTGCGGAAGCGCTTGCGGCGCTTTCCGATCTGGGGGGCGGGACGATCATGGCCGGAGCCACATGGATCATGCGGGCGCCATTTCGTCGGGAACCGATGAAGCCGGCCTATGTCTCGCTCGCGCAGGTTCCTGAACTGCATCGCCTCGAGGTGACGCAAACCCATGTGAGGATTGGCAGTGCTGTCACCCACGCAAGGCTCGTACGCGAACTACAAGCGCTTCCGGAATTGAGCGGGCTGGTGACGGCGGCCGGCGATTCCGCCAATCCTGCCGTCCGTCAGGCAGCAACCGTAGGCGGAAATCTGTGTACGGCGGATTTCGCTGCCGCGGACCTCGTCCCGGCACTGCTTTGTCACGATGCCGAAGTCGAGATCTTGACGACGGAAGGTCGCCAGCTCTTGAGCCTCGATGCCTTCCTTGGCCTTCGGCAGAGGCTTGAAAGCGCCTATCTGCTCGTGTCCGTGCTTGTCCCGCGGCGCCCACTTGCCTCCGCCCATGCGCGCTTGCCGCTCAGGAAGGCCGGAGATTATCCGGTGGCGATCGTCAGTGTTGCCGTCGAACGTCGGCCAGACGGTGACATGCGAGGCGCCGCCATTGCCGTTGGATCGGTCGAAGCTGTCGCCCGGCGATGGCGCGGCCTGGAACGGGCGGTTGAGGGGCTGCCGCTCGATGCGATGCGCATCCACCAGCTTGCCCTCGATCTGGCCGACGAGTTTGTCGGTCGGGACGGACCCGAGGTGCCCGGATGGTATCGCGTCAAGGTATTGCCGACCCTGGTGCGGCGCGCCTTCGCAAAGCTGCAGCAACACTAGTAGGAGCGGAAAGACATGGCGGTCCGCATCGAGGTGAACGGCGAAGAGCGCAGTTTCGACGGAGACGTGGTGACGCCGCTGCTGGATGTTCTGCGCAACAGCTTCTTCCTGACCGGCGCCAAGGACGTCTGCCGGGAAGGCTTCTGTGGCGCCTGCATGGTCCACGTCGACGGGGTGCCCGTGATCTCCTGTCTTACTCCGGTCGGACTGGTCGACGCCAAGAGCGTGTTGACCATCGAGGGGCTCGGCGATGAAGGTGATCTTGTTCCCCTGCAGCGGGCCCTCGAGGAGGAGGGCGCCGTCCAGTGCGGCATGTGCTTTCCCGGCATCGTCATGAGCCTGACGAACCTGCTCGCGCAGCAGCCTCTGGCCTCGCGCGACGACATCAAGCGTGGGCTCTGCGGCAACGTCTGTCGCTGCACCGGCTACGAGCGCATCGTCGATGTGGCGCTGACGCTTGCGAGGAACGAGGGGCGCACAGATGTCTGAAGCAGAAGCCCTGGCTGCGGTGGTCAATTTCGCGAGGCGTGACGCCCGGGACAAGTTGCGTGGACGCACCCGCTACATGGTGGATCAGGTCCGGCCGGGGATGCTGCACGGCTTCGTCCTGCGCGCAACCATGCCGTCGGCGCGGATCGTGAGCATCGACACGTCCGCCGCGCGCAGGATGCCTGGCGTGAGAGCTATCGTCACCGCGGAGGATGCGCCCGGCAGGTTCGGCATCGGCATTGCCGACCAGCCTCTCTTTGCGAGCGACGTCGTGCGCTATCACGGAGAGCCGATCGCGGCCGTTGCTGCGGATACGCTTCGGCAGGCGCGGGAAGCGGCGGCCGCGATCGGCGTCAGGCTGGAGGCGATGCCTGCGGTCCTGACCATGGCCGAGGCCCTGTCCAGCCATGCGCATCTCGTGCACCGCGATTGGAAGCGCTACGAAGTGCTGCTCGAGGCCGAAGGCGGCAGGCGAGGCGGCAACATCGCCTGGGAGGCGACGGTTGCACGCGGAGATACGGCGGCGGCCTTTGCCCGCAGCGACGTCGAAATCATCGAAAGCAGCTTCCGGGTCGGCCGGCAGAGCCACATGCAGCTCGAGCCGCGCGGGGCTATCGCCTCCTATGAGGACGGCAGGATTCACCTGGTCGCCTCGACGCAGGCGCCCTGGACCGTGAAGAACGTGACCGCGCGTGCACTCGGTCTTCCTCCCTCCCAGGTTCGTGTCACCGTGCCGCCCGTCGGTGGCGGCTTCGGAGTGAAGTACGGCTGTTCGATCGAGCCCTATGCGGCTGCGCTTGCGCTGGTGGCGGGGAGGTCCGTCGCCGTCATCAACTCACGGCAGGAAGAACTGCAGACCTGCCCGTGCCGGGAGAACGCCGAGATCCACATCCGTTCAGCAGTCAGCAGGTCGGGAGATATCGTCGGCCGCGAGGCCACGGTGCTGATGGATTGTGGCGCCTATGGCGGCGAGCAGATCTATCTGACGACGATGACCGCGCATACGCTGGGATCGGCCTATCGCCTCGGCGCGGTCAAGATGACCAGCCGCGCGGTCTATACCAACACCCCGCCCAATGGCGCGTTCCGCGCCTGCAACGGCGTCTACAACGTCTTCGCGCTCGAACGTCACACGGACGAGATCTGCAGCGCCATCGGCATGGATCCGCTGGAGTTCAGGCGCCGCAACGTGCTTGGCGACGGCGACATCGGATCGACGGGGCAGGTGTTCGAGGGACATGTCCTCGGACCGATGCTGGACCGCATGCAAGCAATGTCCCGCTCCCGGCCATCCAAGCGAGCCGAGGCCGGGGAGCGCCTTTACGGCAAGGCGACCACGGTGGGGACTTGGTTCGTGTTTGTCGGGCCCTCCGCGGCCACCGTCAACCTCAACCCCGATGGCAGCGCCACGCTGGTGACGGCCGGGGTGGAA
Source organism: Bradyrhizobium sp. HKCCYLRH3099 (assembly GCF_051167855.1). Lineage (NCBI taxonomy): Bacteria > Pseudomonadati > Pseudomonadota > Alphaproteobacteria > Hyphomicrobiales > Nitrobacteraceae > Bradyrhizobium > Bradyrhizobium sp. HKCCYLRH3099. The sequence goes on from NZ_JBNPTW010000021.1 coordinate 28,029, forward strand.
ATCGGGCAGGGCACCATGATGCAATCCCTGCCGCAGATCGTTGCGGCCCGGCTCGGCATTCGGCCCGACGACGTCGTGGTCCATGCCGCCGATACCGATGCGGCGGGCTTCGACGTGGGCGTGGGCGGCGGGCGGACGACCGTGTCACTTGGCGCGGCCGCCTCAGTCGCATGCGACGAGGTGCGTCGGAAGCTGCTCGAGGTCGCGAGCAAGATGCTGCAGACCAGCCCCAACCAGCTGGTACTGAAGAATGGCCATGTGGAAATTATCGGGAGAGCTGGCGGGGGCATCTCGCTCGCCAGGATCGCCGAGCATGCTCAGTCGGTCAGCGGCCCGATCTCCGGCAGCGGCTCGTTCACTCGCGCGGGAGTGCCCGCCATGATGGGTTGCGCGGCGGGGCACTTCCTGGATGCCGTCGACATTCCCGTCTTTGCCGTCCACGAATGTGAAGTCGCGATCGATCCGGATACCGGACATGTCGAGGTCCTCAGCTATCGGGTGGTGCAGGACGTCGGACGGGCGCTCAACCCGAGCGCCATTCACGGCCAGATTCAGGGCGGCGTGATCCAGGGACTCGGCTACGCGCTGCACGAAGAGGTGACCATCGATCCCGAGGGGCAGATCGCGCAGTCGGGTTTTGGCAGCTACAGGGTTCCGCTGGCGCAGGACGTGGTCCCCGTGGAGATCGCGTTGCACGAAGGCGCGCCTTCGATGGGGCCGTTCGGGACAAAGGGAGCGGGCGAAGTGCCCATCCTGAATGTCGGCGGCACGATCGCCTGCGCCATCGCCAACGCCACCGGCAAGAGAGTGCAGGAGCTGCCGCTGACCCCGCCACGTGTCCTGAGCCTCATGCTCGACAGGACTGAAGACCTCGATCTGCGGCACGCGCCGTTCTAGCCGCCCTTCGCACAGCACATCGAGCCATCGAAATGGATCGCCGGATTGGAGTGTAGAACTGACATGGCCGCGACAAGCACCGCCAAGATTGTGCCGGACACTGATTATGTCGTCCGGTTCCTGGGCTCCTGGACCTACCGCGCCAACGCCTTCCGAGTGGCCGATCTGCTGGTGGCCGAAGACATCACGGACCGGACATCCATCCTCGGCGTCGCCAAAGGCGACGACGTGCTCGCCGAACTCGTCGCCTTCCTTGCGGATGCGCGGCGCTTCGTCCGGACTATCGACCGCAGGCTCAGCATCGGCATCGTCTTTGCCGTGTGGAAGGAGGTTCGGCGACTCCAGCCTTATTCCGCGGACAATCCGACCGGCGAAGACGCCTTGCGCGCCAAGGTGGCGGAGTTGGAGTGGCTGTTCCGCGACACGCCGGTGACCTGGAGCATCTACATCGTCGACGACGAGTGTCCCGATGGAAGCCTCGAGGTCGCACGGACAATCGTCGACGAGGCAGGATGGAGGAACATCGTCCTGCTCAAGCTCCGCGACGCCCTGCCGTCCTCGGAGCTGCCGCTGTCCAAGCTCGACGGCGCGATGTCCTCGACAAAGGGCGGGGCCATCCTCCACGGCATGCAGCGGGCCGCGAAGGACGGGCACGACTATGTCATGTACACCGACTGCGACAACAGCAATCATCTGGGCCAGATCGGGCTCTTCCTGCACGAATTGTTGGGCAAGGGAAAAAAGGCGGCGATCGGCGACCGCCGGGCCACGCGCATTTCCGAATGGCAGACGACGCGCGAGAGCGAATCCTACGCCAACTACATCTTGAAGCGCGTCCACGCGCTGCTGGATTTCGACCTGCTTCTTGGGGACGTCACCTGCCCGTTCAAGATGTTCGAACGGGAGTATCTCCTGGGCCTGCTCGAACGCATGGACGTTTTCGACTTTTGCGTCGATTTCGACATCGTCGGCTATCTGAAGACCAGCGGCGCGCCGGTTGCGATCGTGCCCATCGTTTCGGTGGACTCCGACAGCGAGACGACCTGGATCGCACTCACCAATGTCAAAGTGTGGTGGCAGAAACTGCACGGCTTCATCTATGTCATCGAAAAGTACAAGCTCGCTCACAATGAACACGCCGCCAGCCTGGTTCGGGAAAAGCTTTGGACGCAGGACAATATCCGGAAGGTCCTCGAGGTCGCGGCCGGTGGTGTGACCTCCAATGGTCGCCGCCTGACCGCGGAGGAACAGCTCGCGATGCCTTTCGCGGAGGTCGACGGCTGGATTCGGTCTGCACTGGCAACTGGCGCCACCTGAACGCATCTCCCGGTGAAGATCGCTCAGCGCGACGGTCGCAGCCTCCGAGGTGCGAGCGACACAAGCTCGATCGAGCGGATGTGCCGTCTTCTCGCTTCTGGCGTGATCCGGCCGCGATGCCCGAGGAATATGCGGTGCGAAACAATACGCCGGGGGAGCGGGCGAATGCAGAATGATATGCCGTCGGACAGCCGAATCCGGGACATGGAGTGGCGGATACCGCTCTAACCTGTGCCAGCCGAAAAGCTGGAGAAGCCGCATGCCCGCACCCCTGGTGCACGTCGAAACGTCGCCCGCGCTGCCCGAACGTGCAGATGCCGTGATCATCGGCGGCGGCATCGTCGGCGTCTTCGCAGCCTATTACCTCGCGCGTCGCGGGCTTGCCGTCGCCCTGATCGAGAAGGGGCGGATCGGCGCCGAACAGTCGAGCCGCAACTGGGGCTGGTGCCGGCAGCAGAACCGGGATGCGCGCGAGCTGCCGATGGCAACGCTGAGTCTCGATCTGTGGGAGCGTTTTGCCGCGGACAGCGGCGAGACCACCGGCTTCTCGCGCTGTGGTCTGTTCTATCTCAGCAATGACGAGGCGGAGCTTGCCGGCTGGGCACGCTGGGGCGAATTCGCCAAGACCGCCGGCGTCACGACCTTCATGCTGGACAGCCGGCAGGCTACCGAGCGCGGCGCAGCCACCGGACGCAGCTGGAAGGGCGGCGTGTTCTCGCCGACGGATGGCATCGCTAGTCCCGCAGATGCCGCGCCCGCGGTGGCGCGTGCGATCCTGAAGCAGGGCGGCTCGGTGCACCAGATGTGCGCCGTGCGCGGCGTTGAAACCAGCGGAGGCCGGTTGTCGGCGGTGATCACCGAGCGCGGCACCATCCGCACGCCGCTGGCGATCCTGGCGGCGGGCGCGTGGGCGTCGTCGTTCTGTCATCAGATCGGTGCGGCGCTGCCGATCGCCTCGATCCGCGCCTCAGCCCTCGCGCTGTCGCCGTCCGCCGAGCCGCTGCCTCCTGCGTTGCATACGGCGGCCGTTTCGATCACGCGGCGCGGCGATGGCGGCCACACGCTCGCGATCAGCGGGCGCGGCCGCGTCGATCCGACCTTGCAGCAGTTCCGCTTCGCGCCGCACTTTCTGCCGATGTTCGCCAAGCGATGGCGCAGCCTGCTGCCCGGCGGGTTCGAGGGCCTGCGCGCCGGACATGAGACCGTCGGGCGCTGGCGCCTCGATGAGCCGACGCCGATGGAGCACAATCGTATCCTCGATCCCGCGCCGGATCGGGCGACGATCAGCCTGACGCATGCGCGTGCGCTCGAACTGCTCCCGGCGCTGAAGCAGAGCCGGATCACGGCGGCATGGGCGAGCTACATCGATTCGACGCCCGACGGCGTGCCTGCCATCGGCGAGTTCGCCGCGCTGCCCGGCTTGATCGTGGCTGCCGGTTTCAGTGGACATGGTTTCGGCATAGGTCCCGGCGCCGGCCATCTCATCGCCGATCTCGCAACGGGTGCCGTTCCGATCGTCGACCCCGCGTCCTATTCGCCCGAACGTTTCGCGCGCCCGCGGTCCACCAAGGTTGCGGATTTCTGACCGCGCTTTGATGGCTCGCGCGGTCCGGTCATGCCCTTCTGCTTCAGCGCCGCGAGGAACCGGACAGCCGCGGACAGCATCTGCTGTCGGCTGATCTTGTGCTTGTAGACGAGGCGCGAGCGGATCTGGTTGTTTGTGCGCGCGCTCGCGGCGGCTGAATCGGAACGTCTGAGGCGCGCGGCGATGCCTCCGCTGCCGACGTCAAGTCGGGCGATGCCGAGCGCGCGGCAATCCAGTCTGATCCGCGTCGTCGCGATCAAATTGGCCCCTGCGGGCGGAAGAGACCCTAAGCGGAGCTGCATGTCATCGGCGATGTCGTCGATCTCGGCCGCGGTTTCTGCATGGGCGAGCCGTGCATAGACCTCCAGCCGCGTGGTCGGGTCTTGCACGTAGTCGGTCGGCAGGAACGCGGGAACATCGACATGCAGCTCCGGAGTCCACATGTCGGCGGCGCGATGCGGCCGGCCCTTCAAGGCGCGTCCCAGAAGCTCGTGGTAGAGCGCGGGGCCGAAGATCTGCACATGGCCCGCCTGTTGTTCGGATAACAGATCGCCCGCGCCCCTCAGGTCGAGATCACGCGCGCTGATCTGAAATCCGGCGCCGGCAAAGCTCAGCTCCTGGAGCGCCGCGAGCCGCTTCTCCGCGGCTTCGCCTGGGTCATCGGTGAGCAGATAGGCGAACGCTCTGGTACCGCCGCGTCCGACGCGGCCACGCAACTGATGCAACTGGGAAAGCCCGAACTGCTCGGAGCCGGAAATCAGAATCGTATTGGCGCGGGGGATGTCCAGGCCATTCTCGACGATGTTGGTGGCCAGCAGCACGTCGACCTTTCCGGCGACGAACCTCATCAGCTGTGCGTCGATGTCGCGCGCCGGCATGCGCCCATGGATCAGAGCGATGCTAAGCTCCGGGACGGCCTGGCGCAGGCGCTCCTGCATCGGGCCGAGATCCTTGATGCGCGGACAGATCACGAAGCTCTGGCCGCCTCGCCGATGTTCCCGGCGCAACGCCATCGCCAGCGTGGAATCGAGCGCCGCCGCGATCCTGGTCACGACGGGCAGGCGCTGTGCCGGTGGTGTCGCCATGACGCTGAGATCGCGCAGGCCTGCCATCGCGCCGGCCATGGTCCGCGGGATCGGCGTGGCGCTCATGGTCAGCGTGTGGAGACCGGATCGCAACGCCGAGAGCCTGGCTTTCTCGGCGGCCCCGAAATGCTGCTCTTCGTCGATGATGACGAGACCGAGATCGGCAAAGCGAACGTCCTCCGCGGTGAGCGCGGTGGTGCCGATCACGAGCCGGAGCGAGCCGTCCGCGAGTTGCCGCTTGACGCTGCGCGCATCGGCGGCCGACGACAGCCGCGAGAGCTGGCCGATCTCGATCCCGAACGGCGCCAAACGTTTCGTGAAGGTCTGGACGTGCTGGGCTGCGAGCACCGTGGTGGGAACGATCAGAGCCACCTGCCGTCCGGCGAACACCGCGGCCGCGGCTGCGCGCAACGCGACCTCGGTCTTGCCGAAGCCGACATCGCCGCACACGATCCGGTCCATCGGATGTCCCGAGGCGAGATCCTTCAGCACATCCTCGATCGCGGCGGCCTGATCCGGCGTGGCGAGATAGGGGAAGCGCGCCACGAAACGCTCATAGTCCACGGCGGGCGCGACGATCCGCTGCGCCTTGCTGTGCCGGCGCGCCCGGATCAGCTCCGACAGCCGCCCGGCGATGCGGTCGATCTCACCTTCTGCCTGGAGGCAGCGTGCGGCCCATGAGCGGCCCTCGGCGTCGTCGAGCCTGATCCCGCTCGGATCTCGCGCATAGGGCCAGATCAGCGCGAGCTCCGCGACCGGCAGCAGGATCGCTTCGCCGTCGGCAAACACCAGGCGGATCAGTTCGCGCGTGCTGACATCCGTGGTCGAGACCAGTTCAAGCCCCTCAAGCAGCGCGAGCCCGCGCTGGAGATGAACGACGGCGCTGCCGGGAACGGGACTGATCTCGGGCTCCACCGCAATGGCCTGCCGCCGCGCCATCGGCTGAAGATGCCGGGCGCGGCTGCCGAGAACCTCGGCCGCGGTGATCACGACCAGCGGACGCGGCGTGTCGATCGTGAAGCCGCGCTCGAGATCGACCAGCAGCGAGGCGATCACGTCACCGCGTGTTCGCGTTGCCATCGACCAGTCGGCACGCCGCGGGAACGTGGTGCCGCTGATGCGCTCCATGCGCTGCAGATCGTTCTCGGTGCCCGCGGTGAAGATGATGCGGGCCTTCCGCTGCCTGCACGTGGCGATGTAGCGCCGAAGCGCTGTAGAGGGCGATCGCTGCAGGGCGAATTTCGGGACCTGCTCCTCATCCGCCGAGGGAGGCAGAATGGTAGCCCTCCGCATGACGTGATCCCAGGCGCTGCGGCCCATGAACGCGCGTGCGCGCCGGTCGGCATCGACCGCGGCTTCGTCGATGACCGCATGACGTAGCTCCGCGCGGTGCGACACATCGGCGTCGGCGATGAGCTCGGCACCATCGAGATAGTCAAAAATGTCGGCCGACGCCATATCGCGGCCGGGGTGCCGCTCCGACATCGGATCGATCGTCAGCATTGTCGTCGCTGCGATCTCGGCCTGAGTGATGGGATCGAAGAATTGGATGCCGCTGATCACGCCGTCGGCGTGGCTGATCCGTGCCGGCCCGAGCGCGCCGGCGGCGAAGAGCTCCGTCGTTTGACCATGAAACAGAACGCCGCCGGGATAGTCCGGCGGATCATCAGGCTCATAGCCCAGACCGATCAGCGCGTCGCGAAACCGCTCGACGTCGATCGGCTGTCCGACATTGATCGGCAAGCTGGCGTCGCTCCAGTATCGCCGGGCGGGGACGCGTGGCAGCAGCGCCTCGACCGTCGAAACCAGGAACGGCCGTGCCGCGTCTTCAGCAAGGCGTCGCAGCACGTGAGCGCGCCGTCCAGAAACCTCCCGCGACGGTTCGGCATCATCGAAGGGGGGAGTGTCGAAACGTGGCAGGACGAGCACGTCGCAGTCCGGATCCATCGTATGCATCACCGCCGCCAGATGCTCGGCGCGCGCATCGTTGCTCGCGACGAACACCAGACCTTTCGGCGCCGCCCGTTGCCATTGCTGCAGCAGATCGAGCGCAAGGCGTCCCAGCGGCGCGCTGGATGACGGCAGTCGTCGTCGCGCCCGCGCGGTTGCCGATGTTGCTGCTTTGAGCGGAGCGGAAGACCGGGCCATCACGGACCCAACACCGCAATCGTGATCGCGGTTCCGCTGTGGCGCTTCTCACCCCATGACAAGGTATGGATTGCCCGAGGTCGCCCCCGATCGTACCACGTCCCAAAGCCATGTCCGAGATTGACGGACGTTCGTCATCCCATCCGAGCGCGCTCCCTCGCAAACCTGCCGCTCCAGACCGAGGTAAAGATCACAATGACGAGAATTCACGTGAACGGCCGGGACTACGAGGTGGCGGCGGAGGCGGATACGCCGCTGCTCTGGGTGCTCCGGGATACGCTGGGATTGACCGGAACGAAATATGGCTGCGGCATCGCGCAGTGTGGCGCCTGCACGGTCATGATCGACGGGCAGGCGACGCGGTCCTGCCAGGTGCCGCTCGACAGTATCGGCACGGCCGACATCCGCACCATCGATGCGATCGAGCAGGACAGCATTGGCCGCAAGGTCGTCGAAGCCTGGGTCACCGACCAGGTGCCGCAATGCGGCTATTGCCAGTCCGGGCAGGTGATGGCCGCCACCGCGCTCCTGAAGCAAAATCCGAAGCCGTCCGACGCCGACATTGCCGACGCCATGACCAATCTGTGCCGCTGCGGCACCTACAACCGCATCGCCGCCGCCGTCCGTCGCGCGGCCGAGGCCTGAGGAGACATCACGATGAACGCGCTCTTCAAGACCGATCTGTCGAACGTTCTGCCGCTGCTGTCCGTTCAGGGTGTAACCAACCTGTCGCGCCGCCGCCTGCTCGGAATTGGCGCCGGCGCTGTCGTGCTGGGCACCTTGCTGCCGGCGCTCGGCGCACGTGCCCAGACCGCTGCTGCCGTGAAGCCCGGCACGCGCGTGCCGGCGTTTCTGGTGATCGGCAAGGACAATTCGGTGAAACTGCTCAGTCCCTTCGTCGAAGGCGGGCAGGGCATCAACACCGGCCTTGCGCAGATCGTCGGCGAGGAGCTCGACGTGCATCCGAGCCGGTTCGAGGTCGAATGTGCGCCGCCCGGTCCGGACTACGCCATCATCAACGGTCTGCGGCTGACGGGCGGCAGCTTCTCGACCCGGTCGAGCTATGAGGTGATGCGCAAGCTCGGCGCCAGCGCGCGCGAGATGCTGATCCGCGCGGCCGCAGTGAAGCTGAACGTCAAGCCGGACACGTTGACGACCGACGATGGCCATGTCGTTCACGCCGCCTCGAACCGCCGCGTGGCCTATGGGGATGTCGCCGAGCAGGCGCTCGCGCTGACGCCAGCCGCCAACGTCGCGCTGCGTGATCCCGCGACCTTCCGCTACATCCGCCAGCCGATGGCGCGGCTCGATGTCCGCGCCAAGTCGACCGGCAAGGCCGTCTATGCGATCGACCAGAAGCTCGACGGCATGCTGTACGCGGCGATCCAGCATGCGCCCGTGCTCGGCACCGAGCCGGAGCGCATGAGCAACGAGGCGGCCGTCAAAGCGATGCCCGGCGTCCATGCCGTGCATCGACTGCCCGGCGCCGTCGCCGTGACCGCCGACAGCTGGTATCGCGCGCGCAAGGCGGTCGAGACGCTTGATGTCACCTGGTCCAAGGCGCCGGCGAGCGGCTTCGATGCGGTCGCGGCCGACTATTCCTCGGCAGGTCTGCTCGCGGCGCTGAAGGCGTCGAACGCGAGCGGCGTCTCCGCGGAGAAGGACGGCGATGTCGCGACGGCCTTTGCCGGCGCCGCGACGATCGTCGAAGCCGAGTATGACGCGCCCTATCTGGTCCATGGCCAGCTCGAGCCGCCGTCCTCGATGGCGCGCTTCAATGCCGACGGCACGCTCGAACTGTGGGTGCCCAACCAGATGCCGGAGCTGTTCCAGGGCATCGCGGCCAAGGTCGGCGATGTCGCGCCGGACAAGGTGATCCTGCACTCGCCGATCCTCGGCGGCTTCTTCGGCCGCCACTTCGCCTACGGTTCGTCCAATCCGTTCCAGCAGGCGATCCTGCTCGCCAAGGCAACCAAGCGTCCGGTCAAGGTGCTATGGTCGCGCGAGGAGGAGTTCAAGATGGACGCGCTGCGTCCCCTGAGCTTCAGCCGCTTCAAGGCGGCGCTCGACAAGGACGGCAAACCGATCGCGATCCAGGTCCGCACGGTCGGCGAGGGGCCGATGGGGCGCTGGTTCGGCGTCACCGCCGGCGGCAAGGTCGACAGCTCCGCGGTCGAAGGCATTGTCGAGAAGCCCTATGCGATCGTCCATCGCAGCATGGAGTATGTGAAGTTCGCGCACCCCGTGACCATCGCATTCTGGCGCTCGGTCGGTCACTCCATGAACGACTACTTCTACGAGGGCTTCTTCGACGAGATCGCCGATGCCGGCAAGCAGGATCCGTATCAGCTGCGGCTGGCGCTGCTGAAGGACAAGCCGCGCCATCTCAAGCTGCTCGAGACGGTGGCGAAGATGTCCGGCGGTTGGAAGCGCGGACCCTACGATGCCGAGGGCGGCAAGCGCGCCCGCGGCGTCGCGCTGGCTTCGCCGTTCGGTTCGGAGACGGCGACCATTGCGGAGGTCTCGCTGGAGAAAGGCGAGGTGCGCGTCCACAATCTCTGGGTCGCGTTCGATCCCGGCAGCATCGTCAATCCCGCCATCGTCAAGTCGCAGGTGGAATCGGCGGCCGCGCTCGGCCTGTCGGCGGCGCTGTTCGAGGAACTCGCCTACAAGGACGGCCAACGCCAGTCGCATAATTTCGATGACTATCCGATCCTGTCGCGCGCCGCGATGCCGAAGGTCTACGTTGAGATCATCGAGAGTGGCGCACCGATGGGCGGCGTCGGCGAACCCGGTCTCCCTGGCATCGCGCCGGCGGTGGTCAATGCGGTGGCGGCGCTGACGGGGCGGCACGTTCGCAGCCTGCCGCTGGCCAAGGCGAAGCTCGGCGTTTGAGACGAGTTGTCAGCTTGAGAAAAGTCTGCATCCCGGCACGGCGTGCCGGGATGCTTGATCGTCAGTGCGTGAGAAATCTGTCCACTTCGGCCGCGAAGTCGTCGATCTCCTGAAACAGGAAGGCGTGCCCCGCATCGGGATAGAGCACGAGCTTCGCATCCGGGGCCTGCTGCGACAGCACGTAGGAGCGGTAGGCCGGCAGCATCACGTCATGCGCGCCGTTCGCGACCAGCATCGGCAGCCGCAGCTCCTTGGCCCGGTGCAGCACGCCCGGCCAGCTCGAGATCGCCTTGACCTGGCCCATGAATGCCGCGGCGGTCACCTTCGGACCGAGCTGCGGCTGAGCGGCGATGCGCGCCAGCGAGGCGCGTCCGGCGGCCACCGCCGTTTCGGTTTCCGGATAGAACAGAAACAGGAAATCCTCCGGTCCGTTCTCGGACTTGGTCATGACCTGCGCCACGCGCGGATGCGCCTGCGGTCCGTCAGGGACAGGGCCAGGGCTCGATCCGGCCACGATCAGCCGCCGCACCAGCTGCGGCGCGTCGAGCGCGAGCTGTTGTCCGACGACGCCGCCCAGCGACCAGCCGAGCACGTCGACCTGACCGAAGCCCAGCGACCTGATCACTTCGGCTGCGACGGCGGCGATGCCGCCGATGCTGTCCGGCACCTCGCCCGCGGAGCGTCCGATGCCGGCGCTGTCGAAGCGGATCACGCGGCGGTCCTGGGCGATCGCCGCGATGAAGGCCGGGTCCCAATCATCCATGGTGCCGCGGAAGCGCTGCAGCAGCAGCAAGGGCACGCCGCTGGTGGGTCCGTCCTCGCGCCACGCCAGCCGGCCGCGCGATGTGTCCAGCCACTTGATGGTCTCGTCATTGCTCATGGTCGCTCTCCTCGACATTGCGATGAGGAGAGCGTAGGAGACGCCGGTCACGTCTCAAATGACATAGAAGCGTCAATTCAGGACACGAGCGGCAGGCGAGTGGCCGGCTCGGGTTCGCCCTCGATCAGCCGCAGGCTGCGCCTCAGGCTCTGCGGCGGCTGGCCGAAGAAGCGCAGGAAGGCCCGGCGCATACGGTCGCGATCGGCAAAGCCGGTGTCGCGCGCCACCATGTCCATCGAATGCCGTCCGTCCTCCAGCATGGCCTTGGCGGCCTCGAGCCGCAGGCGCTCGACCGCCTTGGCCGGCGACTGTCCGGTCTCTTCCCGAAAGATGCGGCTGAACTGGCGCGGGCTCAGGCTTGCGGCTTCGGCCAGCTCTTCCACGGTGAGCGGGTTGCGCAGATGTTCCTTCGCATAAGTCAGCGCGCGGCGGACCCGGTCGGATCGTGGCTCGAGCTCCAGCAGGGCCGAGAATTGCGACTGGCCGCCCGGCCTGCGGTGATAGACCACGAGCCGCCGCGCCACCGCGCGCGACAACTCGGAGCCGTGATCCTCCTCGATCAGCGCCAGGGTGAGATCGATCCCCGCCGTCATGCCTGCCGAGGTCCAGATGTTGCCGTCGGCGACGAAGATGCGATCGTCATCGACCCTGATGGCGGGATAGCGCTCCTGCAGCGTGCTCGCATGCGCCCAATGCGTGGTCGCGCTGCGGCCGTCGAGCAGCCCGGCCTCGGCGAGCAGGAAGGCGCCGGTACAGACGCCGGCGACCCGGCGAGATCTCTGCCCGGCCTCGGCGATATAGGCGCGCAGCCCCGGACTGATCGGACGCGGCAGCAGCTCGCCGACCACCATCAATGTGTCGGGAAAGTCGCCGAGGGGGCTGGTCTCGACATGCACGCCCAAGGTCGAGCGGACCGGCCCGCCGTGCTCCGACATCACGCTGACCCGGTAGGCCTCTTCGCCGAGCTGGATGTTGGCGAATTCGAACGCCGTCGCGGCCGCCACGCCCATGAGCTGGAAGCCGTCCTCCATGATGAAGCCGATCTGACGCATGACGTCGGTCCTTGTGTCTCGATTTGACGTTTATACGACATTTGAGACATGACCGTCCAGGGCTAGTTTCTCGCCACGCAACACGCCCCGCGACCGCGCGGGCACGAGAAAGGATCTTCGCCATGACCAGCCAGACCACCGGGACCGTCCTCATCACCGGCGCCTCCTCAGGCATCGGCGCCGTCTACGCCGAGCGGTTCGCCGCCCGCGGCCACGCCCTCATCCTGGTCGCCCGCAACCAGGACCGCCTCTCCGGGCTCGCCGACAAGCTCACCACGCGCCACGGCGTGAAGGTGCGCACGCTGGTCGCCGATCTCACCGACCGCGCCGGGCTCGCCGAGGTGGAGAACGTGCTGAAGAGCGACGCGTCGATCACGCATCTCGTCAACAATGCCGGCTTCGGCAGCGCCGCCCCGCTCGCGAAAGCCTCGGTCGACGAGATGGAGAGGATGATCGCGATCAACGTGACCGCGCCGATGCGACTCACCTATGCGGCGGTGCCGCAATTCGTGGCCCGCAAACAGGGCACCATTATCAACATCGCCTCGATCGTCGCGATCGGCCCGGAGATCCTGAACGGCGTCTATGGCGGCAGCAAATCCTTCGTGCTCGCCTTCAGCCAGTCGCTGCGCAAGGAGCTCGCCGGCACCGGCGTGCATGTGCAGGTGGTGCTGCCCGGCGCGACCGGCACCGAGTTCTGGGACATCGCAGGACTGCCGGCGAGCAATTTGCCGAAGGAGTGGGTGATGTCGGCAGCCGATCTGGTCGATGCCGCGCTGCGCGGGCTCGACCGCGGCGAATTCGCCACCGTGCCGTCGCTCGCCAACGGCGCCGAGTTCGAGGCCTGGGACGCGGCACGGCAGACCATGCTGCCGCATCTGTCGAACGCCGAGGTCGCCGAGCGCTATCGCGCCTGAGGCTGTGCTTCGCGCAGGCGGGTGAGGAGGACTCACCAGGAGCGTTGTGCTCGGAGAGCCCCGCTCACCCGCATTGCATCTTGCGATGCAGTAGCCGCGGGCTAAGGCGCCATCACGAACCTCGAAAACTCCAGCGATCGCCGCGCGGCCTCGTCCAGTTGTGCCTCTTCGGCGTTGTCGCTGAGGTCGCGCCAGACCTTGATGTCGTTGCCGATGCCGCCGCCCATCTTGACGAACGGCTCCATCACGACGGCACGGTCGTAGCCGATCTCGCGGAGCGCTGCGCCGATCTCGTGCCAGGGCAGGTTGCCCTTGCCGGGGACGCGGCGGTTGTTCTCGCCGGTGTGGAAATGGCCGAGCAGCGGGCCGGCGGTGCGGATCGCGCCGGCGAAGCTGTCCTCCTCGATGTTCATGTGGAAGGTGTCGAGCATCACCTTCACATTGGGCTTGCCGACCTCGCGCACGAAGGCGACGCCTTCCTCGGCGGTGTTGAGGACGTGGTTCTCGAACCGGTTCAGCACCTCGAGGCACAGATCGATACCGAGATCGGCGGCGAAATCAGCGAGACCAGCGATGCCTTCGAGGCCGCGCGCGCGGTCGCCGGCCTTGTCGACCGGCTTCGAATAGTCGATCGGCCAGTAGGAATGCAGCGCGCCGCCGATGATGTGGACGTCGATCTTGGCGAGATTGGTCAGCGTCTCCTCGAAGAAGGCGCGCCCGGCCTTGCGAATCTCCGGATCGGCCGAGGACAGATTGCGCTGCGGCGACGGGCCGAGGCCGGAGGTGATCGCGATGCCGTTGGCTTTGGCGGCGCGGCCGATCTCGGCGATGTGCGCCGGGCTGTAGCTGTTGAGATGATGGGCGGCGATCTCGATGACGTCGAAGCCGAGCTTGGCGACCTTCTCGACATAGCGCAGGCAGTCGGCGCTCCATTCCTGCTCCCAGTACGAATAATAGATGCCGAATTTCATCGGTGCCTCCTGTCAATCAATTCTGTCCTGGCCAGCGATCACGACATCGGCCGGCCGGCTGTTCGCCCGCACGAAGCGCCCGTTCGGCAGGTCGTTGCCCTCGACCTTCGCCTCGATCTCGTCTGGCCCGAGGCCGTAGCCGCGCCAGCGCGCGACAAGCCGCTGCCGCAGCACCTCCTCGGGTACGTCGATGGCGACGGTGATGTCGAAGAAGGCGTGCAGGCGCGACCATGGCGCCTGGTCCAGCAGCAGGTAGTTGCCTTCGACCAACAGCGTGCGGACAGCTCGCGGGATCAGCCGCGCGCTGCCGCGGGAAATTTCGAGGTCGCGGTCGAACACCGGCACGGCGATCTCGTCCTCGTCGTTGCGCTTGAGGCGGTCGAGCATATGGAGCAGGCCGCCGACGTCGAACGTGTCCGGGGCGCCCTTGCGGGCGCGCAGGCCGCGCGCGATCAGGACGCCGTCGTCATAGTGATAGCCGTCCATCGGCAGCAGCGCCGCGGTGCCGGGCTGCGTGGCATTGAGCGCGACAACGAGCTGCTCGGCCAGCGTCGACTTGCCCGAGCCCGGCGCACCGGCGATGGCGACGACGAGGCGTGACGGTCCCTCGCGGGTCCTGATCTGCTTCACGAGGTCGTCGAGGGAGAGGCGCTGCGGCATGTGCGAACGGGTCATCATGACGGCTGGCTCACGAGCGCGGATGACCGGGGGCGGGACTGTCCGGCGTCAGCGCCGGGCTCTGCTCGCGTGCCTCCGGTGCAGCCTGCGGCGGCCGGGTGAAGCCGAGCAGCAGCCGCATCATGGGCGAGCCCGAGCGCAGCACCATGACGGCGAGCAGGAACAGGCCCCAGACCGCGGTCGACAGATGCTGGTTGGCGCCGAGCAGATTGAGACCCGACGACAGCGTCTGCAGGATCACCAGCGCGATGAACACCGGCGCGACGCGGCCGAAGCCGCCGAATGGATCGACGCCGCCGAGGAAGCAGGCGAGCACCGTCACCAGCAGCAGCGCATCGCCATGGCCGACGCGCACGGAGTTGAAGCGTGTCAGCATCACGATGCCGGCGAGCGCGCACATCACGCCGGACAGCGCGTAGAGCAGCGTGATCGTACGCTTGACGTGCAGGCCGGAATATTCCGACGCCCGCGGGTTGGAGCCGATCATCGCCACGGCGAAGCCGTGCCGCGTGCGCGCCAGCAGCAGGTGCCAGAGGATCGCCGCAGTGACGAACACCAGCATCGGCACGGGGACGCCGAGGATGGCGCCGTGGCCGAACTCGCGCAGGAAATCCGGAAAGCCCGAGATGTCGCCGCCGCGGGTCAGGAACTCGCCGAGCCCCTTCAGGAAGATCATCATCGCGAGCGACGCCAGGATCGGATGCGCGCCGAAATAGGCGATGACCGCGCCCATGACGGCGCCGGAGGCGCCGCCCACCGCGAGCGCCGCGATGACGCCGATCGCGAAGGCCAGCACGCCCGCATCCGCCCCGCCATTGATGTTGAGGATCCAGGCCAGGGTCAGACCGCTGAGATTCGCAATGGCGATGATCGCGAGGTTGATGCCGTTCGCCATGATCGGCGCCAGCATCGCCAGCGTCAGCAGGCCGAGATCTGGCAGCTGGAACGCGATCGATTCGAAATTGGCGGCGCTGAGAAACTTCGGCGCCGACAGGCCGAACACGAGCAGCGTCAGCACGTAGAGGCCGAGCAGGCCGGCCGTGTCGCGGCCGATCAGTCGGGGCAGGGCTTGAATGGGCTTGGACATCAGCGCGCCTCCCCGGCCCGCCCGAGAAGGCGCGCGAACAGATCGACATTCGAGAACGAGATCGCGACCAGGATGGTCAGGCCGATCACCATCTTGAACGCGTAGGGCGACACGCCGAGCAGGTTCAGCCCGTTCTGCACCACCGCCACCAGGAGCACGCCGAGCAGGCAGCCGAGCACCGAGCCGCGTCCGCCGCCGAGCCGCGCGCCGCCGAGCACCACCGCGGCGAGCACGTCGAGCTCGCGGCCGATCAGCGCATTGGGCACGACCTCCTGGGCGAGGTTGACCTGCATCAGCCCGCCGATGCCGGCCATCAGCCCCATCCATCCATAGGCGATGAATTGCATCGTCACAGTCGGCACGCCGGCGCGGCGCGCGCCGTCGGGATTGTCGCCGAAGGCATAGAGCTGGCGGCCGATCGTGGTCCGGTCGATCAGGAACCAGGTCGCCGCCATGCACGCGACCATCGCGGCAACCGGCAGGGTCAGCGCGCCGCCATCGCCCAGCGAGGCCACTGCGACACGGTCGGTCCACCAGTCCGGCAGGTCGTAGATCGACTTGCCGGAGGTGGCGAACATCAAGAGGCCGAAGAAGGCATTGAAGGTCGCGATCGTCACCACGATCGAGATGATGCGGAAGCCGGCGACGAAGGCGGCGTTGATGCAGCCGAGCGCGATGCCGATGCTGCCGGCGAGCACCAGCCCGAGCATCCAATTGCCGCCGCCCAGCTTGCCGAGCGCGATCGCCGTCAGATATTGCACGACCGATGCGCCGACCGCGAAGGAGATGTCGATGCCGCCGGCGATCAGCACGACCAGGAGCCCGACCGCCCAGATCACGTTGACGGCGTTGTTGTTGAGCAGCGAGGCGATGTTGCCGGCGCTGAGGAAGCTCGGCGCGGCCACGCCGAGCCCGAGCACGAGCAGCGCCAGCACGATGAACAGTCGCGTCTCGCCCTCGTGCTTGAGCAGATAGTCACGCATAGACGGCACGCTCCAGCTCGGCGATCGAGACCTTGCGCGGATCGAGCTCCGCGACGATGCGGCCGTCGGCCATGTGCAGGATGCGATCGCAATTGAAGTACACCTCCGGTACCTCGTCGGAGATCATCAGGATGGCGATGCCGCTCTCGGCGAGTGCGCGCGCGATCCGGTAGATGCCGTCGCGCGCGCCGACATCGACGCCGACGGTCGGGCAGTCCAGGATCAGGAGCTTGGGCGCCGTCGCCAGCCATTTGGCGAGCACGACGCGCTGCTGGTTGCCGCCCGACAGCGTCGAGACGGCATCCTCAGGCCTGCCGATCTTGATCGCGAACTCCGCAATGCCCTTGGCGACCGCCGCCGCCTTCTTCGTCTCCGAGATCAGTCCGCTCGGGCCGGTGAGCTGCTGCAGCGTCGTGATGACCGTGTTGTCGGCGATCGACTGCGGCTGCACCAAGCCGAGCGAAAGCCGGTCCTCGGAGACATAGGCCACGCCGGCCGCGATCGCGTCGCGGTTGCTGCGGAAGGAGACGGGCTGGCCTGCGATGCGCAACGTCCCGGTCTCGGCGCGGGTCATGCCGAACAGCGTATGCGCGAGTTCGGTACGGCCGGCGCCGATCAGCCCAATCAGTCCGACGATCTCGCCGGCACGAATAGTGAGGTCGATGTCGGCATACTCGCCGGCGCGGGTCAGGCCCGACGTTTGCACGACCACCGGCGCATCGCCGACATCGCGCGCGGTGACGGAATGGTCGAAGGTGCGGCCGGTCATCAATTCCGTCAGCCGCGACTGCGTCATGCCCTGGGCGTCGTAGACGCCAACCAGCCGGCCGTCGCGCAGCACGGTGACGCGGCTGGAAATGTCCAGCACCTCCGCGAGCCGGTGGCTGACGAACACGACGGCGACGCCATTGGCCGAGAGCGTGCGTACCACCGCTAGCAGATGATCGGTCTCGGCCTGCGTGAGCGACGCCGTCGGCTCGTCCATGAAGATCAGCCTGGAGTCGCAGGCCAGCGCCCGCGCGATCGCCACCAGCTGCCGTCCGGAGATCGGCAGGCTGCGCAGCGGCGCGCTGAGGTCTAACTCCACGCCGAGCTTTGCGAGTGCCGCGCGCGCCGTCTCGCGGATGCTGCGATAGCGGACGAGCCGGGGCGCGCCGACGAGGCCGTCGAAGGCGATGTTCTCGGCGACCGTCAT
The DNA here is from genome assembly GCF_051167855.1 of Bradyrhizobium sp. HKCCYLRH3099. Classification (NCBI taxonomy): domain Bacteria; kingdom Pseudomonadati; phylum Pseudomonadota; class Alphaproteobacteria; order Hyphomicrobiales; family Nitrobacteraceae; genus Bradyrhizobium; species Bradyrhizobium sp. HKCCYLRH3099. The sequence continues at coordinate 45,719 of NZ_JBNPTW010000021.1, forward strand.
CTCCGGGAACAGCGCGAGGTCCTGCCAGATCACCGCCACACCCTTGCGGCGCGCCAGCGCCGGATGCGGCGCCTCGACGCGCTCGCCGAAATAATCCATGCGCGCGCCGGGCGCCGTCTGATAGACGCCGGCAATCACCTTGATGAGCGTGCTCTTGCCGCTGCCATTCTCGCCGGCCAGGCAATGCACCTCGCCGCGCCCGACCGAAAACGACACATTGTCCAGCGCGCGCACGCCGCCGAACCGCACCGAGACATGCTCGAAGCGGATCGCGTCCGATGGATCAGGAGAGGAATGAGCCGTTGCCGCCGTCATGGATCAAGCCGGGTTGCCGAAATCAGGACAATCGTCGTTCCGGGGCGCGCGCAGCGCGAGCCCGGAACCCATACCCACGGGCGGACGTGTGAGGCAGGCTGTCAGTTGCCATCTCGCTTCCCAACATCATTTCGTGGCTATGGATTCCGGGCTCATCCGCGCTGCTCCAACATGGCTTCGCCATGTTGCGCGCGGATGCCCCGGAATGACCGAGCAAGGAGCAACGCATTCCGTCGTCATTCCGGGGCGCGCGCAGCGCGAGCCCGGAATCCATATCCACAGGCCGTGGTGTGAGGCACGCGCGCAATTGGCATCTCGCCTCACACCGTCTGCCCGTTGCGATGGTCCAGGCCCATCCACGCTCTCGATAGCTGTCACCATGTTGCGCGCGGATGACCCGGAACAACGAACGGCGCGATCACAGGCCGAGGTCGGCGAGCTTGTCGACCGTCTCCTTGTTGATCGGCAGCAGATTGTCGGTGATGATGTTGCGCGTCTTCGGATCGGGACGCACGGTGCCGAGGCCCTCGATATTGGTGCCGTCGGTGATCTCCTTGCCGTCGACCAGCAGCTTGCCGACACGGACGAAGACGCGGCCCGCCTCCGCCGGATTCCACATGTAGCCGCCGAGGATCGCCCCCGCCTTGATCAGCTTGCGGCCCTGGCCGGGCGAGAACGGTCCGACCACGAAGGCCTTGCCGGTGAGCCCCTTCTCCTCGATGGCGCGACCGGCGCCGATCGGGCCCTGGCTGCCGAAGGCGAGGAAGCCGCGCAGGTTGGGATTGGCGGAGAACAGATCCAGCGCGGTCTTGCGGCTGTCGTCGACGTTCTCGGCGACGCCGTAGCGCTCGCCGACCTGCTTCATGTCCGGATACTTCGCCTTGAGATGCGCGATGGCCGCGTCGGCCCAGGCATTGTGCAGCGGCACCGTCAGCGAGCCGACATAGACGGCATATTCGCCCTTGCCGCCCATCGACTTCGCCAGGAGATCGGCATGCGCCTCGCCAAAGCCCTTGGCCGAGGCGAGCTCGAAATCCCAATCCTTGTTCTGGATTCCCGGACCTTCGTGGATCACCACCTTGATGCCGGCCCCGCGCGCCTTCTGCAGCACGGGCTCGAGCGCCTTCTCGTCGTTCGGCACGACGCCGATGATGCTCACCTTCTTGGCGATGAGGTCCTCGATGGCGCGCACCTGCAGCGCCGGGTCGGCGCTGGTCGGGCCGATCATCGAGGCGTCGACACCCTCCTTGGCGCCGGCCTCCTTGATGCCGGTTTCCATCGCGTTGAACCAGGGGATGCCGCCGATCTTGACGACGACGCCCATGGTCGGCTTGTCGGCGGCGACGGCGTGGTGGATGAAGGAGCCGGTGGCGAGCACGGCCGCGAGGGCCGCACTTGCGAGCAGGGCACGTCGTGAAGCTGAAAATGTCGTCATGACCTTAACTACCCTCCCTAAATTGCGCTCATTGGCGCATTTGCGGATCGAGAGATCCGTCTGCCCTGGACCGATTCCGGCCCAGAATTCCTTGGTGTCAGTCGCTCATTTTCGAACCGGCAGGGCGCTGCGCCCCGCAGGTCCTTTCGATGTCGTTGGCCGACGTGGCGGAGCCGAGGAATCCCGGATCTTCAGCTCGCACGGCAACAGCACGTGTTTGGCAGGAGACGCGTCTCCCTTGATCCGCGCACTCAGCCGCTCCCAGAGAATGTGGCCGATCTCCCGGACCGGCTGCGCGATCGCCGTGATCGGCGTGGCGCGCGCGCGCATCCAGGCATAGTCGTCGAAGCCGATCAATGAGACGTCCTGCGGCAGCTTGAGGCCTCGCTCGGCGATCGTCGTCAAGGCCGTCAGGGTCGTGGAGTTGGTGAGCGCCTGGATCGCGGTCGGCGCCGGCGCGCGATCGAAACAGTCCGAAAGCCTGCGCTGCTCGATGTCGGGATCGAAGCCGAGCTCGACGATCTCAGGTGCGGGCAATCCATGCTCGCGGAACGCCTCCGCCGCGCCGTCACAACGCTGCCGAATGTTGGCGAGGCGCAACGATGTCGCGGCAATGACGATGCGCTCGTGGCCGAGATCGATGAGGTGTGACGCCGCAATGCGCCCCGCCTCGAAATTGTCGAGCGACACGGTGTCGGCATTCAACGCGTCGGTGACGCGGTCGCCAATGACGTAGGGCGTTCGGGACGCCTCGATGACGTCGCGGCCGGCAGAGCCGTCGAAGCAGGGGACGACGATCAGTCCAGCCGGGCGCCACGCCAGCAGCGCCTTGAGCCTGGACAACTCGGTGGCCTCGTCGTCATGCGAGCTGGCGATGATCACTTCATAGGAGTCGCCGCCCGCGCATTGTTCGATCGCCGAGACGATCGAGGTGAAGAACGGGTTGTCGAGCTCGGGAACGAGCACGGCGATGATGCGGGCGTCGCCGGAGCGCAGCATCGACGCGAGCGGATCGGCGCGATAGTCGAGCGCCCGCACTGCAGCCTCGACCTTTTTCGCGAGCGCGGGGCTGACCGGCTTGCGGCCCGTCAGAACGTTCGACACCGTCGCCGGAGACACGCCCGCGAGCCTGGCCACATCGTTGATGGATCGCGGCTTATCTACCATGGGGAGTCCGCTGGTGTCCCTTGTCGTGCGACTTGATGTGCGCTGAACTCAGCCGGTAAAACGATTTACAGAGATCTGACCGCGAGGCAAGCGGAAAGTGCCTGGGACGCGCCGACGCGATCGACGCGCGCTGAGCGGGTGGGATGATGCTCCCTTCCTGCGCGAGATGATGGACCGGAAAACGGGACTGCTGTCCGGCGGAGAGCCGCAAATGCTGGTGATCGGCCTGGCGATCATGTGCAATCCCAGGCTCCTGATGCTAGACGAGCCGGGTCTCGGCCTGTCTCCGGTGATGGTGCAGCGCGTGCTCGACGCGAGCGGACCATGCCGCGGCTGCTCACGATCGCCTCCGACGCTGATGTGCTGTCGCGAGGTCGCATCGCGATGCACGCGCCGCCATCGGAGATGACCGAGGAGGAGCTGCAGAGCGTCTGTTTAAACGAGCATGTTGCCTGCGTCGCGCGCCCTCGGCGGGCCGCGCCGAGCAGGACACATCGAAGGATCGCAAGAAGTCGGAGAGCTGCCATGAACGCCAATGTCAAACTGCCCGCCGCAAAGGGCGTCTTCATCGACAACAAATGGCAACCCGCGCAATCGGGCCGCAGCATCGCGATGCTGGCGCCGGCGACGGGGCAGGTGATCGCCGCGATCGCCGCCGGCGACAAGGCCGACATCGATCTCGCGGTGGCCGCGGCGCGCCGCGCGCTCGAAGGTCCGTGGGGCCGGCTCACGGCGGTGGAGCGCGGGCGGCTGTTGTCGAAGCTCGGCCGCCTCGTCGAGGATAACGCCGAGGAGTTGGCGAAGCTCGAGGCCGCCGATACGGGCAAGCCGATGAAGCAGGCCAAGGCCGACGTCGTCGCGGTCGCGCGCTATTTCGAGTACTACGGCGGCGCCGCCGACAAGGTGCATGGCGACACCATCCCGTTCCTCGACGGCTTCTTCGTCACCACGGTCTATGAGCCGCTCGGCGTCACCGGCCACATCATTCCCTGGAACTATCCGGGCCAGATGTTCGGCCGCACCGTGGCGCCGGCGCTCGCCATGGGCAATGCGACCGTGATCAAGCCCGCGGAGGAAGCCTGCCTGGTGCCGCTGCGCCTCGCCGAACTCGCGGCGGAAGCCGGCTTTCCGGCGGGCGCCGTCAACGTCGTGCCGGGCCTCGGCGAGGAAGCCGGCGCGGCGCTGTCGGCGCATGACGGCATCGACTTCATCTCTTTCACCGGCAGCCCGGAGGTCGGCACCCTGGTGCAGACGGCGGCGGCGCGAAATCACATCGGCTGTACGCTTGAGCTCGGCGGCAAGTCGCCGCAGATCGTATTCGCCGACGCCGATCTCGATGCCGCGCTGACATCCGTCGCGGCGGCGATCGTGCAGAATGCCGGGCAGACCTGCTCGGCCGGCTCGCGCGTGCTGGTCGAGCGGTCGATGTGGGACCGCTTCCTGTCCGAGCTGAAGCTGCGCTTCGAGAAGATCACCGCCGGCACGCCGGAGATGGATCTCGATCTCGGCCCCGTCATCAGCGCGGTGCAGAAGAAGCGCATCGAAGGCATGCTGGCGCGCGCCGAGAGCGGCGGTGCCAAACGGGTTGCCTCCGGCCGGATTGCCGAGGGCGTCCCGAGCGAAGGCTTCTATGTGGCGCCGGCGCTCTATCAGAGCGTTGACCGCAACTCCGAACTCGCGCGCGAGGAGGTGTTCGGTCCGGTGCTGGCCGCGATGCCGTTCGACGACGAGGCTGATGCGATCAGGCTCGCCAACGGCACCGATTTCGGCCTGGTCGCCGGCGTCTGGTCCGGCGACGGCTCGCGCGCGATGCGCGTCGCACGCAAGGTCAAGGTCGGCCAGATGTTCGTCAACGGCTATGGCGCCGGCGGCGGCATCGAGCTGCCGTTCGGCGGCATGAAGAAATCCGGCCATGGCCGCGAGAAGGGCTTCGAGGCGCTGTACGAGTTCGGCGCGATGAAGACCCTGATCGTCAAGCACGGCTAGCGCCGGGGCTCCGGTCAATTCCGCCGTGCGGACGTGAGCGACAAGGACGCGCGGCGTCGTTGTCGTTCGGCGCGGCGAAGCGTTAAATGCAACAAGCTTTGCAGTGAAGGAGACGTGCCGATGAGCGACGAAACGGAATTGTTCGAGAAGGGCCTCAAGGTGCGCCGCGAGGTGCTTGGCGCGAGCTATGTCGATGGCAGCCTCGCCAAGGCCGACGATTTCATGATGGCCTTCCAGCACATCACCACCGAAATGTGCTGGGGCTATGCCTGGACCCGCCCGGGTCTCGATCGCCGCACCCGCAGCATCGTCAACCTCGCGATGCTCACGGCGCTGAGCAAGCCGAGCGAGTTGAAGCTGCACGTCAAGGGCGCGCTGACCAATGGCGTGACGGTCGACGAGATCAAGGAGATCCTGCTGCATGCGACGGTCTATTGCGGCATTCCCGCCGGCCTCGAAGCGTTCAAGGCGGCGCATGAGGTGTTGATCGCCGAAGGCGCGATCCCGAAGAAGGACGGCGCATGAGCGCGCCGACAAACGTTCTGTTCGTCGGCATCGGCAATATGGGCTGGCCGATGTCCGCGCAGTTGCTGAAAGCCGGCTATGCGGTGGCCGTCAATGACGCGGTCGCCGGGCGCGCCGCAGATTTCGTGCGCGAGGCCGGCGGCACGGAAGCCGCCGATCTGGCGGCGGCTGCGGCGCAGGCCGAGGTCATCATCACGATGCTGCCGACCAGCAAGCATGTCGCCGAGGCCGTCGCCGCGCTGCGACCCGGCTTGAAGCAGGGGCACATCCTGATCGACATGAGCTCCGGCGCCCCGGCGGCGACGCAGGCGATCGCGGCCGATCTCTCGCCGCTCGGCGTCATCATGCTCGATGCGCCGGTGAGCGGCGGCGTGCCGCGCGCGAAGACCGGCGAGCTCGCGATCATGGCCGGCGGCGACGCCGCCGCGCTCGACCGCGTCGAGCCGCTGCTGCGCGCGATGGGCAATACGATCCATCGCATCGGCGGCCTCGGTTCGGGGCAGGCGATGAAGGCGCTCAACAACCTCGTCTCCGCCGGCGGATTCCTGATCGGCATCGAGGCGCTGTTGATCGGCCAGCAGTTCGGCATCGATCCCGGCCTGATGACCGACGTGCTGAATGCCTCGACCGGCATGAACAACTCGACGCAGAAGAAGTTCAGGCAGTTCGTGCTGTCGCGCCAGTTCAACAGCGGCTTCGGCCTCGACCTGATGGTCAAGGACCTGTCGATCGCGCTCGAAGTGGCGCGGACGAGCGGCGTCGCCGCGCCGTTCTCCAACCTGTGTCGCGAACTCAGCGCCAGCGCGCAGGCGCTGCTCGGCCCGGGGCAGGATCACACGGCGCTGGCAAAGCTCAGCGAGGCGCTGGCCGGAGTCGAGCTCGGGAGCGACTAGCGGGGGCCGGGCCGGTGACGAGGTGTCCCCGGCGTCCGGCGTGGCGCGAAGCTGCGGCATGCGCATCACCGTCTCGCGACGCCAGGAGCGTCCGAGTTGATCGAGGCCTTGGCCCTCGGGATCATGAGGGCGCGAGGAATGCCGGGCGCTGGCCGCACCCATGGCCCGCCTGCAGAAAAAAAGCAGGCAGCAGTCACCACAGGTTCAGCCGAGACATCCCGGCATTCCCCGCGCGATGGTTGGGCGGCTTATACGCACTCTCCCCGGGGACCGGGCTGTCTTGCCCCCGTCACGGACGGATCATCATCACCATCCGCTTGGCCTCAGCATCGGGAGACCAGGACCATGCGACTTCGCCGGCGCGCGGTCCCGTTCGTCCGCATGGCCTTGAGCCACGCTGCGAGACCCTCGCACCCACCGCATCCCAGCCCCGCGCGTCGTGACGATCGCGAAGCGCCCCTCATGGCGAGGCGGGACGAAGGAAGATAGATACCATTGTTTCCGAAAAATAGAAAGAGAATTCTTTTTCGCGGGTTGGCTGGACAGGTTGGATCGACAAGATCCGGCGCGAGACGCGCGACCCCGTCAGGCTTCCCCGTCGAGGCGGCAGAACGAAACGGCGGGACCTGCGATCACAGCCCAGTTCGAGCGGGGATGGGAAGCGTCGAGGGGGCGAGCCCGGACGTCAACGTCGGAATATTCCTCCGACCACCCTGTGCATCGCGCCGCCGATCGCGCCGATGGGGCCGCCGACACCGGGCGACGAGCGCGGACGCCCCGCGACGCGACGGCGCGATGGACGATCGGCCTTTCGCGCCTCCGCTGCAGCGCTCGCCATTTCCTTGTGCTGGGCGGCATTGAGGAAGCCGGTGGCGGGGTAGCCGCGCTCCTCCTGCCAGCGCGCGATCACCGCTCGCGTGGACTCGTCGAACTTGCCATTGACCTTGGTTTCGAAGCCGAGGCTGGAAAGCCTGCGCTGCACGTCGCGGCGCTTGGCCCGGGTGAGGCCGATCTGATCCTCGGTCTCCTGGGACGCTGCGTCGGTTGCCATCGCCGTGGTGGCAGGGGCCGACGTCTCACGAGGTTTGCTGCTCAGCCCCGCTTCGGCAAGGTGTGCGCTGTCGACCATCGCAATGATGGACAATGCCAGGATCAAGCCGCGCATTACCGTCCCCTTCGTCTCGACGCGACGATTCGACCTCGAGCATAGACCCGTGCCGCGATCAACGCTCGGACTTCGGCGGTGGGACTCTGCTGGATTCAAGTAACTGTGGTCCGTGGCGCACGGTTCCGTGCCCGAGCGATTATTCCGACGCATTTCAGGCGGAGCGATGGCGGCGGCGGTGCGGGCTCGGCCGCTGTCTCAGGCCGTGCGCGGCGCCTGCGCCGCAGCATGCCGGTCGCGGATGGTGCAGATCTCGAGATCGCCGCTATGTCGACGTTCTGCGCAACGACAAGGACGAGTTGCGGCTGTCTGTCACGCCGCCAGTCTGCAACGGGGTCGTTGGCTTGCGTGTGCGGATCTTCAAGCCGGAATGGGAAGCGTGAAATTGAATGTCGTCCCTCCCTCGGGATTGGACTCGCACCAGATCTTGCCATTGTGACGGTCCACGATCTTCCGGCAAGTCGCGAGTCCGAGGCCGGTGCCCTCGAACTCGTCCCGGCCGTGCAATCGCTTGAACGGTTCGAAGATCTGCCGGTGAAATTCCGGAGCGATGCCGATGCCGTTGTCACGAACGCCGATCCGCCAGAAGTCCGCCTTCTCTGGCATGGCGGACACGTGCAATGCCGGTACGGTGGCCTTGCAATATTTGATGCCGTTTCCGATCAGGTTCTGGAGCAGCTGTGTCAAGAGCGGCGCGTGGCCGAAGACGATCGGAAGATCGCCCCGCGTCACCTTCGCTCCCCTGTTGCTGATGATCTGTCCCAGATTGGAGAGCGTGTCCTCCACCACGAGATTCATGTCGACCGGCTCGAACACGACATGCGCGTCCGATTTGGTGTATTCGTGAAGCGTGTCGAGCAACGCGACCATGCGCTCGCCGAGGTGGACCATGCGTCCGCAATAGTCGCTGATCTTGGCCGGGTCGGCATTGCCCGACTTGACGGCATGGCTGATGATCGACGCAAATCCGCGGATCGAGGAAATCGGCGATTTCAGATCGTGCACGAGGACGTCGGCGAACCGTTCCAGTTCCTCGCGCTGCTGATCCAGCGCAAGCTGCATGGCGGCTTTCTTGCGCGCATAGCGGAGAATGCGGCCGATGGATCGCTCGTTGATGTGTTCCTTCGCGATGTAGTCCGATGCGCCACGCTTCATCGCCTCGGTCGCGATGGTCGCGTCGCCCTGGCCCGTCGCCATGACGATGAACATCCCCGGGGCGCTCCGGTGCAAGGCTTCCACGCCGTCGAGCCCATCCCGTCCCGGAAGTTGATAGTCGACGACCGCAACATCGAACGACTGCCGCTCGCACGTGGCCAGCGCCATGTCGATGCTGTCGGTCTCGACGCATTCGCAGGAGATCCCCGCACGCCTCAGGGCGCGCATGACGTTCTTGCGGTCTGCGTCGTCGTCATCCGTGATCAGGATCGTCACGGCGTCACTGGCGGCATGTGGCTGGCTCATGGGAACTCCACGATCCGCCAATAGCCCTGCATCAATTCGACGAGCTTCTGAAAATTCTCGCCGACGCGCTCCTTGAGGATGTATCCGGCAACGTTGAGGTTGTAGGAGGCAACCTTGTCCTCGTCCCTGCTCGAGGTCGTCAGCATGAACACGATGCTGCGCTTCAAGCCGTCGTCCCGCCGGATTTCACTGACGAACTCGATGCCGGTCATGCGCGGCATGTTGATGTCGACGAGCAGGATATAGGGCGAGCTCAGCTTCGTCTTCCCATTCGTGCCGCGGAGGATGTCGAGCGCATCGGCGCCGTCGTTGGCTCTCAGCAGCGGATTGATGATCCGTGCGGATTTGAATGCGCGTTGCACGGATCTGGCGTCGCCTTCGTCGTCGTCGACGAGCAGGATCGTCACATCGCGCGCCCGTTCGGCGTCGGCCGTCATCGTTTCCGTTCCTTCGCCGCGTTGGGAGTGAGGAGGGTGAAATAGAAGGTCGTGCCCTCGCCGACGGTCGATTCGAGGAGGATCGAGCCGCCCGAGAGTTCGATCTGCTTGCGTACGATGGCGAGACCCATGCCACTGCCTTCGACCTGGTCTCGTGGTCTCAGGGTCTGAAACATCTTGAAGATCCTGTCGTGGAACTGAGCCGGAATGCCGGGACCATCATCCTTGACGGCAAAGGTGTGATGCGACCCGCGATCGACCACGGAGATCTCGATGCGACCAGCCGCCTTGTCATGGTGCTTGATGGCATTGCCGATCAGGTTCATCATGATCTGCTGCAAGGGCATGCGAAAGACCTCGATCGCGCCGAACGCGGGGTCGACGATCACCTCGAAGCCATCCGGCGGCGTCATCATGGCCAGCACGTCGTCCATGAGTTCGGCACCGGAAATGATCTCGCTGCCGGCGGCCTCGCGGCCAATGCGGCAGAATTCCAGGAGATCGTCGAGCAGTTTCTCGAGCCGTCTCACGCGGCCGCGCAGCAGCTGCATGCTCACCAGGTTTTCGCCGGTCAGGTGCGGCGCAAGATCCTCTTCGAGCCATTTCGAAGCATTGTCGATGACCCGCAGCGGCGCCTTGAGGTCGTGGGATGCCGCATAGGCAAAATCGTCGAGCTCCCTGTTCGCGGCCTCGAGCTCGGCGGTACGTTGCGCGACCTCTTGCTCCAGCCTTTCATTGAATTGACGGCGTTCCTCCTCGGCCAGCTTCCGGTGCGTGATATCGACGATCGCGCCGAGCACCATGACGCCCTCGTCCGTGTCGATCGGCGTGAGACTGATCTCGATGGGAAACTCGCTGCCATCCTTGCGCCGGCCATAGACTTCGCGCCCCGGACCCATCGCGCGTTGCAACGACTCCCTGAGCACCGGACTGGCGAAATACCATTCGAGGTGGGCATGGTGCCGATCTCGTTCGGCGGCCGGCAACAGCAGATCGATCCGACGCCGGAGCAATTCGTCGCTGTCGTAGCCGAACAGCCGTTCGGTCTGCCGGTTCACCAGCGAAATCAGACCGGAGCGGTCGACCATGACCATGGCGGTCGGGGTGGACTCGACCACGAGACGGAATCGCTCCTCTGCGGCCTTGCGCGCCGAGATGTCTCTGAGCGCGCCGACGATCCCGGTCGTCTCGCCCGAAGCCGGATCCTTGAGCGATCTCATCACCGCTTCGAGCCAGATCCGGCGGCCGTTCCGATCGTGGGCGCGGATGGAGATCGAACTCTGCTCGGCCTCGTCGGCCAGCAGCGAATTGAGGGTCGTCTGCAACTGCTCGACATCCTCGGGGTGGATCGGGCCGTACGGCTGTTGGCCCAGCAGCTCGCTTTCATCCACCCCCAAGATGTCCCGACACGCCGGAGAGACATAGCGGAGGCGAAGGTCACGATCGAGCTGGATGATCAGGTCCGAGCTGTTATCAGCCAGAATGCGATACCGGGCTTCGCTCTCCTTGATCATGCGCTGTGCTTCGCGCATCTCGGTGATGTCGGTGACGAGTACGAAAAAGCCGATTACGTCGCCGTTGGCGTCGCGATGCGGAATGTAGTTGGTCCAGGTGTTGCGGATGCTTCCATCCGCCTTGTTCAGCATGCGCTCGTAGTTCTGCGGCTGGCCCGACAGAGCGGCCTGGATATGAGGCTCGGCCTCGGCGAACAGGGTCTCGTCCAGCAGGGACGTGACGTGGCAACCGACGAGCTCCTCCGGCGACCGGCCGAACCATTCCGCATAGGCCGAGTTCGCGAAGCGGCATCGAAGGTCGCGGTCCCAATAGGCGATCACGCTCGGCACGGCATCGATGAGGGTCTTGAGCTCCGCCGTCCTGGCGGCGACCTCCTGCTCGAGGGAGACATTGCTCTTCCGAAACTGGTCCTCGACCCGCTTCTGCCGGCTGATATCGCGCTCGATGATCGATGCGCCGATGATCGTGCCATCACGCCGCCGGATCGGGATGGCCCTGATCGACACGTCGATCGCGGTGCCGTCCTTGCGCAAACGCCGCGTTTCCAGATTGTCGATATGTCGACCCTGCCTCACCTGATCGAGGATGTAGTCGTCATGGATCAGCTGCTCGGGCGGGATGTGGATACGGATGCTCCGGCCAATGACCTCGTTCGGCCGGAACTGGAAGAGACGCTCGGCCGCGACGTTCCATGACAGGATCGTACCCGAGAGGTCCTTGGCAACGATCGCGTCTTCCGATGAGTCGAGGAGGGCATCGGCGATTGCGGCCTTTTCTTCGAGCTCATTCTTCGCTCTTTCCAGTTCGCGGTGGCTCTTGCAGAGGATTCCGTTGATCTGTGAGCAGAGCGAGGTGGGATCGAAGGGTTTCGCGATGACCCCTGCGACGCCGACGCGCCGAAGGTCGTCCAGCTCCTTTGCGCTCGTGGTGCCGGTGACGTAGATAACGGGAATGCCTGCGGTCTGTGGTCGCTCCCGCAAACGCGCCAGCGTCGTGGGGCCGTCCATGCCTGGCATGTTGTGGTCGAGCAGGATGAGGTCGGGAGACCATTTTACGGTTGCGGCAAGTGCCTCCTCGCCGGAGGCGCAACTCCGCACATTGAAGTTCGAGTCGACTGCGATGGCCGTCCCGACGATCTCCCGGGCGTCGGCGTCGTCGTCGACATGCAATACGTCGACTGAGCGCAGCTGGAATTGCACATTCATGTCGATGTCGACCAACATCCAGTGATGAAAGTGAATACGCTGTCCATCGGACCAGATGCCGATGATAACTCTCAACTAATAGACGACGTGCATAAAAGGTGAGTTTCGCTGACGTGCGTAATGCTACCTAAAGCGGTAACTTAGACGATTGCATCACGAATATAAACAGCTAAGTGCAGGCTGATGCTGTTGCTGAGCCGTCGTTGTCGGCGTTATCCGGAGTTTTGCGGAGTTCTTTGTTCAGGCTGTGCAAAAACGATTGGCGAGAGAGAAGCGCTTCGATCGAGGTCTGGAGCGTGACGGTATCGGGTGCTTGGCCGACATCGAGTTTCGACTCCGAGTTGTGCAGGAAGTCGTTGATGTGAGAACCGTTGTCAGAATATCGACAGGCCGAATCAAATGCGCAGCAGATTCATGCAGCTCTTAGTTCGATCGGTGGTCTGGGGCGCGTTCGCCGGCTGCCTCTTCCATGGTCCGGCACTTGGCCGGCGCCTGGATGGCTTCAACGTCGTGGCGACACCAGATCATCCATTTGGCACCGCGACAGCGGAGCAGGCCTTGTCGATGGCGAAGAGGCTTGGCGCCAATTCGGTCGCCGTGATTCCATTTCTCTGGCAGTCGACCCCGTCGGCACCGGACATCGTCGCGGGAAGCGCCATGTCCGACGAGGCGCTGCGCGCGGCGATCCGGCAGGCGCGCCGGCTCGGTCTGACGGTGATCGTCAAGCCGCATGTCTGGGTGCCGGACAGCTGGGCCGGCGCCGTTGAGCCGGCATCGGAGCAGGATTGGAAAACCTGGTTCGTCCGGTACCAGGCCGAGCTTGAGCGCATGGCTCGAATTGCAGCCGACGAAGGTGCCGATGTCCTCGCCATCGGCACCGAGCTCGCAAAGACCACGCGGCGTCCCGAATGGAGCGCCGTGATCAAGACCGTGAGGTCAGCGTTTCCACGAACGCTGCTTTACGTCGCGCACAATGCGGACGAAGCCGAAGCGATCGGCTTCTGGCCGCTTCTGGATGTCATCGGCGTATCCCTGTATCCGCCCCTTGGCCCCGACGACGACCGTGGCGGCCGTATCGCTGCGATGGAAGCGGAGGCCAGGCGTGTCGACGCGCTGTCGGAGCGTTGGGGCAAGCCGGTGCTGGTGGCCGAGATTGGATTGCGTTCGGCCAAGGGCGCTGCCGCAAAACCCTGGGAGAGCGCCGAAGAGAGGGCTGCGCCCGTGGACATGCAGTTGCAGGCTGACGTGATCGCGGACTGGCTCGGAGTGCTCAAGCGCCCAGCGGTTGCGGGCGTGCTGGTCTGGCGCTGGTTTACCGATCCGGCCGCCGGCGGGACCGCCGACACCGACTTCACCGTGCAGGGCAAGCCGGCGGAAGCCGTGCTGTCCTGCGCATGGGCCGGCGTCTGCCGCAAACCCTGAGTCAGAACCTGTACCAGGCTCCGACCACGAGGCCGTTCTCTTGCAGCGCATTCCGCCCCCAATAGGTGGAGTAGCCGCCGATCTGCAGCGACAGCGCCGGAGTCAACGCGTAGACGGCGCTGAGCTGGGCCTTGTGATAGGCGTAGCTGCCGAAGCCTGTGGTGCCGGCGCCCTCGGACAGGACGTTGAACGATTGTGCGAGCAGCAGCCAGCGTTCGGTCGGGCGAATGCCGAAGGTGATGTCGGTCCGGAATTCGCTCGGCGGGCCGTTCAGGCGATAGCGTTGCGCGATCTGGAGATCGACGAAGGCGGGAAGCGTTCCTGCCTTGAAACTGTAGCCCGCGAGGCCGCGCAGCTCGATCTGCCGGTCGGTCTGGCCAATCGCTGCCAGGTTCGATGAGTCGGACGTGCCGGGCACGCGGAAGATCGCCTGTACGGAAAACACCCAGGAGGAGTCGGACCAGACACGGGCCCGGGCTCCGAGGTCGGTGTAACCGATGCCGCTGCGCTGCGCTCCGATGGGCGAGGCGATGTCGATGTGCTGCAGCGAGGGCTGGACGATGGCGGTGATCCAGTCCGTGAGGCCATACTCGATCAGCAGCTGGGCTTCGTCCTTGCTGTAGCGTGGGATGCGACGCAGCGCGCTGCCGCTGTCGAAAATGCGGGTCGACTGCATCGCCGTGCCGGTGAACACCAGGGCGCCTGTCCCGGCATCGAGCGTCCAGGCGCCGGCCCACGCCTGGCTCACGCAGCCCGCCGAGATCATGGCGATGAGGCACAGGATCTTCCAGCGCCCGGCCAGTGCGCTGAGCGACGTCGCGGCATACGCTCGGGCCGTGCAAAGAGCTAGGCGCATTGCGGCACGACACGGTCGCCGCCGGTTGCGGCAATGTCCGACACCGCCGCGATGGCGCGGGTGAGCAGATGGATGCGGCCTGCGCCATTGACGCGCTCGGTCACGACGGCAACGCTTGCGGTCGCGTGATGCGCCGCGATCGCTTCCGGATTGGAGATCCTGAGACCTGCGATCGAGGCGCGCAACGTCTCGGCCAGCTTCATGGCGGACGCGCGCGACTGGTCGGGGAGGATGAGGACGATGAGCCCGTCGCGGTAGATGGCCGCGACCACCCCGACAGAGGCCGTGGCGGCGCGCACCGCGGATGCGACCTTCGTCATGATGCCGGATTCCGCGGCCTTCCCGGTCTCCAGTTGCACGCAAAGCCGATCGACGGCGAGCGCGATGATGGAGGTCTCTGTGCCAGGCGGAAAGTTCACATCCGCGAGTAGATACGCCTCGGCCATTTCGCCGACGAACAGACCCGTGCTGCGATCGATCCAGTTCGATGCGCGACGGTCGCCTGATCCCGACGCCAGTCGCGTCAACTCGGCCTCGCGGGCTTCGCGGCGGTCGAATTCCGCCTTGAGCTTGAGCGCCGATCGCACGCGGGCCAGCAGTTCGACCCTGTCCACCGGCTTGGTGATGTAGTCGGTCGCGCCGGCGATGAACGCATTGCCGAGGCTCGCGGTATCGCCGAGCGCCGTCACCATGATGATCGGCACGCTGGCGTAGCGCGGGTCGTTGCGGATTCGCGCGCAGGCCTCGATGCCGTCGACCTCGGGCATGACGATGTCGAGCAGCACGAGATCGACCGTCACCGGCTCTGCCGACGATGCGCCGATCCCGAGCGCCCGGTAGGCATCGTGGGCCGACCCCGCCGTGACGACCTGTTCATAGCCCGCGGCCAGCAGCATCGCCTCGGTGATGTCCCGCCCGTCTTCGGAATCGTCGACAACGAGAATACGCATGGTGAACTCCTCGAATGGTCCTCACATCAGGGCCGGCTGGCGGTTTGTCCGGGCATGGCGTTCGTCCGCCCGAACAGTCGCCAGCCGGCCTTGTCGTAGATGAGCTCATAGCCCGCGGCTCCCCGCCGATAGAGCAGGGGGAAGGCCTTGTTCAGCCGGTCCTGCGCTCCGCTGCCGATGTCCGGATCGGGAACGGCCACGAACGGAGCGTCGATCCGCGAGAACAGAATCCCGAGCGTGAATGTCTCGTCGGATGGCGACAGCAATCCGCGCGCGCTGCCTCGCCCGATGACGATCGCGGGCGCGTTCAGCGTGTCGACGAGAATTCCATCGCGTCCGACGCTGGCCTGGCCGAGATCGATCGCCGCGCTCCGCTCCGCGTCGACGTGACGACCCTCCAGGGCGATGGCGACATTGACGGCTCCGCTGGGATCCGCGATCGCCAGGCCAGCGACGCCGCCGACCCAACCGAGCGCGAGCAATGCCATCACGATCTCCAACCGCTTGCGCACCGGCGGCATGTGGATGATGACGATCGCCGCCAGGACCGGCGGCATCACCGCAAGCGCCGCGGGATCACCGAACAGGCCGGTCGTGACCGCGAGAACGGCTGCCGCGACGGCCGTCGCGATGAACATCAGCATGGGCGCGAGCAGAGGCCGCTGGCGCCATATCGACACGATCGCGTAGCCCGCGATGGGCGCGCCGATCAGGATCGCCGCCATGATCGCAAGGCCGGCGTCGACCGAGAGGGAGCCGGACACTCCGCGGCCGAACAGGGTGAAGAATCCCGCCGCCCAGGTGGCGACCCCTTCTGCGGGCGCCACCAGGAAGGTCCAGCCGCTGCCGGGGAATATCCAGGACATGTAGGAGAAGGCCGCGACGCAGAACGCCGTCGGAAACAGCAAGGCGAGCACCAGGTTCAACGCCGTCCTGGAGAGCTGCTCGGGCTGGATCGCGAGAACCAGAAACGGCACGGCGGCGCAAGTGATTGCGGCGCCCATCGGATGCGAGAAGGTCAATCCGAGCAGCGACAGCGCGACAGCCATCACTTCGGGCGCGCCGGTGCGGGCGCGCAGTCTGAACAAGGCGCAGCCGAGCAGGAACAGAAAGACCGTGAAGATCATCTCGGACGGCCCGGCCATCGCGGCACGCAGGATCGCGGGATGCATCACGATCAGAACGACGATCAACGGCGCGAGGGCGGCGGCGATGCCGATGCGATGGAAAAAGGTCAGCAAGCTGCCGGCGAGCAGCGCGAGGACGACTCCGGTCAGGAGAACGGGGGTGGGCGTCCCGGCCGGGGTGACGACTTGCAGCAGCGTCGTGGCGAGGAAGGGAATGGTGGGATAGGCCGCCAGAATGCGCCCGATCGGCATCTGCCCTTCGCCCGCGGTCATCGCGCTTGCCCACAACGTCACGGCATCGTTGGGAACGAGGCCGGCCGTTACGGCGCTGAGCGAGACGACGAAGACGGCCACGCAGGCGACGGCCATCAACGTCCCGAGCGGCAACAGGCGGCTCATGCGGCGGCCTCCTGCGCCTGCGCCAGTTCGCGAGCGACATGCTTGGACACGCCGTGGTGCGTCTTCTCCCAATAGAACGGATTTCGCAGCAACTGCCACAGACCGCGATAGGTCGCGATCGAGAGCATGACCCAGTAGCCGAACGCCGTGAGGCTATAGGGAATGAGATTGAGCCAGCCGCGCCGGATCGGCGCCAGCATGTTGAGGAACATCAACGCGCCATTGCCGGCGAGAAGGTTGAACAGGGCCAGGAACAACAGCGGTTCCGGAAAGACCGCCTCGAGCCCGCTGATCGCGGCGATCATCCAGGCGAGATAGAGCAGCCAGAACACCGGGTTGAGCAGGCCTGACAGCACCGTGCCGCCGATGAAGAAGACGAAGCCGAGAAAACCCAGCGGCCCGATCATGCGCATGAAGCGGAGCGGGCGCCTGGTGTGAACCAGCAGGGTCTGCATGTAGCCCTTCATCCAGCGCGAGCGCTGCCTGATCCAGTTGCCCGCGTGGCAGCTTGCCTCCTCGAACGTGGTGGAATCCACGATGCCGACGCGATAGCCATGCTGGGTCAGGCGTACGCCGAGATCGGCGTCCTCGGTGACGTTGAACGGATCCCAGCCGTGCAGCTTGCGCAGCACGTCGATCTTGAAATGATTGGACGTTCCTCCCAAGGGGATCGGAATGCGGAGGTGGTCCAGCCCGGGCAGCATCTGGTCGAACCACAGGCCATAGTCCAGCGTGAACATGCGCGTGAGCCAGTTTTCGCTCGCGTTGAAATAGCTCAGGCTGCATTGCAGGCAGGCCGTATTGGCCGAGGACTTCCGGAACGTCGCGACCACCTTGCGAAGCTGGTCCGGCTCCGGCCGGTCCTCGGCATCGTAGATCACGAGGAATTCGCCGCGCGCGAACTGCAGCGCGAAATTGCAGGCCTTGGGCTTGGTTTGCGGCAGCGATGGCGGGACCCGGATGATCTCGAACATGCCTTCGAGACCGAGCTTGCTGGCGACCTCGATCGTCTCGTGGTCGCTGGCCTCCAGCACCAGCTTGATGTCGAGCTTTCCCAGGGGGTAGTCGAGGTCGCGCAGCGCCTGGGCCAGCATCGGCAGCATGGCCGGCTCCTTGTACATCGGCACCAGCACCGTGAAGACCGGGAGTTCGTCGTCCGTGAGCGCGCGCGCTTCGATCGCGATGGTCTCGTCGGCCATGCGCACGCCGCCAAACAGCACGAGCAGGCCCTTGAAGGCGAAATTGCCGAGATAGAAGACGCTCATGACGACGTTGAGGGCGATCAGCGTCGTGAGGGGCGATAGCGCCAGGCCGAGCAGGATCAGGCTGAGCAGCGCGTAGCCGAAGACGACCTGTCCCGGGGTGAAGACCCGCTGCGCCGAGAGCTCGGGATTGAGGTCGGCGAGTTCGTAGACGGCGCGCGCCGACAATGCGTCGTCGAACGCGGCCTGCACCGCCCAGACGATGTCGAACTTGGTCGCGACGACGAAGCCGATGTTCGCTCCCCAACGTTTTCTCGCAAACAGCAGCGTCTCGGGCCCGGGCTCGGCGGTCGCAATCATCAACCGCCCGTCGCTCTGCTTCCACGGCATGATCAGCATGCGGGCGTAGATATCCGCCTCCCCCTCGCGAAGGAGTGCGAGGTCCGGTGGATCGCGGATCAGGTCGACGAACGGCAATTCGTAATGGTAGGCGACGGCCTGATAGTAGATCGCCGG
This sequence comes from Bradyrhizobium sp. HKCCYLRH3099, assembly GCF_051167855.1. Classification (NCBI taxonomy): domain Bacteria; kingdom Pseudomonadati; phylum Pseudomonadota; class Alphaproteobacteria; order Hyphomicrobiales; family Nitrobacteraceae; genus Bradyrhizobium; species Bradyrhizobium sp. HKCCYLRH3099. The sequence continues at coordinate 64,295 of NZ_JBNPTW010000021.1, forward strand.
CTCCGCCCAGTTGCGCGACAGGATGGCGTTGCCGAGGCTGACGTGCCAGGCCTCGGCGAGGGCGATGGCCTCGTCGAGCTGGCCGAGCGAGAGGACGCGGCGGGCGACGAGGATGTCGCCGAGGGCGCGATCGGAAGCTGACAATGGCTGCATGGCAGAACCTATTCGCCGGCGCGGCGAGCTGCACGGCGGCGGTACATGCGCTGGGCCAGCATCAGCAGCGCGACGGTCGCGATCACCCAGGTGACGCCAACGATCCAGGGCCAGCCGCGATCGAGGTTGGCTGTCCACGACTGCTGGTCGGCATAGGTGACGCGCAGAAGGGTGTCGCGATAGCTGGAGAGCGCGAGGGCGACGCCGCTCCGGTCGAGAATTGCGACGTCGCCGCGGTCGAGGTTGATGGCGGGCGCCGCCGACAATGATCCGTCGCCGCTCAGCGGGCGAATCCATAGTCCGGGAAATCCATTCGCAGTCACGATTTGCGCGACGGCGCCGGTGGTCATCCCGCCGAGGTCGAGCAGAACGCGGTCGTTGCGATCGGTAATGGCGACGCGGCCGCGATCGAACCGCACACGCTGATCGGCGCCGGCGGGAGGCGAGCTGCCGACCGAAATGAAGGGCGCCGACGGTGACGCCGCCGCCTTGGCGTCGACATAGGTCACCTCGATCGGCGTCGTCCTGTTCGACAACCCGCTCACCACGCCGGACAACGATGCCAGCACCGAGAGTGGGCGGTCAGCCGTCGATGCCGGCAGGTGAATCTGGATGCCGTCGCCCCACAAGCTCACCAGGTCGGAGAAGTCGCGTGCTGCCGGGCCGATCGGCGACAGAATCACCTGGCTGGAGCCGAGGAGCTCGGCAGGGTAGCCCTGCGGCTCGAACCGGCAGTCGCCCTGCGAACTGCGACGCTGCACCACCGTTCTGATATTGGCGATCGTGCCGACGAGTCCGTCCGGAAGAGCAAAATCGAGCCGAGTCGGTCCGCCGATCGCGGCGACCGTGCTGGCGAGCAGGTGCTCGTTGACGAAGGCGCTGACCACGGCCTTTTCGCCGGCACCGTCGGGAGCGACCATGACATCGAGGACGAGGCGCGAGGGGCGGGTGCCTGCCGGCAGCGACTGGCTCGCGATCGTCATGGGAAGCTCGGCGCGGCCGAACACATCGACGCGCGGCGCAGTCAAACCGAGGTCGTTGAAGCTGATTCGATCGGTCGGCTTCCTGGCGACCGAGATCGTTCCGATCGACGCCGTCGGCGTATCACGGAGCGCCAGGAGCGAGGGATCGCCGAGCAGCCTTCCGATCTGAGACGAGCCGGAATCCGTGGCGAGAAGAACCGGAACGCCGCCGATCCGACCCGCCGCAAGCGCGTTGGTGGCCCGCGCGCCGCGTGCGTAGTTGACCAATGTTGCCGCCGGTCCATCGAGCCGGTCCGCGATCTCATCGAACGATCCGACGACGATCAGGCCACGCGTCCAGCGTCCCCTGTTGTCCTGGTCGACCAGGTCCGGCATGGCGTTCCTGCCGTGATGAAAACTGACGGTCCGGCCGCCGGCCTTCAGGGATCGGGCAATCGTCAACGCGGTCGCGATATCGGCAGCAGGCGGCGATGCGCTGGACAGCAGGATGCCGACGTCCCGGGGCATCAGCGCCGCGGTCACCGCAATGTTCGGTGTGCCCGAAAGTCCCAGGGTAAAGTCGACCATGGTTTCGGGGCGGATGGTGACGCTGTCCCCGACATAGCGGACATCGATGCAGCGATCCTGCGTCGCCGCGCCGGAATACACGAACGACAGCTTGAGAAAGCCTTCGCGTGCCGACGCATTCGCAAGCGAGATGCGGGCGCTGCGCCCCGTACCCTTCCCATCCAAGGTCAGCGCGGCGATCGAACGATCGTTCGCCAGGATCTCCAGGCTGCGGCGCGCCTCGTGGGCGCTCACGTCGTCATAGGCCAGAACGAGTTCGGCCAGATTGAGTTCGACGCCCTGCGGAACGCGAATATAGAGTTCGCGCCGGCCGCCGAGATTCGACAAACGAAACCCTTCGGGAAATCCGGCATCGGCGATGGGAATACCGACCCGCAGCGATTTGGGTGTTGTCTCGACGATCGTCGCCGGGAGCGCGGCCATGAGCGGCGACGGCTGGAAGGCGGCTGGTCGCGCCGGCTCTGGCGGAGCGGCTGGCGGCTTGCGTTGCTGGGCATGGACTGACGACGCCTGGATTGCGAGAGCCGCAGCCAGGACAAAACGCACGACATACGACACGATATTCCCCCGTCACTGTAGTATCAGGTCCCCCGGCTCGCATCCGTGCCGCATTGCGCGGCTTCAGCGGCAAGTCGCAGCCGTTCGAAATGAGTAGTCAAGTCATTGAGTTCTTCGGTCTCCAATCCTCGCCGCGAGCGATAAGGTCCGATCAGAACGGTGTCGCACGCTCGCGCCGCCTCACCGATCGCCCCAAAGCCGATCGTCGAGGCGATCCCGCAGATGTCGTGGATCCAGCAATAGGTCTTCGCGACCAGCTCCGCCGAGGTGGCCTGACCCCCTGTCATTCGCGGCAGGTCGATAGCGGCCTGCTCCAACCGTTCGGTCAGTCTTGTCGAAAAGCGCCCGCGCACGACGGCGAGGCGTGCCTCGAGTTGTTTGTCCATCGCCGCGCATCGGGACGTCTCGTCCAGCATCCGACGTTCCTTACGGTTCGACCGTCGCGGCCGCCGCGGAGAGATGAGGCAACACGACGGACGCACGCCGAAGCCAAGATGCTGCGAGCGCGGCCATCACTGGCATTCTTCCGATGGCATGGTGACATGGTGGTGCATGAATGACCGCTCCGCATCCCGGATGAATCGTCAGCGCGGCGTTCCCGCGCGTCGATAAAGGCTGAGCGACTTTCGTTACTTTCGGACGCACACTTTTTCGCGTAGAAATACGCTCGCTGACGACGCGGATGCTTCGTTGCGTCGAAACCGCGCTTGCGGGCGGCACATTCGCCGGGAGCTCCACGGCGACGATGCCGGCGCGATCGCGGCGCATCGGCGGTCCCACACCGGTCGGCAATCGCGTAGTTCTACCTGCGATCGTCTTATCCTGACATTTAGGCTGCCTTGATCGGATCGCGGTGGCCGAACGCCGGATGCCGTCGGTGAGGTATTGCGCGGGTCGGCTGGAGCTACGGTGCAATCCCTCGTCAAGAATGGGATCTCGGACCGAAGTGGGAGCGCAAGCGATGGATGCACGACAGGTGAGCAGGGCGATCTCGACAATTTTAATTGTCGACGATGATCCCCTGGTCCTCAAGGCGACCGCCGACTGGTGTACGTGGATGGGCTTCTTCGTCCTGACAGCGACGACCGGATTGCAGGCTCTGATCAGGGCGGCCGAACACCGGCCTGACGTTCTCCTGATCGACGTGCACCTGCCGGAGATCGATGGATTGAGCGTCCTGGGCTATCTGTCGGACGCAGCCAAGAAAGCGCCTCATGTCATCGTGATGACCGGGAGGGCGGATGACAAGACCGTCGAGCTATGCGACGGACTTGCCGCGACGTTCATACCCAAAGGCCGTCTGTTCTGGAAAGAGCTCGCGGCAAGCCTCGCCGAGATCTATCCCGAGCGAAATGCCGAGATCGCACAAGCGGCCGGACAATTTTCTGCGGCAGACGTCAGGCGACGTCCACGCGTGCTGCTCATCGATGACGATGTCAGCGTGAAGAAGATGCTCGAGCACCAGTTCGAAAGGCTGGGAGCCGATCTTCTGTATGCGAGCGATGCCACCCGAGGATTCTGGAAAGCGCGGCGTGAGCATCCGAGTGTCATCGTCGCTGATTTCTCCATGCCGTACGGCGATGCCAACTATCTTCTCGCGAAGCTGCGGAGTGCGTCAGAGACCCGCGACATTCCGGTCATCGTCCAGTCGGGACGGCATCTCAGCAGGTCGATCAAGCGCAAGCTTCAGGAGGATATCGACGGTCATCCTGGCGCGGCCCGGGTCCTGCATAAATCGACTGACGGCGCCGAGCTGCTGGACGTATTGCGAAGGTATTGCGGATTCGCCGCAATGCCTGAAGAGGCGCTGTCTGCCTGCTGATGGCAGCAATTCCCGCGTCGCAGGGATGGTCCTCCGTCGGCCTTCGCGGCACGCAGGGGCATCGCATCTGACCTCCAGCTGCGCCCGGTCTTTTCCATCTCCGTCGTCGAGGGCCCTCGAAATGCGATGGATGGCTGAGCCTTTGCCGCGCTGAAGCGGCTGCGGCCGCACGGGCGCGACAAGCCCTGGCACGGAGTGAACTGTTGGCCGAGGGCAATCCGCGCTTGACGCATGTCGTCACATGCGATCGCACCTCGACGCGCGCTTCGGTGTGCCCCGCGTTCCATCGTCCCGATGAACAGCGCAGGCGCCGGGAGCGGCGCCAGTGGCGCTCATGATCCGCTTCCCATTGGCGAGAATGAGCGAGGCGCCACCGCCCGCGCGCGGAGAGAGGCCAGCAAAGGCCGGCGCGTCTCAGCGTGTCGAAGCCCGTCGTGGCGGACGCGAGGACGTGTGATCAGGCGCGTCCTCACCGGGGGCGGATCTGCTATCCACCGCGCTGATACATCATCCGCAATTCCGACGCTGCCGCCGATTGCAGATGAGCGAGCGCCTCCTTCAGGTTCGAGATCTCGCGACTGGTCGGCTTGCGCTTCTCCGCCATCGCGCGCAGCAGCGCCGTCTCGGCGGTGCGCGCCGCCTGCCCGGTGGCGGCGAAGCCGACCGTCGGACCGATGCCGCAGATGCCGTGCAGATGACGATACGACTCTGAAACGAGGGCGCCACTGGCGTCGTCTCCGCGCGACATGCGGTCTGCGAAGACGAGAGTAGCCGTGATCTTGCTTTCGAGTGCGGTTGCGAAGCGGTGCCTCACCTTGGCAAGGCGGGCCTCGAATTGGTCGCCGGTCATGCAGTCCTCCTGCTGCTACATTCCAGCAGCGTCCCGCTGAAGAATTAATTTCAAGTCATCGCACACGGATCAATGCGTTCGATCGCGAAGATGGTCGATCCGGCGAGCCCGCGTCGACGGTTCGCCGGAGCAAACCGCAGGCGGAGCCGCCCCGGGGCAGGTGCGGCCGATGCTTCAGGTAGTTTTACGTGCAGCGAAATTAACGCACCGTCAGACATGGCTGAATAGCTTTGCCGAGGCGTGGCGCCGCTGGTTGCATCGATCGCGGCGTTGCGAGGCTGTGATCTTGTCGCCGCTGGGGTTCTGCCATGTACGCGTCAGGGCAAGTCGCCCATATCCCGGTCGAACCAGCCGTTACGGCTGCTCCGCTCTTGCGCGTTCTCGTCATCGACGACGACGAGAGCGTCGGAGCGGCGATCAAGGTGTTCCTGGCGCGCCGGAGATGTCGGACCGAGCTGGCGTCGGGCGCCTACGCAGGTATTCAAGCGCTCGCGCAATCGAGTTTCGACGTGGTTCTGGTCGATCTCTTCATGACCGGAATGAGCGGACTCGACGCGATTGCCTATATCCGGCAACGATCAGCGGTGCCCATTGTCGCCATGTCCGGCTTCAGGCTGCGTAGCTCGCTCGAGCCGGTCGACTATCTTCGGACGGCTCTGCAACGCGGCGCGTCGCGCTATCTTCGCAAGCCGTTCTCTTCCCATGAGCTGATCGAGGCCATCGACCTGAGCTTGCCGCCTCACGCGCATTCTGGAGTTCTGCTGCGATGAGCCGGTTCAGCGGCGAGATGACGGACGCGGCTCCCTCCGAGGCGAAATCGCCGCGTGACGATCGTGCCATTGCCGCGAACGAGGTGGGCGCGGCGATCGCTCACCAATTGAATGGACCATTGACTGCGCTGCTGCTCTACCTCGAAGACCTTTGTCAGAGCGGCAGCCGCTTTCCTGAGATCGAACATGATGGCGTGTCGCTGAGGGAAGTCGCTGAGAACGCGCTGCGCGAGGCCGAGGCCGTCTGCAGACTGGTGCAACGGCTTGGCGATACGTTCGAGGCGCCACTCAGGCAGCAGACCGCGTTTGCGCAAAGTCGTGACGTCATCAGGTGGTGGTTGCGGGTCGGCAACGCCCACGATGAGGCCAGACCGAGTCCGCAAAACGCAGTCTGGTTGCGTTCGCTGACCACGCGCGAGCAGGAGGTTCTCGGTCTGGTTCGGGACGGATATTCGAACAAGGAAGGTGCGGTGCGGCTGCAGATCAGCCCGCGAACCTATGAAGGTCACCGGGCGGCCCTGATGCGGAAATCCGGAGCGAAGAACCTCGCAGACCTGCTTCGCTTGGCGGCTCAAGATCAGGATGCGGCCGACGGTCAGCAATCGGCGAAGGCCGGGCGGCGTCGAGCGGCCCCGCCGGAGCGTTGCGGGAAGTTCAGATGCGGGAGTTGAACGGCGAGATCGAGATCGATCGTTCCGTCACCGAGCTGGCCGCTCGTCCAATCCAGGCTGACCGAAGCAGGCAGGCGCGATCCGGCACGTGCCATCGATCGATCAACGCGAGGCGGGGACAACATTGATCTCGGCATTCGGCAGGCACAGTGTTTTGCGGCGTGCGCGTCAGTCGATCCAGTCAAGGCTGTTCCGCATCATCCTCATGCTGTCGGTTCCTGCCTTCGTCGGGCTGGCTGCGCTGGCATGGGGGCTGTACCAGCACGAACGCGAGCAGGCGTCCCAGGGCGCGTTGGCGACAGTCCGCGCTCTCGTCGCAGCACTCGACAGGGACCTGGCAGGAACGTCCTCGGCGGCGCAGGTCCTGGCAGAGTCGGCGGCTCTCGCGACGGACGACCTGGCGACCTTCTACAACGAGGCGAAGGCAAGCCTTCCCTACCTGCACGGTTCTGCGGTCGTGGTGGCGGATGCGGCCGGCCAGCAGGTCGTCAACACGGGGTTGCCCTATGGCGCGCCGCTGCCCATGCGCGCAGATCTGGTGAACCACAGGAAGGTGTTTGAAACGGGCAAGCCGTCGGTCTCCGACATCTTCATCGGCGCCGTTTCGAAAAAGCCGGCTCTCTCCATCGATGTCCCGGTGTTTCGAGAGGGCAAGGTGAAATACACGCTCGGTGTGGGCCTGGGCATCGAGAGGCTGAACGGCCTGTTCGAGAACCAGAAACTGCCGGACGGTTGGATCGCGACCGTCACCGACTCGGCCGGCATCATCGTTGCGCGGACCCACGATCCCGAACTGATCGGCAGGTCGGCCCCCGTGAGGCTGGCCGACATCAAATCGTCGCAGCCGAGCGTCGTCGACACGACCCGGGCGGACGGGACGCCGATCTTGGTGGGCTTCGGCCGATCCGAGCGATCGAACTGGACGGTCGCGCTCGGGATCCCGCTTGCCGATCTGTATCGTCAACCGAACTCCATTCTCCTGTACGGCATCACCGGCATCTTCTGCGTCCTCCTCGTCGGGCTGATCGCGGTGATGTATGAGGCGAAGCGGATCGCGCGCGGCGTGCGAGGCCTTTTGCCGGCGGCGCTGGCCTCGGCACCGGACGACGCCACCGCCGTTGCGCGATCTCACATCCAGGAAATCGACGATGTTGCGCTGGCGATCGAGCGGGCACGCCGCTTGCTGCATCAGCGCACGCTTGAACGCGACAACGCTGAAATGGCCATGGCGGCAAGAAATCTCGCGGATGAGATGTTCCGCCTCGCGGTCGAGGCCTGTCCGAACGGGATGTTGATGATCGATGTTGAGGGCCGGATCTCGATGGTCAACAGCGAGATCGAACGGCAGTTCGGATACACCAGGCAGGAACTGATCGGCCAACCCGTGAATATGCTGGTGCCGGAGCGTTCTCGCGTGAGCAGCGCCGCGCTCCAGCACCCTTTCACGCTACGGCCCGAAACCCGTCAGATGGAATCCGACAGTGAACTCGCTGGACGGAGAAAGAACGGGACAGAGTTTCCCATCGAGGTCGGCCTCAATCCGATCCGGGCCGGCCAGGAGCTCATGATCCTCAGCGTCGTCGTCGACGTCAGCGAGCGCAGGCGTGCCGAACGTCTGAAGGACGAGTTCGTCGCGACCGTGAGCCACGAACTGCGCACGCCGCTGACATCGATCACCGGTTCGTTGGGCCTGCTCGTCGGATGCTGGAGCAAGAAGATCCCGGAGCCGGCGACGCGGTTGCTGAGCATCGCGCACGCCAACAGCGAGCGCCTGGTCCGTCTCGTCAACGACATTCTCGACATGGAAAGGATCGAGGCGGGTCATACCCCATTCCATCTCAGGCGGGTCGAAGTCAGGTCGCTGGTCAAGCGTGTCGTCGAGGAGAGCCGCGGCCATGCGGACAATGTCGGCGTTCGCGTCGAACTCGGTGCGGGCGTTGCGGACGTCTATGCCAATGCCGATCCGGAGAGATTGGCGCAAGCGGTCGCGAACCTGCTCTCGAATGCCATCAAGTTCTCCTCGGCAGGCGGAAGCGTGCAGGTCACGGTGGAGGACAACGGGGACAGCCTGCGGATTGCCGTCCGCGATCACGGGCCGGGCATATCGGAAGATTTCGAGCCGCATCTGTTCGAGAGGTTCGCCCAGGCGGATGCGACAGATACCCGTCAGAAAGGCGGGACCGGTCTCGGCCTCAGTATCGTGAAGCAGATCGTCGCGCGCCTCGGAGGCAAGGCAGGTTTCGAAAATGCCGATGGCGGCGGCGCATTGTTCTACGTCGAGCTGCCGATGTGGGACGATACCGTCGGAGGTGCGATCGAGATCGCCACCACCGGCATTCCGTCACGGATCCTGCTGTGCGAGACCGATCCGGTCGTCAAGCAGGCGGTGCGGATGAAATTGGCGCCGGCCGGTCTCACGGTGGATTTCGCGCATTCGGTCCAGGCCGCGCTGCTGCGCGCCAGCGCCAACCGGTACGCGGCGGTTGTCATCGGTCTTCCGCTCGACGAGATCGCATGCCGCGACCTGGCGGCGCAGATTCGCCAGATTCCCCATCATGGCAACACGGCGATCGTCATCGCCTGCGACGCCACCTCAAGCGATCACTCCGATGCCCGATTGCGGGAGACGGGCGACCTGCAATGGATCAGGCGTCCGATCGACGTCGAGCAACTCGTGTCGCATCTGTCTGCAACGGCGCCGTCGTTCCGACCGAGGCCTCGCATTCTTCATGTCGACGACGATCCGGAGACGCTCGCCGCGGTCGCGCATGAGTTGGAGGTGATGGCCGACATGGTATCGGTCGGCAGCCCGGAGGCCGCGCGGCGCGTATTGGCGACGGAACACATCGACCTTGCGATCGTGGATGTCCGGCTCGGTGCCGAACCCGGGCTGGACCTGTTGCCACATCTGCGCGACGCCGCCGGCAAGATCATCCCCGTGATCATCTTCTCCAACTCAGATCAGAATTGGCCGGATGACGATCAGCTGCAACTGTCATTGTCCAGGAAGACGTCCCCGCTCCAGCGTCTGGGCTCCATCGTGCGCGATCGTCTGGGGCTGTCCCCGCCATTGACCGTAAGGGAGGTCGCATGACCGAAATTCGCATTCTGCATGTCGACGATGAGCCGGATATCCGCGAAGTCGTCGAGCTGTCACTCGGTCTGGATCCCGATTTCACGGTCCGGAGTTGCGGCTCAGGCCGCGAGGCGGTGGCCATAGCGGCCGAGCTGGCGCCGGACATCATCCTGCTCGATGTCATGATGCCGGTGCTGGATGGGCCGGCGACGCTGGCTCAATTGCGTCAGAGCGCCGCGACCGCCGACGTCCCCGTGGTCTTCATGACGGCCCGGACCCAGGCACGGGAAACGGATCGCCTACGGTCGCTCGGGGCCGTGGGCGTGATCCAGAAGCCGTTCGATCCCATGACGCTCGCCGCATCGCTCCGGACCTATGTCCGGCCGTCCCACGATCCGCTGGAGCATTTGCGGGCGGAGTTCGGGCGCAGGGTCGAGCGTGACGCCGAAACACTTTCGGAGCACCGCAGGATGCTGGAGGCGGTGGAGCGATCATCAGATGTTCTGAATCAAATCAGAGTGATCGCCCATGCGCTGTCCGGCGCGAGCGGCATCTACGGCTTTGCAGAGCTGAGCGACGCGGCTGCGAATCTGGAGGATGCGGTCTTGGCCGAGATCCGCGGCGACGGGCCCCGTGCGGACACGGATCGTCTGCTGCAGGCGCTGCTGGTGGAGATGCAGCGGTGCGGACGGCCGGCACCTGTCGCCGCGCGGTCTTTGCAGCGGGCCTAGCGTTGATGGCCCGGTTGATCCGCGTAGTCATACCTGGGTGGCCGCTAAGGGAGCATTAGGTTCAACATTGTCATCTCGATCCCGGAAGTCGGACGAGCGTTTGACCAGGATCCGGCAATGATGACAGGAGCGAAGACATGCGGCAGGCAGCGCAGCCGATCGAAGCTTTCAGAGGACGGCGATCAGTCGACGGTTTCGATGCGGCGAGCTCATTTGGCCAGGCGCCCAGCCTGCTGATTGCGGATGATGACGCCGCGGTGGTCGGGCTCCTCTCACATCACTTCGCGCGCCTGGGCTTCGAGGTGGACACGGCGTCTGACGGCCTTCAGGCCTTTCTGAAGGCGACGCGGGGCAAGCCGAGCGTCCTGGTGATCGACGTCAACATGCCCGAGCTGGACGGCCTGTCGGTCTGCGGGCATCTTCTCGATGCCGACCGCGCGCCGGCCAACGTGATCATCATCACGGGCAGCAACAACCAGCATACGCTGCAGAGATGCGAGCGCGTGGGCACCCGCCACGTCAGGAAAGGCCCCGATTTCTGGAAGGACCTCGACGCCGCATTGCTCGACATGGACCCTCGGATGGCCCGTCGAATGCGGCGCACGACCTGCTAACAGCCAAGGTCGCAGGATCGCCGAAAGTGTCGAGGCGTTCTACGCAAGACGTCGAGGCGCTCTACGCCGTGACGACGATCTAGGAATTGCGACCACCGCTTCGGATGTATCGTGTCCCGACCATCACGGCCCAGAGCCTGCGCCCAGGCGTGGCACCCCGCGCGGGACCAACACCTCTCGCCGTCCTGAGCGCCGCCAGCGGACGACATCGATGTTGTCGTGTCACGAAATTATCCGGCCCGGGTCGCCACGCTTGCCAGCAAGCCGTTGAAATCGCTGGTGGGCCCGGCAGGACTCGAACCTGCAACCAGACCGTTATGAGCGGCCGGCTCTAACCATTGAGCTACAGGCCCCGCGGCGCGGTGGGCTTGGCGGCGGCGGGCAGGGGGACCTGTCCGGCGCGGCGCGGATGGGCCCGGCGACGGTGCGGGCTTCGTTTACAGCCTGACCGGCGATCCGGCAATGCCATTGCCGGCCGCTTTCGCGGACCGGCAGGGGGGCATGAGCCCGCGCGTCAGTCCACCGAAACGCCGGCGAATTCGACCACCTTGCGCCATTTCTCGGTCTCGTCGGCGACCAGCTTGCCGAACTCGGCCGGCGTCATCGCGCGGGGGATGCCGCCGGTCTCGGCCAGCCGCGCCACCAGCTTGGGGTCCTTCAGCGCCTCGCCGACCGCCTTGTTGAGGGTCTCGACGATCTCCGGCGGCGTGCCCTTCGGGGCGGAGATGCCGTAGAAGCCGACTGATTCGTACCCCGGCACGGCCTCGGCGATCGCCGGCACGTCCGGCACCGTCGGCCAGCGCTGCGGCGAGGTCACGCCGAGCGCGCGCACGCTGCCGCCGCGCGCCTGCTCCAGCGCCGTCGGCAAATTGTCGAAGATCAGTTGCACCTTGTTGGAGATGATGTCCGGGAAGGCCAGCGCCGAGCCGCGATAGGGCACGTGCAGCATGTCGCATTTGGTCATCACCTTGAACAGCTCGGCCGCCATGTGCACCGAGGTGCCGTTGCCGGACGAGGCGAAGGCGATCTTGCCGGGATTGGCTTGGCAATAGGCGATGAACTCCTTCACCGTTTTGGCCGGCACGTCGTTGCTGACCACCAGCATGTTGGTGAGCTGCATGATGCTCGCGACCGGCACGGTATCGCGGATGAAGTCGTAGGGCAGCTTCTTGTACAGCGAGGTGCTGATCGCATTGTTCGGCGCCACGAACAGCAGCGTGTAGCCATCGGGGGCGGAGTTGATCGCGGCGGCGGCGGCGATGTTGCCGCCCGAGCCGGTGCGGTTCTCGACCACGACCTGCTGGCCCAGACGGTCCGACAGCCACTGCGCCATGATGCGCGCGACGATGTCGACCGGTCCGCCGGGCGCAAAGCCGATCAGCCAGCGGATCGGGCGGTCTGGATAGGCGGCTGCGGCCGGCTGGCTCATGAGGCAGGCCGCGGCCACGAGGCCGGCCAGGAACGCGCGCGCTAGTCTCATCTTGTCCTCCCGAAGCTGTTGTCATTGTCGTTGACGACATGCTTCCATAGATCCGCACGCTTGCCTACATGCGCGTGCCGGACAAAGGCCGGAAAGGCAGGCGAATGACAGGATGGCGATGGCTCGGGCTTGCGGTCGCGCTGCTCGCGGGAAGCGCCGCAGGACAGCAGGGAGGGACCGTGACCACCACGCGCACGCTCAGCCTCGGGACCGCGACACCGGGCGGCGGGTTCCCGCTGTATGGCGATGCGTTCGCCAAGGTCATGACGGAGGCCGATCCGGGACTGCCGATCGTGCCGCGCAACACCAAGGGCAGCAACGAGAACATTCCGCTGCTGGAGCGGGGCGAGCTCGATCTCGGCCTCGTCGCCGGCGAGCCGGCCTACCAGGCCTTCATGGGCATCGATCGCCCGAAGACACGGCTGAAGATCCTGACGGCGATCTTCTCGAGCCCCGGCCTGTTCGTGGTCCGGGCCGACAGTTCCTATCGCAACATCCGCGACCTCGTCGGCCAGATGGTCGTGTTCGGCGCCAAGGGCTCGGGCCTGCCGATCATGTCGCGCTACATGCTCGACGGTCTCGGCCTGAAGCAGGACGACGACTTCCATGCGATCTATCTCGATCGCGCCGGCGATGGTCCGGCCATGGTGCTGGATGGCCAGGCCGCGGCGCTGTGGGGCGCCGGCATCGGCTGGCCGGGTTTCCACGCGATGGCGAGCGCGCCGGGCGGCGCGCGCTTCATCGCGCCTTCGGCCGAGGAGATCGCGCAGGTCAGGGCGAAGCACAATTTTCTCAAGCTGCTGACCGTGCCGGCGAACAGTTATCCGGGCCAGAGTGAAGCCATCAATTCGATCGGCTCCTGGAGCTACGTGCTCGCGCGCGAAAACCTGCCGGACGACGTCGCCTACCAACTGGCGAAGACGCTGCATGGCGCCGAAGCGACGCTGTGTGCCACCCTGGCACAAGCGTGCGAGACCACGGCCGCCAACACCGTTGCGGCGGCGCCCAGCCTCGATCTCATTCACCCGGGCGTGCTGAAATATCTGCGGGAGGTCGGGTTGGCGAAATGAGAGGGGCGAATGGCGAATAGCGGGAATCAAAATGACCCATTCGCCACTCGCTACTCGCCTATTTCATCGGACACGCCGGATCGGGCGGGCCGAACGCGTCATCGCCTTTGATGGTCGCGAGGATCTTGTAGTAGTCCCACGGATATTTGCTCTCCTCCGGCGACTTGACCTGCGCCAGCACGAGGTCATGCACCATCAGATGGTCAGCGCGGAGCCTGCCGTTACGGGCGAAGAAATCCTCGACCGGCGTCTCCCGCATCTTGGCGGCGACCGCCAGCGGATCGTCGCTGCCGGCGGCCTTGACCGCGTTGAGATAGTGCGTGACGGCGGAGTAGACGCCGGCCTGCCACATCGTCGGCATCCGGTTCATCTTGGCGAAATAGCGCTTCGACCATTCGCGCGTCTTGTCGTCCATGTCCCAGTAGAACGAGGTCGTCAGCAGCAGGCCCTGCGCCGCGGGCAGGCCGAGCGAGTGGATGTCGGTGATCAGCGCCAGCAACGCGGCCATCTGTTGGCCGCCCTTGAGCAGGCCGAATTCGGCCGCCGTCTTGATCTCGTTCATGTTGTTCGGAGGGCCTGCGGCGATGCCGATGATCTTGGCCTTGGAGGCCTGCGCCTGCAGAATGAAGGATGAGAGATCCGCCGTTGCGAAGGGCGGCCGGACGGCGCCGACCACCTTGCCGCCATTGGCGGTGACGACGCTGGAGGCGTCGCGCTCCAGCGAATGGCCGAAGGCGTAGTCGTCGGTGATGAAGAACCAGCTGTCGCCGCCGCGCTTGACCACTTCCTTCGCGGTGCCGGTGGCGAGCGCCCGGGTGTCGAACACCCACTGCATCGCGTAAGGCGAGCAGAACTTGCCATGGAAGTCGGCCGCGCCGGTCGACTGGGTGATGAACAGCTTCTTCTTCTCGGTGGCGATGGTCTGCACCGCCAAGCCGACCGCGGAGACCGGAACGTCGACGATCAGATCGACCTGCTCGGTGTCGTACCAGCGTCGCGCGATCGCCGCGCCGATGTCGGGCTTGAGCTGATGATCGCCGACGATGACGCTGATCGGCTTGTCCAGCACCTTGCCGCCGAAATCATCCACCGCCATCTGCGCCGCGGTGACCGAGCCCTGGCCGGTCGGCGTCGACGCCGGTCCGTTCATGTCGCTGAGCACGCCGATCTTGACGACGTTGTCGGAGATCTGGGCTTGCGCCGCCGTCGTGACCAGCAGCGCGGTGGCGGCCCATGCGGCCGTTTTCAAGGAGCTCAGTTGCAATGCGTCCTCCACGGATGCCGGCATGACACCGTTGTTCATCGCGGCTCTGCCGGCCGCTCCGCCTATCTGCAATCAATCGCGTGCGGCCGTCAATCACGCCGGGCATCGGAGCGGTGGAGCGATGCTGTGCGCTGCAGCGCCAGCGTAATGCCAGGGATCACGCCCGGGCGGCCTCGTGCTCCTCATGCGCGGCTTCCCACACCTCGCGCGCGGCATCCGCATTCATCAGCGCGATGCCGATGCCGACGATCAGGTCCGGCCAGACCGAGCGCCATGCATAGGCCGTGACCAGACCGACGGCGATGATGGCGATGTTGGCGAAGGCGTCGTTGCGCGCCGACAGGAAGGCAGCCCGGGTGAGGCTGCCCTGGTGATCTCGGACCCGTGCCAGGATCAGCGCGCAGCTGAGATTGACGATCAGCGCGCCGAAACCGGTGAGGGTGAGCGGCAGCGGCGCCGGCACGGCCGGCGCGAACAGCTTCTCGCCGGCGGTCCACAGTCCCGCGAGCGCCGGCGCCAGCAGGATCAGCGCCAGCACCTTGCCGAGTTGCGCGCGGCGCACAGGGCTCCAGCGCAGCGCCAGCGCGATCAGGATGTTGACCGAGGCATCCTCGAGAAAGTCGACGCTATCGGCGAACAGCGACACCGAGCCGATTGACAGCGCGACGGCGAACTCGATGCCGAAATAGCCGAGATTGAGCAGGGCGACCGCAAGCACCGCGCGGCGAACCGAAATCGTCGCATCCATCGGGAGTCCTCTAGCCGTCGGGGTCATCGTCCAGGGCGGCGAGCCGTTCCGCTTCGGCGAGATCGGCGATGGTGTTGGCATTGAAAAAGGGATCGCGCGGGGCGGCGGGCCAGCTCACGGTCGCGACCTTGTAGCGGGCCGTGAACCGGGTCACCTTGCGGATGTCCTCCGCCACCAGGGCGCGGCGGAGATCGTCGCGCAGGGCCACCGGCCACAGGCCGATCACCGGATGAGTCTGGCCTGATGACGCCGCCAGCGCCAGTTCGGCATGCTCCGCGGCCCGTGCTTCCGACAGCCGGACGGCGAGATCGCGCGGCAGGAACGGACAGTCGCCGGGCGCGCTGAGCATCCACGGCGCCGCCGGCAGATGCGTCGCGACCCAGTCCAGTCCGGCCAGGATGCCGGCGAGGGGGCCGGGAAAACCGGCCACGCCATCCGGCACGACGGGAAGACCGAAGCCCGGGAATCGCGCGGGATCGCCGTTGGCGTTGAGGACCAGAAGGCTGCACTGCGGGGCCAGGCGGGCGATCACACGCGCGAGGATGGTCCGGCCGTCCACCAGGCGCAACGGCTTGTCGCCGCCACCCATTCGCTGCGCCAGGCCTCCGGCAAGCACCACGCCGGGAATCGAAGGAGAGATCGTCGCCGTCATCACCGGTTCCGTACCACGTCTGCTGTCGTTGCGTCAGCGCGTGATGCGTCCGGCGTGTCGGAGCAGGGAGAGATTGCCCTCGCGGGGATGCAGCCTTGCGGAACCCGCGTGGCTGCTGGCATGAGGGGCTGGTCCATCGACGGAGCAGCGCGAGGCCTTGCCCGTCGATCAATCGTTTGCATGCGCCGCTTGCAGGAGCAGGCGCCCTCAGGAGACCGCGATGAACGTCATCGGCCTCGCCGGCTGGAGCGGCGCCGGCAAGACCACGCTGCTGACGCGGCTGATTCCCCATCTCATCGCGCAAGGGCTGCGTGTCTCCGTCATCAAGCACGCGCACCACAAGTTCGACGTCGATGTTCCCGGCAAGGATACCTGGCGCCATCGCGAGGCCGGGGCCGCGGAGGTGCTGGTGGCGTCGGGCACGCGCTGGGCGCTGATGCACGAGCTTCGCGGCGCGGCCGAGCCGTCGCTTGCGGACCTGCTCGCCAAAATGTCTCCGGTCGATCTCGTCATCATCGAAGGCTACAAGGCCGGACCGCATCACCGGATCGAGGTGCACCGTGTCGCCAACGGCAAGCCGCTGCTGTTCCCGAATGATCCGGGGATCGTCGGCCTCGTCACCGACGCGGCCGTCGAAACCGCTCTGCCGCGGGTGGACCTCGACGATGTCACGGGTGCGGCTGCGTTGGTTCGGCGACTCGCGATGCCCCTGGCCGACGTGCTCGCGCTCTCGAGGGGCGGCGAGTGAGTGCAGGAGCGAGCGCTGCGGAATCCGCGTGGAACTCGTGAGCCTGGCATTCCAGGAACCCGGTTCCACGATCGCGCCGCTGTTGCAACGATACCGTTGACGCGCCGGGCAGGCTTCGCCATGGTCCGCGCATGACGAGAACGAGGCTGGATCTGACGGGCCTGAAGTGTCCGCTGCCGGCGCTGAAGACCCGCAAGGCGCTGCAATCGCTGAAGGCGGGAGAGCGGCTTGAGGTGTGCTGCACCGACCCACTGGCGGTCATCGATATCCCGAACCTCATTCGCGAGACCGGTGATCACGTCGAGCTGCTCGAGCGCAGCGAGAGCCGTCTCACGTTTCTGATCGAGAAGGCGGCGAACCCCTAGCACGATCGGTGCGAGCGAGCGTGGGCACGGCCTATGCTGCAGGTTGTCCCAACTAAGTAGTTCGTGCGCCGCTCTTCGCGTTGCACGGCTGTCAAGCAGGCATGCCGCTTCCTATCGTCGCAGCAGCGCCCATGCGCGCACATAACAATGCCGTCTTGTCAGTCCAAGCTTGCGTCATCGCCGCAAGGCAAGGCCTGGTTGTTGCTGCATCACTTTTTCGAGAGCCCGCGCGTGGCGCATCCGATGGATCGCCTCTCTGCCAGCGGGCATCTCATTAGTTGATTCTCTCAGGAATGGTTGTCGAGCTCTAAAGTAATCGACAGCAACAGGACTACAGCTGGGAGTGGCGGTGACGACGGTTGCACGCGAATTTCTGTGTTTGTTAGCAACACATCCGCGTTGCGGTGCAATCAATCCACGACGTTTGAGCAATTATTACCATTTTACTATCGACAATTTGCCTCGGTTCTGCACCAATTGGGGCGCTTCCGCAGAGGTTGCGGGAGGCGCGTCATGCCCGTTGGGGATCGGGCCAGGCGGAACCGCGGCACAACGATGGCAGCCGCATGAGGCCCGGTGGGGGGTGTCATGCCGTTGGAACCGTCTTTGGCGTTTGTGCGTCGCGAAAATGTTCTGGTACGTCCATAGCGGGCAGGGTGGGTAAGCGTATTGATTCTGATCAAGGGGACAGAACATGAGGTCGTTGCGTTGGACGGGTGTCCGTAGAGGGGGAAAGCATGGCTAGCATTGAGAGCGCGGGGGCGCTCCCCAACGCGCAAGCGGGCATCTTCGATCGTGAGCACACGGTCGCCAAGGCCGGGTTCAACCGCTGGCTGGTTCCTCCGGCTGCACTTTGCATCCATCTGTGCATCGGCATGGCCTATGGCTTCTCGGTGTTCTGGCTGCCTCTGTCGCGCGCCATCGGCGTGACGCAGAGCCAGGTCTGCACCGACATGACCCTGGTGCAGGAGCTGTTCACCACCAGCTGCGACTGGAAGGTCGCGAGCCTCGGCTGGATGTACACGCTGTTCTTCGTGCTGCTCGGCGGCTCCGCGGCGATCTGGGGCGGCTGGCTCGAGCGCGCCGGTCCGCGCAAGGCGGGCGCCGTCGCGGCGTGCTGCTGGGGTGGCGGCCTGCTGATCGCGGCGCTCGGCATCTATGTGCACCAGCTCTGGATGATGTGGCTCGGCGCCGGCGTCATCGGCGGCATCGGTCTCGGTCTCGGCTACATCTCGCCGGTGTCCACGCTGGTAAAATGGTTCCCTGACCGCCGCGGCATGGCGACGGGCATGGCCATCATGGGCTTCGGCGGCGGCGCCATGATCGGCGCTCCTCTGGCCAATCTGCTGATGAACTATTTCAAGACGCCGACCTCGGTGGGCGTCTGGGAGACGTTCGTCACCATGGGCGTGATCTACTTCGTGTTCATGATGATCGGCGCCTTCGCCTATCGCGTCGCCCCGGTCGGCTGGCAGCCCGAAGGCTGGACGCCGCCCGCGGTCAAGAAGGCGATGATCTCCGACCATCATGTCCACCTGAACAACGCGCACAAGACGCCGCAGTTCTGGCTGGTCTGGTGGGTGCTGTGCTTGAACGTGTCGGCGGGTATCGGCGTCATCGGCATGGCCTCGCCGATGCTGCAGGAGATCTTCGCCGGCAAGCTGATCGGGCTGCCCGACGTCAGCTTCAACCAGCTCGACGCCACGCAGAAGGCGACCGTCGCGGGGATCGCGGCAGGCTTTGCCGGCCTGCTCTCGCTGTTCAACATCGGCGGTCGCTTCTTCTGGGCGTCGATGTCGGACCATATCGGCCGCAAGGCGACCTATTACTGCTTCTTCCTGATCGGCATCGTGCTCTACGCGCTGGCTCCGACCTTCGCGGCGATGGGATCGAAGCTGCTGTTTGTCGGCGCCTTCGCCATCATCCTCTCGATGTATGGCGGCGGCTTCGCGACGGTGCCGGCCTATCTGGCCGACCTGTTCGGCACCCAGTTCGTGGGCGCCATCCACGGCCGTCTGCTGACGGCCTGGGCGACCGCGGGCATCATCGGCCCGGTGGTGGTGAACTACATCCGCGAGTTCCAGCTCGCCGCCGGCGTGCCGCGCGACCAGCTGTACAACACGACGATGTACATCCTCTGTGCCATGCTCCTGGCCGGCCTGATCTGCAACTTCCTGATCAAGCCCGTCGATCACAAGTGGAACATGAGCCCGGACGAGGTCGCCAAGTATCAGGCGCAGCTCGCCAAGAACGAGTCGGCGATCCAGCACGGATCGTTCGGCATCGGCAAGGGCGGACTCGACGCCAAGGCCGCGCTGTTCTGGGCCTTCGTCGGCGTGCCGCTGGCCTGGGGCGTCTGGAAGACACTGGAGAGCGCCGTCAAGATCTTCTGATCCGGTTCAATGGATTGAAGCAAACGGGGCGGCCGGTCTGGCCGCCCCGTTTCGTTTCGGCCCTTATGGCTTTCCTATGAAAGGCCCGATCGGCCCGTCTCGCATTCCTACGCCGAGGCGCCGCATTCTTCGCTTCGCCGGTCGATCTCGTGCCGGCTGCTTTGCGGAGAATGGACATGAGTTCGGTGACGCCGTTTCGTGACCTCCACGGTGCTGACGTCATCCGGGCACCCCGGCTGTCGCGCCTGGGCAGAGCATTGCGTCGGACCTTCAGGGCCATCCACGCGGCGATCGCCGCAGCCAAGCTCCGACGCCTGCGCAACGAGTTGCTGCTGCGCCGCGGCGCCATCGCGCGCATCGAGTCCGACATGTCGCGCCGGCCGCAGGTGCCATTGCTCCTTTGTGAGAAGTGGGACTTCTGAGACCCGGCCGACCGGGTGGGTGCGGGCTTCGGTCTCAGAGCAAATGGGGCGAGCCCGGAGCGGTCTTGGAAAGCGTGGTGCTCATCCGCGCCATGGCGTGGGCCACCATGCCTTTCGCAGCCGTGTCCAGCTCCGTCAGCGGCAGGCGGACATCGGCGGCGGCGAGGCCCTGCAGGCTCAGGGCCTGCTTCAAGGCTGCGGGCACCTCGCGGTTCGTCAGCTCGATCAGCGGCAGCAACCGGCGATGCAGCCGTCGCGCCGCGGACCAGCGTCCACACTGGCAGGTGGTGAGGATCGCGCTGCAGAGCTGCGGAGCGACATTGGCGACGAGTGAGAACCAGCCGTCACACCCGGCTGCCGCCAGCGGCACGGCTGCCGTGTCATCGCCCGCCAGCAGGCGGAAGCCGGGCGGCACCAATGCGCGCAGGCGGACGATGCGCGCGACATCGCCGGTGGCATCGCGCAGGCCGACGAACTGCGCCCATCGTGCCAGCCGGACCAGGATCTCGTCGGGCAGCGCGCGGGCCGTTCGTGACGGGCAGTCGTGCAGGATGATCGGCAGCGCAGTGGCATCCCCGACCGCACGAAAATGCGCGTAGATGCCCTCCGCGGTCGGCCGGTTGTAGTAGGGGACCACCGACATCACCGCGTCGGCGCCCGCGGCAGCCGCCTGCCGTGTGTTCTGCACCGCTTGCAGCGTCGAATTAGAGCCGGCTCCGGCGATGACGAAAACGCGGTTGCGGGCCGCAGCCACCGCCGTGCGGATGACGGCGTCGCGCTCCGCCGCTGTCAGCGTGGATACTTCGCCTGCGATCTCGCACACCAGGATTGCGCTTGCGCCGGCTTCGATCTGCCGTGCGCAGAGTCTGTCGAGCGCTGGGGTGTCGAGCGCACCATCGGCGGCGAATGGCGTTGGAATGTCCGCGATGGCGCCGGCCAGCCAGCGTGTTGCAGGTTCGCGTCGAGCCGGGGAGGTCTGGCTCATGCGACCGGCCGTTTTCCGTACAACAAGCCGACGGGAGCGAGGCGTCCCTCGGTGTCGAGCTCGATCGTGCGCGACAGCTCGACGATCGTTTCGGGGTGATGCCCGTTTTCGAACAGCGCGTATTTCATCGCCTCGGCGCGGCTGACGAACAGGCCGCCATAGAGACCGTTCTGCTCCTGCGCGACCCATTGACCGCGGCTGTTGCGCCCGATCAGCACGAGCGCGGCCGCAGCTTTGTTCGACGAGGGAGGTTCGACGAGCTTCATGGATATGGTCCTTCTGATGTGACGCGGAGCTGCCGCACGGCAGGGCGTCGGTGTCGTTGGTCGGATATCGGGTGGCCGGGATAGGACATCGATGCGACGCAGCGGGAGACCTCATAGCCACGGCATAAAGGGCGCGTGCTCTAGGATCCCGCCGATGTCGTCAGCGTCATCACGGCGCAATACAGCGCGAGGTATCCGGCCAACTCGTCCCAATGGTTCAGGCCGGCGGAGAAGACGCGCTCGCGCCGCAGCGTGGCGAGCACGGCGCAGAGAATGACGGTCATCCACAGCAGCGCTGCGAGGCTGCGTCCGAAGCCGATGCTGCCGAAGCTCGCGAACACGACGAGGATCGCGGTGCGCAAGCCGAAGCGCAGCAGGACACGGGCCGCGGAGAGCTCCACGGGATTGTCGGCCGAGACGATCATCGCAAAGCGCTTCGCCGTTAGAAATTGTCGCAGCAGAGCAGGGCCGCGAGGTCGGGCTCGGCGGCGTGGCGTCCCGAGCCGGGGGCTGGCTGCGGCTCGAGACGCTGCGCCTCGACCGCGGCGTGGAGGATCGCCAGCGACAGGTCGCTATGCGTTGCCTCGGCGCAATGGTCGAGCCAGTCGGGCATCTCGCGCTGCTGCGACAGCGCGCAATGCCATTCACCGTCATCATAAGCGAGGCGGCGCAGCGACCAGCGCGGCAGCCGCAAGGCGATCAGCTCCAGCGCCGCGTCGATGCGAGCCTCGGCGCGCAGCAATTGGTCGATCCGCACCCGTCGCCGTCCGCGCGCCGACAGCGGCGAGACCCCCTCCTCCTCGCCGAGAAGATCCGTGAGCAGCGTGGCGGCTTCCTGCGCGGCCAGTTGGGGCTGCGCGGCATCCAGGGTGATCGTGTGCGGCATGATGTTGTTTCCGTCGTCCGTGAGCGGCGGCCCGACCGGGGCCGCGCCCTGCAATCTGGCGGCAGAAGCCGTAGGAATGCGAGAGGGCGGGGACGGGGAAGAAATAGGCGCGGCATAAACGCCGGCCGCCAGCGCCGGCTCCTATGCGCGCGAGCGCGGCGCCCGCCGATCCGGGCCGCGGAATCCCGCGGTCTTTATGGGATTCCTATAACTTTCCCGACCGCGCTGTCTCGAAAACCTATGCGGTCCGATGCCACCTGGGAGCGTGGAACGGACCGCGGCCGCCAATGCACGCGGCCGTCCGCTCCACGCGTTGCGCGTCTGTCGCGCACATGAGGAGCACACCATGCTGGACCTTCTGATGCTGGCGCTCGCCGCCGGCTTCTTCGCGTTGGCGATCGGCTACACCTATGCCTGCGAGCGGCTGTAGGAGACGCGCCATGATAGTCGACTATTCGCTCGCCGGCGCCGTTTCCATCGCGCTGCTCATCTATCTCACCTACGCGCTGCTGCGGCCCGAGCGGTTCTGATCCGCGCGCATCAGCATCTCCAAGGACAATCCCCATGACCGTCATCGGCTGGATCCAGATCCTGCTTTATTGCGCCGTCATCGTCGCGCTCGCCAGGCCGCTCGGCTGGTACATGACGCGCGTCTTCGACGGCGAGCGTACCGTCCTCTCGCCTGTGCTGCGCCCTGTCGAATCCGCGATCTACTGGATCGGCGGCGTCGACGAGCGCCGCGAGCAGCATTGGCTGACCTACACGGTCGCGATGCTGCTGTTCCATGTCGGCGGCTTTCTCATTATCTACGGCGTGATGCGGCTGCAGGCCGTGCTGCCGTTCAACCCCGCCGGCCAGTCGGCCGTCGCTGAGGATCTGTCGTTCAACACCGCGATCAGCTTCCTCACCAACACCAACTGGCAGAACTACGGCGGCGAGAGCACGCTGTCCTATCTCGTGCAGATGCTCGGCCTGACGCACCAGAACTTCCTCTCGGCCGCCACCGGCATCGTGCTGGCGATCGCGCTGATCCGCGGCTTCGCGCGGGCTTCCGCGCGCACCGTCGGCAATTTCTGGGTGGATGTCACCCGCTGCACGCTCTACATCCTGCTGCCGCTGTGCATCGTCTACACGCTCTTCCTCGTGTGGCAGGGCATCCCGCAGACGCTCGGGCCCTACGTCGAGGCAACGACGCTCGAAGGCGCCAAGCAGACCATCGCGGTCGGGCCGGTGGCCTCGCAGGTCGCGATCAAGATGCTCGGCACCAATGGCGGCGGCTTCTTCAATGCCAATGCCGCGCATCCGTTCGAGAATCCGACCGCGCTGTCGAACTTCATCCAGATGATCTCGATCTTCGCGCTCGGCGCCGCGCTCACCAACGTGTTCGGCCGCATGGTCGGCAACCAGCGCCAGGGCTGGGCGATCCTCGCCGTGATGGGCGTGCTGTTCATCGCGGGCGTCGCCGTGACGTACTGGGCGGAAGCGAGCGGCAGCAATGTGCTGAATGCGCTCGGACTGACCGGCGGCAACATGGAGGGCAAGGAGGTCCGCTTCGGCATCGTCGCGTCCTCGCTGTTCGCCGTGATCACGACCGCCGCGTCGTGCGGCGCCGTCAACGCGATGCATGACAGCTTCACCGCGCTCGGCGGCATGATCCCGCTGATCAACATGCAGCTCGGCGAGATCATCGTCGGCGGCGTCGGCGCCGGCCTCTACGGCATGCTGCTGTTCGTGGTGCTCGCGATCTTCGTCGCCGGCTTGATGGTCGGACGCACGCCGGAATATGTCGGCAAGAAGATCGAGGCCCGCGAGGTCAAGATGGCGATGCTGGCGATTCTCGTGCTGCCGCTGATGTATCTCGGCTGGACCGCCGTCGCCGTGGTGCTGCCGTCCGCCGTGGCATCGATGGCCAATGCCGGACCGCACGGCTTCACCGAGGTGCTCTACGCCTTCACCTCGGCGACCGCCAACAACGGCTCGGCGTTCGGCGGCCTCACCGGCAACACCTTCTTCTACAATCTGACGCTCGCAAGCTCGATGTTCGTCGGCCGCTTCTTCATGATCATCCCGGCGATGGCGATCGCAGGCTCCTTGGCCGAGAAGAAGTCGATCCCGCCCTCCGCCGGCACGCTGCCCACGACGGGCGGCCTGTTCGTCGGCCTCGTCGTCGGCGTCATCCTGATCATCGGCGGCCTCACCTTCTTCCCCGCACTCGCCTTGGGTCCGATCGTCGAGCATCTCGCGATGACCGCCGGCACCGTGTTCTGATCTCGGAGCAACCTCCATGGATACCATCAAACTCTCGAGGCGCTCGTCGATGTCGACGATGCTCGATCCGGCGATCCTGCTGCCGGCCATCAAGGCGGCGTTCGTCAAGCTCGACCCGCGGCTGATGATCAAGAACCCCGTGATGTTCGTCGTCGAGGTGGTCGCGGCGCTCACCACGGTGATCTTCCTGCGCGACGTCGTCACCGGCGGGGCCAATCTCGGCTTCACCTTCCAGATCATTCTCTGGCTGTGGTTCACCGTGCTGTTCGCCAATTTCGCCGAAGCCGTCGCCGAAGGGCGCGGCAAGGCGCAGGCGGATTCACTGCGCAAGACCCGCACCGAGAGCCAGGCCAAGCTGCTGACCGGATCGAGCGCGACCGACCACAGCTACAGACTGGTGGCAGGCACGAGCCTGAAGGTCGGCGACATCGTGCTGGTCGAGGCGGGGGACACCATCCCGTCGGACGGCGAGGTGATCGAAGGCGTCGCCTCGGTCAACGAGGCCGCCATCACCGGCGAGTCCGCACCTGTCATCCGCGAGTCCGGCGGTGACCGTTCGGCGGTGACCGGCGGCACGCAGGTGCTGTCGGACTGGATCCGCGTGCGCATCACGGCGGCCCAGGGCTCGACCTTCATCGACCGCATGATCAGACTGGTCGAGGGCGCCGAGCGGCAGAAGACGCCGAACGAGATCGCGCTCAACATCCTGCTCGCCGGCCTGACCATCATCTTCGTGTTCGCGACCGTCACGATCCCGAGCTACGCGGCCTATGCCGGCGGCTCGATCTCGGTGGTGGTGCTGGTGGCGCTGTTCGTGACCCTGATCCCGACCACGATCGGCGCGCTGCTGTCGGCCATCGGCATCGCCGGCATGGACCGCCTGGTGCGCTTCAACGTGCTGGCGATGTCCGGCCGCGCCGTCGAGGCCGCTGGCGATGTCGACACGCTGCTGCTCGACAAGACCGGGACCATCACGCTCGGCAACCGCCAGGCGACCGCGTTCCGTCCCGTCAGGGGCGTCAGCGAGCAGGAGCTCGCCGACGCGGCGCAACTCGCCTCGCTCGCCGACGAGACGCCGGAAGGGCGTTCGATCGTCGTGCTCGCCAAGGAGAAATACGGTATCCGCGGCCGCGACATGTCCGAGCTCGGCGCCACCTTCGTACCGTTCACGGCGCAGACCCGCATGAGCGGTGTCGATGCCGGCGGCTCCTCGGTGCGGAAGGGCGCGGTCGACGCGATCCTCAACTATATCAACGGCGGCACGATGCAGGTCGCCTCGGGCAATACGATGCGCGCGATCCAGCCGATGGAGAGCGAGCTGGCCCGCGAGATCCGCGCCATTGCCGACGAGATCGCAAAGGCTGGCGGTACGCCGCTGGCCGTGGCGAAAGACGGCCGGCTGCTCGGCGTCATCCAGCTCAAGGACATCGTCAAGGGCGGCATCCGCGAGCGCTTCGCCGAGCTGCGCCGCATGGGCATCCGCACCATCATGATCACCGGCGACAATCCGATGACGGCGGCGGCGATCGCGGCCGAAGCCGGGGTCGACGACTTCCTGGCCCAGGCCACCCCCGAGGACAAGCTCAAGCTGATCCGCGACGAGCAGGCCAAGGGCAAGCTGGTGGCGATGTGCGGCGACGGCACCAACGACGCGCCGGCGCTGGCGCAGGCCGATGTCGGCGTCGCCATGAACACGGGCACGCAGGCGGCGCGCGAGGCCGGCAACATGGTCGATCTCGACTCCAACCCGACCAAGCTGATCGAGGTGGTCGAGATCGGCAAGCAGCTGTTGATGACGCGCGGCGCGCTGACCACGTTCTCGATCGCCAACGACGTCGCCAAATACTTCGCCATCATCCCGGCGATGTTCCTGGCGTTCTATCCGCAGCTCGACGTGCTGAACGTGATGCACCTCGCGAGCCCGCAGAGCGCGATCCTGTCGGCGATCATCTTCAACGCGCTGATCATCATCGCGCTGATCCCGCTGGCGCTGAAGGGCGTCGCCTACCGCGCCATCGGCGCCGGCGCGCTGCTCGGCCGCAACCTGCTGATCTATGGCCTAGGCGGCATCATCATCCCCTTCATCGGCATCAAGGCGATCGACCTGATCGTGACCGCCTTGCATCTGGCCTGACAACCACACCCGCCGTCATTGCGAGCGAAGCGAAGCAATCCAGACTCTCACACGCCGCCCTGGATTGCTTCGTCGCTTCGCTCCTCGCAATGACGGCAGACACATAGGAGAGCTCATCATGCTCAAAGAAATCCGTCCCGCCATCTTCGTTCTGCTCGCACTGACGCTCATCACGGGCCTGCTCTATCCGCTCGGCATGACCGTCGTCGCCGGCACCATCTTCCCGACGCAGGCCGAGGGCAGCCTGATCACGCGCAACGGCGAGGTGATCGGCTCGGCGCTGATCGGCCAGGAGTTCAAGGACGACAAGTATTTCCACGGCCGGCTCTCGGCGACGACGGCCGCCGACCCGAACGACGCCACCAAGACCGTGCCGGCGCCCTATAACGCCGCCAACTCCTCCGGCTCCAATCTCGGCCCGACCAGCAAGGCGCTGGCCGATCGCGTCAAGGAGGACGTCGACAGGCTCAGGTCCGAGAACCCCGCGCAGCCGGTGCCGGTCGACCTGGTGACATCCTCGGCGAGCGGCCTCGATCCGGACATCTCGCCGGAGGCGGCGCTGTTCCAGGTGCCGCGCGTCGCCAAGGCGCGCGGTATCCCTGAGGATCGCGTGCAGGCGCTGGTGGCGAAAAACACCGACGGGCGGCTGATCGGGCTGCTCGGCGAACCCCGCGTTAACGTGCTTGCGCTCAATCTGGCGCTCGATGCCGCAACGGCAACCAAGTAACGGCCAAGTGAGGTCGCCTTGCGCCCTTGTCTTGGCCTCGGGGGACCTCCGTCTATAATGCCGCATGGCCAGCCAACGCCGCGACCCTGACCAACGTCCCTCGCCGGAAGCCCTGCTCGAGGCAGCCCGGCGGGAGGAGAGTCCTGCCGGCAAGCTCAAGATCTTCGTCGGCGCCGCCCCCGGCGTCGGCAAGACCTATGAGATGCTGTCGAGCGCGCATGCCCGGATGAAGGCCGGCATCGACGTGGTCATTGGCTTCGTCGAGACCCACGGCCGGGTGGAGACCGAGGCGCTGGTGCGCGGGCTCGAGGTGATCCCGCGCAAGCGCATCGCCTACAAGGACCAGGTCATCGAGGAGATGGACCTGGACGCCGTCATCGCACGCCGCCCGAAGCTCGCGATCGTCGACGAGCTCGCGCATACCAACGTCGCCGGCAGCCGGCACCCGAAGCGCTATCTTGACGTCGAGGAGCTGCTGTCGCAGGGCATCGACGTCTATACGGCCGTCAACGTCCAGCACATCGAGAGCCTCAACGACGTCGTCGCCCAGATCACCCATGTCCGGGTGCGGGAGACCGTGCCGGATTCGATCTTCGACCGCGCCGATGCGATCGAGCTGATCGACCTCACGCCCGACGACCTGATCCAGCGGCTGAAGGAGGGCAAGGTCTATGTGCCCAAGCAGGCCGAGCGCGCGCTGGAGCACTATTTCTCGCCCGGCAATCTGACCGCCTTGCGCGAGCTGGCGCTGCGCCGGACCGCCGAGCGGGTCGACGAGCAGCTGCTCAACCATATGCAGGCCAACGCGATCGCCGGGCCCTGGGCGGCCGGCGAGCGCATTCTGGTCTGCGTCTCCGAGGATCCGCGCGCCGCGGGCCTCGTGCGCTACACCAAGCGCCTCGCCGACCGGGTCCATGCGCCGTGGACAGCGGTCACGATCGAAACGCGGCGCAATCTCCAGCTCTCGGACAAGCAGCGCGACCGCCTTGCCGATACGCTGCGCCTGGCCGAATCGCTCGGCGGCGAAGCGCTGACCATCCCCGGCGTCGGCCGCCGCATCGCCGACGATCTCATCAGCTTCGCGCAAGGTCACAACGTCACCCAGATCGTCATCGGCAAGTCGCAGCGCTCGCGCCTGTTCGAGATCGTCAGGGGCTCGGTGGTGCACGATCTCGTGCGCCGCGCCGGCCATATCAGCATTCACGTCATTCCCGGCGAGGAGCCGTCGGACGCGGCAGAGCCCGTGGTGCAGACCCGCGCGCGCAGCGAGCCGCTGCGGCCCAAGCCGTATCTGATGGCGCTGCTGATCACGGCCGTCGGCCTCGGTCTCGCCGAGCTGATCCAGCCGTTTTTCGGCATCGAGAATGTCGACCTCGTCTTCCTCACCGCCGTGGTCAGCGTTGCCGCGCGCTACGGTCTGGGGCCGTCGCTGCTGGCGAGCTTCGTCTCCTCGCTCTGCTACAATTTCTTCTTCCTGCCGCCGCTCTACACCTTCACGATCACCGACCCGACCAACGTCGCGGCCTTCTTCTTCTTCATGCTCATCGCGATGCTGGTGTCGAACGTCGCCGCGCGCGTGCGCGTGCAGGCCGATGCGGCGACCCAGCGCATCCGCACCACCGAGCAGCTCTATGCCTTCAGCCGCAAGCTCGCGGGGACGGCGACGCTCGACGACGTGCTGTGGGCGACGGCCTATCAGGCCGCGCTGATGCTCAAGGTCCGGGTCGTGCTGCTGCTGCCGCAGGACGGCAAGCTCACCGTGATGGCCGGCTATCCGCCGGAGGATCAGCTCGACGATGCCGATCTCGCCGCCGCGAGCTGGGCGTTCGCCAACGATCGCGCGGCGGGCCGCGGCTCCGACACCTTGCCCGGCGCCAAGCGCCTGTTCCTGCCGATGCGCACCGGGCGCGGGCTGATCGGCGTCATCGGCATCGACGACGACCGCACCGGGCCGCTGCTGACGCCCGACCAGCGCCGGCTGCTCGATGCGCTGGTCGACCAGGGCGCGCTGGCGATCGAGCGCGTGCTGCTGGTCGAGGACATGGACAAGGTCAAGCGCAGCATGGAGCAGGACCGGCTGCGCTCGGCGCTGCTGACCTCGATCTCGCACGACCTCAAGACGCCGCTCGCTTCGGTGCTCGGCGCGGCGTCGACCATGCGCGACCTCGCGACGCGGTTGTCCGACCGCGAGAAGCTCGATCTGCTTGCCACCGTCATCGACGAGTCCGAGCGGCTGAACCGGTTCATCGCCAACCTGCTCGACATGACCAAGCTCGAATCCGGGGCCATCAAGCCGAACAGCGCGCTGCATGACCTCGGTGAGATCGTCGGCAGCGCGCTGCGCCGCGCCGGCAAGATCCTGTCGGGCCACACGATCGCGCTGGAGCTTGCCGCAGACCTGCCGATGCTCGAGCTCGACGCCGTGCTGTTCGAGCAGGTGCTGTTCAACCTGCTCGACAATGCCGCGAAATATGCGCCGGCCGGCACGACGATCGAGCTGCGCTCGCGGCGTGACGGCGCCTGGGTGGTGCTCGACGTCAGGGACGAGGGCGACGGCATTCCGCCCGACGAGGTCGAGCACGTGTTCGACAAGTTCTATCGCGTGCAGAAGGGCGACCAGGTGCGCCCCGGCACCGGCCTCGGCCTCGCGATCTCGCGCGGCTTCGTCGAGGCGATGCATGGCCGCATGACCGCGGGCAATCGCACCGACCGCAGCGGCGCCGTTCTCACCATCCGCCTGCCGGTGCCCGCGCAGGTGAGACCTCTGGAGACCGCCGCATGACCGGTGCGCCGATCAAGGTGCTCGTGATCGACGATGAGCCGCCGATCCGAAAACTGCTGCGGATGGGCCTGGCGACGCAGGGCTATGAGATCCTGGAGGCGCCGAGCGGGAAGGTCGCGCTCGAGAAGCTCGCCGAGGAGCCGGCGTTGATCATCCTCGATCTCGGCCTGCCGGACATCGACGGCCACGAGCTGCTGCGCACCATCCGGGCTCGCAACGACAGCATTCCGGTCGTGGTGCTGTCGAGTCGTGGCGACGAGGCCGGCAAGGTCAAGGCGCTCGATCTCGGCGCCGACGACTACATCACAAAGCCGTTCGGCATGGACGAGCTGCTGGCGCGCCTGCGCGCGGCGCTGCGCCATCAGTTGCAGGTCCAGGGCGAGCGCCCGGTGTTCCGCACCGGCGATCTCTCCGTCGATCTCGTTCGCCGCATCGTCAAGCTCGGCGAGCGCGAGATCAAGCTGTCGCCGAAGGAATATGATCTGCTGCGCGTGCTGGTCCAGCACGCCGGCAAGGTCCTGACGCATCGCTTCCTGCTGAAGGAGCTGTGGGACGAACTGACCGACGCGCAATATCTCCGCGTCTACGTCCGCCAGCTCCGCCAGAAGATCGAGACCGATCCCGAGCGCCCGCACTTCGTGCTCACGGAAACCGGCATCGGCTATCGCCTGCGCGCACCGGATTAGTGCTTCCTTGCAATGAGGAGCCACGGATCTCGATGGAGACGCGCCGTCTGGCCGACGCATCCCGAGCTGTTTGCCCCAAGCACGCTGCGCTCCCTCTCCCCGTCCTTACGGGGAGAGGGTTGGGGTGAGGGGCAGTCGCACGGGTAGTGTAGACCGACGTGCGAGAACTTTCCCAACCGCGTTAGTTCCTCCAAATCGGAACCTTCCTCTGCTCTCGTGATTGCCGTGCTGTCACAGGGAGACCATGTTGATGGCAAAGACAGCACGCAAATACTCCAAGGGCGCGTCGAAGGACGTCGAGCGCGCGATGAAGAAGCGCAAGGCCGGCACGCTGAAGAGCGGTGGCTCGGGGCGCAAGGTCAAGAGCCGCAAGCAGGCGATCGCGATCGGCCTGTCCGAGGCGCGCCGCGAAGGAAAGAAGGTGCCCGCGAAGAAAAGCGCGAAATCGTCGGCGAAGAAGACCGCAAAGAAGTCGTCGAAAAGTTCGAGCAAGAAGAGCACGAAGAAGACAACCAAGAAAACGACGAAGAAGAAGTCGTCGAAGACGAGCTGAGACCTCGGCCTCATGGTTCGAGACGCGCCGCCACGAACACCGCCTTCATGATCCGCTTTCGTGCTCGGCGCTCCTCACCATGAGGGTCTGGCACCCAAAAGGGGTCTTGCACACCGACCATGAACACGCTGAGAGGCGTGTTCATGGAAAGGGGCATGCACCGAGGGCGGTCCTGCACATTGACCATCAGTACGCCAGCCGGCGTCTCAATGGAGAGTTGAGGCGTAGAAAGCAGCGCCGTGGCGCTTAACTCTCCATGAACACGCCGGTCGGCATGTTCATGGTCGGTGCGCGGGACCCGTTTCGGTGCCAGACCCTCATGGTGAGGAGCGCCGAGCCGACCTGCGAACCAGACCAAAGGTGCACAGGGCGGCGCGTCTCGAACCATGAGGCCAGGATCGCGAGGCGGGCCTCTCCTGCGTGCTGTCCCCAAGATCCAGGGTCTCGCTAACCCGCCTTCCTCTGCCGCGCCGCCGAGCGATGCGCCTTCTTCGCCGGTCGCCGATGCGCAGGCGCGCGCCGCGATGGCGCCCGTGACGCCTTCTTCCCACCCTTGCCCAGGCTCTGCTTCAGCGCGTCCATCAGGCTGACCACGTTGCCGGACGTCTCCTCCGGCTCCGGCAGCTTGATCGGCTTGCCCAAAGCCTTGCGCTTGACCAGCGCCTTCAGCGCGGTCTCGTACTGGTCCTTGAACTCCGACGGCTTGAAGTGTGCGGCCTTGGTCTGGAGGATGTGGCCCGCCAGCTCCACCATGTCCTTGGTGATCTTCGGCGACTTGATATCGTCGAAGAACTCCGCCTCGTCGCGCAGCTCATAGGGAAAGCGGAGCGTTGTGCCGAGCATGCCCTTGCCCATCGGCTCGATCGCGATGATGTGCTCGCGATGCGTCAGCACGATGCGCGCCAGCGCGACCCGGTCCTGGTCCTTCATGGCGTCGCGGATCACTGCGAAGGCATCGATCGCCGCCTTGCCGTCAGGAGCGATATAATAGGGATGGTTGAGATAGCGCTGGTCGATCTCCTCGCGCGGCACGAAGCTGTCGATGTCGATCGTATGGTTGCTCTCGATCTGGACCGCCTCCAGCTCCTCCGGTTCGATCTCGACATACTGTCCCTTGGACAGCTCATAGCCGCGGCCCTTCTGGTCGCCCTCGACGATGTCGCCGGTCTCGGCGTCGATCATCTGCTGCTTCAGCCGATTGCCGGTCTCGCGGTTGATCAGGTGGAAGCGCGTCTTCTCCACGGATGTGGACGCCGGATAGAGCACGACAGGACAACTGACGAGCGAGAGTTTGAGCGAGCCTTTCCAATAGGCGCGGGGGGCCATCGGGATCTCCGTGAACGGTGAGGACAGCGTTGCAACGGATAAGTCGTCGTTGCGGTTCCGTGTGCAGCGGCTTGGAGCAATTACCCCGGATGCGCCGCCTGTTTGTTACTCGTCATGCCCGGGCTTGTCCCGGGCATCCACGTCGACCCGCATCCGCCGAACGACGTGGATGGCCGGGACAAGCCCGGCCATGACGCCGTGGAAGTAGCGGGTATGATCGGCTCTGCATAGCGAAAGGGGGCGTTACGATGGAGCATGCCCGTCGGGTTACTATGTCGCACCAAGGATCTCTTGCCTCGTCGGGCAAATCAGCTCGATCTTTCCGCGCATCCCGCCTCATGCAGAGGGCGTACGCGTCGTCACGATACGTGGAGTGTGGGAGGCGATGGACGAGACGGCAGCGTGCGCTTTCATGCGCGGACGAGCGCGGCCTCTCGGACGTGAAGTCGCGTGGTCCTGGCGCCCCGATGCTGGCGTCAAGCCCGTGCTGCTGACGAGGCGCGCGGGCGACGGTGGCTAACAAGCCGGACACCGGGGAGATCGCGGAGTAAGCGTTAACACCATCGCGCAGGGAAGGCCGGTTGAGGGCCGTACCTGTGGTGACTGCCGCCTGCTTTTTGTGTTGCAGGCGGGCCATGGGCCGCGGTCAGCACCCGGCCTTCCCTGCACCCTCTCGCGTGTCGCGGAGGGCGGACGGCAGCAGCACCCGGGCTCCACGAGCGCCGGGAACGCGGAACTTTGCCCGGTGTTATCATGAGGATCGGCCGGTTCCACGAGCCCCCCGGCTTTGCTACGCTACCGCTCAACGCGAGGGATCACCGTGGCGCTCAAGAAGCTTTCCACCTATCGCAAGAAGCGCGATTTCGAGAAAACCGCAGAACCGTCCGGGGAGGCCAAGGTGGCGCCGGCCTCGCGGCCGCGCTTTGTCATCCAGAAGCACGATGCCACCCGGCTGCATTATGACCTCAGGCTCGAATTCGGCGGTGTCTTCAAGTCCTGGGCCGTGACCAAGGGGCCGTCGCTCGATCCGCACGACAAGCGGCTCGCGGTGGAGGTCGAGGATCATCCGCTCGATTATGGCGATTTCGAAGGCACCATTCCCGAAGGCGAGTATGGCGGCGGCACCGTCATGCTGTGGGACCGCGGCACTTGGGAGAGCGACGATCCCGAGCGCGGCTTCAAGAAGGGCGATCTGAAGTTCACGCTGGACGGCGAGAAGCTGCATGGCAGCTGGGTGCTGGTGCGGATGCGCCACGACCGCACCGGCGGCAAGCGCACCAATTGGCTGCTGATCAAGCATCGCGACGAATACGCCAGGGAAGGCGAGGCCAACGACATCCTCGAGGCCGACAAGTCGGTCGCGTCGGGACGTTCGATGGAGCAGATCGCCGCCGGCAAGGGCAAGGCGCCGAAGCCGTTCATGCTGGCCGAGAGCCAGCGCATGAACGCCGATGCGGTGTGGCACTCCAACCGCGGCGATAGCGAGACGAAGATCAACAAGGGATCGACCAAGGCGCGGTCGCCGAAAGCCAAAGCCACAAGAGCCAAGGCGACGAAGGCCAGTGGTGCGAAGGCCCAGCGTGCGACGAAGACCATCGAGCCCAAAACCGTTGCGTCGCTGCCCGACTTCGTTCCGCCCGAGCTCTGCACTTCCGTGGCGGCGCCGCCGAGCGGCGAGGGCTGGGCGCACGAGATCAAGTTCGACGGCTATC
The DNA here is from genome assembly GCF_051167855.1 of Bradyrhizobium sp. HKCCYLRH3099. Taxonomy (NCBI): domain Bacteria; kingdom Pseudomonadati; phylum Pseudomonadota; class Alphaproteobacteria; order Hyphomicrobiales; family Nitrobacteraceae; genus Bradyrhizobium; species Bradyrhizobium sp. HKCCYLRH3099. The sequence continues at coordinate 98,557 of NZ_JBNPTW010000021.1, forward strand.
GCGTGCAGATCCGGGTCGAGGATGGCCGGGCGACGTTGAAGACGCGCAAGGGCCTCGACTGGACCGCCAAGTTCGGCGCGATCGCGGAAGCCGCGGCCAAGCTGCCGGATGCGATCATCGATGGCGAGATCGTCGCGCTCGACAAGGACGGCAACCCGAACTTCTCGGCGCTGCAGGCGGCGATTTCGTCCGGGCAGACGGATGAGCTGGTGTTCTTTGCCTTCGACCTGATGTTCGTCGAGGAGTTCGACCTGCGCCGCCAGCCGCTGCGCGAGCGGAAGGCACGCCTGGCGAAGCTGCTGAAGGCGAACATGAAGGGCAGGACGCCCGTTATCCGCTATGTCGAGCATTTCGAGAGCGACGGCGAGGCCGTGCTGGATTCGGCGCGCAAGCTGAACCTCGAAGGCATCGTCTCGAAGAAGCTCGACTCCGCCTATCACTCCGGACGCACCGAGAGCTGGACCAAGGCCAAGACCCGGCCCGGCCACGAGGTCGTCATCGGCGGCTGGAAGACGACCAACGGCAAATTCCGCTCGCTGATGGTCGGCGTCAACAAGGACGATCATCTCGCTTATGTCGGCATCGTCGGCACCGGCTTCGGCCAGGATATGGTGAAGGAGATCATGCCGGCGTTGAAGGCGGCTGCCTCCGACAAGAGCCCGTTCAGCGGCAAGAATGCGCCGCGCAAGGCGCGCGAGGTGCATTGGCTGAAGCCTGAGCTCGTCGCCGAGATCGAGTTCGCCGGCTGGACCGCAGACAACAATGTCAGGCAGGCCTCGTTCAAGGGACTGCGCCAGGACAAGCCGGCGCATGAGGTTGTCGCCGAGGAGCCGGTCGTCACGGCAAAGGTGACGAAGCCGGTGGCGCGTGCCGCGGCGACGGTCGCGACCGGCGGCACCACGGTGCACAAGACGCCGTCGCGATCCAAGAGTTCGGCGACGGTGATGGGCGTCGCGATCTCCAAGCCTGACAAGCCGCTGTGGCCGGATGCAGGTGACGGCGAGCCGGTGACCAAGCTCGATCTCGCCAACTACCTCGAAGCCGTCGGCGACTGGATGATCGATCATCTCAAAGGGCGCCCGTGCTCGATCGTGCGTGCGCCCGACGGCATCGGCGGCGAGCGGTTTTTCCAGCGGCACGGCATGCAGGGCATGTCGGACCTGCTCGAGCTGGTGAAGGTCTCCGGTGACCGCAAACCGTATCTGCAGATCGATCGCGTCGAGGGACTCATCGCTGTTGCGCAGGTCGCCGCGGTCGAGCTGCATCCGTGGAATTGCGCGCCCGACGCCTACGATGTGCCGGGACGGCTGGTGTTCGATCTCGATCCCGCACCGAACGTCGCCTTCGAGGAGGTGATCGCCGCGGCCAAGGAGATGCGGCAGCGCCTGAAGACGCTCGGCCTCGAGAGCTTCTGCAAGACCACCGGCGGCAAGGGCCTGCATGTGGTGACGCCGCTGCTGCATGGCGCGCGCGACAAGGTGACGTGGCCGGAGGCCAAGGCGTTTGCACAGGGCGTGTGCCAGTGGATGGCCAATGACAGCCCCGACGATTACCTGCTCAACATGTCGAAGAAGCTGCGCAAGGGAAAGATCTTCCTCGACTATCTGCGCAACGACCGGATGTCGACGGCGGTCGCGGTGCTGTCGCCGCGGGCGCGCGACGGTGCGACGGTGTCGATGCCGATCACCTGGGCGCAGGTGAAGAACGGACTCGATCCGAAGCGCTACACGGTTCGCAGCGTTCCCGCGCTGCTTGCAAAGACGAAGGCTTGGGATGGTTATGACGACGCGGCCGGAGCAATCAAGCCGGCGATCAAGAAGCTCACGGACAAACTGTGAGAGGCAGTTAGTTCGCCGGGCAGACATGGTCTGTGCCACGTCTGCCCGGCGAAAGATCAGAAGTTCATTAGATCCGTCCGAGCAGGACGAGGATCAGCACGATGACGATGATCAGGCCGAGGCCGCCGCCGCCGTAGTAACCGGTTCCGTAGAACGGACCGCCGCCGATGCCGGAAAAGCCGCCGAGCAGGGCGATGATGAGAATGATGAGGATGATCGTTCCGATGGACATGTACTTCCCTCCAGAGCCCGGCAGCGGGGCGGTGCGTCACTCTGCCTTCGCCGAGGAAACTGGTCGGAACTTCGAAAGTTCCGGAAGTGGATCAGGTAAAATAAGGGGTGTGGCTTTGCGGTCGTAAGCCGCCGTGACTACATCAGGACGGTTGTTAGTCAGGAGATCGCGATGTCAAGACCGCTTGTCGTTTCCATTCCTCATCGCCTCGGCAAGGACGAAGCCGTGCGCCGGCTGCAATCCGGCCTGAGTCGGGCTGCGACCAGCATTCCCGTGCTCAGTGTCGACGAGGAGCGCTGGGAGGGCGACAAGATGTTCTTTCGCGTTCGCGCGCTCGGGCAGGCGGCGTCCGGGCACGTCGAGGTGGCCGAGGATCGCGTCCAGGTCGAGGTCACGCTGCCCTGGCTGCTGCAGCGCTTTGCGGAAGCCGCGCAGAACGCGATCCGCAGCCGCGGCCAGTTGCTGCTGACGAAGAAGAGCTGATCAGCTCTGCGGCGCCAATGCAGGCGCTGGCTTGGCACTGTGATCGGAGGAACTTTCCACGCGGGCCGCAAGCACCGCAGCCGGGAGGTGGGTGAACAGCGCGGAGACGGGGAGGGCGCCGTTCTGGATCTGAGGCGCGGAATAGCCGGGAAGATGCACGGTCGCGTCGAACGCATCCGCATGCGGCCAGACGCGGCCGCCGTCGGTGAACGGCGACAGCGTGCGAGCGGCGACCACGATCACCGCCTCGCGGCCGCGGCGGCGCGCAAAGGCGATGATGTGATCGGCATGACGCCCGCTCACCTCGAGCGGCTCGTAGGCGCCGTCGGTGAACATCGATGGCATCTCGTTGCGGAGCTTGATGAGCTGCCGCGTCCAGGCCAGTTTGATGCGACCGTCCGGCCAGTGGTCGGCGAGGGCAGCCCAGTCCGGGGCCTCGCTCTCGCGCAGCGCCTGCTCGCGCGCGGCAAAATCGACCGGGCGGCGGTTGTCGGGATCGACCATCGACAGGTCCCAGAACTCCGTGCCCTGGTAGAAATCGGGCACGCCCGGCATGGTCGCCTTGAGCGTGACCTGCGTCAGCGAATTGAGTGCGCCGAGCAGCGCCACGCGTTTGGCGACGATCTCCAGCGACTGCAGGAACTCCGCCGAATGCTGGCGGTCCAGGACGCGCTCGATGAAGGCGCGCAATCCGGCCTCATACGCCTCGTTCGGATTGAGCCAGCTGGTCTCCTCCTTGCCCTCCCGCGCCGCCTTCAGCGCATAGGCCTGCAAGCGCTCGGGGAGGCTGTCGTCCCAGCCCGTGGCGGGCCAGATGCCGACCAGGGTCTGGTAGAGCATGTATTCGAACGTCGCCGATGGCGCCCGCATGGAGCCGTCGGTGACGACATGCGGCGCATTCATTGTCTTCCAGCGCGCCACCGCCGAGGTCCAGTCGTGGGGCAGCTCGGTCAGCGCCGCAAGGCGCGTGCGGGCGTCCTCGCCGCGCTTGGTGTCGTGGGTGGCCGTCGCCGTCATGCCGTGCGGCCAGTGCTTGGCGCGATCCTGCATCAGCTCGTGGAAGTCGGAAATCGCCATCGCATGCGCCGACGGATCGCCGCCGACCTCGTTGAGCGCGAGCAGCCGGTGGAAGCGATAGAAGCCGGTGTCCTCCAGCGACTTCGCCATGACAGGCCCGGTGAACTGCTGCACCTTCAGCGCAAAGCGGCGCACGCGCGGGACGGAGTGGGTGGTGTTGCGGTCACGCTTGATGAGGTCCATCGTCAGCGCGTCGCGCAGGAAATCGAAGATCGAGCCGTCGGACGCGAACCATTCGGCGCGGGCGCCGGTGATGGCATGGTCGATCAGCTTGCGGTCGGCCTCGGTCGGACCGGCGCCGGTGAGATAGGTGCGGTAGACCGGGAAGTGCAGCACGTACAATTCGAGTGCCTGGCGCAGGCTGTACTCGGAATAGTCGCGCGTGGAGTAGTGGCCGTTGGCGATGCGTGCGAGCAGGCGCGTCAGCACGGTGAACTCGGAGGTCAGCAACGTCTCCAGCACGCGCCGCTTGGCCTCCTTGATGACGGGGGCAAGCTTCGGCGGCTTGTTGCTGATCTGGCGCCAGATCTCGTCGAGCGGCTCCAGCCCCTTGCCATCGATCAGGAGCTGCGTGATGACGTTCATCCACTCGTAGCCGGTGGTGCCGTGAACGCCGGCAAAGCTCGGCAGCTTCTCGTGCTCGCAGAGGATCTTCTCGATCACCACGTAGAACGGACCGACGGCCGGTCCGCGCGCGTCGCGAATGAGACGGCGCAGCCGCTGGAAGTACTGCGCGGGGTCGCGCAGGCCGTCGATATGGTCGAGCCGCAGCCCCTGCAACTGGCCGTCGGCGATCAGCTTCTTGACGAGCCGATGGATCGCCTCGAACGTGCCGGCGTCCTCGACGCGCAGGCCGGCGAGCGTGTTCACGTCGAAGAAGCGGCGGTAGTTGATGTCGCTGGATGCCAGCCGCCAATGGCCGAGCTTGTAGTGCTGCCGCTCCAGCAGATGGTGCAGAGCCAGTGTCTGCGCAGGGCGGCCTTCACCCGCCTTGTAGGCCGAGAGGCCGCGAGCAATGACGTCGGCAGCACCGGGAATGGCCTTGAGCGCGGCCTTGAAGCCCGGCGCTTCCTTGCGGTTCGGATGGCGCAGGCCGGTGTAGCGCGAGGCGAGCTCCAGGATGGCCTTGCCAGCCTCGCTGCTCTCCTCGCCGGCGTCCTTGACGATGATGCGCAGCATCTCGCCATAGCGCTCGGGCGCGACCGGCAGCCGGTGCTCGAAGTACCAGCACGAGAACGAGCCTTCGTCGGCATCGTAGCGCAGCTCGATGTCGCCGTGTTCGAGCGCATGGCCATAGGAGGTGCCGATGATCGGCAGCAGCACGCCGCCGCGGGCGCGATACGGCAACTGGTCCCAGTCGATGTCGAACGAGGCCGCGTGCGGCGAGGCCTGGCCCCATTCAAGCACGTCGAGCCACCACGGATTGTCGTCGAAATGCACGCCGACATGGTTGGGCACGAAATCGAGGATCAGGCCGAGGTCGTACGCCTTCAGCGCTGCGCTGAGCTTGGCAAATCCGTCCTCGCCGCCGAGCTCCGGATTGAGCTTGGTATGGTCGGTGATGTCATAGCCATGCGTCGATCCCTTGCGCGCCGTCATGAACGGCGAGGCGTAGACATGGCTGATGCCGAGCGCCTTCAGGTACGGCACGACGCGCGCCGCCGCCTCGAAGTTGAAATCGGCGGTGAGCTGCAGGCGATAGGTCGCGAGCGGAATGGCTGGAGGCATGACTATCCTCCAATGCTCCAGAACACCGACCAGGGCGGAAGACGATCGCCCGGCGTGCCGCCCCAGATTGGCGTGCTCGTGAGCAGGCTCGCATCACCCGCGATCTCCGTGTCGGAGACGTTGGCGAGCAGCCGCAGCGTGGTGCTGTCGCCCATGACCCAATGCGCGCTGAGGCGGCCATCTTCGGTGACGTCGGCCTTGCCGAAGCTCGCGCCCGGCAGTCGCGGCGCTACATGCCGGTGGCGCGCGACGAGCAGATTGCGCACCAGCGCCAGTCGCTCGCGACCAGGAGACTCGTTGCGCGCGTCCCAATCGATGATCGCGGACTTGAACGTCTCGATGTCGAGCGGATCGGGCACCTCGTCGCCATACTTGGCATACGCCCACTCATATTCCCTGCGGCGTCCCTTGCGCACGGCGTTCGCAAGATCGCCCTTGAAGTCGCAGAAGAACGGGAAGGGCTGCTTCGAGCCCCATTCCTCGCCCATGTACAGCATCGGCACGGTCGGCGCGAGCAGGGTCACGGCGAGCGCGGCCGCGATGCCTTCGGGCGGGGCCAGCGCTTCGAGACGGTCGCCGAACACGCGGTTGCCGATCTGGTCGTGGTTCTGCAGGAAATTCACGAACGCGCCGGGGGCGAGATGACCGCTCGGTTCGCCCCTGGCAATGCCTCCCCAGAAGGCGGCCTGCTCGCCCTGATAGACGAAGCCGGACGCGAGGGCGCGCGCGAGCCCGCTGCGCGGCGATTGCTGGTAGTCGCCATAATAGCCGCCGGTCTCGCCGGTCAGCATCACGTGCCAGACATGGTGATAGTCATCATTCCACTGCGCGCGGAACTTGCCGCGCGGCGGATCTTCAGCGGCGTCGAGCATGCTGGCGCGGTTGTCGCCGTTTTCCAGCACGAGATGGATGTGTCGCCCCGTCTGCGCGGCGAGCTTGCCGACCGCCGCACTGAGATCGTGCAGCATCGGGATCTCACCCTCGTTGTGGAGGATGTGATTGACGGCGTCGAAGCGCAGTCCGTCGAAGCGATAGTCGGTCAGCCAATGCAGCGCGTTCTCGATCGCGAAGGCGCGTACCTCCGGCTTGCGGTAGTCGATGGCGCTGCCCCACGGCGTGTGGGCGTCGGTGAAGAAGGTCGGGGCATAGCGGCCGATGTAGTTCCCCTCGGGACCGAAATGATTGTAGACGACGTCGAGGAACACCATCAGACCGCGCAGGTGCGCCTCGTCGATCAGCGCGCGCAGATCGTCGGGACGGCCGTAGACGTGATCGGGCGCGTAGAGCAGTACGCCGTCATAGCCCCAGTTGCGCGAGCCGGCGAAGTCGGCCAGCGGCATCAACTCGAGCGCGGTGATGCCGGTCTCGACGAGGTGATCGAGCTTGTCGATCATCGCCCTGTAAGTGCCGTCCTGGGTGAAGGTGCCGACATGGCTTTCCAGGAACACCGCATCCTGCCACGGCCGTCCACGCCACTCCTTGGAGCGCCAGGTGTAGGTGCTGTGATCGATCACCTCGCTCGGGCCGAACACATCCTCGGGCTGGAAGTCGGAGCCGGGATCGGGAACGTCGAGCTCGTCATCAATACGAAACTTGTAGCGCGCGCCGCCGCCGACGCCGGGGACATCGAGCGTGTACCAGCCGCCGTCGCCGCCCTGCATCTCATGACGTCCGTCGAGCACCAGATCGACCCGCTCGGCGGCGGGCGCCCACAGCCGGAAGGTCGTGCCGTTGGCGGTGATGCGAGGTCCGAATTGACGCGCGCTCATGACAGGCCCGCATACGCCAGGACAGAGCGGGGTGGTGCCTTCAGGTCAGCCCCTGCTGCGAAGTCGGCCTGCTTCTGCTGGGCTTGGGTGGTGTCGAGAACCTGTTGCCAAATCTTGGTTTCGGCGAGCTTGGGCAATTTGAATCCGATCTCTTCGGGGGCGGCGTTCAGAACGATAAAGATCGGAGCCTGTTCCTGTTCCACCGGGCCGAGCACATAGGCGAGAAATCGTCCGTCGGGAAAAGTCCAGTCGGTCTGCGTCATTTCCTCCGCCGCCGGCGTCAGCCACAACACGCCGAAGCTGCCGTCGGAGCGGCGGCCATCCAACCAGCGGCGCGCGCGGATCTGGCCGAAGCGACGGCGCAATTCTGTCATGTGCGCGATGAAATCGGTGAGGTCGTCGCCCTCGCGACCCATGCCGCTCCAATCGACCCAGCCGACCTCGTTGTCCTGGCAATAGGCGTTGTTGTTGCCGCCTTGCGAGTTGCCGACCTCATCGCCCGCGAGCAGCAGCGGCAGGCCTTGTGCGAGGAACAGACAGGCGAGCTGGTTCTTGCGCGACTGCCGCCGCAGCGCATTGATCGTGACGTCGTCGGTCGGCCCTTCGTGACCGAAATTGTTGCTGTGGTTGTCGTTGGAGCCGTCGCGATTGTCCTCGCCATTGGCCTCGTTGTGCTTGCTGTTGTAGGCGAACAGATCGGCGAGCGTGAAACCGTCATGGACCGTGACGTGGTTGACGCTGGCGCGCTGGGTGCGGCCGTCATGGTTGAAGATGTCGGACGAGCCGGTCATGCGGCTCGAGACTTCGCCGATCAGGCTGCCTTCGCCGCTCCAGTAGCGCCGCATGGCGCTGCGATAGCGGTCGTTCCACTCCGACCATTGCGACGGGAAGGCGCCGACCTGGTAGCCGCCGAGGCCGACGTCCCAGGGCTCGGCGACCAGCTTGACGCCGGCCAGAACAGGGTCCTGCCGGATCGCGGTGAGGAAACCGCTGCGCCGGTCGAAGCCGTGCTTCTCGCGCGCCAAGGTCGTGGCGAGATCGAAGCGGAAGCCGTCGACATGGCAGACCTCGACCCAATAGCGCAGGGAATCCATCACCATTTGCAGCACGCGCGGATGCGTGAGATTCACCGACGAGCCGCATCCGGTGAAGTCGTCATAGAAGCGCGGATTGTCGGGCTTGAGCCAATAATAGGAGGCGTTGTCGATGCCGCGGTAGCACAGCGTCGGCCCGAGATGGTTGCCTTCGGCGGTGTGGTTGTAGACGACGTCGAGCATGACCTCGATGCCGGCGTCGTGCAGCCGCGCGATGGTCGTCCTGAATGCGTCGAGCGGATTGTCCTGCGCGTAGCGCTGCTCCGGCGCGAAGAACGAGATCGTGTTGTAGCCCCAGTAATTGACCAGCTTCTTCTCGACCAGCATGCGGTCGTCGATGAAGGCATGGATCGGAAGCAATTCGACCGTGGTCACGCCGAGCCGCTTCAGATGCTTGATCATCGCCGGCGACGACAGGCCGCCATAGGTGCCGCGGAGGTTCGGCGGCACGTCGTCGCGCTTGTTGGTCAGGCCCTTGACGTGGGCCTCGTAGATGATCGTGTCCTCCCATGGGATCTGCGGCCGCATCTCGCGCCGGCCCCAGTTGAAGGTCTCGTCGATGACGACGGCCTTGGGCATGCCGCGCGCATTGTCGCGGCGGTCGAACGACAGGTCCTCGCGCGGCGAGCCGGCGCGGTAGGCGAAATGCGCGTCGCTCCAGACCAGCCGGCCGGCGAGGCGCTTGGCATAGGGGTCGAGCAGCAGCTTGTTGGCGTTGAAGCGGTGGCCGCGCTCCGGCTCGTACGGGCCATAGACGCGGTAGCCATAGAGCTGGCCCGGCGAGACGTCGTTCAGGTAGCCGTGCCAGACGTCCTCGGTCCGCTCCGGCAGCTCGATGCGTTCGATCTCGCGCCGGCCCTGGCTGTCGAACAGGCAGAGCTCGACCTTCTCGGCATTGGCGGAAAACAACGCAAAATTCGTCCCCCGTCCGTCCCAGGTGGCGCCGAGACGGGCGTGGCTTCCTGCGGCCAAGCGCATGGAATCAGGCTTCCGGGACGAGAAATACCGCTGCCATGGGCGGGAGGATGAGGTTGAGGTGTTGATCTTCAGAGGCATGGACCTGGCCGACATTGCCGACATTGCTGCCGCCATAATGGAGGGAGTCGGAGTTGAAAGCTTCCCTCCATGTGCCGCCGAGCGGCACGCGGACCCGGTAATTGTAATACACGTTGGGCGAAAAGTTCACGACCACGACGCAGCGGGCGTGATCATCAAAGCCTTTCCGCGCCCAGGCGAAGACGTTGCGGTCGGAATCATCGGCGATCAGCCACTCAAACCCGTCCGGCTCGCAATCGCGCTCATGCAGCGCCGGCACGTTGCGATAGAGATGATTGAGGTCGCGGATCAGGGCCTGGATGCCGGCATATCTGCGGTCGCCGAGCAGGTGCCAATCGAGCGAGGTGTCGTGATTCCACTCCCGCTCCTGGGCGATCTCGCAGCCCATGAACAGCAGCTTCTTGCCGGGATGGCCGAACATGAAGCTGTAATAGGCGCGCAGATTGGCAAAGCGCTGCCAGTCGTCGCCGGGCATGCGGCCGATGATGGAGCGTTTGCCGTGCACGACCTCGTCGTGCGACAGCGGCAGGATGAAGTTTTCCGAGAAGGCGTAGTGCAGGCCGAACAGGATCTCGCCGTGGTGATATTTGCGGTGGATCGGATCCTTGCTGATGTAGCGCAAGGTGTCGTGCATCCAGCCCATGTTCCACTTGTAGCCGAAGCCGAGCCCGCCCATGTCGACCGGACGCGACACCTGCGGCCACGCGGTGGATTCCTCGGCCGCGGTCGTGGCCTGCGGGAAATGCCCGAACACGTCGATGTTGGTCCGGCGCAGAAACTCGATGGCTTCGAGATTCTCGCGGCCGCCGAACTTGTTCGGGATCCAGCCGCCGGAGGGACGGCTGTAGTCGAGATAGAGCATCGAGGCGACGGCGTCGACGCGCAGGCCGTCAATGCCGTAGCGCTCGAGCCAGAACAGCGCATTGGAGCGCAGGAAATTGGCGACTTCCGTGCGGCCATAATTGTAGATCAGCGTGCCCCAGTCGAGGTGCCGGCCCTGCATCGGGTTGGCATGCTCGTACAGCGCGGTGCCGTCGAAATGGCCGAGGCCGTGCGGATCGTCCGGGAAATGTCCCGGCACCCAGTCGAGCCACACCGCGAGGCCCTCGCGATGGCAGGCATCGATCAGTGCGCAGAAATCCTCAGGGCTGCCGAAGCGGCTGGTCGGCGCGTACAGGCCGGTGGGCTGATAACCCCAGGAGCCGTCGAACGGGTGCTCGTTGATAGGGAGAAATTCGATATGGGTGAAGCCCATGTCGCGCGCATAGGCCGGCAGCTGTTCGGCCAGCTCGCGATAGGTCAGCCATTGATTGTCGTCCTTGCGCCGCCACGAGCCGAGATGCACCTCGTAGATCGAGACCGGCCTGTTCAGCTTGTTGATGTCGTGCGGCGCCGGTTGCGGCCGGGGCAGGCGCGTTTCGTCGACGACGATCGAGGCCGTCTTCGGGCGCACTTCGGCTGCGAACGCCATCGGATCGGACTTCAGCGGCAGGTGCTCGCCCTGCGGGCCGATGATGTCGAACTTGTAGTGGTCGCCGGCGCGGGCGCGCGGAATGAACAGCTCCCAATAACCGTTGCCACGCACCCGCATCGGATGCCGCCGCGCATTCCAAAAGTTGAAATCCCCGACCACGCTGACGCGCCGCGCATTCGGCGCGAGCACGATGAAGCCGACGCCGTCGACGCCGTCGATCACCGTCGGGTGCGCGCCGAGCTTGTCGTAGAGCCGCTCGTGGTTGCCCTCGCCGAGCAGATGCAGGTCGAAATCGCTGAGAATGGGCAGGAAGCGGTAGGGGTCCTCGAGGTCGGTGACCTGATCGCCAAAGGTGGCGCGCAGGCGATAGCGCTGCATCGACGACATCGTCCCGGTGAACAGGCCGGCATCGTGGATGCGCGCCAGCGGTGCCACTTCGCCATGCTCGCCGACCACCTCCACCCGGGAAGCCTCCGGCAGGAACGCGCGCACGACGGTCTTGCCGTCCACATTGTGCTGACCGAGATAGCGAAACGGGTCGGCATGCCGGCCCTCGATGATCGCAAACGCCTCGGGAGAAAGATGTGTCATGAAGACTCGCTGGCAGGAGCTGGCACGGACAGGACGCGAAGCAGATTGCCCAGCGCGACGCGAAGCCAATCCGGCCGGTGGGCCAGATCATATTCGAGCGCGCCGAGGGCTTTTTCCAGCAGGAAAAAGTTAAGGAGCGCCTCCGCGCTGTGCGGATCGTCCGGCCAGAGGCGCTGGTTGGCCTTGACCTCGCGATAACCGCCCAGGAATGCGGCAGTCGCCTGATCGCGCCACTCCGACAACGCGGCGGCGATCCGGCCGTGATCGTCAGGACCTGCCTTCAACGCGCGCTCGAGTGCAACGCGGGCCGAGCAATCGATCGAGCGCAGGAAGCCTGCGATGTCGCGCGCCGGCGGGGCCTTGCGGCGGCGCTCGGCGAGCGGCAGTCCCTCGTCACCATCGAAGTCGATGATGACGATGTCGTCCTTGACGATCAGGATCTGGCCGAGATGGAAATCGCCATGCAGACGGATGTCGCAGCCGCCGATTTGGTGCAGAATCAAGGTGCTCAGCCGTTCCGACAATTCGCCGCGTCTGGCGAGCACCTGATCCGCCAGTCCCCGCTCTGGATCCTTCAGGTGGTCGCGGCGTTCGCCCAGCCCGGCCACCACCCGGCCGGCCTCGGCGCGCAGCCGGTCGATCCAGTGATCGAGACCATCAGCCGTGGTCGGTTCGGGGGCGAACTCCGGCAGGTCGCTGCGCGACGCGAGTGCGGCATGCAACTCGCCGAAGCGGCGGCCGGCCTGGGTCATGTAGCGCAGATAGGGCGAGAGCTCCTCGCTCTGGCGTTCGTCGCCGCTGGCGGCAAAGACGCGCTGATCGTCGACAAAGCGGTCGAGATAGGCGGCGCTCACGGTCCAGCCGTCGCCCTGGTTCTCGATGTAGCCGTGGACACAGCCGACGGTCTGCCGCACGCCCTCCTGAATCACCTCGACGCTGCCGAGCAGCGGCGGCACGTTGGCAAAGCCGACCGTCTCCGTCAGGAAGCGGCCGACGTCGACTTCGGGATGCGGACCTGCCTCCAGCTCACGGCGGATCTTGACGAAGAACTCGTTGTTGACGACCGCCTTGCTGCTGCAGCGGTCGGTCTCGACCACACGCACCTGCTCGGATTCACGGATCTGCTTGTCCGGGAATTTCGAGGTCGGCCGGAATTCCAGGCGGACGCCGTTCTCCTCCACGGTCAGCGATCGCTGCAGATTGTGCAGCAGCAGCGCGAGGAAGATCGGGCTGGTGGCAGCGTCGAGCAGGGTGCCCTCACGGGCGCCCTGGCGCACGGCGGCAAGGGCCTGCGGATTATAACGGTCGCGATCGAAGCGCACCCATTCGATCTGCATCGGCAACAGGTAGCGCAGCTTGTCGTCGCGTTCGGACGCCTTGAAGAAGATCAGCCAGGGACGGTTGTCGCCGATGTCGCAGAACGGGATCGCCGAGGTCAGCGTCGGGTGGATCGCGTCGGCCGAGCGCTCGGGATACCAGCGCGTGCGCGCCAGATGCCCCGGCAGCACGTCGCGCTCGAACACGCTGCGGGTGCGCGCCAGCGAGACCCAGGTCGAGCCGAGCGGCACCACCAGCGTCTCGAATTCCGGAACGGCACGTTGAATGACGGGCTCGGACTTCTCGCGCTCCTTGAGCTGGAACCAATAGAAGCCGTAGGGCGCGAGCGTGATCATGTAGGGAAGATCGCCGATCGCGGGGAAACGCGACCGTCCGAGCATTTCGATCGGCACGCGGTCCTTGAAGGCCGAGAGATCGAGCTCAGTGGCCTGCGCCGAACGCGACAGGTTGGCGACGCAGAGGATGACCTCGTCCTTGTACTGTCGCACATACGCCAGCACCGACCGGTTGGCCGGCCGGATGAACGTCATGGTGCCCCGGCCGAAAGCGAGTGTCGACTTGCGCACCGAGATCAGCTTCTTGGTCGCGTGCAGCAGCGACGACTGGCTGCGCGATTGCGCCTCGACGTTGACCGCCTCGTAGCCATAGACAGGGTCCATGATCATCGGCGCGTAGAGCCGGGCCGGGTCGGCGCGCGAGAAGCCGCCGTTGCGATCCGGAGTCCATTGCATCGGCGTACGCACGCCGTTGCGGTCGCCGAGATAGATGTTGTCGCCCATGCCGATCTCGTCGCCGTAATAGATGATCGGCGTGCCCGGGAACGACATCAAGAGCGAGTTCATCAGCTCGATCTTGCGCCGGTCATTGTCCATCAGCGGCGCGAGCCGCCGGCGGATGCCGACATTGATGCGGGCGCGCGGATCGTTGGCATAGGTCGACCACAGATAGTCGCGCTCGACGTCGGTCACCATCTCCAAGGTCAGCTCATCGTGGTTGCGCAGGAAGAGCGCCCATTGGCAGGTGGCGGGGATATCGGGAGTCTGGCGCAGGATGTCGGTGATCGGAAAGCGGTCTTCCTGCGCGATCGCCATGTAGATGCGCGGCATCAGCGGGAAATGATAGGCCATGTGGCACTCGTCGCCCTGGCCAAAATATTCCTGCACGTCCTCCGGCCACTGATTGGCCTCGGCCAGCAGCAGCTTGTCCTTGGCGTAATTGTCGAGTTCGACCCGCAGCCGCTTGATGATCGCGTGCGTCTCCGGCAGGTTCTCGTTGTTGGTGCCGTCGCGCTCGCAGAGATAGGGGATCGCGTCGAGACGGAAGCCATCGACGCCCGCGTCGAGCCAGCGCTTCATCACCTGGATGATCGCGCTGACCACCCGCGGATTGTCGAAGTTCAGGTCCGGCTGATGCGAGAAGAAGCGGTGCCAGTAGAACTGGCCGGCCTCCGGATCCCAGGTCCAGTTCGACTTCTCGGTGTCGGTGAAGATGATGCGCGTGCCCAGATATTTCTGGTCGGTGTCGCTCCAGACATACCAGTTGCGCGCGCTCGACCCGGGCGGACTGCGGCGGGCCCGCTTGAACCAATGATGCTGGTCGGAGGTGTGGTTGACCACGAGCTCCGTGATCACGCGCAGGCCCCGGCGCTGCGCTTCCTGGATGAAGCGCTTGAAATCCTTCATGGTCCCGAAATCGGGATTGATGCTGCCGTAGTCGGCGATGTCGTAGCCGTCGTCGCGCCCGGGCGAGGGATAGAACGGCAGCAGCCACAGCGCGGTGACGCCGAGATCCTGCAGGTAGTCGAGCTTTTCGGTGAGGCCGGCGAAATCGCCGATCCCGTCATTGTTGCTGTCGGCGAATGCCTTGACGTGCAACTGGTAGATGATCGCGTCCTTGTACCAGAGGCCGTCGCCATCGGTCTCGGTCTGGAGCGGGGCGTCCAGGGATGACATCAGGTTCATGAGGCCCTCACCGGGGAAGGAGGAGAACGAAGCGGCTGCAATCGCGCGGGGTGTGGTCCCATCGGCTCTGGTCGTGATGGCATCGGCCCCGCGAGATGCGGCTCTCCTCAAAAGAGGGCAGAATAGGGGAGAAAGCGTCTCGCCGGAGGACGCTCTCGAACGTGTGCGCGAATTTGTTCACGGTGATGCCATTGACAAGAAAACAGTGTCCCGGTTCGCTAGGACCCGAGACGACCCCATAACAAAGCTGCCACGGGCGATTTTGTTCCCCAGGGAACGAGCGCGAGGGCGGCGCGTTGGGGGTCTATCCTGTTGCCTTCCAACAACAATTTGACGACGTGCGACAATTGCCACGTCCAGAATCGCGTGCCGAATGGATCTCTTCAAAGAAGCTCACAGTCTCGGAATCCTGACAGAATTCTACGATGGTCAGGGACAACTCCGCGTCACCGACGAGGCGGCCCTCAAAATCATCGTCGAGGCCTTCCCAAGGGCCACGCCGCACCCGCTTCTGAACGGCGCCGTCGTGATTCGCTCCGGGCAACCGGCGCGCAGCCGATTGGACGAGGCGGCCAAGTTGCCGGTGGTCTGGGCGGTCAAGCGCGGAGATGTCGTGGTCGCGCGCGGCGAGGCGCAGGAGCTCTCGCTCGAATGGCCGGCCGACCTTCCGGTCGGCAGCTATCGGGTCGAATTGACCGATGCGTCGTCATGCCGCGATGAGCTGCCGCTGCTGGTCACGCCGGGCAAGGCCTTCAGTGGTGATTTCGATCGCGTCTGGGTGCTGGCGGTTCAGCTTTATGGCATCCGCTCACGCCGCAACTGGGGCATGGGCGATTTCACGGACCTGGCGGATCTGATCACGCAGTGTGCGAAGCTAGGTGCCGACGGTGTCGGCCTCAATCCGCTGCACGCGCTGTTCGACGACCGGCCCGGCGATTTCAGCCCCTATGCGCCGAACAGCCGGCTGTTTCTCAATGCGCTCTATGTCGACGTCGAGCAGGCGCCGGGTTTTGCCAACGGGCCGGACAGCAAGGCTCTCGAGCCGCTGCGGCAGGCCGAGTTGGTGGATTACAAGGGTGTCGCTGCATTGAAATGGCCGGCGCTGCGCGCAGCCTTCGATGCTTTCATGGCCGCGCCGAGCAGTGCTGACGCCGCCGAGTTCAAGGCCTACCGCGCCGAGCGCGGCGACCTCCTGGCGCGCTTCACCTGCTTCGAGGTGCTGCGTCACCGGTTTCAGACGCCGTGGTGGGAGTGGCCCGAGGAATGGCGCCAACCCGATCCGGCGCGCTGCGCGGCGCTGCTCGCCGGGCCTGATAGCCGCGAGGCCGATTTCGTCGCCTATGTGCAGTGGCTCGCCGAGCGGCAGCTGCGCCATTGCAAGGATCTCGCGCATCGCCTCGGCATGAAGGTCGGGCTCTATCTCGACGTCGCCGTCGGCGTTCAATCCGACGGCTTCGATGCCTGGAACGAGCAGGGCGCCATCTCGCGGACGCTGTCGGTCGGTGCGCCGCCCGATCCGCTGAACACGGTCGGCCAGAACTGGGGCCTGGCGGGCTTCAACGCGCCGGGGTTGGAGCTGAAGAATTTCGAGCCGTTCCGGGAGATGATCCGGGCCTCGATGCGCCATGCCGGCGCGATCCGGCTCGATCACGTGCTCGGGCTGAAGCGGCTCTATCTGGTCCCGCACGGCTTTCCGGCCAAGCAGGGCGCCTATGTCCTGATGCCGTTCGATGCGCTGCTTGCCGCCACCGCGATGGAAAGCGTCGCCAACCAGTGCATCGTCATCGGCGAGGATCTCGGTACCGTCCCGGAAGGTTTCCGCGAGCAGATGGCCGATTGGGGATTGTGGTCCTACAAGGTGATGATCTTCGAGCGCGACGACAGCGGCCGCTTCCGCGATCTCGACTATTATCCCCCGAACGCGCTGGTGACGCTGAACACGCATGATCTTTCGACCTATGCCGGCTGGCGGTCGTTCGGCGATCTCAACACCAAGCGTGGTCTGGGCATCGACCCCGGCGAGACCGACCAGGATCGCTGGCGTGCGCTCGGACTGTGGGACGAGGTGCTGCGCCATAATGGGATTCAGAGCAACGACGTGCATGCCGCGATCGGCTTCCTGTCGCGGACGCGGTCGCGCCTGCTCGTGGTCTCGATCGAGGATCTGCTGGGGGTCGTCGACCAGCCGAACATTCCCGGCACCATCGACGAGCATCCGAACTGGCGCCGCAAGATTCCGGTTCCGATCGAAGACCTCGCCGCGAGCACGAGTTTGGAGGCGTTGCGAACGGCGACGGCCGAACGGATCAGCCCCGCCGGCGTTTAGAATGCGGGGTGCGGGTGGGGGCATTTGCACACGGATGTGGAATGTCCTGCAGGATCGAAGATTACGCGCTGATCGGTGATTGTGAGACGGCGGCGCTGGTGAGCCGCAACGGGTCGATCGACTGGCTGTGCTGGCCGGCGTTCGACTCGGACGCCTGCTTTGCCGCTCTCCTGGGCGATCATCGCAACGGCCGCTGGCTGATCGAGCCACGCGGCGAGGTGATCACGACGTCGCGTCGCTATCGCGGCGACAGCCTCATTCTCGAGACCCGGTTCGAGACGGCGACGGGTACGGTCGAGCTGATCGACTTCATGCCGCCGCGCGGCAGCGCCTCCGATGTCGTGCGCCTTGTCCGCGGCATCTCGGGCAAGGTCCCGATGCGCATGGACCTCATCATCCGCTTCGGCTTCGGCGTCGAGATTCCCTGGGTGCGGCGCTCCGAGGATCGGTCCGCGCTGCTCGCCGTGTGCGGCCCGGACATGGCCGTGCTGCATACTCCGGTCGCGACGCATGGCGAAGACATGACCACGATCGCGGAATTCGAGGTGACTGCGGGCGAGACCGCGCCGTTCGTGTTGACCTATGGCGCGTCGCACCTGCCGGTCCCCAACGCGATCGACTACGAGCAGGCGCTTCGCGACACCGAGGCGTTCTGGTCGGAATGGTCGCAGCGCTGCACGTTTCAGGGAGATCATCGTGATCTCGTGATGCGCTCGCTGATCACGCTGAAGGCGCTCACCTACGGCCCGAGCGGCGGCATCGTCGCGGCGCCCACGACATCATTGCCGGAAAAGCTCGGCGGTCGGCGCAATTGGGACTATCGCTTCTGCTGGCTGCGCGACGCCACGTTTACGCTGCTGGCGCTGATGAACTCGGGCTACACCGAGGAAGCCCTGGCCTGGCACAATTGGCTCCTGCGCGCAGCCGCCGGCGCGCCGGCGCATATGCAGATCATGTACGGCATCATGGGGCAGCGCCGGCTGACCGAATGGGAGGCGGAATGGCTGCCCGGCTATGAGGGCTCGCAGCCGGTGCGGATCGGCAACGCCGCGCATGCGCAGTTGCAGCTCGACGTCTATGGCGAACTGATCGACGCCTTCCATCAGGCGCGCATGACAAAGCTCAAGCTGAATGACGGCACCTGGGCGCTCGAACGCGCCGTGGTTGACCATCTCACCGATGTCTGGGACCAGCCCGACCATGGCATCTGGGAGCGTCGCGGTGACGGCCGCCACTACGTGTTCTCAAAGGTCATGACCTGGGTCGCGTTCGATCGCGCCATCAAGAGCGCCGAGCGGTTCGGGCTGAAAGCGCCGCTCGAACGCTGGCGGCGGCTGCGCGAGACCATCCATCACGACGTCTGCGAGAAGGGCTACGATGCCTCCGTCGGCAGCTTCGTCGACTCCTACGGCTCGAAGCTGCTCGATGCCAGCTTGTTGCTGCTGCCCGCGGTCGGCTTTCTGCCGAGCTCCGACCCGCGCATTCGCGGCACCATCGCCGCGATCGAGCAGCATCTCGTTCACGACGGCTTCGTGCTGCGGCACGATCCGCGGGAGGTGCCGACAGATGAGCAGCAGCCGATCGAGGGCGCGTTCCTCGCCTGCACCCTGTGGCTGGCCGACGCCCATGTGCTCGGCGGCGACATCGCCAAGGCGGAGACGCTGTTCGAGCGCGTGGTCGGGATCGCCAACGATGTCGGCCTGCTAGCCGAAGAATATGATAGGGACGCGCGCCGGCAGACCGGCAATTTTCCGCAGGCACTGACGCACATCGCGCTGATCAATACGGCGCAGAATCTCTGCAGCGCCAAGAGGGCCGCCGAAAAGCCGGCGAAACAGCGCTCGGACGCGTGAGGCTGCCCGCGCGTCGGCTACCCTTCCGCGTTCTCCGCCAGGATCATCTCCATCGCGTTGGCGAAGCCCTCGTCCTGGTTGGAGGTCGTGACGCGCGTGGCCTTGCTCTTCACGTCCTCGCTAGCGTTACCCATGGCGATCGACAGCCCGCTGACCTCGAACATCGCAACGTCATTGTGCATGTCGCCGATGGTCGCGACCTGGTCGAGCGGAATGCCGAGCCGTTGTGCCATCGCCGAGACGAAGGTGCCCTTGTCATGCCCGGGCGGGGTGATGTCGAGATAGTAGCTCTGCGAGCGGACGGCGGTGGCCTCACTGCCCAGTGCGTCGCGCATCTCGCCTTCGCAGCGGGCCAGCAGGTCGAAATCGCTGCTGGCGCCGACGATCTTGCAGGCGTTCGCGAGATGCGGCTGGAAGTCTTCGACGATCGTCGGCTCCGCGCGGATGGCGCGACGCTCGTTGGGCACGTACTCGCCGTCGGGATTACGTGTCAGCCAGGCATCGTTGGTGAACACCCAGATGTCGACTCCGGTGCGATGGAGGAGGTCAACGGCTCTCTCGGCTGCGCCTTGCGGGATCAGGCTCTGCTCCACCGGGCGCATGTCGGCATCGATGATCGAGCTGCCGTTGAACGGTCCGAGCGGCAGGGTGATCTGCAGCGGCTCGACCAGGAAGCGCATCCCGATCGCCGGGCGGCTCGAGGTCAGCGTGAACGCGACGCCGGATTCGTGCAGCCGGCGCGCCGCCTTCGCGGCGCGCTCGGTCAGGACTTTGTCCTTCGTCAGCAGCGTGCCGTCGACATCGGACACCACGAGAGCGATGCGGGTCATGAGCCGTTCCTGTTCGCGGTCAGGGGCGACCCTGGCCGGCGTGAAGCTGTTGCAGAACCTCGTCGACGATTGCCGCGATGGGCGCGTGGACCGAGACGGTGATAGGACGCTCGTCGGCTGTCGGCGGTTCCAGCGTCGCGAACTGGCTGGCGAGCAGGCCAGGTGGCATGAAATGGTTCTCGCGGTGCTCCATCCGGTCCGCGATCAGCTCGCGGCTGCCGCTGAGATACACCAGGCGGACATCGTCGCGGCTGCCCACCAGGATATCGCGATAGGCTCTCTTGAGCGCCGAGCAGGCGAGAATGATGTGCTCGCCGTGAGCGCGGCAGCGCGCGATCTCCTCGGCGATGGCTCGCAGCCAAGGCCAGCGGTCCTCGTCCGTCAGCGGATGGCCCGCGCTCATCTTGGCGACATTGGCCGGCGGATGAAAGCTGTCGCCGTCCTCGAAGCGCCAGCCGAGCCGCTCGCCCAAGGCGGCGCCGACCGTGCTCTTGCCTGAACTCGACACGCCCATGACGATGAGCGCCTGGGGCAGGTCAGACGCCACTTTGCCCCTCCGGCCATGCATCGGCATCGATGAGAACAATCGTTTCCTGGAGCGAGCGGGCGCGATTGGCCGGCAGGTCTTCACCCGTCAGCACGCGCGACATGATCGCCCGCTTGTCGGCGCCCCCAACCTCGAACAGCATGGTCCGGCAGGAGGCGAGCGCGGGCAGGGTGAGGCTGATGCGCGGGACGAACGGCGCGACATGGGCCTTGTCGACGCCGACCACCCAGCGATCGGTCACTTCGATGGCCGGAAATCCGGGGAAGAGCGAGGCGACATGACCATCTGGTCCGATGCCGAGCAGCACGAGGTCGAACAACGGGCGGGCGGGATCAAGCGTCGCATCACCATAGAACGCCTGCAGCGTGCGCTGATAGTCCGCGGCGCTGGCTTCCGGGCCGAACGCGTCGGTTGGGATCGGACGGATGTTGGCGGCCGGCGCGCAGGCATCGAGAAAGGCCTGGCGCGCCATCGTCATGTTGTGCAGCGGATCGCCCGGCGGCACGTCGCGCTCGTCACCGATGAACCAATGCACGCGCGCCCAGGGAATGCGGTCGCGATAGGCATCGGACGCCAACAGCTGGTACAGCTGCCTCGGACTGGATCCGCCGGTCAGGCAGATGGCCACGCGCCCCGGATTGGCGTCGATCCGTGTCAGCAATCGTTCGGCCGCGACCCTTGCCATCGTCGCCTTGTCGGCGACGCGCATCAGTTGGCGGTCCGCAAGCCCCGCCATCGTCTAGACCGGCTTGCGCCAGCTGCGGCCGTCGCGCGCGAGCAGCTCCGCCGCAGCCTTGGGACCTTCGCTTCCCGCGCTGTAGGTATGCAGACCGTCGCGGCCGGCCTTCTTCCAGGCTTCGATGAACGGCTCCACCGCCTTCCAGCCGGCCTCGACGCTGTCGGCGCGCTGAAACAGGATGTTGTCGCCGATCATGCAGTCGTAGATCAGCGTCTCGTAGCCGGTCGCGGGCTCGGCCTGGAAATAGTCCTTGTAGTTGAACTTCATCTGCACGCCGTCGGTGCGGATGGTCGGCCCCGGGATCTTGGTGTTGAACTGCAGGGTGATGCTCTGCGTCGGCTCGATGCCGATGACGAGATAGTTCTCCGCAAGCGTATCGATCGGCGTGCAGCTGAACATCGCGAACGGTGCCTGCCGGAACTTGATCGCGACCTCGGTGCGCTTGGCGCCGAGCGCCTTGCCGGTGCGCAGATAGAACGGCACGCCGGCCCAGCGCCAATTGTCGATCGTGAGCTTGAGCGCCGCATAGGTCTCGGTCGCGCTGTCGGGATTCACATCCCTGGTCTCGCGATAAGCAGCCAGTTCGGTGTCGCCGATCGTGCCCGCCTTGTACTGGCCGCGCACGGAATTCAGCAGCGCTTCCTCTTCGGTCAGCGGTTGGATCGCCGAGAGCACCTCGGCCTTCTCGGAGCGCACGGTATGCGCATCGAACCGCGCCGGCGGCTCCATCGCCACCAGCGACAGCAGCTGGAACAGATGGTTCGGCACCATGTCGCGCAGCGCGCCGGTGGCGTCATAGAAGCTGCCGCGCGTGCCGACGCCGAGCTTCTCCTCGACCGTGATCTGGACGTGGTCGATGTGGTGCCTGTTCCAGATCGGCTCGAACATGCCGTTGGCGAAGCGCAGCACCAGGATGTTCTGCACCGTCTCCTTGCCGAGATAGTGATCGATGCGGTAGATCTGATGCTCGGTCACGAGCTCCAGCAGCTGATCGTTGAGCTTCTTGGCCGAGGCGAGATCGGTGCCGAACGGCTTTTCGACCACCAGCCGCCGCCACGCCTTACCGTCCTCCTTCAACAGCCCGACGCGGCCGAGTTGCTGCGCGATCGGGGCGAAGGCGGCGGGCGGTGTCGCCAGATAGAACAGCCGGTTGCCGTGTGTCTCCCTCGCGGCTTCGAGTTTTTCAAGCCGCTCCTTCAACTCGTCAAAGCTGTCCGGCTCCTTCGGATCGGCCTCGATCGCGGTCACGCAATGCAGGAGGCGCTGCGCGATCTCGTCCTCGATCGGCCGCGTCGCGTATTTGCGCAGGCCCTCCATCAGATTGCTGCGCAGCTGCTCGCTCGACATGCCCTTGCGGGCGATGCCGACGATGCAGAACCGGTCCGGCAGCAGATTGCTGGCGGCGAGATTGTAGAGCGACGGCAGCACAAGCCGGTGCGTGAGATCGCCGCTGACACCGAAGATGACGAAGGCGCAGGCGTCGGGCTTCTGGTGCGGCGGCTGGTGAGGATGCAGCGGGGTCACGCGCGGTCCGCCTTGTCAGCCGTGTCAGATTTGGGCTTGACGATCTCCGGCGCGCTCTGGCGCGCAGGATCAGGATGCTGCTCGGGCTCCTTGTGGCCGCCGAAGCCTTCGCGCATGGCGGACAGGATCTTCTCCGCAAAGGTGTGTTCCTGGCGCGAGCGGAAGCGTGCGAACAGCGCCGCGGTCAGCACCTCCGCCGGCACGGCTTCGTCGATCGCGGCATTGACGGTCCAGCGCCCTTCGCCGGAATCCTCGACATAGCCGGAATATTTTTCCAGGCCCGGCTGGCGCGCGAGCGCGCTCGCGGTGAGGTCGAGCAGCCAGGACGGGATCACGCTGCCGCGGCGCCAGACCTCGGCGATGTCGGCGAGGTCGAAATCGAAGCGATGCGCCTCCGGCAACGCGTCGCTGTTGGCATGACGCAGGATGTCGAAGCCTTCGGCATAGGCCTGCATCAGGCCGTATTCGATGCCGTTATGGATCATCTTGACGAAATGCCCGGCGCCGGTCGGGCCGGCGTGGATATAGCCCTGCTCGACGCGAGGATCGCGGCCGTCCCGGCCGGGCGTGCGCGGGATGTCGCCGATGCCGGGAGCGAGCGTCGAAAATATCGGATCGAGCCGGTCGACGACCGCCTTGTCGCCGCCGATCATCATGCAATAGCCGCGCTCGAGACCCCAGACGCCGCCGGAGGTGCCGACGTCGACGTAATGCAGGCCACGCTCACGCAGCGCCTTGCCACGGCGGACGTCGTCCTGCCAAAAACTGTTGCCGCCGTCGATGATGACGTCGTCGGAGGACATCAGCTTGGTGAGCTGCTCGACGGTCGCTTCGGTGATCTTGCCGGCCGGCAGCATGATCCAGGCATGCCGCGGCGTCGCGAGCTTGCTGACGAACTCTTCCAGGCTCGCGGCACCCGTCGCGCCCTCGGAAACCAGGGCGGCGACCGCCTTCGCGTCACGATCATAAACGACGCACGAATGTCCCGCGCGCATCAGGCGGCGCACGATGTTGCCGCCCATCCGCCCGAGACCGATCATTCCCAACTGCATCGACGAGACCTTCCTAGCTCAGCGCTTCGGTGATGGCGCTGTCGAGCAGCTTCAGGCCCGACTTCAGATTGCCCTTGAGATGCACGCGCAAGGCGCGGCGGCCGCGCTCGGTGAGCACGTCGAAATCGCCGCGCGCTTGAGCCGCCTTGATCACGCCGAAACTCGCCTGCTGGCCGGGGATCGGCAGGTCCTGCGCATCATCGGCGGTGATCTGCAGGAACACGCCGCTGTCCGGGCCGCCCTTGTAAGCCTGGCCGGTCGAATGCAGGAAACGCGGACCGAACTCTGCGCAGGTCGCCAGATGCTTGGCGTCGCGCAGCCTCAGGCGCATGCGCTGCAAGGCATCGGTGTTCGCGTCATTGTGCTCGATATAGCCGAGCAGCGCGATGTAGTCGCCGTCGCCGGCGCGGCTGAGATGCGCCTTCAGCCACGAGGCGAGGCTGCCGTTGGCGCCGTGCTCGCGCAGGCTCTCGGCGTTGTGGCTGTCGGTGTAAAGCTCGCAGCCCTTGATGGCGACGACCGGCTCTTCGGCGGGAAGCGATCCGGTCTCTTCGAACGCCGCGGTGAGCTCGCGGGTCTTGATCTTGGCCGACTCCACGTCGGGCTGATCGAACGGGTTGATGCCGAGCACGGCGCCGGCAACGGCCGTCGCCATCTCGAAGCGGAAGAATTCCTGCCCAAGCTGGTCGATCGAGGCCAACACGATGCGCACCACCGGATGACCCGCCTCTTCGAGCGCGGCCAGCTTGTCGTCGTGGCCGGCGACATCGTCGCCATCGACCTTGATGTCGATGAAGAAGCGGTCGTGGCCGTAGACCTCGGGCGAGGCAGCCGGCTCGCCGTCGATCGGGATCAGGCCCTTGCCCTCCTTGCCGGTGGATTCGGCGATCAACTGCTCGGCCCAGGCGCCGAAATCAGCAATCTTGGGCGAGGCGAAGATCGTCACCTTGTCACGGCCATCAAGCCCGGCGAGGCCCATCGCCAAGCCGAGTTGCACGCCCGAATTCTGCAACGGCGGCACGTCGGGGCCGCACGAGCGGACCATCGACAACGCGTTCGTGATCAACTTGCGCACGTCGATGCCGGCGGTCGCGGCCGGCACCAGGCCGAACGGCGACAGCACCGAATAGCGGCCGCCAATGGTCGGCTCGCCATGAAAGATGCGCGCAAAGCCCTGCGCCTTGGCCGCCTTTTCCAGCGACGAGCCGGGATCGGTGACGGCGATGAAGCGATGGCCGGCCTTCTTCGGCCCAATGGCCTCGCTGACGCGCGCGAAGAAGTAATCCTTCATCGCGTTCGGCTCGGTTGTGCCGCCCGATTTCGAGGAGACGATGAAGACCGTCTTCGCAATATCGATCTTCTTCTCCATCGCGCGCACCTGCGCCGGATCGGTGGAGTCGAGCACGTGCAGCTTGGGGAAGCCGGACTTGCGCGGGAAGGTCTTCGCAAGCACCTCCGGCCCGAGGCTGGAGCCGCCCATGCCGAGCACGACCGCGTCGGAGAACTTCTGGCCCTTCACGCGCTGGGCATAGTCCTCATAGTCGGCGATATCCGCCTTCTCGGCGCTGGTCAGCCAGCCCAGCCATTTGTGCTCGTCCTTGCCGGTCCAGACCGAAGCATCCTTGTGCCAGAGGCGGCGGATCTTGGCGGCCTTGCGCCACTCCTCAGTGGCGGCCTGCACCTTCTTGTCGAGATCAGCAGCAACCGCGATCGACTGCTGCCCGAGCGCCTCGCCGAGCACGACGGCGCGCTTATGCGCCACCGCTCCATAGAGCTTGTCGGCGGCATCGGCGAACTGCTTGACGCCGTCGACCACGAGGTCGGCGGTGATGTCGTCGAGCGAGATGCCGGTCTTGGCCAGATCCTCGAGCGCCGCCTTGGCGGCGTCGATGTCCTCCTCCAGGCTGTCGCGCACCTCTCCGTGATCGCGGAAGGCGTCCAGCGTCGCCGGCGGCACGGTGTTGACCGTGTTCGGCCCGATCAGTTCCTCGACATAGAGGACGTCGCGATAATCCTTGTTCTTGGTGCCGGTGGAGGCCCAGAGCAGGCGCTGCGGCTTGGCGCCCTTGGCGGCCAGCTTCTCCCAGCGGTCGCCGGAGAACAGGTGCTTGTAATCCTGATACGCCATCTTGGCATTGGCGATCGCGATCTTGCCCTTCAGCGCGGTCAGCCGCTCCTTCTCCGTGGGGTCGTTGGCCTGGGCGATCTTCTCGTCCAGCTGCTTGTCGACGACGCTGTCGATGCGGCTGACGAAAAACGAGGCCACGCTCGCGACATGCGACGGATCGCCGCCATCGGCGACATAGGCTTCGAGACCGGCGAGATAGGCCTCGGCAACCTGTCGATAGACCTCCTGCGAGAACAGCAAGGTGATGTTGACGCTGATGCCCTTGGAGATCAGATGCTGGATCGCCGGCAGGCAGGCATCCGTCGCCGGGACCTTGATCATCAGGTTCTTGCGGTCGACGGCCTTCCAGAGCTGCTCGGCCTCGGCAATCGTGCCCTTGGCGTCCATCGCCAGATAGGGCGAGACTTCGAGGCTGACGAAGCCGTCATTGCCCTTGAACTGGTCATAGACTGGCCGCAGCACGTCGGCGGCGTTCTGGATGTCCTCGACGGCAACGGCCTCGAACAGCTGGGTTGGCGACCGGTCGCCGTGCTTCAGCGCCTTGGCGATCGGGGAGTCGTATTCGTCGGAGCTGCCGATCGCTTTCTCGAAGATCGCGGGATTTGAGGTGACGCCCTTGACGCCATCCTCGTCGATCAGCCGCTTGAGGTCGCCCTTGGCGACGAAGCCGCGTGCGAGGAAATCGAGCCAGACCGCCTGGCCGTGTTCTTCGAGAGCTTTGACCGGATTCATGATGCCTATCTATGTGCGTCGGCTTGCTTTTTCGGGTTCCAATCGGGGCATCCTGCCAGACCGACATGGACCCAATATGAACAACTATGCGCCACCGATATGGATAACGCCATTCATATTGGATTGATCCCTGTGCAATCCCAAGCGCTTTGGGCGGATTTCGGGTGTGGGGAGGGACGTCAGGGGCGGATGTAGAGATAGCCCTGGGATTGCAGCTCGGCGATCCTGACGACGCCGCCTTTCTCGGCCGCGACGAAGCCTGGCAGCAGATCGCCGAGAGCGATGTTCTGGGCCTTCATCGTGTTGCCGCAGGCGGCGAGCTCCAGGCCGGCCTTGGAGAAATGTCCGATGCGGCTGCGGATGTCCGGCGCCGCGCCCGTAGTGAAGGCGCGCAGCGCGGGGCCGTGGATCACCAGCGCGATCGTGACGTGATCCGGGCCGCCGACGCCGTCGTAGTGATTCTGAATGTTGCCAAGAACGAAGCCAACCTTGTCGCTCTCGTTCAAATGGTAAACGACTTTTAATCTGCCGGATGCGGCGCTCTCGGTCGCCGCTTGTGCGCGCGAGCTCGCGAACAGCGCGCCAAGGGCGGCGACGGCTGCGCTCAACATGTTGCGCCGATCCATCGTCTGCCTCCTTGCATTGCCAGCAACGCGCCACATCTGTTTCGTGATGGTCTCATTTGTGCCGGATAGAAGCGAGCTCCTTGCGGTCGGTCACCAGCCCCGCGCAGTCGGCGACGTCGCTGCGATCGACGCGGAAGATCTTGTCATCGGCGCCGGCGACCAGCGCGTCGCCAGCCTCGGCGTCAGGTTTGTTGTCGCGCTGCCAGACGGTGATGCGGGTCAAGCGCACGATCGCAGCCTTGTCATCCCTCGCCATCGCGATCTCGATGCCGCCGCCCTCGCAATCGACGGGGCAATTGTAACGAATCTCTCCACCGGCGTCGTTGACACGCGCGTGTTCGCACGATCCACTGGAGTCGAAATCGCCGGGCCGGTCGCGATAGCTCACGCCCAGACGAAACGAATAGGTCATCTCGCGTTCGCCCGGCGGAATCTCCGCGGTCATGAGCAACTGCATGGCCGAAACCTTCTGCTTGGGATGGCGCGCGAGATGATCGGCATCGTAGCGACGCGTGAAACAGGCATAAGCCTTCTGTCCAGGCGCCTTGGTGAAGACGCGTGTGTCGAACATGCGCGCTTGCGTCTTGCTGGCGATGTCGTCGGCGCGTGCCGCAACCACCATCGCGCAGCTCGTGAGCACGAGGAGAAGAATCTGTTTCATGAGCGTGGCCAATTGGACCTGACTTGTTCGCGGCAAGCGCCGCGGATGAATCGTTCCAATCCTTCGTCGCGGCGAAGAATATCTTCGTTCATCCGCGGTTCACGTCCGGCGCGACCATCCTCATCGGGTGTCGCAGCTTCGGGTTCACGTGCCTTCACAAGGCCTTGTGCGACGCGGGGGGACTACGGTGCCGGGGTATTGCGGATGTTGCGAAGCAGAGACATTGAGGTACAAATAGAGCCGATTGGCACCAGTTTGCCGAACTATTGAGCGAAGTGCATGTTGATCAGGCATATGCTGCATGCACTTTGCGTTGCGGAAAAGGACGAAGACGGTGCCCAATAGGGGCTAGCGCGCTTCACTCTGAGTCGTTCGAGATCAGGAGGAACGTACTTCGATCTCGGCTCGTTGCAGCAGTGCGGCGGAACCTACGTGGAGAGGGATCATGTACAACGATTCGTTGTTCAACGCGTTCGCGAGGTCGTTCGAGGCCCGAAGCCAGACCGACATGTCGATGCAGGAATATCTGGAATCGTGTCGAACCGACCCGATGCGATACGCGAACGCCGCGGAGCGACTACTAGCTGCGATCGGTGAGCCTCAGATGATTGACACGGCCAAGGACCCACGCCTTGGCCGTATTTTTTTGAACCGGACGGTTCGGCTGTATCCAGCCTTCGCCGGCTTCTACGGCATGGAAGATACGATCGAGCGCATCGTCGGCTTCTTCCGCCACGCCGCGCAGGGCTTGGAAGAGCGCAAGCAGATCCTTTATCTCCTTGGTCCGGTCGGCGGCGGCAAGTCCTCGCTCTCCGAACGCCTGAAGCAGCTGATGGAGGTGCATCCGATCTACGTGCTCAAGGCCGGCGATGAATTGAGCCCGGTGTTCGAATCTCCGCTCAGCCTGTTCGATCCCGACACCTTGGGCCCGATGCTGGAGGAGAAATACGGCATTCCGCGCCGCCGCCTCACGGGACTGATGAGCCCATGGTGCTACAAGCGGCTCGAAGCCTTCGGCGGCGACATCTCGCAATTCCGCGTCGCCAAGATCCAGCCGTCGCGGCTGCGCCAGATCGGCATCGCCAAGACCGAGCCGGGCGACGAGAACAACCAGGACATCTCCTCGCTGGTCGGCAAGGTCGATATTCGCAAGCTCGAGACCTACGCGCAGAACGATCCCGATGCCTACAGCTATTCGGGCGGCCTCAACCGCGCCAACCAGGGCATCCTCGAATTCGTCGAGATGTTCAAGGCGCCGATCAAGATGCTGCACCCGCTGCTGACCGCGACGCAGGAAGGCAACTATATCGGCACCGAGAACATCGGCGCGATCCCCTATAACGGCGTGATCCTCGCTCACTCCAACGAAGCGGAGTGGCAGAGCTTCAAGACCAACAAGAACAACGAGGCCTTCATCGACCGCATCTGCGTCATCAAGGTGCCGTACTGCCTGCGCACCACCGAGGAACGCAAGATCTACGAGAAGCTGATCCAGGGCTCCGAGCTCGCCACCGCGCCCTGCGCGCCGGCGACCTTGGACACCTTGGCCCGGTTCTCGGTGATGTCGCGGCTGCGCAAGCACGAGAACTCGACCCTCTACGCCAAGATGCGGGTCTATGACGGCGAGAGCCTGAAGGAGTCCGATCCCAAGGCGCGCAGCGTGCAGGAATATCGCGACGCCGCCGGCGTCGACGAGGGCATGGACGGCATCTCCACCCGCTTTGCCTTCAAGGTGCTGGCCGCGACCTACAATCACGACACGTCGGAAGTCTCGGCCGACGCCGTGCACCTGATGTACGTGCTGGAGCAGTCGATCAAGCGTGAGCAGCTGCCGGAGGAGATCGAGAAGCGCTATCTCGAATTCATCAAGGCGGACCTCGCGCCGCGCTACGCGGAGTTCATCGGCCACGAGATCCAAAAGGCCTATCTGGAGTCTTACTCCGATTACGGCCAGAACCTGTTCGACCGCTATGTCGACTACGCCGACGCCTGGATCGAGGATCAGGATTTCAAGGATCCCGATACGGGACAGCTGCTCAATCGCGAGCTCTTGAACCAGGAGCTGACCAAGATCGAGAAGCCGGCGGGGATCGCCAACCCGAAGGACTTCCGTAACGAGGTTGTCAAGTTCTCGCTGCGCTCCCGGGCCCAGAACGGCGGAAAAAATCCGTCCTGGACCTCCTACGAAAAGATCCGCGAAGTCATCGAAAAGAGGATATTCTCGCAGGTCGAAGACCTTCTCCCGGTCATCTCCTTCGGCACCAAGAAGGACGGCGATACCGAGAAGAAGCACGCCGACTTCGTCCAGCGCATGGTCGAGCGCGGCTATACCGAGCGGCAGGTCCGCCGGCTGGTCGAGTGGTACATGCGGGTGAAGCAGGCGGGTTGATCGTGGTCCGGCGCCGATGGTCGCTGCATGTGCTGCAGGCCATCGGATGGACGTCGGCGCCTGGGCTATGATCGACGCGGAGCGTTCGACGCCGAGCGTCGGACAGGAATGATGCGGGGGCGGTGTCGGATAGATGCTGCAACGCCGCATCGCGGCGGGGGAGAGCAGGAGCAGAAGCCGCTGCAGCAGGAGGCGTATGGAACGTGGTCATGCACATCATTGATCGGCGCCTGAATCCGGGCGGCAAAAGTCTCGAAAATCGTCAGCGATTTTTGCGACGCGCCAAGGCTCTCGTTCAAGGAGCGGTCAAGAAGACCTCGCAGGACCGCGACATCAAGGACGTGCTGGAGGGCGGCGAGGTCTCGATCCCGCTCGACGGCATGGACGAGCCGCGCTTCCGCCGCGAGGGCGGCACCCGCGACATGGTGCTGCCGGGCAACAAGAAATTCATCGAGGGCGACATCCTGCCGCGCTCCGGCGACGGCAGCGGCCGCAAGTCCGGCCCCGGGCAGGGCGACAGCGAGGACGCCTTCCGCTTCGTGCTGAGCAAGGAGGAGTTCGTCAACCTCTTCCTCGACGACCTCGAACTGCCCGATCTCGCCAAGCGCAAATTTGCCGAGGCCGAGAGCGAGGGCCTGGTGCGCGCGGGTTATTCGACCTCGGGCTCGCCGGCCAACATCTCGATCAGCCGGACCGTCACACGGGCGATGGCACGCCGCGTCGCGCTGCGCAGGCCGCGGCCTGAAGCGATTGCCGAACTCGAAGCCAGGATCGCCGAGGAGACTGACGATGACAAGAAGGCCGCGTTGGTCGCCGAACTCGAGGCCTTGAAGGCCAAGGCCAAGCGCATCCCCTTCATCGACCCGATCGACATCCGCTATCGCCGCTTCGAGGCGGTTCCGAAGCCGATCGCGCAGGCCGTGATGTTCTGCCTGATGGACGTCTCCGGCTCGATGTCGGAGCACATGAAGGATCTCGCAAAACGGTTCTACATGCTGCTCTACGTGTTCCTGACGCGGCGCTACCGCCATGTCGAGATCGTGTTCATCCGCCACACCGACCGCGCCGAGGAGGTCGACGAGCAGACCTTCTTCTATGGCCCGGCGTCGGGCGGCACGCTGGTCTCCAGCGCCCTGCAATGCATGCACGACATCGTCCGCTCGCGCTTCCGCCCCTCGGACTGGAACATCTACGCGGCGCAGGCCTCGGACGGCGACAACGCCACCTCGGACTCGGAGAACGTCGCGCGGTTGTTGACCGACAACATCCTCCCGGTGTCGCAGTTCTTCGCCTATCTCGAGGTCGGCGAATCCGGCACCTATTCGTTCGAGATGCCGGATTCCGCGCTGTGGTCGCTGTATGAGCGTCTGCGCGCCAACGGCCAGCCGCTGTCGATGCGCAAGGTGCGCGACCGCAGTGAGATCTTCCCCGTCTTCCACGATTTGTTTCAACGTCGTGGTACCACGCAGGAAAGGGCGGCATCATGAGCGGATTGCTGTTCGAAGGCGCCGACTGGAATTTCCTCACCCTGCAGCGCATTCACGATGCCTGCGAGGCCGTGGCGCAGAAGGAGCTCGGGCTCGACACCTATCCGAACCAGATCGAGGTCATCACCGCCGAGCAGATGCTCGACGCCTATTCCTCGGTCGGCATGCCGCTGTTCTACAAGCACTGGTCGTTCGGCAAGCACTTCGCCTATCACGAGGCCTCGTATCGCAAGGGCCTGATGGGCCTCGCCTATGAGATCGTGATCAACTCCTCGCCCTGCATCTCCTATCTGATGGAGGAGAACACGGCGACGATGCAGACATTGGTCATCGCGCATGCCGCGTTTGGCCACAATCACTTCTTCAAGAACAACTACCTGTTCAAGCAGTGGACCGATGCCGACGGCATCCTGGATTATCTCGATTTCGCCCGCGGCTATATCGCGCAATGCGAGGAGCGGTTCGGCCGCATGGCGGTCGAGCACACGCTCGATGCCGCGCATGCGCTGATGTCGCACGGCGTCGACCGCTATCCCGGCAAGAAGAAGCTCGACTTCCGCGAGGAGGAGAAGCGCGCCGGCAAGCGCAGGCTCTATGAAGAGGAGCAGTTCAACGATCTCTGGCGCACGGTGCCGACGGGCCCCGCCAAGACCAGCGCGGTGCTCAACGTCGAACGTCGCAAGGCGCTGCTCGGCCTGCCGCAGGAGAACCTGCTTTATTTCCTGGAGAAGTCAGCGCCGCGGCTGGCGCCGTGGCAGCGCGAATTGCTGCGCATCGTCCGCCACATCGCGCAGTATTTCTATCCGCAGGGCCAGACGAAGGTCATGAACGAGGGCACGGCGACGTACGTGCACTATCGCATCATGAAGCGGCTGCACGAGGACGGCCGGCTGACCGACGGCAATTTCCTCGAATTCCTGCAGTCGCACACCAACGTCGTGTTCCAGCCGGAGTTCGATGATCCCCGTTTCTCCGGCTTCAATCCCTACGCGCTCGGCTTTGCGATCATGCAGGACATCGAGCGCATCGTGAAGGATCCGACCGAGGAGGACCGCGAATGGTTCCCGGACATTGCTGGCACCGGCGACGAGATGGCGGTGCTGCGTGACGTCTGGGCGAATTACCGCGACGAGAGCTTCATCAGCCAGTTTTTGAGCCCGGCTCTGATCCGGCAGCTTCGGTTGTTCCATCTGCATGACGATCCGGCGGAGCGCGCCGGCATTTTGGTCGACGCCATCCACGACGAGCGCGGCTATCGCCGCATCCGCCGCGAGCTGTCGAAGCAATATGACGTCGGCTACATCGACCCGAACATCGAGGTCGTCGACGTCGACCTCGCCGGCGACCGCCGCCTGATGCTGCGGCATACGGTGGTCAAGGGCGCCCAGCTCAACGAGACCGACACCAAGCGCGTGCTCCAGCACCTCGCCGACCTCTGGAGCTACGACGTGCAGCTGACCGAGGTCGATGCGGCGACCGACAAGGTGCTGAAGGAGTATGTGCTCAATCCCCGGATACAACCGGCGGCCGCGTAGCGCGGCCGCCAGGGGTTAGATGTCCGCGTAGACTTCGAGCAGATTGCCGTCGGGATCCCGGAAGAACAGGGTGCGGTGGCCGAAGGGCTGGTCCGTTGGCGGCTCCACGAGAGCGATGCCCTTCTCTGTCAGCTCAGCTGCACAGCGGTCGACGTCGTCTCGCGACACTTTGAACGCCAGCTGGAGCGAGGCGCTTCCTCGCGGCGTCGACTGGTCCGATGCCAGCCGCTTCGGCTGAGCAAGTGCCAGCGTATTCGGGCCGATCTGGTATTCGATCCAGCCTTGTGACAGTTCCCTTAACAATGAAAAGCCGAGCACCTCCTCATAGAAGCCGCGCATGGCCTGCCAGTTGCGCGCCAGGATGATTGTGTAGTCGACAGCGCGAATGGCCCGGAATGCGGAAGTTGTGGCTCGATTGGTCATGGTCCTGCTCTTCGTCTGTCGGTCGAACTCGGCTTTCAATTCCGCAGCGAGTGACGCAAGCCCGCGCTCTCGCCGCGCAAGAGGTGCGCTCCCCTCCCCCTTGCGGGGAGGGGTCGGGGGTGGGGGTCCCCGCGCATCCAACTCGCTTGGGGCACGTTCACACGTCCTCCGCCACCATCGGATTTTGTCGAGCGGCCTTGCCGCCTCTACGCTTATCCCGGTGAGCTTCTCACCTCGCTCGCCTCATATCCAGCGGAGTTCTTGGACCCCCACCCCCGACCCCTCCCCGCAAGGGGGAGGGGAGCCGACCGCCGCTGCGGCAATATCCCGCGTCATACCGCAGAGGAATCAACTCAGAAATCGTTTCGTGGCGTGTTGAGACCGAGTGCGGCGTCTTCCGCGGCAAGTAGCGCAAGCCGGATCGGCCCGCTATGGTGCGCGCGGCGGGCTTGAGGCCAGTCGGTGGGAACGTCAATCGAAGTGGGCGTAAGGCGCGTGGTTGAGGCAAAGGAGACGCTGGCGACGATCCGGCGGGACCGGTTCATTCCGATCCGCAAGTCCGATGTCCTCGACGCCGTGATCTCGCATGGCGGCCTCGACGAGGCCCAGTCGGCCGAGCTGCGCCGGCTGGCCCAGATGCTCGGCGCCATCCTGCACCATGAATATTTCGACGAGCTCGACCGCTTCCGCGACGCCTATTTCGACTTCGATCCTGAAGTCCCCGCCGGGCGCCATCGCGCCCCGGCCGAACTCGACGCCGCTTACAATAATCTGACCAATGAGTTCGTCCGTGTGCTCGGCGAAGCCAATTTCATCGAGATCACCCATGACGAGATCGAGCGCGCCTTCGCCGAGCATGCGCTGGTTCGGGTCAAGCTGAAGGCGCCGATCTCCGACTTTCGCGCGGTACGGATGTTCCGGCGCGGCACGCATCAGGAGACCATCGAGGTCCCCATGCTCTACGGCCTGCGGCGGCGCAAGCAGGACATCGAGGTCTATGACGACATCATCCTGATGGTCGCGACCAGGCCCGACGAGCCGGCCAAGACAAAGCGCAAGACAGCTGCCTGGCGCGGCCGCAACAAGCTCCGCGGCGGCGCGGTGCTTTTCAAATATTTCCGCCACATCGCGCGCTTCGATCTCGAAGCGTTGCTGCCGAACGTCCGGGTCGTGATGGGCTTGCGCGAGCAGCTGACGCTCGGCGTGCCGGCGCTGGTTGGCGGCGTGCCGATCCTGCTCAAGCTCGCTTCGACGCTCACGGTGCTGTTCATCGTCGCCGGCTTCTATCTCGGCCTCAGCGGCACCGTGCACGACAACGACACCGAGCAGGCGCTGGCCGCACTGTCCGGCCTGTTTGCACTCGGCGCCTTCATCCTCAGGCAATGGGGCAATTTCCACCGCCAGTCGCTGATCCACCAGAAGCAGGTCACCGACAACATCTACTTCCGCAACGTCAACAACAACTCCGGCATCTTCAACTACCTGATCGGCGAGGCCGAGGATCAGGACTGGAAGGAGGCGGTTCTCGCCTATGGCGGCCTGCTGCTGGCGTCGCTGCCGCTCAGCCGGGAGTCTCTCGGCAGCCATGTCGAGGAGCTGCTGCAGCAGATGTTCGGACTGGGCCGCGCGTTCAACATCGATGAGGCGCTGATCAGGCTGCGCGAGTTCGGGCTCGTCAGCGGTGATGATGACGCCTTGTCGGCGCTGCCGCTGCCGGAGGCGATTGCGCAGCTCGACCGCGTCTGGGCGAATGCGCTGCGGGCGTAGTCGAGCTCACCATGCGCAGCCTGCTGGTGAAGAACTTCGGCGACTTGCTTCTCTTGCCCCAGCAAATGCTCTCCACCCTCACCCTGAGGAGCCCGCCGCAGGCGGGCGTCTCGAAGGGCGAGGCCACAGCTCGGGCCTCGCGGTTCGAGACGCGTCGCGAGGGCGACGCTCCTCACCGTGAGGGGGCGCACCGAGGACGGCGCTGCACTTGCCCCCCGAGGATTGTGTTCACGCGGGGTGAGCAGCCAAGCGTGATGTATCCAAGCAGGGCTTTCCTCTGCTAACGCAGGCTCGCGTTGATCTTGTCGAGCACGCTCTGACCCGGGCAGAGATCGGCAGCCTCCAGCCGGTTCAACGGCCGCTCCACAGTGTTGAGATGGCTGTGCAGGTCATCCGCCTCGGGATCGACATACAGCAGCCCGGTCACGATCTGTCCTTGCGCGGCGTGCTTCTGCAAAAACGTCATCGCGCCGAGCCTGTCGTACGGATCGTAGTCGGCGTCGAGCTTGCGCAGCGCCAGCCGCGAGCCGTCGTGCTGCTCGACGATCTGCACCGTGCCGGGGTCCTGGTCGATCTCGATCGGATCGCGCCCGGTCAGCACGTCCAGCCGGTTGACCGCGTCATTGTGCTCGCGGACATAGTCGAAACTCTTGGTCGAGCCGGCGTGATTGTTGAAGGCTATGCACGGACTGATGACGTCGATGAATGCGGCGCCCTTGTGCCGGATCGCACCCTCGATGATCGGCACCAGCTGCTTCTTGTCGCCGGAGAACGACCGCGCGACGTAGGTCGCCCCGAGCTGCAGCGCGATGCCGACGAGGTCGATCGGGTTGTCGGTGTTGGTGACGCCCTTCTTCGACTTCGAGCCGCGGTCCGCGGTGGCGGAGAACTGGCCCTTGGTCAGGCCGTAGACGCCGTTGTTCTCGACGATATAGGTCATGTTGACGCCGCGCCGGATCGCATGGGCGAACTGGCCGAAGCCGATCGAGGCGGAATCGCCGTCGCCGGAGACGCCGAGATAGATCAGCTCGCGATTGGCGAGGTTGGCGCCGGTCAGCACCGAGGGCATGCGGCCGTGCACGGTGTTGAAGCCGTGCGAATTGCCGAGGAAGTAGTCCGGCGTCTTCGACGAGCATCCGATGCCGGAAATCTTCGCCACCCGATGCGGCTCGATCGACAGCTCGAAGCAGGCCTCGATGATCGACGCCGTGATCGAGTCGTGGCCGCAGCCGGCGCACAGGGTCGAGATCTTGCCCTCGTAGTCGCGATGGCTGTAGCCCAGCGCGTTCTTCTTGATGCCGGGATGCTGGAATTTCGGCTTTGCGATGTAGGTCATGGAAGCACCTTGCCGCCCACGGCCGTCATGGCCGGGCTTGTCCCGGCCATCCACGTCGGAGCCGGAAGGAAGGACGTGGATGCCCGGCACAAGGCCGGGCATGACGATGGAGAGAGCGGGGCGCTGATCACGACACCGCCTTGCGTAGCGGTGTCACCCGCATCTGGTCCTGATGCGTGCCGATCGCGTCGGCGATGAAGCGTGCCGTGATCGGGGTGCCGTCATAGTGCAGGATCGGCACGAGGCGAACCGGGTCGATGCCGTTCTCGGTGACGATCAGCTGGCGCAGCTGCGCATCGCGGTTCTGCTCGACCACATAGACGAAGTCGTGCTCGGCAATGAAGCTCGCCACGCTCGAATGGAACGGAAAAGCGCGGATGCGCAGGCGGTCGAACTGGTGGCCGCGCGCCTCCAGCAGGCCGATCGCCTCGTCCATCGCTGGCGCGGTCGAGCCGAAATAGATCACGCCATACTTCGTCGGCTTCGCCGCATTGGCCTGCAACGGACGCGGCACCAGATCCTGCGCGGTCTGGAACTTGCGCAGCAGGCGCTGGACGTTGTCGGCATAGACGGCGCCTTCCTCCGAGTAGCGCGCGTAGCGGTCGCGCGAGGTGCCGCGGGTGAAGTAGGAGCCCTCGGTCGGATGCGTGCCGGGATAGGTGCGGAACGGAATCCCGTCGCCGTCGACGTCGAGATAGCGGCCGAAGTCGCGGCCCTCGTCGAGCATCTCGGCCGTCATCACCTTGCCGCGGTCGTACTGCTTGGAATCGTCCCATTTCAGCGGCCGGCACAGCCGCTGGTTCATGCCGATGTCGAGGTCGAGCATCAGGAAGACGGTGGTCTGCAGCCGCTCAGCGAGGTCGAAGGACGCGGCGGCAAACTCGAACGCCTCCGCAGGATCCTCGGGGAACAGCATGACGTGCTTGGTGTCACCGTGCGAAGCATAGCCGCAGGCGATCAGGTCGCATTGCTGCGTGCGGGTCGGCATGCCCGTCGAGGGGCCGGCGCGCTGCACGTTCATGATGACGGCCGGGATCTCGGCAAAATAGGAGAGGCCGATGAACTCGGTCATCAGCGAAACGCCGGGGCCGGACGTCGTGGTG
The DNA here is from genome assembly GCF_051167855.1 of Bradyrhizobium sp. HKCCYLRH3099. Lineage (NCBI taxonomy): Bacteria > Pseudomonadati > Pseudomonadota > Alphaproteobacteria > Hyphomicrobiales > Nitrobacteraceae > Bradyrhizobium > Bradyrhizobium sp. HKCCYLRH3099. The sequence continues at coordinate 136,256 of NZ_JBNPTW010000021.1, forward strand.
AAGGCGCGGGCGCCGTTCCAGGACGCGCCGATCACCATGCCGATCGAGGCGAGCTCGTCCTCGGCCTGCACGATGGCGTATTTGGCCTGGCCCGTCTCCGGATCATGCCGCAGTTTCTTGCAGTGATTGGTGAAGGCTTCCGCGAGCGACGAGGACGGCGTGATCGGATACCACGCGCACACCGTGGCGCCGCCATAGACCGCGCCGAGCGCGGCGGCGTTGTTGCCTTCAAGGAAGATGCGGTCGCCGACCTTGTCGGCCTTGCGGATGCGCAGGCCGATCGGGCATTTCAAATTCTGCAGCGCCCAGTCGCGGCCGAGATGCAGCGCATGGACGTTGGACGACAGCAGCTTCTCCTTGCCCTTGTACTGCTCGCCGATCAGCTGCTCGATCAGCTTCGGGTCCATCTCGAGCAGCGCCGAGAGCGCGCCGAGATAGATGATGTTCTTGAACAGCTGGCGCTGGCGCGGATCAGAGTAGGTCGAGTTGGTGATCGCCGTCAGCGGCACGCCGATCACGGTGACGTCGTCGCGGAATTTTGTCGACGGCATCGGCTTGGTCGAATCGTAGAACAGATAGCCGCCCGGCACGATGCCGGCGACGTCCTTGTCCCAGGTCTGCGGGTTCATCGCCACCATCAGATCGGTGCCGCCGCCGCGGGCGCCGAGATGGCCGGCCTCGGTGACGCGCACCTCGTACCAGGTCGGCAGGCCCTGGATGTTGGACGGGAAGATGTTGCGCGGGGACACCGGCACGCCGTGGCGAAGCACGGCGCGCGCGAACAATTCGTTGGCGCTGGCCGAGCCGGAGCCGTTGACGTTGGCGAAGCGGACGACGAAGTCGTTTACGCTGCTGAGCGGCGCTTGCTGGGACATGCGGTACCTGCGTGAGTCGTCTCGATGAAATATTTCTGCATGTCCCACGCACCGGTGGGGCAGCGCTCGGCGCACAGGCCGCAATGGAGGCAGACGTCCTCGTCCTTCACCATCACGCGGCCGGTCTTCAGGTCCGAGGACACGTAGAGATCCTGGTCGGGATGCAGCGACGGCGCTCGCAAGCGCGCGCGCAGATCAGCCTCCTCGCCATTCTCGGTGAAGGTGATGCAGTCCATCGGGCAGATGTCCGCGCAGGCGTCGCATTCGATGCACAGCGTGTTGGAGAACACCGTCTGCACGTCGCAGTTCAGGCAGCGATGCGCCTCGCCGAGCGCAAGCTTGACGTCATAGCCGAGCTCGACCTCGGCGCGGATGTCCTTCAACGCCACGACCTTGTCGCGGTGCGGCACCTTGAAGCGCTTCTCCGGCGAGATGTCGTTGTCATAGCTCCATTCATGGATGCCCATCTTCTGCGACGAGACATGCACCTCCGGCAGCGGCCGCTCGGTGATATCCTCGCCCGAGAGCAGGCGATGGATCGACAGCGCCGCCTCGTGGCCCTGCGCGACCGCCCAGATGATGTTCTTCGGGCCGAACGCGGCGTCGCCGCCGAAGAACACTTTTGAATTCGTCGAGACGAAGGTCTTGGGATCGACCACCGGCATATGCCATTTGTCGAAGGTGATGCCGCAATCGGACTCGATCCAGGGGAAGGCGTTTTCCTGGCCGACGGCGACGAGAACGTCGTCGCATTCATACGTCACGTCGGGCTCGCCCGAGGGCACCAGCGAGCGCCGGCCCTTGTCGTCATACTCGGCCTTCACCTTCTGGAAGGTGACGCCAGTGAGCTTGCCATTGTCGTGATTGAAGGCGACCGGCACGAGATAGTTGAGGATCGGAATGTCCTCATGCAGCGCGTCTTCCTTTTCCCACGGCGAGGCCTTCATCTCCTCGAAGCCGGAGCGGACGATGACCTTGACGTCCTCGCCACCGAGGCGGCGCGCGGTGCGGCAGCAATCCATCGCGGTGTTGCCGCCGCCGAGAACGATCACGCGCCTGCCGATCTTGTCGGTGTGGCCGAACGACACGCTGGACAGCCAGTCGATGCCGAGATGGATGTTCCCTGCGGCTTCCTTGCGGCCGGGAATGTTCAGCTCGCGGCCGCGCGGCGCGCCGGAGCCGATGAAGATGGCGTCGTAATTGTCGGCGAGCAGCGTCTTCAGGCTGTCGATGCGATGGCCGGCCTTGTAGTCGACGCCGAGGCTGAGCACATAGCCGGTCTCCTCGTCGATCACGCTGTCGGGCAGCCGGAACTTTGGAATCTGCGAGCGCATCATGCCGCCGGGCTTGGGATCGGCGTCGAACACGGTGCAGTGATATCCGAGCGGCGCGAGATCGCGTGCGACTGTCAGCGAGGCAGGGCCGCCGCCGACCAGTGCGATGCGCCGGCCGTTCTTCGGCACGGGACGCGGCATGCGCTGCTGCACGTCGTCCTTGAAATCGGCGGCGACTCGTTTCAGCCGGCAGATCGCGACCGGGCTCTCCTCGACGCGGCCGCGCCGGCAGGCAGGCTCGCAGGGGCGATCGCAGGTGCGTCCGAGGATGCCGGGGAAGACGTTCGACTTCCAATTGATCATGTAGGCGTCGCTATAGCGACCCTCGGCGATCAGGCGGATATATTCGGGGACCGGCGTGTGTGCGGGACAAGCCCATTGGCAATCGACCACTTTGTGGAAGTAGTCGGGCGCCGAGATATCAGTCGCTCTCATTCCTACCCTGTCCGCGCGGCGAACCACGAGCGCGCGGCCTTCCTGACGTGAGGACGACTGATGATCAGGATCAGCAGAGGATCGGTTGAGGTCCGTCAGCAGGCCCTGGTCGTCGCCCTTCTGTTTTTTGAATGGCTCAATTGAATAGTCGTATCAGACTAGAGCCATTCCAAGGCGCGCACAAAGGCAAATTTGCAGGGCTGCCGGTCATGCACAGTGGTGCAATGCCGCATTGCAGGCGCGATGTGGCCACGTGTTGCGATGCGATATTCGAAGCCGACTTCGAGACCGAACGGGTTGCGTTGGTATAGAGGTGGATGAGGAGGCACGCGCGTTGCCACATACTCGGTCGTCATGCCCGGGCTTGACCCGGGCATCCACGCACACTCAGGATGCTGGACGACGTGGATGGCCGGGTCAAGCCCGGCCATGACGTGTGGATAGAGAGGGGCTCAAAGTTAGTTGGTCGCGATGTCCGCGCGGCTCAGATCCCACATCAAGCGATAGATGCCCGCGGAAATTTGCGTTGCCAGCGGCCCGTCGATTGCCGCAAAACGCGTCGTCATCAGCGTCGCGATCGCGTGGCTGTCGGTGCCGTCGATCAGGATGAACCAGTCGGCATCGCGTGAGGTTGCTGGGACGCCAGCCGCCGGGCCGGAGAGATCCGCATCGCCTTCGAGCAGATGCATCGAGATCACGCCTCTGAGCTCGCGCGGATCGAGCTCGATCTGCAGCGCATCGCGTAAGCCGCCGTCCTGTCCCGGCTTCGGCCGCAGCCGGATGATGCCGAGCACCGCGCCGCGGCCGACGCCTTTCGAGATCGTGATGCGCGCGACGCTGCGGATCATGTTCTTGAACCGCGCCATCACCGTCTTCGACCACTCCGTCGGCGCCTCCAGCCGCGCGCGATAGGGCGCGCTGTCTAGCACGTCGATGCTCTCCGTCGAATACAGGCACAGATATTTCGGGCTGCCCTGTTCGGCGACATAGCGCCGCGCCTCGATGAAGCCGGGGATCGCGACGCGCTCCTCCAGATGCTCGCTGTCGTACCAGCGGTTGAAATCGGCCTCGTCAGCGGCATCGATGTTCATCGATGTCAAAAGCATGCCTGTCCCGGCGATGGGCATTTCGAGCCTCCTGGTGCGTGTGCTGATCCTCATCCTGAGGAGGCCGCCAAAAGCGGCCGTCTCGAAGGATGAGGCCCGAGGTGTCACGGGCCCCATGCTTCGAGACGGCGCTGGTGCGCCTCCTCAGCATGAGGGGAATGAGTGATGTGTTTAAGGCGCGCTAGCGCGCGTCGCCATATCGCAGATGGCTTTCATGACCGCATCGCGGATGCCGGGGTCATAAAGATTGTGACCTGCGGCTTCGACGACACGGATTTCAGCCTCGCGCCACACTTCAGCCAGCCGCGCGGACGTCGATGGCGGGCAAAGCAGGTCGTAGCGGCCTTGCACGATGATGCCGGGAATGCCGGCCAGGCGGCCTGCGTCGCGCAGCAACTGGTCCGGCGCCATGAAGCTGTCGTGAGAGAAGTAATGCGCCTCCATGAACGGCGTCGCCGGCAAGGCGTTGCCCGAACGGATCGCGAGGCGGTCGAGGTGGGTGCGTGCGGGCTTCACTTCCGACAGCGCCCGCTCAACGTCGTGCCAGGCGCGCGCGGCCGGGCCGTGGATCGCTGGATCGGGATCGAGGATGCGGCGGAAATAGGCGTCGCACGGATTGGCGCGCTCGGCCTCCGGCAGCATCTCCAGGAAGTCGCGATGCAGCTTGGGATGAAACCGCGCCAGCGTCTCGCCGAACGCCATCTCCACCTCGGCGCGAGTGCCGAGAAAGGTCGCGCGCAGCACCAGGCCGGTCACGCGCTCCGGATGCGCTTGCGCATACGCCAGCGCCAATGTCGCACCCCAGGAGCCGCCGACCACCATCCAGCGCGCGAAGCCGAACTTCGCGCGGATCGCCTCCATGTCGGCGATCAGGTCGGGCAGGGTGTTGTTGTCTCGGCTGCGCGCAGGGCGCGAGCGTCCGGCGCCGCGCTGGTCGAACAGCACGGCATGGAAGCGCTCGGGATCGAACAGCCGGCGGTGATCCGGCTGGCAGCCGGAGCCAGGGCCACCGTGCAGATAAACTGCGGGAACGCCCCCGGCGCGGCCGCTGCTCTCGACATAGATCTGGTGGCCGCCGGAGACGTCGAGCCATTCCGAGGTCAGCGGCGCGAATGGATCGTTGCGGCGCGCGGCGGCGCGGCCGGCTTCGGCGTCAGGCATCGTGACTCTCGGGCGTGCCGCCGGCAAAATTGCGATACAGGAAGCGGTCCTGGCCCGAGGCCGCATCGCGCTCGGCCTGCTTGAAGATGCTCTCGTGCAGCGGCGACAGGGTGCAGGCGGGATCGGTATTGGCGGCGTCGCCGGTCAGCGCGAACGCCTGGCAGCGGCAGCCGCCGAAATCGATCTCACGGAACTCGCAGGATTTGCACGGCTCCTTCATCCAGCCCGTGCCGCGATAGCGGTTGAAGGCCTCGGAGTTCTGCCAGATCCAGGCAATGGAGTTGTTCGAGCGCACCGACATGAAGTCCAGCCCGGTGATGCTCTCGGCGGCATGGCACGGCAGCACCTTGCCCGACGGCGAGATGTTGAAGAACTGCCGGCCCCAGCCGCCCATGCACTTCTTCGGCCGCAGCGCGTAATAGTCCGGCACGACATAGTCGATCGTCAGCGTGCCCTTCAGCCGCTCGCGCGCCTCCTCAACCAGGCGGTCGGTCTGTTCGAGCTGCTCGTAGGTCGGCATCAGGCTGGCGCGGTTCTTCAGCGCCCAGCCGTAATATTGCACGTTGGCGACCTCGAGCCGGTCGGCGTCGAGATCGACCGCCATCTGGATGATGTCAGGGAGCTGGTGCAGGTTTTGCCGGTGCATCACGGCGTTGACCGTCAGCGGCATTTCGAGCTCGCGCGTCCAGCGCGCGACGTCCAGCTTCTTGGCATGGCCGCCCTTGTAGCCGCCGACGCGGTCGGCGACGACGGGCTCGTTGCCCTGAAAACTGATCTGCACGTGGCAGAGCCCGGCATCGGCCAGCTCCTTCAGCCGCTCGCGCGTCAGCAGCACCGCCGAGGTGATGAGGTTGGTGTAGAGCCCGACATCATTGGCGTGCTGCACCAGCTCGACGATGTCCTTGCGCGCGGTCGGCTCGCCGCCGGAGAAATGCACCTGCAGCACGCCGATCTCGGCGAGCTCGGACAGCACCTTCTTCCACTCGGCCGTCGTCAGCTCCTGCCCGGCGCGGTCGAGCTCCAGCGGGTTGGAGCAATAGGGGCATTGCAGCGGACAGCGATGCGTGAGCTCGAGCAGCACGGCCAGCGGAATGCCGTAGGTCTCGGCGACGGAGCCGCGGCGCTCCAGCACGGCGAGGCTGTCATGGCTGTCGACCTGTGGCGTCGTGTCCGTGAGATCGGTCATGATGTCGTCTCCCGAACCTCGGTGAGAAAGCCCTTGTCGGCGAGATCCTGCAGCATCGCGACGACATCGGTGGCGATAACATCGCGCGGCGCGGCATATTTCGCCGCGAGCTCGTCGATGATGCCGGCAACTCTCCGCGCGCCGTCGCACAGCTTCAGCACCTCGACCGCGATCTCATCCGGCGCCAGCACCCGCTCCGGGGCGAGGATCACCCAGACCTGGCGTGTCTCGTCATACTTCAGCTTGGTATGCCGCGGCAGCACCACGCGGCTGGTTTCGGTGACCTGGATGTGACGCGGGGCCATGGTGGGGTCTCTAAGCCGTTTGATTTTGCAGGAGCACAGTGGTCGCCCAGCATGAGGTGCAACTCCCCTCCCCCTTGCGGGGAGGGGGTGGGGGTGGGGGTCTCAGCAAAGACTGCCCGTGTGGACCCCCACCCCCGACCCCTCCCCGCAAGGGCAGGGGAATCGCATGTGAAATTACGCTGTAAGGCATTGTGATCCGGTCAAAAATCGATTCTGAAGGCGGCTCCT
>NZ_JBNPTW010000022.1:0-140396 GCF_051167855.1 Bradyrhizobium sp. HKCCYLRH3099
ACCGCCGTTTCCTGCGCTTTGCTCCGCCGCGTGCGCGGCTCCGCGTCGCGCAGGAAACGGCGGAGACAAGCCAGCAGCGATCGAATACTGTCAGGAGTCAGCCCGGTTCAAAATGTCAGGGATCAACCCGGTCGGTCAACCCAGTGAGCGTGCTTGGGGCACCGGCTTATCTTTCCAAATCAGTCATCGTCAGTCGTCACCTCAATGCGCTTCGTTCGCAGCGCATGCGCGTCTCGTTCTCGCGTGGAGACTCATCGGCCGCATCGCCCGGAGACCCCCACCCCCGACCCCTCCCCGCAAGGGGGAGGGGAGCGCACCGTCGCTGGGGATGCAGCTCGATCAACTCATCAGTACAGGCTCGAACGCGCCTTCTTGCGAGGCGCAATGTGGGCCGCCCGTCGGGCAAATCAGGTCGTTGTTCTGCGCGATTAGCGTCGGCAAGCACGCTCGATCGCCGATTTTTCAGCTGAGAATCCGCGGCGCCGAAAAACTGATTTCGCCCGCGCCATCAATCGGCTGAGCCCGGCCGCCCCGCTGACGCCAAAAATTCCTCTTTCGCGTTTCCAGAATCCATGTTTCTCTCCTCTCATCCCGCTTCGCCACGAGGGGCGTTTCGCGATCGTCACGAGGCGTTAGGCGGGGATGCGGTGGCTGTGAGGGCGCGCAGCATGTCCTTGAGGGATGTGCGGACGAACGAGGCTCTTGCGGACGTGAAGCTGCGTGGTCCTGGCGCCCCGATGCTGGCGTCAAGTCGCGGCGATGCCCTGGTGCATCACGCTGACGACGGTGGCTAACAGGCCGGACACCGGGGAGAGCGCAGAGTAAGCGTGAAAACCATCGCGCAGGGAGGGCCGGGTCGAATCCGGCTGTACCTGTGGTTCCTGCCGCCTGCATTGTTTTTCGCAGGCGGGCCACGGGCCTCAGCCGAGGCCCGGCCTTCCCTGCGCCCTTGTCTTCGATAGGGGCGGCGAGAGCAGCAACACTCGGACGCGATGAGCGGGTGCGAGGATGCGTTTGCTTGAATGCGTGTCCTTGATGTGTGTCCTTGATGTGTGTCCTTGATGTGTGTCCTTGAAGCGTGTCCTTGAAGCGTGTCCTTGAAGCGTGTCCTTGAAGCGTGTCCTTGGCCTCTCGATCGTTATGCCCGCGAAGGCGACCATCCAGTACGCCGCGGCCCTTCGAGGGATCACGGCCGTCTCTGGAAACAAAAAAGCCGGGCGAAAGCCCGGCCTTGGTGATCGGATGATGCCTCAGCCCTCAGTAGGGGATCGGAATCCGGGTCGGATAGCCGCCGAGATCGGACGGCGCCATCAACGGCTGGCGGTCGATCGGGCGGTTGAGGTTTTCGCGGGCGAACGACGGATAGCCGATGGCCGGCGGATAGGCGTAGTCGGTGTACTTGCGCTCACCGGGCAGCACTTCGGTGCCGCCGTCGAGGAAGGAGCGGCGGGTGATGTAGATGCGGGTGCGCGGGCCGGACTGGTACGAGTAGTTCGGGCCGTTGGAATAAACCGCCGCGGCGCGGCGCTTGGCGGGAGCGGCTTCAGCGGAGGTGACGGCAACAGACGTGACGGCAAGACCGGTCGCGGCGATCACCGCCAAGGTCATGACCCGGGTCGCAGCAGAAAATTGAATCATCACGTCCTCTTCCTCGCGCCAAAAGGGGCGGGCGCTCGCCATGCGCATGATTTGGCCAGCACAATATCTGGGTCGGCTGTGGCATCACAAGGTCATTCCCGCGACCTCAGGGAAGATAAATTCCGGCTGTGGCGGGAAAGTTGCATCAAAATCCGTCACTTGGCGGCTGATGCGGTCCCTGGGGCGCGGCGCAGCAACACCCCGCAACAACAAGACGCAGGCAGCCATTCACAGCGCGCCGCGCAGCCTCGGATTGGCGGGAGACGTCACCCAGTCGCCGGCCGTGGTCGTCACCGCCGGACCATCGCAGCCGCCGCGGCGCTGATCGGGGCCCATGAACAGCTGGCTCAGCGCCCGATCCTGGTCGGAGGCCAGCAAGGTCAGCCGGTTGAGCATGCAGCCCACCATCGCGCGGCGCGCCGGCATCGTCACGCCCTGGCACGACCATCCAGAGATGCGCAGGGCCGGTTCGGCGATGGTCTTGAGGAAGCCGAGGCAGGCTCCGGCGCCTTCGGGCGCGCCGGCCTGCCGCACCAGGCTGACCGGTCCGAACCGGCTCTCGACCACGCCGGCGGTCTCGAGGTCGGACGCGGAGTTGCGTCCCATCCGGGTTGCGAGATCGGCGCGAGGATCCTGCGGCGGATCGCGCTCCGGGCCGAAACGGTAGATCTCGAGCTCGGCCGCCGGCCGATCGGCCGGCTCGCCCCAGCGCAGCACGTCCTTGCGGCCGCCCGAAGGATGGGTGAGCACGGTGTAGGTGGCGGTCTTGTCGGGCTGGTCGGTCAGGCGCAGCGAGAAGGCCGGCACCGCGCCGTCGGCCAGCGTCCAGCCGGCGCGGCCGGACGGAATGTCCTCGCCGGCCTCGAGATGGTTCCAGCCGGCCACGCCGAGCATGGCGATCAGCGCCAGAGCCCCCACATAGGCGAACAGGCGCGCGAAGGTGCCGCAGACCTCGTCCGCGAAGCTCGTGAGCCCCTGCAGGACGGATGCGGAACGCGTGGTGGCGGCTGTTCTGGCCGAATCGGGATGCATCGAATGCGAGACGTCGTGGTAACGTTGTGTCAGGGACGTTTCTCGCATAGAAGCGCTGCCGCTTCCGTTTCCGCTTGCACGCGCGATCGGCCAAATTTCTTCGGAGAGTGAACGATGGGTTACAAAGTCGCAGTGGTCGGCGCGACCGGCAATGTCGGACGGGAAATGCTCAACATTCTCGATGAGCGCCAATTCCCCGCCGACGAGGTCGTGGCGCTGGCGTCACGCCGCAGCGTCGGCGTCGAGGTGTCCTATGGCGACCGCACCCTGAAGTGCAAGGCGCTCGAGCACTACGATTTTGCCGATGTCGACATCTGCCTGATGTCCGCGGGCGGAACGGTCTCGAAGGAATGGTCGCCGAAGATCGGCGCCGCCGGCGCCGTGGTGATCGACAATTCGTCGGCCTGGCGCATGGATCCGGACGTGCCGCTGATCGTGCCGGAGGTGAATGCCGATGCCACCGCCGGCTTCAACAAGAAGAACATCATCGCCAACCCGAACTGCTCGACCGCGCAGCTCGTCGTCGCGCTGAAGCCGCTGCACGACAAGGCGACCATCAAGCGCGTGGTGGTGTCGACCTATCAGTCGGTATCCGGCGCCGGCAAGGACGCGATGGACGAATTGTTCTCGCAGACCAAGGCCGTCTACACCAACGACGAGCTGGTCAATAACAAGTTTCCCAAGCGCATCGCCTTCAACGTCATTCCGCAGATCGACGTCTTCATGGAAGACGGCTTCACCAAGGAAGAGTGGAAGATGATGGCGGAGACCAAGAAGATCCTCGATCCGAAGATCAAGCTGACCGCGACCTGCGTGCGCGTGCCGGTGTTCGTCGGCCATTCCGAAGCCGTCAATGTCGAGTTCGAGAACCCGATCACGGCCGACGAGGCCCGCAACATCCTGCGCAACGCGCCGGGCTGCCTCGTGATCGACAAGCATGAGCCGGGCGGCTACGTGACGCCCTATGAGGCCGCCGGCGAGGACGCCACCTATATCAGCCGCATCCGCGAGGACGGCACGGTCGAGAACGGCCTCGCCTTCTGGTGCGTCTCCGACAACCTCCGCAAGGGCGCCGCGCTGAACGCCATCCAGATCGCCGAAGTCCTGATCAACCGCAAGCTGATCACCGCCAAGAAGAAGGCGGCATGATAGACTGACGGTGCGCCGTCGCCCGGGTAAGCATCATGGCCGTCGCATATGACAATGGATGTTTGGGGATCGTCTGTCTCTAAGTCGTCATGGCCGGGCTTGTCCCGGCCATCCACGTCGTTCGGCATACTGAGGACGACGTGGATGCCCGGGACAAGCCCGGGCATGACGGCGTAACTAATCAGAAGGGTCGTTTGCGGGCGAGTCCCGGTGGAATGACCGAGCGGATTCGGGTGGGGTCGAAATTGGCTGAGAGCAGCAAGACCGGATCAGAGGCGCCTGCGACCGTGCCGTCAAAGCACGCGCCCGGTCCGCTCGAGCGCGGGCTCGAAGGCTTCCTGTTCAAGAGCCGCTGGCTGATGGCGCCGTTCTATGTCGGCCTCGTCGTCAGCCTCGTCGTGCTGCTGTTCAAGTTCGTGCTGCTGCTGTGGGAGAGCGTGGTCCATCTGCCGACCGCCAAGGAGAGCGACATCATCCTCGGCGTGCTCAGCCTGATCGACGTCTGCCTGACCGGCAATCTCGTTCTGATCGTGGTGTTCTCCGGCTACGAGAACTTCGTCTCGCGCATCGATCCCGGCGGCCATCCGGACTGGCCGGAATGGATGACCAAGGTCGATTTCGCCGGGCTGAAGCAGAAGCTGCTGGCCTCGATCGTCGCGATCTCGGCGATCCAGCTGCTCAAGGCGTTCATGAATCTCGACGCCGGCTACGACTCGGTCAAGCTCGGCTGGTTGGTCGGCGTGCACATGACCTTCGTGGTGTCGACGGTGATGCTGGCGCTCTCAGACCGGTGGTCGGGAGATCATTGATGAGGGGCGAGTAGCGAAGGGTGACGACCGTCGACCAGCGTCTCGCTCCTCCCGCCTCGCTACGCGACGGTCCGCGCGCTCTTGAATTCCTTGCTCGCCTTGTCGAGCACGAACAGCGAGCCCTCGGACACACCGAAATAGGCGCCGTGCAATTGCAGGTCGCCGGCCTCGACGCGGCTGCGCACGAACGGGAAGGTCATCAGGTTCTCGAGGCTGCGGAACACCGCCGCCTTCTCGATCCGGGTGACGAAGTCCTGAAAGCTCTCATGGTCGCGCTGCTCGACGACCTCGCCGGGCTTGATGAACATCGACATCCAGCGGCCGATGAAGTCGCCCGGCGACAGCGGCGCCGCCTTGTCGACGAAGGCGCGGATGCCGCCGCATTGGGCATGGCCGAGGATCACGATGTGCTTCACCTTCAGCACCGTGACGGCATATTCCAGCGCGGCCGACACGCCGTGGGCGTTGGCGTCGGGCTGATAGATCGGCACGAGGTTGGCGATGTTCCGGAGCACGAACAATTCGCCGGGGCCGACGTCGAAGATCACCTCGGGCGAGACGCGGGAATCGCAGCAGCCGATCACCATCACTTCGGGCGACTGGCCGCGCTCGGACAGCTCCAGATAGCGGCTCTGTTCGGTGGGAAGGCGCTGGGTGGTGAAGGCGCGATAGCCTTCGAGCAGACGTTGCGGAAACGAGATCATGGGCCCTGCCTTAAACACACGTGGCCTGCGGGAACAAGCCTTCCGGCCCGGTGGCCGAAATGGTATCGCGGGCCGGCTCAATAAACCAAGGGAAACGCCGAAATGATCCGCCCGCGCCGCAGTCTCTTGTTCATGCCCGGCTCCAATGCCCGCGCACTGGAGAAGGGACGGAACCTGCCGGCTGACGGCCTGATCCTGGATCTCGAGGATTCCGTGGCTCCCGACGCCAAGGCGGCGGCGCGCGAGCAGATCGCCAAGGCGGTCGCCGCCGACGGCTACGGCAAGCGCGAGCTGCTGATCCGCATCAACAGCCTGGACACGGCGTGGTGGAGCGACGACGTCGCCATGGCCGGCCAGACCGCGACCGACGGCATCCTGGTTCCCAAGGTGTCGACGGTCGATGATCTGCGCCTGGTGACGAGCCGCCTCGCCGAGGTCGGCGCCGATCCGGCGCTGAAAGTGTGGGCGATGATCGAGACCGCGCGCGCCGTGCTCGACGCCGACCTGCTCGCGGCCACCGTGCATGAGGACGGCTCAAGGCTCGCCGGCTTCGTGTTCGGCCCCAATGACATTTCGCGCGAGACCCGCATCCGCATGGTGCCGGGCCGCTCGACGATGCTGCCGATGATCAGCCACTGCATCCTGGCGACGCGCGCGCATGGGCTGGAAATTCTCGACGGGCCCTACAGCGACTTCGCCAACACCGACGGCTTCTCGCAGGAGTGCATCCAGGCCCGCGATCTCGGTTTCGACGGCAAGACGCTGATCCATCCCGGTCAGATCGACACCTGCAACGCGATCTTCACGCCGCCGACGGCCGAGGTCGCCGAGGCCCGCAAGATCCTCGCCGCCTTCGAGCTGCCGGAGAATGCCTCGCGCGGCGCGATCCAGATCGACGGCCGCATGGTCGAGCGGCTGCATGCCGAGATGGCCAAGCGCACGATCGCGATTGCCGACGCGATCGCCGAGATGGCGAAGTAGGAGGACCGGGCCTCAGCTCCGCTTGAGGCTGAGGATGTAGTTGACGAGGTCGCCGCGCTGCTCGGCCGTCAGGATGACGTTCGGCATCGTCGGGTGGCTGCTCTGGAGGAAAACCTTCAGCGCCAGCTCGGTGGTCGACGGCATGTTGGCCACCGCGACGAAATCCGGCGCCGTCGCGGTCCGGCTGCGTGCACCGCTCGCATCGATGGCGTGGCACGGGCTGCACCAGGCTTCCGCCAGCTTGCGGCCCGCCTGCACGCTGTCGGCGGCCGGCGTCGCGCCGTTGGCATAGTGCAGCCGGATGAGGAGCATCGCGGCGAGCGCGAGCACGATCGCGACGCCGACATGAAGCCAAGTGTGGCGGTGCAGGTTGGGCATGCTCATCGCTGTGCTCCGTCGACAGGAGGGCGATCAGTGCTTGACGATCTCGGCGTCCAGCCGGTCGATGGTCGGCGCGTTGAGGCAGTACTCCTCGTAATGCTCGCTGGACGTCCCATGTGCGAGATCGCGATGGCAGCGGATCTTGTCCTTGCACATGGCGCAGACCCGCTCCATGTCGCGCAGCACCAGCGGCTCGGCGCGCGCCAGTGCGGCCTCGTCGATGCCGAGCGCCTTGAGCATCAAGGGCAGCTCGTCGGCCGCATGCTCGCCATGGCGCACAAGCTCGTCGAGATCGCCAGGCGTGACCTGGAGGTCCATCGCGATGCGCTCGAAATCGTCGCGGTCGAGCTGCCTGAGTTCGCTGAGCTCACGCCGGTGCTTGAGCCACTGGGCGAAGGTGTCGATCAGGTATTGCACGCGAGGATAGGGCTTCGATTGGGCGGACATGGCGCGTCTCCGATGATTGAAACCAATCAATCACCGGGCCGGCAATCCGACGTTGCGGTAGATCAAGCAGCACAGCGGCCCTGCCGCGGGCGCAGATCTTCAGGCGCCGAAGCGCTCCACGGCCCAGTGGTAGAGGCTGCCGGGAATCGGCGCCTCGCCGCCGCGGCCCTTCGGCGAGATGTGCAGGCCGATGATGCCGGGGTCGCCGATCAGGCCGGAGAAGTCGCTAGGGTCGAAGAACGCCTTCGGCTCGGCATGGACCGCATAGAAGCTGCGCTTCGGCAGCGCATGCTGGAGCGAGCCGTGGCGGCGCGCCAGCGCGGTCAGGGCCGCCGGGCCGAAGATGGCGACGCGGATGTCGGACAGCCGGTCGGAGCCGCCGCGCAGGCGGCGAGCTGCGAAGGTGAGGCGGTGGCGCAGCGACAGCCAGTTCGGAGTCAATTCGTCCTGCGCCATCAGCGCGGCGAATTCGGCCACGATCGGATCGTCCGACGGCAGATACAGCACGGAATTGCCAAGCTGCCGCGGCCGCTCCCAAGCGAAATAGGGCAAGGCGGGATCGATCTCGACCGGGCGCAGCAGCAGCACGTCGGCATCGAGCCAGAGACCGGCGCGTTGCGCCATCAGCCGCATGCGGAAGAAGTCGCTGAACTGCAACGTCGTCCAGTCGCGCCAGCTGCCGTCGGGCTGCGCCGGCCGCAGCCGTTCGGAGAACGCATAGGGCAGGACCGCCTCGGCCGCTTCATTGCGGATGCCGTCGGGCAGGCCGGGCAGCGGATCGAAGCTGTAGACGGTAACCTTGTGGCCGGCGGCCAACTGCGAGCGCAGGCAGGTCTGGCGCAGCCGGTCGAGCGGTCCGCGCCAGAAGGTGACGACCTCGGGCAATACGCGCGTCAACGGCGGACCTGTGCTCGGGATGCTCTCGAAACAAGGCCCCGGACCGAGGTCCGGGGCCCGCGAACTCTGTTCGGTCAGACGGGGATCAGGCCCAGGCGCGCTCGGCCAGCTTGGCCTCGTAGCTGTCGATCGAGGCCTTCTTCTCGAGCGTCAGTCCGATATCGTCGAGCCCGTTGAGCAGGCAATGCTTGCGGAACGGATCGATCTCGAACTTGACGGTGCCGCCATCGGGGCCGCGGATTTCCTGGGCGGCGAGGTCGATCGTCAGGGTCGCGTTGGCGCCGCGCTCGGCGTCGTCGAACAGCTTGTCGAGATCGGCCTGCGACACGCGGATCGGAAGGATGCCGTTCTTGAAGCAGTTATTGTAGAAGATGTCGCCGAACGAGGTCGAGATCACGCAGCGGATGCCGAAATCGAGCAGGGCCCAGGGGGCGTGCTCACGGCTCGAGCCGCAGCCGAAATTGTCGCCGGCGACCAGGATCTTCGAGTTGCGATAGGCCGGCTGGTTGAGCACGAAATCCGGATTCTCGCTGCCATCGTCCTTGTAGCGCTGCTCCGAGAACAGGCCCTTGCCGAGCCCGGTGCGCTTGATGGTCTTCAGGTACTGCTTGGGGATGATCATGTCGGTGTCGACATTGATGATCTTCAGCGGCGCGGCGACGCCTTCCAGCGTGGTGAACTTGTCCATCGGGGAGCACCTTCGAGAATATCGGGCAGGCCGCTGTTTAGCCCGATTGGCGGGACGGATAAAGTCAAATTGCCCGGAAAATCGGCCGTGCCGGTCAGTCGGCGGCGGCCTCGATCGCCTCCATGTCCTCGTCCGACATCCCGAAATGATGGCCGATCTCGTGGATCAGGACGTGGCGGACGATGTGGCCGAAGCTCTCATCGTGCTCGGCCCAGTAGTCCAGGATCGGGCGGCGGTACAGCCAGATCATGTTGGGCAGGCGCGGCAGGTCGTCATTGCTGCGGAATGGGAGCCCGGTGCCCTGGAACAGGCCGAGCAGGTCGAACTCGCTCTCCGCCTCCATCTCGTCGAGCACCTCCTCGGTCGGGAAGTCGTCGACCCGGATGATGACGCCCTCGCACATCCCACGGAAATGCGCGGGCAGACGCTCGAACATCTCGTGCGCCATGGCTTCCATGTCGGCGAGCGAGGGGGCTTTCAGATCGGTCCACATTGCCGCCTTCTAGCCCGGCTTTGATCATCTTGCATCCAGGTTCTATGCGATGTGTGGCCGCGCGCCGGTTGACGCAGGGGATGAAAACGGCGACCGTCGCAACGCGCGAATTGGGGGTTTGGGACACATGAGACAGACGTCGATGATGCTCGCCGGGACGGCGTTGGCAGCGATGGTCGCGATCTCCATTCCGATGGCCGCGCGAGCGGAGCAGGGCGCGCGCCCCGCCGTCGAGCGCGAGGCAAGCACCGATGTCTCCGCGCAGCGCCGGCAGCGGCGGATCCAGATCTATCCGCGCTATGAAGGTCATTGGGAGCCCGACGTGGTGCCGCGTTACAATCCCGGTCCGAACGCCGTGCGGGTTTGCAATGCCAGTTATGTTCCGGAGCATCGCCCGAGCGGCACCGTGATCGTCCCGCATGTGAGCTGCGTCTGGCGCCGTGGCTGACAATCGTCGGCCGAGTCGATTCTACGAATAAAGCCTGATTCGCGCGGTCTGTTGCGTGTGACTCCGCCGACGCAGTGCGGATATGTCGCGCGGTGCGGCGGAACCGCGCGCGACATTTGCGCATTCTGCCCTCGCGCAGGTCTTCATCCCCCATTCACGTCGCTCGTTCGAGACTGACCTGCGTCGCGCTGCTGCGGCCGCCCTTCAGGAAGCTGACGCGGCGGATATGTGGTGCCCGACGTGAGGTCAGGCGATCGAAGGAGAAGTTCATGACTGTGACAAAGCTGTTGGGCATCGCGGCCATTGGTGCCGTTCTTGCGATGGCTGCGCCGGCCGAACGCGCGCAGGCGCTGTCGCTCATCAATCCCGGCGCCGCGACGGCGGTGCAGCAGGGCACGACGCAGGAGACGACCCAGGCGCATTGGCATGGCCGTCGCCATTGGCATCCTCGCCGTCACTACTGGCATCCTCGGCGTCATTGGCACCCGCATCGCCACCATTGGCGTGGGCACCACGGGCGTGGACACCACCGCTGGTGAGCGGATGGTCGCTGCTTTGCAGTCCATGATCGAAATCAAACAGGCCCGCGTCGCGGGCCTGTACCTTGATGGCGGGCTGGTAAGGGAGGCCGCCATGAAAACCTCCATCAGCAAAACCTGGCTCGGGATCGGCATCGTCACGCTGTCGATGCTGCTTGCAAGCTCGGCTGCGACTTCGCCGGCGTTGGCTGCGTCCTTCAGCGTAGATGCGAGCGACTCCGCGGCCGCCGTTGCGTTCGGCGCGCGCCAGCACGATCGTTCGTCGAGAGTTGCCCGATCGACCGCGCCCTCGCCGCGCTACTACGGACGCCCGATCGCGTACGCACCCGCTTATCCGCCGGGACCTTTCGTGCTGTTCACGCCCTTCGTCGACTAAGGCCGCCATCGCTGCGATGCGTTCGCTGAGCGCATGACCGCGCTCAGGTGCGAAACCCCTGCACGAGCAGCACGACCGACTGAGCGCCCGCTTCGCGATCCCTCGCGATCTCCCGATATTCGGGTGACTCCGCCCAGGCACGAAAATCGTTCGCATCCGGAAACGACATCAGCACGACCTTGTCGCCGTCCCAATCGCCTTCGATCAAGACCGGTGCTTCGTCGGCCGCGAGCAGACGGCCGTTGAACTTTCGGAACACGTCGAAGAAGCGCGCCTGATAACGATCATAGGCAGCGCGGTCGGTCATCTTTCAGTTGCACGACGACATAGACATTCATGCGCTGGTCCTCTGCCGCGACGCCACGCCGCAGATGCCCGCGCAGCGTGCATCATTCATGCCGCATTCACGTCGCTATCTCTACGTTCATGTTGGGGGTGCGCCAAGCCACCGATCGGACGACCAGCAAGGGCGCTGCATGGGTCCATCGCTATTTCACGGCATTCAGGGAGAAGGGACCATGATGAGGATGAAGGACCAGCATGCTGGTCTTGTTCGTCGCCTCAGTCTTGCGGCGGCGGCACTGTTTGTAATTGCGGGTGCGTCCAGCCGGCCGGCTTCGGCCATGTCGCCCGTGAGTCCCGGCGCTCGGCCTGTGACGCAGGCCGCGCCTGATGCGTTGACCATCCAGGTGCGTGGCGGCTTCGGTCATCATGGTGGCGGTGGCTTCCATGGTGGCGGAGGCGGCTTCCACGGTGGCGGTGGTTTTCATGGCGGTGGCGGTGGTTTCCACGGCGGAGGCGGCGGCTTTCATGGCTTCCGCGGTGGCGGCGGTGGTCACGTCTTCCACGGTGGCGGAGGTCATCACTTCGGAGGCGGCGGTCCGCGTCCCGTGTTCCACGGCGGAGGCCCGGTGTTCCATGGTGGCGGCGGTCCGCGGCCGGTCTTCCATGGCGGCGGCTACCATCATTATCCGCATTACGGCTATCGGCCGTACTACCACCATCATCGCCGGCACTTCTACGGCTATCGCAGCTACTACACCCCGACCTACACGACGGCCTACTACTACCCGTATCGCCGTTGCCGGATCGTCTACACCTATTACGGCCCGCGCCGCATCTGCCATCACCGGCACTGGCGTGGTCATCACTGGCGCCATCATCACCGTTGGCACCATCGTCACCACCGCCATCACTGGCGCTACTACTGACGAACTGACGGCCTGATCGAGACGACGAAGGACGCCGAACGGCGTCCTTCTGTCGTTTCAGCGGCATGTGTTCGGCGTACCGCTCAGAGCCAATCCTTGAACTGCCAGTTCTTCACCGTCAGCTTCCACGGCACAAGCGTCTCGATCCGCCATTTGGCAAACCGGCCGGGCGGCCAGTTCGACAGCCGGCGCTCCTCCTTCGGCTCTTCGGCCTTGGCGATGATCTTGGCGGGCGGCGTCTTGCGGCGCTGACGCGTCGCATCACGGATGAGGTCGACGTATTCCGGCTTCTCGGCCATCACGGGCTCCTCGGCACGTTCCTCCGCCGGCGCGGTGCGTCCGGCGGTAGGATTGTGCGTGAAGAGCTTTAAGGAGCTCTTGCCGATCAGCATCGACGTTGAGTCGAAATGAAAACGCGACGGCTTCTTTCGAAGCCGCCGCGTTCGTCTCAAGCTCAGTCGCCGTGCAGCTCTGCTGCGCCGGCGAAGACAGATCTCAGCGCCAGTCGCGCACGTCGACGAAGTGGCCGGCGATCGCGGCGGCCGCGGCCATCGCGGGCGACACCAGATGGGTGCGGCCCTTGAAGCCCTGGCGGCCCTCGAAGTTGCGGTTCGAGGTCGAGGCGCAGCGCTCTTCCGGCGCCAGCTTGTCCGGGTTCATGGCGAGGCACATCGAGCAGCCCGGCTCGCGCCATTCGAAGCCGGCCTTGATGAAGATCTTGTCCAGACCTTCAGCCTCGGCCTGTTCCTTGACGATGCCCGAGCCCGGCACGACCATCGCGTTGACATGACCCGACACGGTCTTGCCCTCGGCGATCTTGGCGGCGGCGCGCAGATCCTCGATGCGGCCATTGGTGCAGGAGCCGATGAACACGCGGTCGAGCTTGATGTCGGTGATCTTCGTGCCCGCGGTCAGGCCCATGTACTTCAACGCGCGATGCTTGGAGATGCGCTTGGCCTCGTCGGCGATCTTGTCCGGATCCGGCACCATGCCGGTCACCGAGATCACGTCCTCGGGCGAGGTGCCCCAGGTGACGATCGGCGGCAGCTTGGCGGCGTCGAGCCGCAGCTCATGGTCGAAATGCGCGCCCTCGTCGGAACGCAGGGTCTCCCAATAGCGCATCGCCGCATCCCAGGCCGCGCCCTGCGGCGCCTTGGGACGGCCGCGCAGGAAGTCATAGGCCTTCTCGTCCGGCGCGACCAGGCCGGCGCGGGCGCCGCCCTCGATCGACATGTTGCAGACGGTCATGCGGCCTTCCATCGACAGCGCGCGAATCGCCTCGCCGGCATATTCCAGCACGTAGCCGGTGCCGCCGGCGGTGCCGATCTCGCCGATGATGGCGAGGATGATGTCCTTGCCCGTCACGCCGTCCGGCAGCTTGCCGTCGACGGTGACGCGCATGTTCTTCGCCTTCTTCTGGATCAGCGTCTGTGTCGCCAGCACGTGCTCGACCTCGGAGGTGCCGATGCCGTGCGCCAGCGCGCCGAACGCGCCATGCGTCGAGGTGTGGCTGTCACCGCAGACGATCGTGGTGCCGGGCAGCGTAAAACCCTGCTCCGGGCCGATGACGTGGACGATGCCCTGGCGGCGGTCGAACTCGTTGTAATATTCGATGCCGAAGTCCTTGGCGTTCTCGGCCAGCGTCTTGATCTGCTCGATGCTCTCCGGATCCGGGTTCGGCTTGGAGCGGTCGGTGGTCGGCACGTTGTGGTCGACCACGGCCAGCGTCTTTTCCGGCGCGTGCACCTTGCGGCCGGTCATGCGCAGGCCCTCGAAGGCCTGAGGCGAAGTGACCTCGTGGACCAGATGGCGGTCGATGTAGAGCAGGCAGGTGCCGTCCTCGGCTTCGTGCACCAGATGGTCGTTCCAGATCTTGTCGTACAGGGTGGTCGGCTTCGACATGAGCGAATGCTCCCGGGAATGAAGGTTTGAAACTGAGCGCGTGACCGCCACGCGCGAACAAGCAGGACGAGGCGCTGCGGCTTACAGCGCGCGCCTAAGCTCGGAGGTCGCCGACGTCGCGAACCGTCCGAAGAACCGCCCGGGC
Source organism: Bradyrhizobium sp. HKCCYLRH3099 (assembly GCF_051167855.1). Lineage (NCBI taxonomy): Bacteria > Pseudomonadati > Pseudomonadota > Alphaproteobacteria > Hyphomicrobiales > Nitrobacteraceae > Bradyrhizobium > Bradyrhizobium sp. HKCCYLRH3099. The sequence goes on from NZ_JBNPTW010000022.1 coordinate 13,841, forward strand.
AGCCGGCTATGATCGTCGATGACGACGCGGCGGCAGGCCATGCTGGTGCGATCTAGAACCATTTCAGGGAGATATATAGCACGCGAGCCGCGGAGTGCGAGATGCGTTTGCGCCCGCCGTCATTGCGAGGAGCGAAGCGACGAAGCAATCCAGGGGCCACGGCAAGGACACTGGATTGCTTCGCTTCGCTCGCAATGACGGTGGTCCAAAACAAAAAAGCGCGGGGCCAGCCCGCGCTTTTCGTCAATCCATCGGAAGCAACGATTACTCGTTGACGGCGGTCTGGCGGTCCTGCTTCTCGACGATGCGGGCCGACTTGCCGCGCAGCTGGCGCAGGTAATACAGCTTGGCGCGACGCACCTTGCCGCGGCGCACGACCTTGATCGAGTCGATCATCGGGGACAGGATCGGGAACACGCGCTCCACGCCCTCGCCGTAGGAGATCTTGCGGACGGTGAAGCTCTCGTTGATGCCACCGCCAGAGCGGCCGATGCAAACGCCTTCATAGGCCTGCACGCGGGTGCGCTCGCCTTCGACCACCTTCACGTTCACGATCACGGTGTCGCCCGGGCCGAACTCCGGAATGGTCTTGTTGGCGGACAGCTTGTCGAACTGCTCTTTTTCGAGCTGCTGAATCAGGTTCACGGGTAAATCTCCATCGGCGGCGCGCCCAGCCGGGTCACGCGGGCTGCGCTTGTTCCTGCCGTCACTTGCGGAATTGGGCGCTCCTATAAGGCAAAGCGCGAGGCTTGTCACCCGTCTGTCGTGCTTTTTGGCGCTTTTTGGCTGGTCCTCGTTTGTTCTCGGGGCCGTCGCGCCTGCCATTCGGCCCATAAGTCCGGCCGTCGCGCTTCCGTCAGGGCTTCAGCTTGGGCGCGCCGCCAGGCGGCGACCTTGGCGTGGTCGCCGGAGGTAAGCACATCCGGAATGGGACGGCCCTCGAAGACCTGCGGCCGGGTGTATTGCGGATATTCGAGGAGGCCGTCGGAAAAGCTCTCGTCGGTGCCGGATTCGAGCTTGCCCATCACGCCCGGCAGCAGCCGTACGCAGGCGTCGATCAGCACCAGCGCCGCGATCTCGCCGCCCGACAGCACGTAGTCGCCGATCGACACCTCGATCAGCTCGCGGGCGTCGATCACGCGCTGGTCGATGCCCTCGAACCGGCCGCAGATGATCAGCGGTCCGGCGCCGGCGGCGAGCTCGCGGACGAAGGCCTGGGTCAATGGCCGACCGCGCGGGCTCATCAGGAGCTTCGGCCGTTCCGGCGCGATGGCCGCTGCGTCGATCGCGGCGGCGAGGACGTCGGCGCGGAGCACCATGCCAGGACCGCCGCCGGCCGGCGTGTCATCGACGCTGCGATGCTTGTCGGTGGCCGAGGCCCGGATGTCGCGCGCCTCCAGCGACCAAATACCTGATGCCAGCGCGCGGCCGGCGAGGCTCACGCCGAGCGGCCCGGGAAACATCTCCGGAAACAGCGTCAGCACAGTCGCGCGCCAGGGCGCGGTGGGAGAGGGCGAAGTGGTCATTGCGCTCTGTTACGGCAGCGGCGAAGCAAGATCGAGCCCCGATCAATGCGGCGCCGTTATCTCGCGGCCGATGCTCCACCACCGGAGTTGTCCCGGACAAGCCGTGACGCGCGTCAGCGCGTCGCGGCGCCGATCCGGGACCCATACCGCGTGATGTCGGAAAGTGGCACGCGGCCAGTTCCGCGCATGCCAATCAGCCGCGGTGGCTATGGATCCCCGCTTTCGCGGGGATGACGAGCTGAGTTTTGGGCGGCAGCATCGTCCCCAGCCGACGCCGATTCATCGGCCGAAGCTCGATCCTCGCCGTCAATCTCATCAGGCAACTCGATAATCACCCGCCCGCCCGCGAGATCCACCGTCGGCACCACGGCGTTGGTAAACGGCAGCATCAAGGTGCTGCCGGAGGGCGGGGCGATCTCGATGATGTCGCCGGCGCCGAAGTTATGGATGGCGAGCACGCGGCCGAGCGGTGCGCCCGCCGTGGTCTCGGCGGCAAGCCCGATCAGATCGGCGTGGTAGTATTCGTCATCATCCGTCTCGGGCAGCCGATCGCGCGGCACGTAGAGCTCGAGCCCGTTGAGGCGCTCGGCGGCATTGCGGTCGGTAACGCCCCTGAAGCTGGCGACGAGATGATCCTTGGCCTCGCGCGCCTTGGCGACCTCGAACGAGCGGCTGCCGTCCTTTGTCGTCAGCGGGCCGTAATGCAGCACGGCCAGCGGATCCTCGGTGAAGGTCCACAAGCGAACCTCGCCGCGCACGCCGTGCGCGGCGCCGATCCTGGCGACGCAGATCAGTTTGCTGCCGCTATCGTCTGGAGCCCCGTGTCGGCCGCTAGGCGCGCTCATATTCCTGGTCCAGATGCGTATTGGGTGCGTACCTCTCCCCGCCTGCGGGGAGAGGTCGGATTGCATCGTCAGATGCAATCCGGGTGAGGGGGTACAGGTCTAACAACTTGCGCCACTGGGTGGGGCTGCCCCTCACCCCGACCCTCTCCCCGTAAGAACGGGGAGAGGGGGGACACCTTGCTTGTGGCGACAGCTTACCCCTCAACGACAGGCTTAGCCCTTGGCAGCGGCTTCGGCCTGCGCCTTGCGCTCCTTGCGCGGCACGGCCTTCTCGGGGTTGTTGCGGGCTTCGCGCTTCTTGACGCCGGCGGCATCGAGGAAGCGGGCGACGCGGTCGGACGGCTGCGCGCCCTTGGTGAGCCAAGCCTTCACCTTCTCCATGTCGAGCTTGAGGCGCGCCTCGTTGTCCTTCGCCATCAGCGGATTGAAGTAGCCGAGACGCTCGATGAAGCGGCCGTCACGCGGGAAGCGCGAGTCGGCGACGACGACATGATAGACCGGGCGCTTCTTGGTGCCGGCACGGGCGAGACGAATGACGACGGACATGAAAGTTCTCCTAGGTGTCGATGGATTGATATGAAGGTTGGATAGAGGTCGTCATTGCGAGGAGCGAAGCGACGAAGCAATCCAGGGTCGCGCGTGACGCCCTGGATTGCTTCGCTTCGCTCGCAATGACGGGAGTGAGGTCATTTCTTCTTCCCCGGAGGCAGGCCTAGGCCGGGCAGCGTCGGCTTGCCGCTGAGGCCGGTGAGGCCCGGCAGATTGGGCAAACCGCCGCGCAGTCCGGCGGGAAGATCCTTCGGCAAATTCGGTAGGCCGCCGGGCATGCCGCCCGGCATCTTGTCGGCGAGCGCCTTGAGCTGCTCCGGTGAGGGCATGCCGCCACCGCCGCCGAATCCCATCGCCTGGGCGATGCCGGCGAGCGGGCCGCGCTTGCCGGAGCCCATGGCCTTCATCACGTCGGCCATGTTCCGGTGCATCTTGAGCAGCTTGTTGACGTGCTCGACGCTCTGGCCGGAGCCGGCCGCGATGCGCTTCTTGCGGCTCGCCTTGAGCAGGTCGGGATGTTTGCGCTCCTCGCGCGTCATTGAATCGATGATTGCGACCTGGCGCTTGAGGATCTTGTCGTCGATCCCGGCCGCCGCGATCTGGTTCTTCATCTTGGAGATGCCGGGCATCATGCCCATGAGACCGCTGATGCCGCCCATCTGCGACATCTGCAGCAGCTGCTCGCGCATGTCGTTGAGGTCGAACTGACCCTTGCGCATCTTCTCGGCGGCGCGCGCGGCCTTCTCGGCGTCGATGTTCGCCGCGGCCTTCTCGACCAGCGAGACGATGTCGCCCATGCCGAGGATGCGGCCGGCGATACGCGAGGGATAGAAGTCCTCCAGCGCGTCGGTCTTTTCGCCGGTGCCGAGCAGCTTGATCGGCTTGCCGGTGACCGCGCGCATCGACAGCGCGGCACCGCCGCGGCCGTCGCCGTCGATACGGGTCAGCGCGATGCCGGTGAGGCCGACGCGCTGGTCGAACGAGCGGGCGAGGTTGACGGCGTCCTGGCCGGTCAGGGAGTCCGCGACCAGCAGCACCTCGTGCGGATTGGCGACCGCCTTGATCTCGGCCGCCTCCTTCATCATGTCCTCGTCGAGCGTGGTGCGGCCGGCGGTGTCGAGCAGCACCACGTCATAGCCGCCGAGCTTGGCGGCCTCGATGGCGCGGCGCGCGATCTGCGGCGGCATCTGGCCGGCGACGATGGGAAGGGTCGGGATGTCCAGGTCGCGGCCGAGCACCGCGAGCTGCTCCATGGCGGCCGGACGATAGACGTCGAGCGAGGCCATCAGCACCTTGCGCTTGTCGCGCTGGACCATGCGGCGCGCGAGCTTGGCCGTCGTGGTGGTCTTGCCGGAGCCCTGCAGGCCGACCATCATGATCGGCACCGGCGGCACGGCATTGAGGTCGATGGTCTGGCCCTCGTCGCCGAGCGTCTTGACCAGCTCGTCATGGACGATCTTCACGACCATCTGGCCGGGCGTGACCGACTTGACGACGGTGGCGCCGATCGCCTGCTCGCGCACGCGGTCGGTGAAGCTGCGGACAACCTCCAGCGCGACGTCGGCCTCGAGCAGCGCCCGGCGGACCTCGCGCATCGCGGCGTCGACATCGGCTTCCGAGAGCGAACCGCGCCCCGTCAGCCGATCGAGAATGCCGCCAAGCCTTTCCGACAGATTGTCGAACAATGCCGTTATCCTTTGCCCTTGTCGGGCGCCCGCTTCGTTGCCGCCCGTCATCGCCGCTTGCTGCGGCCCATGACGAGCATATAGACCTCGGCCCGTCGGCCGAAACCGTCAGTCCAAACACCTTTGCGCCCGAGGGCGCACAGCGCTGTCGGGCGTTGACCTCCGGCCTCCAGGACCGGGCGGTGGCTCGAAAAGACGAAACTTTCCGAAATTCGGCCGCGTTAAACCCCCCGCAGGTGGAAAAGTCAAGGAAACTTGCTTCCCGCGGGGCCGTTGCCGGACCCTAGGACGCTGCTTACCTCCTGCGCCAGTTGAGCTTTCCCGTGTCAGCTTTCCTTGCGAGGACACCCTTGCTGCGCCGTTCCAGGAACTATTCCGGCCCCGTCACCGACCATTTCGACGGCAAGCGCTTCTACGATCCCGACGGCGTTCCGCCCAAATCCCTCGGCCAGGTGCTGCGCTGGCAGTTCGACCGCAACGGCAAGCGCTCGAAATGGCCCGCGTGGGCGCCGAGCCCGCATGCCGATACCCCGCCGCACCGGATCGATGGCGAGACGGTGCGGCTGTCCTTCATCGGCCATGCCAGCTGGCTGGTCCAGACCGGCGGGCTCAACATCCTGATCGATCCCGTCTGGTCGGAGCGTGTCTCACCATTCTCCTTCGCCGGCCCGCGCCGGCACAACGACCCCGGCATCGCCTTCGAGGCGCTGCCGCATATCGACGTCGTGCTGGTGTCGCATGGGCACTACGATCATCTCGACATCCGCACGCTGTCGAAGCTGACCGCGCGCTTTTCGCCGCGCGTCGTGACGCCGCTGGGCAACGACCTGACGATGACCGATGCCGATGCGAAGATTCGCGCCGAGGCCTATGACTGGCACGACCGCGTGACGCTGAACGACGAGGTCGCGGTGACCCTGGTCCCGACGCGGCACTGGACGGCGCGCGGCATCTTCGATCGTAACAAGGCGCTGTGGGCGAGCTTCGTCCTGGAGACCCCGCGCGGCAAGCTCTACATCGTCTGTGATTCCGGCTACGGCACGGGTGCGCATTTCAGGCGCGTCGCCGAAGCGCATTCACCTATCAGACTGGCGATCCTGCCGATCGGCGCCTACGAGCCGCGCTGGTTCATGCGCGACCAGCACATGAACCCCGAGGATGCCGTGCAGGCGCTGCAGGACTGCGGCGCCGAGACCGCGCTGGCGCATCACCACGGCACGTTCCAACTGACGGACGAGGCCATCGACGCGCCGGTGCATGCGCTGCATGCCGCGCTCGATTCCGCCGGCATCCCGCGCGAGCGGTTCGGCGTGCTGAAGCCAGGACAGGTGGTGGAGATCTAGCCAGACCGTCGCACCAAAAACGGTGTCGTCCCGGGCAAGTCCGACGGCGCGAAGCGCCGGCAGACGCCGACCCGGGACCCATAACCACCGAACTTAGTGTGGCGATGACTGACAGCTCCATCTCGCGCGACAACATCCGCCGCGGAGTATGGGTCCCGGCGCGGAGGCCGGGACGACACCGGTTGTGGAGCGCCGGCGTCGCGTCTCATACAGAGACGAAGACTTGTTACTTACTGCCCCGCCTTGATCGCCCAGGTTACGCTCACCGTGACCGACAGCGTCTCCTCGCCCTGCGCGACCGGCGTCGGTGCCCCCGCAGCCATCGGCGCCGCAAACGTCTTGGCGCGGAACACCGGCGTCGGTGCGCCGTCCTCGGCGATGTTGAGCGGCTGTCCGAGCGTGACGCCGGCGGCCTTGGCGTAGATTTCGGCCTTGCGGCGGGCGTCAGTGACGGCCTTCTCGCGCGCCTGGTCGAGCAGCTTGGACGGCTCGGCGACGCTGAAGAAGACGTTGCCGACATCATTGGCGCCAGCGGCCACCACCGTATCGATCACGTTCGCCACCTTGGCGACGTCGTGAAGCTTGATGGTGACGCGATTGCTCGCACGATAGCCGGTCACGGCCGGCTGGCCCGGCCGGTTCTGGGCATATTGCGGCTGCAGCGACAGCCGCGAGGTCTGCACATCCTTGTCGGCGATCCCCGCCGTCTTCAGCGCTTGCAACACCCTGGCCATCGCGGTGTTGTTGGCCTCGGCAGCCTCGCGCGCGGTCTTGGCGTCGGACGCGACGCCGGCGTCGATCTGCGCGAGATCCGGCGGCGCCGTCACGCTGCCTTCGCCGCTGACCGTGATCGCTGGCGTGTCCTGCCGGGCGATGTCATCCGCCAGCACCGGCAGATCGGTTGACGCTACGAGCGCGGCGACGAGCAGCGGTCTGATCATGATGGCGCTCACTTCAGCGGCACGTAGACGTTGATGACGAGCTTGTCCTCGGCCGTCTTGAGGGGATCGGTCAGGTACTCCTCGATGAAGGTGTCCTTGGCCTCCAGCCGGCGCTCGTCGAGATGGTTGGTGATCGCCTCGTAGGTGTTGTCCATGTTGTCGTAGGAGCCGCGATGCACGAATTTCAGCGCCTTGCCCTCGGGCGACTGGCCGATGCTCATGCCCTTGCCGAGCGCCTTCGGCTCCTGCTCGATCGGGATCTCGGCGAAGAAGGTGAAGCCGTTGTCGTCGGTCGAGGTGTAGACGATCATGCCGTTGCCGGCGGGCTTGACGCCCTGCTTGTCCAAGGTGGTCGACAGCGCCTTGAACGAATCGATCAGCGTATCGAACGCATTGTCCCAGTTCGCGGTGCCCTTGATCTGGACAACCTTCTTGGCCTCGAGCTTGATCTCGTCGCCGAAGGCGTCGGCGCTCTGCGCGGGGGCGGCGGCCGGCGGCGTCGTGGGAGCCGGCGCCTGGGCGGCGGCGGGCGACGATGACGGCGACGGGCTGGCGCTGGCGGCCGGCGACGGGCTGGCCGCGGGAGCCGGACTCGCGGATGCAGCGGGAGAGGCGGCGGGCGCCGGCATCGCGCTCGGGGCAGGGGCCGGCGAGGCCGCCGGAGCCGGGGAGGCCGACGGTGCCTGCGCCCGGGCCAGCGGGCCACCCAGCGCCAACGCGACCGAGCCCACGGCCAGAACGATGCGGAAAGTGCTGAGATTCATGCGACTATTCTCCAGTGCCGTGCTGCTCCTGCGCAGGGCGCGTGCCGGCGAACGTGCGGTCCTAACATGCTCGGCGGCGCGGCGTCCCATGACAGATGCGTCATGTCCCCCTGCGGACTGGTCAATGCGGCGCCATTCGCCATATAAGACGGACACAATTTGGATATTTTCATGAGCCCGCTGGCCAACCACAGCTTCGTCAAGATGAACGGGATCGGCAACGAGATCGTCGTGCTGGACCTGCGCGACGTGAAGCATGTCGTCACGCCGGACGAGGCGCGGGCGGTTGCGTCCCGCGTTCCCTACGACCAGTTGATGGTGCTGCAGCGGCCGCGCTTCGACGGTACCGAGGCGTTCATCCGGATCTACAACAATGACGGCTCGGAGTCGGGCGCCTGCGGCAACGGCATGCGCTGCGTGGTGAGCCAGGTGTTCGGCAAGACCGGCCAGACCAGCGCGACGTTCGAGACCCGCGCGGGCCTTTTGAACTGCTGGCAGGGGCCGTCGCCCGAGCTCTACACCGTCGACATGGGCGCGCCGAAGTTCGGCTGGCAGGAGATCCCGCTGGCGGAGGAATTCCGCGACACCCGCTACATCGAACTGCAGATCGGCCCGATCGATGCGCCGATCCTGCATTCGCCGTCGGTCGTCAGCATGGGCAATCCGCACGCGGTGTTCTGGGTCGACAACGACGTCAATTCCTACGACCTAGAACGCTTCGGACCGCTGTTGGAAAACCATCCGATCTTCCCGGAGCGCGCCAACATCACCCTCGCCCAGATCGTCGATCGCGACCACATCACGATGCGCACCTGGGAGCGCGGCGCGGGGCTGACCAGGGCCTGCGGCTCGGCGGCGTGCGCGACGGCGGTGGCTGCCGCCCGGCTGAAGCGCGCCAATCGGCTCGTGCACATGACGCTGCCGGGTGGCGAACTGACCATCGAATGGCGCGAGCGCGACGACCATGTGCTGATGACGGGCACCGCGACGTTCGAGTTCGAGGGCCGGTTCGAGCCAGAGCTGTTCGCCAGCGTCGCATGAGCGTCGATGTCGTCACCTTCGGCTGCCGGCTCAACGCGTTCGAATCCGAGCTGATCGCGCGCCACGCCGAGGCTGCGGGCGCGGACGATATCGTCGTCATCAACAGCTGCGCCGTGACCAACGAGGCCGTGGCGCAGGCGCGGCAATCGATCCGCAAGCTGAAACGCGAGCGTCCGACGGCGCGCATCGTCGTGACCGGCTGCGCGGCGCAGACACAAAGCGCGATGTTCGCTGATATGCCCGAGGTCGATCGTGTGATCGGCAACGAGGACAAGCTGCAGCCGCAGGCATGGCGCGCGACCGCGCAGGTGCTGGCGGCGCCGCGCTTCGGCATCGATGCGTCAGAGAAAGTGGCGGTCTCCGACATCATGGCCGTGACCGAGATGGCGCCGCACCTCGTCGATGGTTTTCAGCACGGTCTGCCGCGCGTGTTCGTCCAGGTCCAGAATGGCTGCGACCACCGCTGCACCTTTTGCATCATCCCTTACGGCCGCGGCAATTCACGCTCGGTGCCAATGGGGGCCGTGGTCGATCAGGTAAGGACGCTGGCCGCGCGCGGCCATGCCGAGATCGTGCTGACCGGGGTCGATCTCACGAGCTATGGCGCCGACTTGCCCGGCACGCCGAAGCTCGGTCGGCTGGTGAAGCGGATCCTGCGTCACGTGCCCGAGCTGAAACGGTTGCGCATCTCCTCGATCGATTCGATCGAGGCGGATTCCGATCTGCTCGATGCGCTCGCCGAGGATGCCAGGCTGATGCCGCATTTGCATCTGTCATTGCAGGCCGGCGATGACCTGATCCTGAAGCGGATGAAGCGGCGGCACGCGCGCGCCGACGCGATCGCGTTCTGCAATCAGGTGCGGAAATTGCGGCCGGACATCGCGCTGGGCGCCGATCTGATCGCGGGCTTTCCGACCGAGACCGAGGAGATGTTTTCCGGCTCGCTCGAGCTGGTCGAGGAATGCGGGCTGACGTTTCTCCACGTCTTCCCCTATTCGCCGCGTCCGGGCACGCCGGCCGCGCGCATGCCGCAGGTGGATGGCACTGTCATCCGCGACCGTGCGCGGCGACTGCGGGCGGCGGGAGAGGCGGCGTTGCGGCGGCGGCTGGATGTCGAGATCGGCTGCGCGCGCGAGGTGCTGATCGAGAGCGCAACGCAGGGGCGGACGGAGCATTATCTGCCGGTGTCAGTCACTGGTGCCGAGCCGGGCTCAGTGCAGCGGCTAGTGATCGCCGGCCATGATGGCGGGAAGCTGTCAGCCCCACCCTCGGTGTCATCGCCCGGCTTGACCGGGCGATCCAGTACGCCGCGGCCTTTCGGTCAGCAATAACCGCCTCTGGAATACTGGATCGCCCGGTCGAGCCGGGCGATGACAGCTGTGGTGTGGGCGAGAGTGAAGGGTCTCACATGCGCCTGAGCCGCGTCACTCGCCATTCCACCCGCACAGCCGCAGCCGCTCGTGCATGTGCAGCGGCGCCGGCGAGACGACGTGCACCGGCGGCTTGTTCTTCGACAGTGGAATCGAAATCTCGCGCGCATGCAGATGCAGCCGCGGCTCGCCGAAGCGCGGGCCGTTGCCGTAGATGTTGTCGCCGAAGATCGGCCAGCCGGAGGCGGCGGAGTGCACGCGGAGCTGGTGGGTGCGGCCGGTGATGGGTTCCATGGCGAGCCAGGTGAGTCTGGTCGCCTTAGCTGATGAAGCCCCGCCCTCGCCAGCCGCGCGGTCTGCTCCCTCCCCCCTTGCGGGGGAGGGTTGGGGTGGGGGGTGGCTCCGGGCGAGACTGCCTGCGGGGACCCCCACCCCCGACCCCTCCCCGCAAGGGGGAGGGGAGGCGGTGCCGCAAGAAGGAGCGGAGTGTGGGGACGCACTGGCAGGCGCGTACGATCGCCCCAGCACCCGCCATTTCGTCACCGCCGGCTGCCCGTTCGGATCCGGCTTCTGCCACCAGCCGCGCTCCGCATTCAGCTTGGCCAGCGGCAGCTCGATGATGCCTTCGTCAGCCTCCGGGCCGCCTTCGACCACCGCCCAGTACGTCTTGGAAATCTTGCCGTGCTTGAACAAAAGCCCGAGCGAGGCCGTTGCCTTGCGGTGACGGCCGAGCACCAGACAGCCGGAGGTGTCCTTGTCGAGCCGATGCGCGAGCACCGGCGGACGCGGCAGGCCAAAGCGGAGCGCGTCGAACGAGGCTTCGAGGTTCGGTCCGCCCTTCGGTCCCTTGTGCACGGGAATGCCGGCCGGCTTGTCGATCACCAGCATCACCCCGTCGCGGTGGAGCACGCGGGCGAGCATCTCCTCATCGGTGGGTTGGTTAATGTCCATGGAAACCGTATTGCGGGTGCAAGGCTTTCGTTTGCGGGAGGAAAGGGCTAACACCACGCCATGAACGATACCACCTCCGAAACACCCAAGCGGTCGTGGTGGCGGCGGCTATCGGACGGCCTGAAGCGCACCTCCGGCGCGCTCGGCACCGCCGTGGCCGATCTCGTCACCAAGCGCAAGCTCGACCGCGCGATGCTCGACGACATCGAGGACGTGCTCCTGCGCGCCGATCTCGGCACCAGCGTAGCCGCGCGGATCGCCGAGGCCGTCGGCGCCGGGCGCTACGACAAGGCGATCAGTGCCGACGAGGTGAAATCCGTCGTCGCGACCGAGGTCGAGAAGGTGCTGGTGCCGGTGGCGAAGCCGCTCACGATCGAGTCCGGCCACAAGCCGTTCGTCATTCTTGTCGTCGGCGTCAACGGGTCCGGCAAGACCACGACCATCGGCAAGCTGGCGCAGAAATTCGCCTCCGAAGGCAAGCAGGTGATGCTGGCCGCGGGCGACACGTTCCGCGCCGCCGCCATCGAGCAGCTCAAGGTCTGGGGCGAGCGCACCAGGGCACCCGTGATCGCCGGCGCGCAAGGCTCGGATTCCGCAAGCCTCGCCTTTACCGCCATTACTGCCGCCAAGGAGCAGGGGCGCGACATCCTGCTGATCGATACCGCCGGCCGGCTGCAGAACAAGGCCGAGCTGATGAACGAGCTCGAAAAGGTCGTGCGCGTCATTCGCAAGGTCGACGCCTCGGCGCCGCATGCGGTGCTGCTCGTGCTCGACGCCACCGTGGGACAAAATGCGCTGTCGCAGGTCGAGGCGTTCCATCGTACGGCTGGCGTCACGGGCCTGGTGATGACCAAGCTCGACGGCACCGCGCGCGGCGGCATCCTCGTGGCGCTGTCGGAGAAGTTCAAATTGCCGGTGCACTTCATCGGCGTCGGCGAAGGCGTCGAGGATCTGCAGCCGTTCGCCGCCAAGGATTTCGCGCGGGCGATCGCCGGCATCGAGGATTGATGTCGCTGCGCCGCTCCGGCGTGTTGCGAATCGAAGACCACGGGACCAGCTGCGTCGCCGCTGACGACAGCCAACAGGACATGGAATGGACAAGACCCAGCCGCATCCGCTGTTCAAGCTGGCCACCGAACTCGGTCCGCTGATCGTCTTCTTCGTCGTCAACGCCAAGTTCAATCTGTTCGCCGCGACCGGCGCCTTCATGGTCGCGATCATCGCGGCGCTGATCGCGTCCTATGTGGTGACGAAGCACATTCCGCTGATGGCGCTGGTCACCGCCGTCGTCGTGATCGTGTTCGGCACGTTGACGCTGGTGCTGCACGACGAGACCTTCATCAAGGTCAAGCCGACCATCATCTACGGCCTGTTCGCGGCCGTGCTCGGCGGCGGGCTGCTGTTCAACCGCTCCTTCATCGCCATCATGTTCGATCAGGTGTTCAATCTGACGCCCGCGGGCTGGCGTATCCTGACCTTCCGCTGGGCGCTGTTCTTCGCCGCGATGGCGGTGCTGAACGAGATCATCTGGCGGACCCAGAGCACGGACTTCTGGGTCGGCTTCAAGGCCTTCGGCGTGCTGCCGCTGACCATGATCTTCGCCATCGCCCAGATGCCGCTGATCAAGCGCTACCACCAGGACCCGGCCTCGCTGGCCGCCAGCGATGCGGCGGAAGGGGATGTGAGCAAGGGGTAGCTTTCTCAGAGCCGTCATTCCGGGGCGCGCCGCGTAGCGGCGCGAGCCCGGAATCCATAGCCACGAAACAGCATAGGACGCGAGATGGTCGTGGCGCTGGTCTTCGCCACATGACCGCTCGTGGCTATGGATTCCGGGCTCGTCGCTTCGCGCCGCCCCGGAATGACGGGAGGAAAGAGCGGGGCCGACATTTCGATTCGGAGTCCGCCGTCAGCGCAGCATCGCTTGCACGGTGGGCCGACTAACCGCCCGTCTTCAGCGCCTTCTCGATCTCCGGCTTCAGCACGGCGTCGATATTCTGCGCCGTGATCGGGCCGACCAGCTTGTAGACGATGGTGCCCTCACGCCCCACCACGAACGTCTCCGGCACGCCGTAGACGCCCCATTCGATGCCGGCGCGGCCGTTGCCGTCGACGCCGACGACGTCATAGGGATTGCCGTAGCGGCCGAGGAAGCGGCGGGCGTTGTCGGCGCCGTCCTTGTAGTTGATGCCGATGATCTGGAAGCGCTTGTCGCGGCCGAGGTCGACCAGCAGCGGCGCCTCGTCGTGGCAGGGCACGCACCAGGAGGCCCAGACGTTGACGATGCTGACCTTGCCCTTGAGCACGGCCGGATCGAGCCCGGGCACAGCCGTGCCGTCCTTGGCGAGCTCGGGGAGAGCCGGCAGCGGCGTGCTCGGCGCGGGACGGCCGATCAGCGCCGATGGAATCCGCGAGGGATCGCCATTGCCGAGCCGGAACCAGAACAGCGCCGCCAGCCCGAGAAACATCACGAGCGGCAGCAGCATCAACAGCGAGCGCCGGCGCGGCGCGGCCTCGGGGGCGGTTTGATCGGTCATGGCGTGTCCGTGGCGGCGCGGCCGGAGCGGCGGCTGATGCCGCTCTCCTCGAGCGCGCGCAGTCGCGCCTTCTGGGTGCGGTAGTCGATCGCGATCCAGGCGATCAGCAGCACGACGACCAGCGCTGCGGCGAGATAGGAGGTGGCGATGAAGGAGGTGTAGGGGCCGAGGTCCATCTCACGTCGCTCCCACGGCCTGGCTGGTCGTGCCGCCGGACGGCGCACTGCCTTGATACGCGCGCGCCTGCATCATCTGCAGGCTGCGTACGCGCCGGCGCAGGATCTCGTTGCGCATCGCGGCCACATGCAGGGTGATGAACAGGAGCGAGAAACCGATCGCCATCACCAGCAGCGGGATCAGGAACGACTTGTCGAGCGCCGGGCCGCCCATCCGCATCACCGAGGCCGGCTGATGCAAGGTGTTCCACCAGTCGACCGAGAACTTGATGATCGGCAGGTTGATCGCGCCGACCAAGGTCAGCACGGCGGCGGCGCGCGCGGCGCGGGTCGGATCCTCGACCGAACGCCACAGCGCCATCAGGCCGAGATACATCAGGAACAGGATCAGCACCGAGGTCAGCCGCGCGTCCCATTCCCAATAGGTGCCCCACATCGGCCGGCCCCACAGCGAGCCGGTGAGTAGCGCCAGGAAGGTGAAGCTGGCGCCGATCGGCGCGGCGGCCTTGGCGGCGACGTCGGCGAGCGGATGCCGCCACACCAGCGTGCCGAGCGAGGCGATGCTCATGACGCCCCAGACGAACATCGACAGCCACGCATTGGGCACGTGGATGAACATGATCTTGACGGTCGCGCCCTGCTGGTAGTCGTCCGGCGCCAGCGCCGAGAGATACAGGCCGGCGCCCAGCAGCACGACGGTGACCAGCGCCAGCCACGGCAAGAGGCGCGCGGCGAGCGCAAGGAACCTGGTGGGATTGGCGAGGTCGATCAGCGACATGAAAACCTTGTTAAAGGCGGAAGCGGTTGCAGTCCATCAGCACGGCGCGGCTGGCCAAGAGTTGATCATGGTCAAACCCCGCCGGTGTTCCGTTAGTCCAGGCCGTTGCGCAGGCTGGTTGCAGCTGCGAACGGGCCGATCACGAAGCTGACCAGCGACAGCGCGCAGAGGATCGAGAACGGCGCCCCGAACGGCAGCGGGCCGACAATGGCAGCCTGCGACGCTGCGACGCCGAAGATAAGGACTGGAATGGACAGCGGCAGGACCAGAACGGCCAGCAGCAGGCCGCCGCGCGACATCGTCACCGCAAGGGCCGCGCCGGTCATGCCGATGAAGGTCAGCGCCGGCGTGCCGGCGAGCAGGGTCAGCGCGACGGCGCCGGTGGCGGTGGCATCGAGGTTGAGCAGCAGGCCGAGCACGGGGGTCGCGATCACCAGCGGCAGCCCGGCGGCGAGCCAATGCGCCAGCGCCTTCGCGGCGCAGGCGAGCTCCAGCGGGGTGCGGCTCATGATGATCAGGTCGAGCGAGCCGTCCTCGTGGTCGGCCGTGAACAGGCGGTCGAGCGTCAGCAGGCTGGCGAGCAGGGCGCCGAGCCAGAGAATGGCCGGGCCGAGGCGGGTAAGCAGGGCGAGGTCGGGGCCGACGGCGAACGGCATCAGCACGACGACGGTGAGGAAGAACAGCACGCCGATCAGCGCACCGCCGCCGATGCGCAGCGCGATCCGGATGTCGCGGCGGATGAGGGCACCGAGGGCGGTCATGCGGAGTGGGCCTTCCGGAGAAATGCTTGGGAGCGATCCTGCTGCTCCGAGCTGGCTGCGCTCCCCTCCCCCCTGCGGGGAGGGGTCGGGGGTGGGGGTCCACACGGGCAGTCTTTGCTGGGACCCCCACCCCCAACCCCTCCCCGCAAGGGGGAGGGGAGCGCAGCGGCGCCGTGGCGAAGAGTTGCCTGTCCCATGAACATCAGCTCAATTTCCAATCCGCAGCTCTCGCGTGTCGATGCCCAGCGGGCCATGCGTCGCTGCGACGATCAGGCCGCCGCCGGCGAGATGCTCGCGCATCAGCCCTGCGAACATCGCCTGTCCGGCGACGTCGAGCGCGGCTGTCGGCTCGTCCAGCAGCCACAGCAGGCGCGGCACGGCAAGCAGGCGGGCCAGGGACAGGCGGCGGCGCTGGCCGGCGGAGAGATAGCCCGCCGGCAGATCGATCGCGTGGGCGATGCCGACGGCGGCCAGGCAATCCGGAATTGGCCGCGTCATTCCGCCGCCGAGGAAGTCGGCCCAGAACGTCAGGTTCTCGCGCACACTGAGCGCCGGCTTCAGCGCGTCGCGGTGGCCGAGATAATGCGCCTGCTCGGGCACCGTCAGCTCACCCTCGCCGCCCTCGATGGCGATGGTGCCGCCGGCCGGCAGCAGGAGGCCCGCGATCAGCCGCAGCAGCGAGGTCTTGCCCGCGCCATTGTGCCCGGTCACGGCGAGCGCCTCGCCCGCGCGGGCCTCGAAGGCAAGGCTTGAGAACACCTCGCGGCCGCCGCGCACGCATCTGACGTCGTGTCCGAACAGCCTTGGAGACGGTGGTGGAGACTGCTGCATGGCGCGTCGTGACAGCCCTTACGAAATTGATGGCTAGCGTGCGAGAATTTGTGGGTGATGCCACGCCAGGACTTGATTGTCTCTGTAGCGACGCAGTTAGAAAGCTTCTATAAGCCCGACCTTGATGCAGCACACAATCGCCCGCTGCAAGCCATCCGGCGCCTCGCGCTGACGGTTCGAAAATACCCCCTCAGGGTATACAGATCAATTGGGATTCCCACGCATGACCTCGCTCGACAGCTTCAAGTGTCGCAAGACCCTCAAGGTCGGAACGAAGAGCTACATCTATTACAGCTTGCCCACAGCCGAGAAGAACGGTCTCAAGGACATCTCGAAGCTGCCGTACTCGATGAAGGTGCTGCTCGAGAACCTCTTGCGTAACGAGGACGGCCGCACCGTCACCAAGGACGACATCGTCGCGGTGTCGAAATGGCTGCGCAAGAAGTCGCTGGAGCACGAGATCGCCTTCCGCCCGGCGCGCGTGCTGATGCAGGATTTCACCGGTGTCCCCGCCGTGGTCGACCTCGCCGCGATGCGCAATGCGATGCAGGCGCTCGGCGGCGATGCCGAGAAGATCAACCCGCTGGTGCCGGTCGACCTCGTCATCGACCACTCGGTGATCGTGAACTACTTCGGTGACAACAAGGCGTTCGGCAAGAACGTCGCCGAGGAGTACAAGCAGAACCAGGAGCGCTACGAATTTCTGAAGTGGGGCCAGAAGGCGTTCTCGAACTTCTCCGTCGTGCCCCCGGGCACCGGCATCTGCCACCAGGTCAACCTCGAATACCTGGCGCAGACGGTCTGGACCAAGAAGGAGAAGATGACGGTCGGCCGCACCAAGGGCACCTTCGAGGTCGCCTATCCGGACTCGCTGGTCGGAACTGATTCGCACACCACCATGGTCAATGGTCTGGCCGTGCTCGGCTGGGGCGTCGGCGGCATCGAGGCCGAGGCCTGCATGCTCGGCCAGCCGCTGTCGATGCTGCTGCCTGACGTCGTCGGCTTCAAGCTGACCGGCGCGCTGAAGGAAGGCGTCACCGCCACCGACCTCGTGCTGACCGTGACCCAGATGCTGCGCAAGCTCGGCGTCGTCGGCAAGTTCGTCGAGTTCTTCGGCCCCGGCCTCGACCATCTCTCGGTCGCCGACAAGTCGACCATCGCCAACATGGCCCCCGAATACGGCGCGACCTGCGGCTTCTTCCCCGTCGACACTGCGACCATCGACTATCTCAAGACCTCGGGCCGCAAGGGACCGCGCGTCGCGCTGGTCGAAGCCTATGCCAAGGCGCAGGGCCTCTTCCGTACCGCCAAGTCGCCAGACCCGGTGTTCACCGAGACGCTGAATCTCGATCTCGGCGACGTCGTGCCGTCGATGGCCGGTCCGAAGCGTCCTGAAGGCCGCATCGCGCTCCCCGCGGTGGCCGAGGGTTTCGCCACCGCGCTGGCCGGCGAATACAAGAAGCCGGATGGCGCCGATCAGCGCTTCCCGGTCGAGGGCAAGGATTTCGACATCGGCCATGGCGACGTCGTCATCGCCGCCATCACCTCCTGCACCAACACCTCGAACCCGAGCGTGCTGATCGGCGCCGGCCTCTTGGCCCGCAACGCCGCCGCCAAGGGCCTCAAGGCCAAGCCGTGGGTGAAGACCTCGCTCGCCCCGGGCAGCCAAGTGGTTGCTGAATACCTCGCTAACTCCGGCCTGCAGAAGGACCTCGACAAGGTCGGCTTCAACTTGGTCGGCTTCGGCTGCACCACCTGCATCGGCAATTCGGGTCCGCTGCCGGAGGAGATCTCGAAGTCGATCAACGACAATGGCGTCGTCGCGGCGGCGGTGCTGTCGGGCAACCGCAATTTCGAAGGCCGCGTCTCGCCGGACGTGCAGGCGAACTACCTGGCCTCGCCGCCGCTGGTCGTCGCCTACGCGCTCGCCGGCACCGTGACCAAGGACCTCGCGGTCGAGCCGATCGGCATCGGCAAGGACAAGAAGCCGGTCTACCTGAAGGACATCTGGCCGACGACGAAGGAGGTCAATGACTTCGTCAAGAAGTTCGTCAAGGCGTCGATCTTCAAGAAGCGCTACGCCGACGTGTTCAAGGGCGACACCAATTGGCGCAAGATCAAGACCGTCGAGAGCGAGACCTATCGCTGGAACATGTCGTCGACCTACGTGCAGAACCCGCCGTATTTCGAGGGCATGAAGAAGGAGCCGGAGCCGATCAAGGACATCGTCGAGGCCCGCGTGCTGGCGCTGTTCGGCGACAAGATCACCACCGACCACATCTCGCCGGCCGGTTCGATCAAGCTGACCTCGCCCGCCGGCAAGTTCCTCAGCGAGCATCAGGTCCGCCCGGCCGACTTCAACCAGTACGGCACCCGCCGCGGCAATCACGAGATCATGATGCGCGGCACCTTCGCCAACATCCGCATCAAGAACTTCATGCTCAAGGGCGCCGACGGCAACATCCCCGAGGGCGGCCTGACCAAGCACTGGCCCGACGGCGAGCAGATGTCGATCTACGACGCCGCCATGAAGTACCAGGAAGAGGGCGTGCCGCTGGTGGTGTTCGCCGGCGCCGAATACGGCAACGGCTCGTCGCGCGACTGGGCCGCCAAGGGTACCCGCCTGCTCGGCGTCCGCGCCGTGATCTGCCAGAGCTTCGAGCGCATCCACCGCTCGAACCTGGTCGGCATGGGCGTGCTGCCGCTCACGTTCCAGGAGGGCACGTCGTGGTCGTCGCTGGGCCTGAAGGGCGACGAGAAGGTCACCATCAAGGGCCTCCAGGGCGACTTGAAGCCGCGCCAGACCCTGACCGCCGAGATCATCTCGGCCAACGGTGCGGCGCAGCAGGTGCCGCTGCTCTGCCGGATCGATACGCTGGACGAGCTGGACTACTACCGGAACGGCGGCATCCTGCACTACGTGCTGCGCAAGCTCGCCGCTTAACCACAGCGCGATGCGACAGTTTGGCTCACTCTGAAGTGAGTAGCGGGTGATGAAGGAGGCGGCCTATGACAAGGGCCGCCTCCTTTGCATTTTCGGTTTGTTAACTACGAGGACGGCATCGCGGATAGGGTGATGCGCTAGGGCGCAGCGGACGGTGGTCCAGACGGGACAGTGGCGATGAGTGGACAGATGTCGTGGTGGTCGCGCGCGGCGCTGGGTGTCTGTGCGGTCATTGCCTTCGTCCGGCCGGCGGCCGCCGACCCGCGTGCGGTGATCGAACTGTTCACGTCGCAGGGCTGCTCGTCCTGTCCGCCGGCCGACAAGGTGCTCGGCGACCTCGCGCGCGATCCCACCATCATCGCGCTGTCCCTGCCGATCGATTACTGGGACTATCTCGGCTGGAAGGACACGTTGGCCGATTCCCGCTTCACGGCGCGGCAGCGCGCTTATTCGCGGGCGCGCGGCGACCGTGAGGTCTACACCCCGCAGGCGGTGGTCAACGGCTCCGTGCATGTGATCGGCAGCGATCGCGACGCGATCGAAGGGGCGATCGAGGAAACGGCCCGAGGTGGCGCGGTGATGTCCGTCCCGGTCAGCCTGTCGATCGAGGGCCAGGAGCTCACAGTGGCGGTGGCCGCTGCCGGCGAGCACGCGCCGCGCAAGCATGGTGAGGTCTGGGTCGGCTCGATTGCGCGCGTCGTCCCGATCCAGGTCGCGCGCGGCGAGAATGGCGGCCGGGAGCTCACCTATTACAACGTGGTCCGTGGCTTGATGAAGCTGGGCGACTGGAATGGGTCGCCGATGAACTGGAGCGTTCCGCTCGACAAGATCGCCCGTGAGGGCGTCGATGGCGCCGTGGTCTATCTGCAGGACGGCAGCCGCGACCGGCCGGGTCTGATGCTCGGCGCTGCCCTTTCCGATCTGCCGCCGCTGGTGAGCCGGGCGTCGGCGACGGCGCGCGCTCCCGAGCGCTGAGACCTCTCCCCGATCATCTTTGCAGCGCATCCGCCTGCGGAAGGCTCCGGTCCCTCCGCGGCAGCCGGTCCGCATCACAGCATCAAGCCATGGGCTCGATCCATGGGCTCGATCGATGGGCTCGCGCCAAAAAGCAAAAGGACCAACTTGCGTTGGCCCTTTGCCTTACTTGTGAATAGACCCGATCCTGACGACCCCGGGGGGCTGGGGGCTGAGGAATCCGGAACCGAAAGGACCGGGCCAACGCACACGAATCTTATGCCCAGGATCGGGGGCGGTCCGTAGGCGGAAACGCGGCGCGATTATGATTCCGCTAACGATCCCGTGACGCCTGCGTGTTCGTGGAACTCGCGTTCGACGCGGGCGCCGCGAAGTTCGATAATGAAAACGGCCCCTTGCGGCTTCCGCCGGTTGGCGCGATCATGTCACACGGATGACAGGAGGACGCTCATGAACCTCACCCCGGAGGATGCCGACCCCAGCGAGAATCGCGCGGCGGCGCGCAACGCGGCCGCAGCGCCGACCCGGGTGACGTTCGACCGCCTTGAGCTGAACCGTATCCTCAATCTCTATGGTCGCATGGTCGCCGATGGCGAATGGCGCGACTACTCGATCGACTTCCTGCGCGACCGGGCCGTGTTCTCGGTCTTCCGCCGGGCGTCCGAGGTGCCTCTCTACCGTATCGAGAAAGACCCGCGGCTGGCCCGCAAGCAGGGCATGTACAGCGTGATTTCGGCGACCGGCCTGATCCTGCGCCGCGGCCACGAGCTGGAGCGGGTGCTGCTGGCGATCGCGCCGAAGCCGGCGCTGGTCTGAGCCGTCTCTCCCGCTGATCGAGGTTACCTAGGCCGGGACGTCGCTGCTGCCGGTGCCAAGCGGCCGCTGCATCATGACCGTATCGAGCCAGCGGCCGAATTTCAGGCCGACACTCGGATGGGTCCCGATCATCTGGAAACCGCAGGCGGTGTGCAGGCCGACCGAACCGGCATTGGCGGAGTCGCCGATGACGGCGATCATCTGGCGGAAGCCGCGCTCCTCGCAGGCCTCGATCAAGGCCCGCATCAACCGCATCCCGATGCCGCGGCGCTGGCTGGTCGGCGCGAGATAGACCGAGTTCTCGACCGTGAAGCGATAGGCGGGGCGCGGACGGTAAGGCCCGGCATAGGCATAGCCCACCACCTCGCTGTCCAGCAGGGCAGCGACGTAAGGAAAGCCGCCGTCGCTCAGCGCCCGGAAGCGCCGGGTCATCTCCGCCAGATCGGGCGGGTCGAGCTCGAAGGTGGCTGTGCCCTCGCGGACGGCCTGGCCGTAAATGGCGGTGATGGCGGGAAGGTCGGCCTCCTGGGTGGGCCGGATCTCGATGTTGGACATGGGTGGAACAATACCAGGGCGAAGCAGCCGATCAACATCGTCGCAGCATGGCTGCCGCTCCCGGCGCGAGCCATGCTCTCAGTCGTCTGGACAAACGAAAAGCCCCGGCGCTGAGGCCGGGGCTTCGAAGGTCGCTCGTGTTGCGAGCGGATGGATCAGTCGCGCTGTCCGAGGAGCTGCAGCAGCAGCGTGAACAGGTTGATGAAGTTCAAGTACAGCGACAGGGCGCCGGTGATCGCTGCGCGCTCGGCGATGTCGCCGCCCGCGGAGGCGTAGCCGTAGATGTACTCGTTCTTCAGGCGCTGTGTGTCCCAGGCGGTCAGGCCGGCGAACACGAACACGCCGATCACCGACACGATGAACTGCAGCATCGAGCTCGCCAGGAACAGGTTCACGAGGCTCGCCAGCACGATGCCGATCAGGCCCATGAACAGGAACGAGCCCATGCCCGTCATGTCACGCTTGGTCGTGTAGCCGTACAGGCTGAGCGCGCCGAACGTCGCCGCGGTGATGAAGAACACCCGCACGATCGAGGTGTGGGTGTACACCAGGAAGATCGACGACAGCGAGATGCCCATCAAGGCCGAGAACACCCAGAACAGGATCTGCGCGGTCGACGGCGCGAGGCGGTTGATGCCGGCCGAGATCGCGAACACCATGACCAGCGGGGCCAGGATGAACAGCCATTTCAGCGGGCTCACGAACATCGCGTAGCCGAACTGCGTCAGATAGGCGTTGCCGAACTTGAACACGCCGGCCGCCGGATCGCCGGTCACCGACGCCATGTAGACGCCGAGTGCCGCGAGGCCGGTGATGGCCAGGCCGATGCTCATGTAATTGTAGATGCGCAGCATGTAGGCGCGCAGACCGGCGTCGACGGTCGCGGCATCGGCGCGCCCGGCCACCCGGCCAAAGGGTGAAGCATAGTTGCGGTCTAGGTCCGACATGGTCGAATTCCCGTTGGTTGCCCGGCGCTCCGGTCCTGGCAGGACCTTCAGCCGGTTCTCGAAAAACCCTATCTCATCAAAGCTACCATCGATATTAAATTTGCGTCATCGGCAAATTCGCCATCTTTTGGCAGATCTCTTTGGCAGCCTTCTGAGCCCATTCCCTAAATGGGAAACTAGCATATTTGCTGCAAGCTTCCACGCGCGGCTGAATGTCGCTCCGCGCGCGTTTGCGCCGTGAAAATCCCGTTAACCGTGCGGCATGAACGCACAATGGCACGAACGTCCGGGGCCTAAAGGTTCCTCAGAACCGTTGCCGGCTTCTGGTTGAGCGCCAGCAGCGTGCCGGCGAGGCCGAGACCCACAGTCACCACCAGCGCGGCGAGCACGACCAGCGCGGCGCTGCCGGCCTGCCAGGCGAAGCTCAACGTCATCAGCCGCGTCACGATCAGCCAGGCGGAGACGGAGCCTGCGATCACGCCGAACGCCGCGGTGGCAAATCCGATCATCAGATATTCGAGCGCGTAGGCGCCGAGCAGGCGCAGCCGCGTGGCGCCCAGCGTCTTCAGGATGACGGCGTCGTAAACGCGATGGCGATGTCCGGCGGCGAGCGCACCGCCCAGCACGAGGATGGCCGAGATCAGCGTCACCGCGCTGGCGCCGCGGATGGCAAGTGCGAGGTTGGAGACGACCGATCCCACCGTCTCCATCACCTCGCGGACCCGCACGCTCGTCACCATCGGGAAGGCGTCGGCCACCTTGCGGATGACGCGAGCGTCCTCGGCGGCATCGGAGTTGGCCTCGGTCAATGTGGCGACGTGCGTGTGGGGCGCGCCCTTGAACGCATTCGGCGAGAACACCAGCACGAAGTTGATGCCCATGCCCTGCCAGTCGATCGTGCGCATGTTGCCGATCTTCGCCGTGATGTCGCGCCCGAGCACGTTGACGACGATGTCGTCGCCGAGCTTGAGCCCGAGACCGTCGGCGATCCGCTTCTCGATCGAGACCAGCGGCGGGCCGCTGTAGCTGTCGCTCCACCATTCGCCCTCGACGACCTTCGAGCCCTTCGGGATCTCGCCGGTATAGGTCAGGCCGCGGTCGCTCTGGAGCACCCATTCGGTGTCGGCGGTCGCCTTGAGATCCTCGGCGCGCACGCCGCGTGCGGAGACGATCCGGCCGCGCAGCATCGGCACGTTGTCGACGGTGGATTGCGGCGCGAGACCCTTGAGGAAGTCCCGGAAGCGGTCAGCGTCGCCGGAGGGCACGTCGATGAAGAAGAACGACGGCGCCTGCTCCGGCAGCTGCGCCAAAAATTGCCGCCTGAGATTGCCGTCGATCTGGGTGATGGTGACCAGCACCGCGAGCCCCAGTCCGAGCGACAGCACCACTGAGGGCGTCAGCGCGCCCGGCCGGTAGATGTTGCTGACGGCGAGCCGCAGCATCGGAAAGCGGCTGCGCGGCACGGCCCGCGCGATTGCCATCACGACAGCCGCGATCCCGCGCAACAGCACGAACACCAAAGCGGCGGCGAGCACGAACACCGCGGCGATCTTCTTGTCGTAGGACAGGCCGACGACGACCGCGATCAGCAGCGCGACCGTACCGGCGATCAGGGCCAGATAGCTCCAGCGCGGCCGGTGCCATTCGGCGATGACCGCCTCGCGGAACAGCGCCGCCACCGGCACGTCGCGGACGCGCCCGAGCGGCCACAGAGCGAACGCCAGTGCGGTCAGCAGGCCGTAGAGGAACGACAGCGCCAGCTCGTCCGGATGGACAGCCGGGATCACCGGCAGCGGCAGGATCTTGCCGAACAGGCCGACGATGGCGAAGGGCAAGGCGGCGCCGGCGCAGAGTCCGATGATCGAACCGATCGTCGCCAGCACCATCACCTGCACGAGATAGATGCCGAACACGTCACGGCTGGTGGCGCCGAGCGCCTTGAAGGCCGCGATCACCTCGGTGCGGCGGTCGACATGGCTCTTCACGGCGTTGGCGACGCCGACGCCGCCGACCAGCAGCGCGGCGAGGCCGACCAGGGTCAGGAACTGCGTGAAGCGGCCGATCGTCCGCTCCAGCTGCGGCGAGGCGTTGCTGCGGCTGCGGATCTCCCAGCCTGCGGATGGCAGTGTCTGCCGGGTGTCGGCGATGAAGGACGCGGCGGCGCGGTCGTCGGTGGCGTTGTCGGGCAGCCGGACCCTGTAGGTCCAGCGCACCAGGCTGCCTGGCTGCAGCAGCGGCGTGGCACGCAGGCCGGCTTCGCTGACGAGGAAGCGTGGCCCGAGGCCGATGCCGCCGGACAGCTTGTCCGGCTCGGCCTGCAGGGCGCTGCGGATCTGGAAGCGGACCGTGTCGATGTTGACGATGTCGCCGACCTTGAGGTCGAGCCGCGCCAGGAGCGCCGGATCGGCGGCGGCGCCGAATAAGCCGTCCCGTTCCGCCAGGATGTCGGCCAGCGGCAGGTCGGGCTGCAACTCGGCCTTGCCGAGCAGCGGATAGGCGTTGTCGACGGCCTTGAGCTCGACCAGCGCCAGCTTGGAATCGCCCGCGCGCACCATGGCGCGCAACGTGGCCGCCAGCGAGACCTGGCCGCGTTGGCGCAGGAAGGCGATCTCCTCCGGCTTGGCCTCGCGCTGAAACAGCGAGAAGGCGACATCGCCGCCCAGCAAGGTCCGGCCCTCGCGGACCAGCCCGTCGTTGAGGCTCGCCGCCACCGAGCCGACGCCGGCGATGGCGAGCACGCCGAGCGCGATGCAGGCGATGAAGACGTAGAAACCGCGCAAGCCGCCGCGCAGCTCCCGCAAGGCGTAGCGCACGGGCAGCGCCGCCACGCGACGGCCAGGGATCGGCTCAGCCATCGTGCTCATGCGTCGGCGGGCTCGTGCGCGCCATCAGCCTCGATCCGGCCCGAACGCAGCCGCACCACGCGGTCGCAGCGGTGGGCGAGGCCGCTGTCATGGGTCACGAGAACCAGGGTCATGCCGCGCTCGGCATGCTTGGTGAACAGGAGGTCGACGATCTGCCGCCCGGTCGACTCGTCGAGATTGCCGGTTGGCTCGTCCGCGACCAGGATCGCGGGATCTGGCGCCAGCGCGCGGGCCAGCGCCACGCGCTGCTGCTCGCCGCCGGACAGTTGCGTCGGATAGTGATGCAGCCGGTGGCCGAGCCCGACCTGCTCCAGCTCGCGGGCGGCGCGCTCGGCGGTGCCGGAATGGCCAGCCAGCTCGAGCGGCACCGCCACGTTCTCCAGCGCGGTCATGGTCGGGATCAGATGGAAGGACTGGAAGACGATGCCCACCTGGCGGCCGCGGAACCGGGCCAGGGCGTCCTCGTCGAGGGCATTGAAAGCGGTGCCGTTGACCACCACCTGACCGCTGTCCGGACGTTCCAACCCCGCCATCACCATCAGCAGCGTGGACTTCCCTGATCCCGAGGGGCCGATCAGGCCGATCGTCTCGCCCTGTCCCACCCGCAGGCTGATGTCCTTGAGGATATGAACCCGCGCCGCGCCGGTGCCGAGCGAGAGGTTGACGTTGGAGATGGTAATGGTGTCCGGCGCAGTGCCGGCCAAACGCGAGGTTTCGATGAGACTGTCCATGGCTCGGTCATATGGCAACTCCGCAAGCCGGGTCGAGGGGCGCGGACGCATCTTCGTGCACATACTCGTGTTGATGCTCGCCTTGATGACAGCCGGACCGGTGTTCGCGGGCGCTGACGCCGGGAAGCCCATCAAGCTCGTCGTGCTCGGTGACTCCTTGAGCGCCGGGCTCGGCCTCTCGGCGTCGGATTCCTTTCCGTCCAAGCTGCAAAAGGCGTTGCAGGCCAAGGGGCTGCCGATCGACCTGACCAATGCCGGCGTGTCCGGCGACACCTCGTCGGGCGGTCGCGACCGGCTCGACTGGTCGGTGCCCGACGGCACCGAGGCCGTCATCGTCGAGCTCGGTGCCAACGACGCGCTGCGCGGCATCGATCCTGCCGTGACGCGCAAGGCGCTCACCGAGATCGTCACCAGGCTGAAGGCGCGCGGCATCGCCGTCATGCTGTGCGGCATGCTGGCGCCGCCGAATTACGGCAGCGACTACGCTGCGAAATTCAACGCGATCTATCCCGATCTCGCCAAGGAGTTCGGCATCCCGCTCTATCCGTTCTTCCTCGACGGCGTCGCCGCCGACGCCAAGCTCAACCAGGCGGACGGCATTCACCCCACGGCTGCCGGCGTCGACATCATCGTGTCCCGGATGCTGCCTACGGCGGAAGCATTCCTGCGTCCGTTGCGTGGGCAATGACGGAACGAAGCCGCCGGCCGGACATTTGCGATAACCTTAAGGACCGGGTTTTCCGCAGGTTTTCACGGCGTTAACGCTGCTTCCGTCGCGGAGTCATATAAGTTCGGTAGGAATGTTGCATCGGCGATTCGTCGTCGATCATCTCGTCAAGGCATGATCTCGTCACCTTTCGAGATCAGCCTCCAGCATCGGGAGTCCTGAAACGATGCCGCGTCTGTTTACTGGACTGGAGATCCCGGCCGAAGTCGGCCAGACCCTCTCCACTCTGCGGGGTGGCCTTCCCGGCGCCCGCTGGATCGATCCTGAAAATTATCACGTGACCTTGCGCTTCATCGGCGACATCGACGGCGCCTCCGCCAACGAGATCGCCGCGATGCTGTGGCGGGTGAACCGCAAGCCGTTCGAGGTGACGGTACAGGGCCTCTCCAGCTTCGGCGGCCGCAAGCCGCGCGCGGTGGTTGCCAACATCGCGCCGAGCCGGCCGCTGATCGAGCTGCAGGCTGAGCTCGAGCGGATGATGCAGCGGATCGGGCTCGACCCGGAGGGCCGCAAGTTCGTGCCTCATGTGACGCTGGCGCGGCTGCACGATGCGTCGAGCCAGGACGTGGCCGACTATCTCTCGGTCCGCGGCTACTTCCCGAGCCGGGTGTTCATGGCCGAGCGTTTCGTGCTGTTCTCGTCCCGTGCTTCCACGGGAGGCGGGCCCTATGTCGTCGAGGACGCCTACGATCTGTGCGCCGCCTGAGGTTGCGGCTGACGCGAGCCAGATTGACGGAAGCCAGACGTCGTTAGCCGCGGACTAACTCCCGCGGTGGCGTTTGCGTGCCATATACCACGATCCCACGGCCCGGCTGCATGGCGGCTTCCACCATTTGCGGATTGCATTTTCCGTTAGTCTCATGACCTAGAGTGGGCTCATGCTGTCCACTCCCTCAGACGCGTTCCGCGCGCAATATCAGTCGCTGGTCGACACCGGCGCGATCGAAGCCGACCCGGCCCAGGCCGAGGTCGCCGATGCCCTGGCGGCGCTGGAGCGGCGCCTCTCCACCTATAAGCCGGCGCGAAAGCAGAGCCTGTTCGGTCGCCTCTTTTCCGACAAGAGCGAGCCGCCGAGCGGCCTCTATGTCCATGGCGAGGTCGGCCGCGGCAAGACCATGCTGATGGACCTGTTCTTCCAGACCTGTCCGGTCGAGCACAAGCGCCGCGCGCATTTCCACGAATTCATGGCCGAGGTGCATGAGCGCATCTACGGCTATCGCCAGAACATCGCGCGCGGCGAGCTTGCCGACGCCGATGTCATCGGGCTCACCGCACAGGCGATCTTCGACCAGGCCTGGCTGCTCTGCTTCGACGAATTCCATGTCACCGACATCGCGGATGCGATGATCCTGGGACGGCTGTTCGCCAAACTGTTCGAACTCGGCACCGTGGTGGTCGCGACCTCCAACGTCGCTCCGGAGGATCTCTACAAAGGCGGCCTCAACCGCGCATTGTTCCTGCCCTTCATCAAGCAGATCGCCGATCACATGGATGTGGCACGGCTGGATGCGCGGACCGACTTCCGGCTGGAGAAGCTGGCCGGCGTGAAGATGTGGCTGGTGCCGGCCGACGCCGCTGCGCGCGCCGCGCTCGACAAGGCCTGGGGGAGGCTGACCGGCAACGCCCCGTGCAAGTCACGCGACATCACCATCAAGGGGCGCCTGCTGCACGTCTCGTGCTCGGCCAATGGCGTCGCCCGCTTTGGATTTGCGGACCTTTGTGAGAAGCCGCTTGCGGCGTCCGACTATCTGCGGCTCGCGCACGACTATCACACCATCCTGGTCGACCACATCCCGGTGATGGACTACGCCGAGCGCAATGCCGCCAAGCGTTTCATTACCTTCATCGACACCTTGTACGACAACGCCGTCAAGCTGATCGCCTCGGCGGATGCGGACCCGATCTCGCTCTATGTCGCCGCCGACGGCATCGAGGCCATGGAGTTCAAGCGCACGTCGTCGCGCCTGATCGAGATGGGGTCGGAGTCCTATCTGGCCCTGCCGCACGGTCGCAAGGACTCGGCCGCTTCCGGGACTTCTACGGGGCTGGTCGAAACCTGACAAACACCGGGGTTCGGCAGCGCCCGGCTCCGGGCACACAGCCGCGAAAAGGCCACGTCAATCATGCTGAAAGGATCATCAGCACCCGCCGCCCGGTCCTGATCGAAATCAAGGCACGCCCGTCAATTGGCCATAGCGTGACTTGAACGGCCCGGGCGAAAGGGATAACCACCCACTCGACTTTTCAACCTCCCCACCCCTTCGGGTTCAAAGGAAAATTTGCCATGGCGCGCGACAAGATTGCTTTGATTGGCTCCGGTCAGATCGGCGGAACGCTGGCTCACCTCGTCGGCCTCAAGGAGCTCGGCGATGTCGTGATGTTCGACATTGCCGAAGGCGTTCCGCAGGGCAAGGCACTCGACATCGCGCAGTCCTCACCGGTCGACGGCTTCGATGCCCACTACTCCGGCGCCAACTCCTACGAGGCGCTCGACAACGCCAAGGTGTGCATCGTCACCGCCGGCGTGCCGCGCAAGCCGGGCATGAGCCGCGACGATCTGCTGTCGATCAACCTCAAGGTCATGGAGCAGGTCGGCGCCGGCATCAAGAAGTACGCTCCCGACGCGTTCGTCATCTGCATCACCAACCCGCTCGACGCGATGGTCTGGGCGCTGCAGAAGGCCTCGGGCCTTCCGGCCAAGAAGGTCGTCGGCATGGCCGGCGTGCTCGACAGCGCCCGCTTCCGCTACTTCCTGGCCGATGAGTTCAACGTGTCCGTGGAAGACGTCACCGCCTTCGTGCTCGGCGGCCACGGCGACACCATGGTGCCGCTGACCAAGTACTCGACCGTCGCCGGCATTCCGCTGCCCGACCTGGTCAAGATGGGCTGGACCTCGCAGGCGCGCATCGACGAGATCGTCGACCGCACCCGCAACGGCGGCGCCGAGATCGTCAACCTGCTCAAGACCGGCTCGGCCTACTACGCCCCTGCTGCCTCGGCGATCGCGATGGCCGAGAGCTATCTGCGCGACAAGAAGCGCGTGCTGCCCTGCGCCGCCTATCTCAACGGCGAGTTCGGCGTGAAGGACATGTATGTCGGCGTGCCCGTCGTGATCGGCTCGAAGGGTGTCGAGCGCATCGTCGAGATCGAGCTGGCCGGCAAGGACCGCGAAGCCTTCGACAAGTCGGTCGCCGCCGTGCAGGGCCTGGTCGACGCCTGCAA
The DNA here is from genome assembly GCF_051167855.1 of Bradyrhizobium sp. HKCCYLRH3099. Taxonomy (NCBI): domain Bacteria; kingdom Pseudomonadati; phylum Pseudomonadota; class Alphaproteobacteria; order Hyphomicrobiales; family Nitrobacteraceae; genus Bradyrhizobium; species Bradyrhizobium sp. HKCCYLRH3099. The sequence continues at coordinate 43,717 of NZ_JBNPTW010000022.1, forward strand.
GAAGATCGCGCCCGACCTGCTCGGCCGCTGAAGGGTGCAGGGCGGGCGCCTAGCCCGCTCCGATGAGTTGCAGGATGATTGGTATATGGTATACCAAGCATCCGCAAAACACTTTTAGACGTCACCACCCCAGCGGGGGTTCGGGGAGCAAGCGCTTATGAACATTCACGAATATCAGGCCAAGGCACTGCTGCACGAGTTCGGCGTGCCGATTTCCAAGGGCATGCCGGTTCTCCGTCCGGAGGACTCCGATGCCGCGGCGAAGACGCTCGGCGGTCCGGTCTGGGTCGTGAAGAGCCAGATCCACGCCGGTGGCCGTGGCAAGGGCAAGTTCAAGGAGGCCTCGGCCGGCGACAAGGGCGGCGTCCGCCTCGCCAAGTCGATCGACGAGGTCAACGCCTTCGCCAAGCAGATGCTCGGCGCGACCCTGGTGACCGTGCAGACCGGCCCGGATGGCAAGCAGGTCAACCGCCTCTACATCGAGGACGGCTCGGACATCGACAAGGAATTCTATCTGTCGCTGCTGGTCGACCGCGAGACCTCGAAGGTCGCGTTCGTGGTGTCGACCGAAGGCGGCGTCAACATCGAGGACGTCGCGCACAGCACGCCTGAGAAGATCATCACCTTCTCGGTCGACCCGGCCACCGGCGTCATGGGCCATCACGGCCGCGCCGTCGCCAAGGCGCTGAAGCTCACCGGCGACCTCGCCAAGCAGGCCGAGAAGCTCACGACCCAGCTCTACACCGCGTTCGTCGCCAAGGACATGGCGATGCTCGAGATCAACCCGCTGGTCGTGACCAAGCAGGGCCAGCTCCGCGTTCTCGACGCCAAGGTGTCGTTCGACTCCAACGCGCTGTTCAAGCATCCGGAAGTCGTCGCGCTGCGCGACGAGACGGAAGAGGACGCCAAGGAGATCGAGGCCTCCAAGTACGACCTCAACTACGTCGCGCTCGACGGCACCATCGGCTGCATGGTCAACGGCGCCGGCCTCGCCATGGCGACGATGGACATCATCAAGCTCTACGGCATGGAGCCCGCCAACTTCCTCGACGTCGGCGGCGGCGCCAGCAAGGAGAAGGTCGCGGCGGCCTTCAAGATCATCACCGCCGACCCGAACGTGAAGGGCATCCTGGTCAACATCTTCGGCGGCATCATGAAGTGCGATGTCATCGCCGAGGGCGTCGTGGCCGCGGTGAAGGAAGTCGGCCTGAAGGTGCCGCTGGTGGTGCGCCTCGAAGGCACCAATGTCGATCTCGGCAAGAAGATCATCAGCGAGTCCGGTCTGAACGTGCTGCCCGCCGACAATCTCGACGACGCCGCGCAGAAGATCGTCAAGGCCGTCAAGGGAGGCTGAGCGCCGGTTCTGGCGCTCGCTTCGTCCTCACCGCAACGCTTTTAGAGAAAGCACGATGTCCATTCTCATCGACAAGAACACCAAGGTCATCTGCCAGGGCTTCACTGGCAAGAACGGCACCTTCCACTCCGAGGCGGCGATCGCCTACGGGACCAAGATGGTCGGCGGCACCTCGCCGGGCAAAGGCGGCTCGACCCATCTCGGCCTGCCCGTGTTCGACACCGTGAAGGAGGCCCGCGAGGCCACCGGCGCCGACGCCTCGGTGATCTACGTGCCGCCGCCGGGCGCGGCCGATGCGATCTGCGAGGCGATCGACGCGGAAGTGCCGCTCATCGTCTGCATCACCGAGGGCATCCCGGTGCTCGACATGGTCCGCGTCAAGCGCTCGCTCGTGGGCTCCAAGTCGCGCCTGATCGGGCCGAACTGCCCGGGCGTCATGACCGCCGGCGAGTGCAAGATCGGCATCATGCCGGCCAACATCTTCAAGCCCGGCTCGGTCGGCATCGTGTCGCGCTCGGGCACCCTGACCTATGAAGCCGTGTTCCAGACCACCTCCGAGGGCCTCGGCCAGACCACCGCGGTCGGCATCGGCGGCGACCCGGTTAAGGGCACCGAGTTCATCGACATGCTCGAGATGTTCCTGGCCGACCCCAAGACCGAGTCGATCATCATGATCGGCGAGATCGGCGGCTCGGCCGAGGAGGACGCGGCGCAGTTCATCAAGGACGAAGCCAAGCGCGGCCGCAAGAAACCGATGGTCGGATTCATCGCCGGCGTCACCGCCCCTCCCGGCCGCCGCATGGGCCATGCCGGCGCGATCATCTCGGGCGGCAAGGGCGATGCCGGATCCAAGACCGCGGCGATGGAAGCCGCTGGTATTACGGTCTCCCCGTCGCCCGCACGCCTCGGCAAAACGCTCGTCGAAAAGTTGAAGTCCTGATTCAGGGTTTAGTACTTTTCGGGGCGCATCTTTACAAAGAATAAGGTAAACCGTCCTAACCCGAGCCTGACCCCTTCCACGGGGTCAGGCATTGCGCCGTTTTTGATGGGCGCATCGAAATTACCAGGACGCTACCATGTCTCGCCAAGATGCGAACGCCGCCTTCGCCCTGTCGTCTTTTCTGCAGGGCACCAATGCCACCTACATCGATGAGATCTACGCGCGCTACGAGAAGGACCCCGCTTCGGTCGACCCGGAGTGGCAGGAGTTCTTCAAGAGCCTGAAGGACGCGCCGGCCGACGTTCAGAAGAACGCCTCGGGCCCCTCCTGGGCGCGCAGCAACTGGCCGGTCTCCCCCCGCGACGAATTGACCTCGGCTCTGGACGGCAACTGGGCCGTGGTCGAGAAGAAGGTCGGCGAGAAGATCGCCGCCAAGGCGCAGACCAAGGGCGTTGAATTGTCGCCGGCCGACGTCAACCAGGCCACCCGCGACTCTGTCCGCGCGTTGATGCTGATCCGCGCCTACCGCATGCGTGGCCACTTCCACGCCAAGCTCGACCCGCTCGGCATCGAGGCGCCGAAGAATCGCGAGGAGCTCGACCCGCGCTCCTATGGCTTCACCGAAGCCGATTACGACCGCAAGATCTTCCTCGATCACGTGCTCGGCCTCGAATACGGCTCGCTGCGCGAGATCGTCGCGATCTGCGAGCGCACCTACTGCCAGACGCTCGGCGTCGAGTTCATGCACATCTCGAACGCCGCGCAGAAGGCCTGGATTCAGGAGCGCATCGAGGGTCCGGACAAGGAGATCTCGTTCACCCGCGAGGGCCGTCGCGCCATCCTGCAGAAGCTGGTCGAGGCCGAGGGCTTTGAGAAGTTCTGCGACGTCAAGTTCACCGGCACCAAGCGCTTCGGCCTCGATGGCGGCGAGTCGCTGATCCCGGCGCTGGAGCAGATCATCAAGCGCGGCGGCAATCTCGGCGTGAAGGAGATCGTGCTCGGCATGCCGCATCGCGGCCGCCTCAACGTCCTCACCCAGGTCATGGGCAAGCCGCACCGCGCGCTGTTTCATGAGTTCAAGGGCGGCTCGGCCAATCCCGACGCGGTCGAGGGTTCGGGCGACGTCAAGTATCACCTCGGCGCCTCGTCGGACCGCGAGTTCGACGGCAACCGCATCCATCTGTCGCTGACCGCCAACCCGTCGCATCTCGAGATTGTCGACCCCGTGGTGCTCGGCAAGGTCCGCGCGAAGCAGGACCAGCACGGCGATCCGCCTGACATGCGCATCTCGGTGCTGCCGCTCTTGATGCATGGCGACGCGGCCTTCGCCGGCCAGGGCGTCGTGGCCGAGTGCTTCGCGCTGTCCGACCTGAAGGGCTACCGGACAGGTGGCTCGATTCATTTCATCGTGAACAACCAGATCGGCTTCACGACCTATCCGCGCTATTCGCGCTCGTCGCCGTATCCGTCCGACGTTGCCAAGATGATCGACGCGCCGATCTTCCACGTGAACGGCGACGATCCGGAAGCGGTGGTGTTCGCGGCCAAGGTCGCGATCGAGTTCCGGCAGAAATTCCACAAGCCGGTCGTGATCGACATGTTCTGCTATCGCCGGCATGGCCACAACGAAGGTGACGAGCCCGCGTTCACCCAGCCGGTGATGTACAAGAAGATCGCCGGCCATGCGACGACCCTGGAGATCTACTCCAAGCGCCTGGTCGCCGAGAGCGTGATGACCGAGGGCGAGGTCGACAAGGCCAAGGCCGACTGGCGCGCCCGTCTCGACGCCGAGTTCGAGGCCGGCACGTCCTATCGCCCGAACAAGGCCGATTGGCTCGACGGCAAGTGGGCGGGCCTGAAGTCCGCCGACCAGGAAGAAGAAGCGCGCCGCGGCGTCACCGGTGTCGAGATCGACCGTCTCAAGGAGATCGGCCGCAAGATCACCAAGGTGCCGGACGGCTTCCGCCTGCACCGCACGATCCAGCGCTTCCTCGAGAACCGCGCCAAGGCGATCGACAGCGGCGTCGGGCTCGACTGGGCCACGGGCGAAGCTCTGGCCTATTGCTCGCTCCTGCTCGAAGGTCACAAGGTGCGCCTGTCAGGCCAGGATTGCGAGCGCGGCACGTTCTCGCAGCGCCATTCGGTGCTGATCGACCAGGAGGACGAGAGCCGCTACACGCCGTTCAACCATCTGGCGCCCGAGCAGGGCCACTTCGAGGTCATCAACTCGCTGCTCTCGGAAGAAGCCGTGCTCGGCTTCGAATACGGCTATTCGCTCGCCGAGCCGAATGCCCTGACGCTCTGGGAAGCGCAGTTCGGCGACTTCGCCAACGGCGCCCAGGTGCTGTTCGACCAGTTCATCTCGTCCGGCGAGCGCAAATGGCTGCGCATGTCCGGTCTCGTCTGCCTGCTGCCGCACGGCTATGAGGGCCAGGGTCCGGAGCATTCGTCGGCCCGTCTCGAGCGCTATCTGCAGATGTGCGCCGAGGACAACATGCAGGTGGTCTACCCGACCACGCCGGCGAACTACTTCCACGTGCTGCGCCGTCAGTTGCACCGCGAGATCCGCAAGCCGCTGATCGTGATGACGCCGAAGTCGCTGCTGCGCCACAAGCGCGCGGTGTCGCGGCTGGAGGAGCTGGCCAAGGGCACGACGTTCCACCGCATCCTGTACGATGACGCCCAGATGCAGGTGGACGACAAGACCAAGCTGGTGCCGGACGATCAGATCCGCCGCATCGTGCTGTGCTCGGGCAAGGTCTACTACGACCTTTATGACGAGCGCGAGAAGCGTGGGCTGAACGACGTCTATCTGATGCGCATCGAGCAGCTCTATCCCGTGCCGCTCAAGGCGCTGGTCGTCGAGCTCGGCCGCTTCAAGAATGCCGAGGTCGTGTGGTGCCAGGAAGAGCCGCGCAACATGGGCGCCTGGCATTTCATCGAGCCGTATCTCGAATGGGTGCTGAACCAGACCGGGGCTAAGAGCAAGCGTCCGCGCTATGCCGGCCGCGCCGCGTCGGCTGCGACTGCCACGGGCCTGATGTCCAAGCATCTCGCCCAGCTCAAGGCGCTGCTCGACGAAGCCCTGAACTGAACCTGCCTTTGAAGGCGCCCCGCAGATCCTTGCGGGGCGCAAGTACCAGTCCATCGCGTTGATTGTCCGTGTCGCATCGCTTGCTCGCCGCAAGGCGATGGCGGACGGGCTGTATGACCGCACGGGTTATTGAGGATAGAGACCATGACTGAAATTCGCGTTCCGACGCTCGGTGAATCCGTCACCGAAGCCACCATCGGCCGCTGGTTCAAGAAGGCGGGCGACGCCGTCGCCGTCGACGAGCCGCTCGTCGAGCTCGAGACCGACAAGGTCACGATCGAGGTGCCCGCGCCGTCGGCCGGCACGCTCGGCGAGATCATCGCCAAGGACGGCGAGACCGTCGCCGTCGGCGCGCTGCTCGGCCAGATCAATGATGGCGCCGTCGCCGCCAAGCCGGCCGCCGCTGCGCCGGCTCCGGCGAAGCCTGCGGCTGCTCCGGCCGCCGCGCCCACGCCCGCCAAGGCGCTGCCTGCCGATACGCCGCAGGCGCCGTCGGTGCGCAAGCTCTCGGCCGAGAGCGGCGTCGATGCCACCACCGTTCCGGGCTCCGGCAAGGACGGCCGCGTCACCAAGGGCGACATGCTGGCCGCGATCGAGCGCGCCGCCTCGGCGCCGACCCCGGTCAATCAGCCGGCCGCCGCCGTGCAGGTGCGTGCGCCGTCGCCGGCCGATGACGCCGCCCGCGAAGAGCGCGTCAAGATGACCCGGCTGCGCCAGACCATCGCGCGCCGCCTCAAGGACGTGCAGAACACCGCGGCGATGCTGACGACCTTCAACGAGGTCGACATGACCAACGTCATGGCGCTGCGCAGCCAGTACAAGGACGTGTTCGAGAAGAAGCACGGCTCCAAGCTCGGCTTCATGGGCTTCTTCACCAAGGCCGTCGTGCAGGCGCTGAAGGACATCCCGGCCGTCAACGCCGAGATCGACGGCAGCGACCTGATCTACAAGAACTACTACCACATCGGCGTCGCCGTCGGCACCGACAAGGGCCTGGTCGTGCCTGTCGTGCGCGACTGCGACCATAAGTCGATCGCCGACATCGAGAAGGGCATCGCCGATTTCGGCCGCCGTGCGCGTGACGGCCAGCTCAAGATCGACGAGATGCAGGGCGGCACCTTCACGATCACCAATGGCGGCATCTACGGCTCGCTGATGTCGACCCCGATCCTGAACGCGCCGCAGTCCGGCATTCTCGGCATGCACAAGATCCAGGAGCGGCCGGTCGTGGTCGGCGGCAAGATCGAGGTCCGCCCGATGATGTATCTGGCGCTGTCCTACGACCACCGCGTCATCGACGGCAAGGAAGCGGTGACCTTCCTGGTGCGCGTGAAGGAGAGCCTGGAAGATCCGGCGCGGCTCGTTCTGGATCTCTAAGCCGAGCGACGACTTGACCACATGAGGCGCGCTTCCCAAGAGCGCGCCTCAAACCTAACGGGGGCCATCATGACCGACAGGGTTGCAGTGATCACCGGCGGCAGCCGCGGCATCGGGCGCGCCACCGCCATTGCGGCTGCATCGCGCGGCTTCAAGATCGTGGTCGGCTACGCCTCCAACGAGGCGGCGGCGCAGAGCACGGTGGCGGCGATCGAGGCCAAGAACGGCAAAGCCATCGCAGTGAAATGCGACGTCGGCCGCGAGCCCGACATCCTCGCTTTGTTCAAGGCCGCCGACAAGTTCGGCACGCTCGGCGCCCTGATCAACAATGCCGGCATCGTCGGCCCGACGACGCGCGTCGACGAGATGAGCGCGGAGCGCATCGAGCGCTTGATGGCGGTCAATGTCACCGGCAGCATTCTGTGCGCACGTGAAGCCGTGAAGCGGATGTCGACGCGGCATGGCGGGCAGGGTGGGGTCATCATCAACCTGTCGTCGGTCGCGGCCAAGCTTGGTTCGCCCAACACCTATGTCGACTACGCGGCCTCGAAGGGCGCAATCGATTCCTTCACCGTCGGCCTCGGCCACGAGGTCGCCAATGAAGGCATTCGCGTTGCCGCGATCAGGCCCGGCCTGATCGATACCGAGATTCACGCCTCCGGCGGTGAGCCCGATCGCGCGCATCGTCTGGCCCCGCTGGTGCCGATGAAGCGGGTCGGTACCTCCGAGGAAATCGCCAATGCCATCGTCTGGCTGTTGTCGGACGAAGCTTCTTACGTCACTTCGGCCATTCTGGACGTGTCGGGCGGACGCTGACGACCGTCGCTAACCTCTCAGACTACAAGCTTACGGAACATTCGATCATGGCTAACTACGATCTCGTCGTCATCGGCACCGGCCCCGGTGGTTATGTCTGCGCCATTCGCGCAGCGCAGCTCGGCATGAAGGTGGCGGTGGTCGAGAAGAACGCGACACTCGGCGGCACCTGCCTCAATGTCGGCTGCATGCCCTCGAAGGCGCTGCTGCACGCCTCCGAGCTGTTCGAGGAGGCCGGGCATTCCTTCGCCAAGATGGGCATCAAGGTGTCGAAGCCCGAGGTCGATCTGCCTTCGATGATGAATTTCAAGCAGCAGGGCATCGACGGCAACACCAAGGGTGTCGAGTTCCTGATGAAGAAGAACAAGATCGACGTCCTCCAGGGCAAGGGCAAGATCCTTGGCACCGGTAAGGTCCAGGTGACGGCCAAGGACGGCGCTACGCAGACCGTCGAGACCAAGAACATCGTGATCGCCACCGGCTCGGACATCGCGCGCCTGAAGGGCATCGAGATCGATGAGAAGCGCATCGTCTCGTCGACCGGCGCGCTGGCGCTGGAGAAGGTGCCGTCGAGCCTGCTCGTGGTCGGCGCCGGCGTGATCGGGCTCGAACTCGGCTCGGTGTGGCGCCGCCTCGGCGCCAAGGTCACCGTGGTCGAATTCCTCGACCGCATCCTGCCGGGCATGGACCTCGAGATCGCCAAGCAGTTCCAGCGCATCCTCGAGAAGCAGGGCTTTGCGTTCAAGCTCGGCGCCAAGGTCACCGGCGTCGACACGTCAGGCGCGACGCTGGCGGCGACGATCGAGCCGGCCGCCGGCGGTGCGCCTGAAAAGATCGACGCCGACGTCGTGCTCGTCGCCATCGGCCGCGTGCCCTACACCGAGGGCCTGGGCCTGCAGGAAGCTGGCGTGGTGCTCGACAACCGCGGCCGCGTCCAGATCGATCATCATTTCGCGACCAGCGTTCCCGGCGTCTACGCGATCGGCGACGTCGTCGCGGGGCCGATGCTCGCGCACAAGGCCGAGGACGAAGGCGTCGCGTGCGCCGAGATCCTCGCCGGCCAGGCCGGCCATGTGAACTACGACATCATTCCGGGCGTGGTCTACACCACGCCGGAGGTCGCCTCCGTCGGCAAGACCGAGGATGAACTCAAGCAGGCTGGCGTCGCCTATACCGTCGGTAAGTTTCCGTTTACCGCGAACGGCCGTTCCAAGGTCAACCAGACCACTGACGGCTTCGTGAAGATCCTCGCCGATGCGAAGACCGATCGCGTGCTCGGCGCCCACATCATCGGCCGCGAGGCTGGCGAAATGATCCACGAAGCCGCCGTATTGATGGAGTTCGGTGGCTCGGCCGAGGATCTGGCACGCACCTGCCACGCCCATCCGACCCGCTCGGAGGCCGTCAAGGAAGCCGCACTTGCAGTGGGCAAGCGTGCCATCCACATGTGATCGGCGCCCGGTGGGCGTGATCGGCAGGTGCGACAAAATGGCCTGCCGGCCACGCTGAACCAAACGGCAAGATTCGAGGTCGCATGGTCATGGCGGCCTCGCTGCTGAGGCCGGGGCCGAGATGGAGAGCCATGCTGCGCCGCCTGCTTCAGCCGTTCTGGGTCCTGCTTGCGATCATCTTCCTGATCGAAGCCTGGCTGTGGGACCATCTCGAGCCGATCGTGGCGCGCATCGTCGCCGCGATCCCGCTGCGCCGCCTGAAGCTGTGGCTGGCCGCCCGCATCGAGACGCTGTCGCCGGCGCTGACCCTGGTCGTCTTCGCCGTGCCGGTGGTGCTGCTGTTTCCGCTCAAGCTACTCGGCATGTGGCTGTTGATGCATCACCAGTGGAAGCTGGCGCTGGTCACGATCGTGTTCGGCAAGATGGCCGGCGTCGGCATCACCGCGTTCATCTTCGACGTCACGCGAGCCAAGCTGCTGCAGATGGGCTGGTTCGCCTGGCTCTATGAAGCCGTGCTGACCTTGCGCCGGAAGGCGGCCGAGCTGGTCGACCCGATCAAGCAGCGCGCCCGCGGCATCCTCAACGACCTCATCGGCGGCAACACCGGCGGCTGGTCATCCCGCGTCATCCGCCAGATCATGCGCTTCCGCCGCAGCGTGCAGGCACGCTGACGCTGCTTGTCGCGGCGAGGCCGTTCATCCCCCACCATCCGTCCGTCATTCCGGGGCAATCATCAGTGCGCAGCCGCAACGTGGCAGCGCGCTGATGATTGAACCCGGAATCTCGAGATTGTTGAAAAAGAACCCCAGCCCACGTCGAGATTCCGGGTTCAAGGCCTTTCGGCCTTGCCCCGGAATGACGGTGCTAGCGGCTCTGGGAAAGCGACTGCCTGCCGACCTCAGTGCAGATGAAGCAGATGCGGCTGGAACAGGCCGAGCATCGTCATCGCAATGCCGACCAGCGCCAGTGCGCCGGAGGCCCAGGCGAGCACCAGCATGCCGGTGATGATCGTCGCCGACGCCAGCACGATCCCGATCTGGAAGGCGGCCGAGGCCAGCTCGTAGTGGTGGTACTTCGCCGTGGCGAGGTCGCGCTCCTCCTCGGCATGCTTGGCGCGGGCGGCGAGCTGCTCGCTGCCTTCGCCGGTCTCCGGCTCCGAGCGGTAGCGCGCCGCATTCTTCTGCCAGTCGTCGATCTGCTTCTGCAGGCTGGCTTTGGTGGCCTCGTCGGGCAGCGCCGGGAGGTTCAGCTTGCCCTGCTCGGCCGCGGTCTGCACCACTGTGCGGCGCACCGTCTTCGCCTGGAAGAACGCCCAGAGATTGGACGCCTCGACGTTCTTGCTGATCGATTCGGTCTGCGCGCCCTTGCCGAGCGTCTCAGACAGCGCCAGGAACAGCGCGATCACCGAGATCAGCAGCGCGATCTTCTTGTTCGAGCCCGATGCGTGCTCGGCATGCTCCGCATGCTCCATGCTTTCATGTGCGCCCATCTGTTCCCCTCCGGATCAAGCGACGGAACGATTGCCGGAACGGCGGAGGCGGCGCAAGGGAAACGATGTGACGAAACCGTGTCACCGCCGCGGATGCGCGGAGGCGTAGACCTGCAGCAGGCGCTCGGAATCGATCCCGGTATAGACCTGCGTCGTCGACAGCGAGGCGTGGCCGAGCAGCTCCTGGATCGCGCGCAGATCGCCGCCGCGTGACAACAGGTGAGTCGCGAAGGAATGGCGCAGCGCGTGCGGCGTCGCGCTGTCGGGCAGTCCCAGCGCGCCGCGCAGCCGCTCCATCGCGAGCTGGATGATGCGCGGGCTCAAGGGGCCGCCCTTGGCGCCGAGAAACATCGGGCCTTCAGGCGGCAGCGGGTAGGGGCAGAGCCGGGCGTATTCGTCGATCAGCGCCAGCACGTTCTGCAGCACCGGCACCATCCGGGTCTTGTTGCCCTTGCCGGTCACGATCAGCACGTCGCCTTCGCCGGGCCGAGGCACCTCGCGGCGCTTCAGGCCGAGCGCCTCGGAGATGCGCAGGCCGGAGCCGTACAGCAGCGCCATCACGGCGGCGTCGCGCGCCAGCACCCAGGTCTCCCGGGCCTCGCCGGCGCGCTCGTCGGCGTCAGTGAGCCGCTTGGCGGAGTCCATCGGCAGCGGCTTCGGCAGGCTCTTGGCGATCTTCGGCGCGCGCACGCCGGAGAGGGCGCCGACCTTGCCCTGGCCCTCGCGCTCGAGGAAACGGCCGAACGAACGCAGGCCGGCCAAGGTCCGCATCAGCGATCGCCCGGCAATGTCATCGGCGCGGCGCATCGCCAGGAAGGCTCTGACGTCGGCGGCCTCCAGCGCGGCGAAGCGCGCCAGCGTGACCGGCTCGCCCCAATGGGTGCAGAGGAATTGCAGGCACTGCCGAAGGTCGCGGGCGTAAGCCTCGACCGTCTTCGGAGACAGCCGCCGCTCGCTCTTCAGATGCGCCAGCCACTGCATCATCGCGCGCACGACGCCGTCATCGGCGCCGATGAGGTCGGGGAGTTCGGACTCGTTTCCAGACGCTGCTTTCGTCTTTGCCATGGCCTCGTGCTCGCGATTGGATCGGCGTCTGATGGAGCGAAGATCCTCGCGGCGGGCTCGGTCTCAACCTCTCCCCGCCAGGGCGAAGCGAAGCTTCGCTAGGGCGGGGAGAGGTTGGATTGCATCGAAGATGCAATCCGGGTGAGGGGGGCCTCCGCGGGGACGGTGTGAACCACCCGTGGGGTTGCCCCTCACCCCAACCCTCTCCCCGTAAAGAACGGGGAGAGGGAGCGCACCGGCCTCGCAGCGACAGGTTCGATCCCATCTCGTCGAGTCAGATATATCGCATTCCCGTCCTTTACCGTTCGCTAACTTTGCCGGGCGGCTTTCGCTTCCGCCTCCGCAAGGCTATCTCCGCCCCATGAACCGCCCGACCGATCTCTTTCCAGGTGCGACCAGCACGGCCGGCGTGGTCGACGTGCTGGTTCCGGTCGCGCTCGATCACACCTATTCGTACCGTGTGCCGCGCGGGATGGCGCTGAAGCCGGGCGATGTCGTCGGCGTGCCGCTGGGCCCGCGCGAGGTGCTGGCGGTGGTGTGGGCGGAGAACGCCAATCCCGATCCGCGGCTGCACAACCGGCTCAAGGACGTCACCGAGAAGCTCGACGTGCCGCCGCTCAAGCCCGAGCTGCGGTCGCTGGTCGACTGGGTCGCCAATTACACGCTGTCGCCGCGCGGCATGGTGCTGCGGATGGCCTTGCGCATGGGCGAACATCTCGGGCCCGAACGTGTCCGGCTCGGCGTCCGCCTGGTCGGCGAGCCGCCGAAGCGGATGACGCCGGCGCGCCGGCGCGTGATTGAGGCGGTGTCGGATGGCCTGCTGCACGGCAAGTCCGACCTCGTCCGCGAGATCGGCGTGTCCGGCAGCGTGATCGACGGCCTGGTCGACGAGGGCACGCTGACGGTCGAGGCGATGCCGCGCGCATTGCCGCCTCCGACGCCCGACCCGTCCTTCGCCCAACCGGAGTTTTTCGACGCCCAGCTCGCCGGCGTCGAGGCGATGCGGGCCTTGGCCGCCGATGGCGGCTTCCAGGTCGCGCTGCTCGACGGCGTCACCGGCTCCGGCAAGACCGAGGTGTATTTCGAGGCCGTCGCCGAGACCGTCCGCCGCGGCCGCCAGTCGTTGATCCTGATGCCGGAGATCGCGCTCACCGGGCAATTCCTCGATCGTTTCTCGCGCCGCTTCGGCGTCCGCCCGCTGGAATGGCATTCCGAGCTGACGCCGCGCACGCGCCAGCGCAACTGGGCGGCGATCGCCGCCGGCGAGGCGCCGGTCGTGGTCGGCGCGCGCTCGGCGCTGTTTCTGCCCTATGCCGATCTCGGCCTCGTGGTTGTCGATGAGGAGCACGACCAGGCCTACAAGCAGGACGAGGGCGCGCATTACCACGCCCGCGACATGGCCGTTGTGCGCGGCCACATCGCCAAATTCCCGGTCGTGCTGGCCTCCGCCACGCCCTCGGTCGAGACCGAGGTCAATGCCCGCAAGGGCCGCTACCAGCGCGTGGCGCTGCCGTCGCGCTTCGGCGGCCAGCACATGCCGCATATCGAAGCCATTGACCTGCGCCGCGAGCCGCCGCCGCGCGGCCGCTACATCTCGCCGCGACTGGCGGGCCATATCCGCACCGCGATCGAGCGCGGCGAGCAGGCGCTGCTGTTTCTGAACCGCCGCGGCTATGCGCCGCTAACCTTGTGCCGTGCCTGCGGCCACCGCTTCGCCTGCACGATCTGCGACGCCTGGCTGGTCGATCACCGCTTCCGCCAGCGGCTGGTCTGCCATCACTGCGGGTTCTCGATGGCGAGGCCGCCGACCTGTCCGCACTGCGCGGCCGAGGAGTCGCTGGTCGCCGTCGGTCCCGGCGTCGAGCGGCTGCAGGAGGAGGCGGCGGCGCTGTTTCCAGACGCGCGCAGCATGGTGCTGTCGAGCGACCTGATCACCTCGATCGAGACCATGCGCGCCGAGCTGACCGAGATCGCGGAAGGCAAGGTCGACCTCATCATCGGCACCCAGCTCGTCGCCAAGGGCCACAACTTCCCGCGGCTCAATCTGGTCGGCGTGGTCGACGCCGATCTCGGCCTCGGCAATGGCGATCCCCGCGCCGCCGAGCGCACCTGGCAGCTCCTGAACCAGGTGATCGGCCGCGCCGGCCGCGAGCAGGGCCGGGGCCGTGGCTATCTGCAGACCCACCAGCCCGAGCATCCCGTGATGAAGGCGCTGATCGCCTGCGACCGCGAGGCGTTCTACACCAGCGAGATCGAGGCGCGCGAACGCACCGGTTATCCGCCGTTCGGCCGGCTGGCGAGCCTGATCATTTCGGCGGGGGACAGGCCGACGGCCGAGGGCTTTGCTCGACGGCTGGTGGCGTCAGCGCCGCGGGAGGAGGGCGTGCTGCTGCTCGGCCCGGCCGAGGCGCCGCTGGCCGTGATCAAGGGCCGCTACCGTTTCCGGCTGCTGCTCAAATCGGCGCGCAATTTCGATCTGTCAGATTACTTACGCCACTGGCTGGCGCATGCCGAGAAGCCCAAGGGCAATCTCAAGCTCGAGGTCGACGTCGACCCGCAGAGCTTTCTGTAGCGGTTGGCACCGCTCTCTCCGCCGTCATTGCGAGGAGCGCAGCGACGAAGCAATCCAGAGTTCCGACGAGGCTCCTGGATTGCTTCGCTGCGCTCGCAATGACGCGCGGATGGATAGCTGGCTTACGACACGACCTCGGCCGTGACGCGGCCGACGCCGGAGCGGGTCAAGCCGATGGCGCGGGCGGCGCCGGTCGAGAGGTCGAGCACACGGCCGCGGATGAAGGGGCCACGATCATTGACGGTCACGATGACGCTGTTGCCGCCATGGGTGACGCGCAGCTTGGTGCCGAACGGCAGCGAGCGGTGGGCGCAGGTCATGGCGTTGGCGTTCATGCGCTGGCCGGAGGCGGTGCGGCTGCCGGACTCGTTGCCGTAGTAGGACGCCATGCCGGAGAAGGTGCGGCCGGTGCCGGAGGTCGGCGCCACCGAGGCGTTGGAATTCATCCAGGACGAGTTGTTGTTCGACCAGCCGTTCGAAAAGGAATCTGCCGCGGGCTGAGCGGCCTGGCGCGCGTGATGATGATGGTGGTGTCGCGCGTGATGATGGTGATGCCTGGAGCGGGCCGAGGCTTCTGTCGCGGTGCCACCGACGATCAGCGTGACGGCAACGGCGAGCGCGGTACGCGAGCCGGCAATCTTGCCAGCCGAGAGGTTCTTCAGTTTCAGCATCTAGATCAGTCCCTCGAAACAGTATTGCTGCCTTCTGCAGCCAGTGGACCCCCGTCAGGTATTGAGGCGCGCGCCGTTTGATGGCGCAATGAGGCACGAATGGGGCAGTAGAAATTGTTCCGTTCGTCTCGAATTATCTTGAGACCAGCGTTCTTCATCACGGAAAATTCCGTAATCAGGCCACTTAACACTTCATTAACTAATTAATACTTCGGATTACTGTTGAGTTAAGTTCTCATTGAGTTTGATAGCCCCTTGACAAGTAATCCCGGCGGAAGCGGCCCGACTGGCCGCACCTCTACCTGAGCACCATGCAAGGCCAAACCGGCATAGCGGCCATGCAGCAACAGTTGGAACAGGGTTCAGGGAAATCGGTATCGCGGTCGGGTCCCGTTGGCCCCCGCGAGGGGGACCCAATACCCCGCTCGCGCCGTGCGCTTGCGCCGCGGCAACAACGTGCCGAATAGCGGGCCACCGCTTGTTGCGGCTGCGCGTACGCTATGTTAGCAAAGCGCCGCTTTTCGTGATCAAGCCGCTCCCGCGGCGATCGAAAATCAAAGTCCTGCTTGAATTCCAAGGGCTTAACTGGTTTGCACCGCAGCGGTGCGCCGGTTTCCCTCTTGTGGGTTGGGCACTTATATAAAGAGCGCGCCTGTGGCTGCTGAAGATCCCTCCGTGTCCGGTGTGTCCGGTCGTTATGCGACGGCCCTGTTTGATCTGGCCCGTGACGAAAAGTCCGTCGATGCGGTCAAGGCCGATCTCGACAAGTTCAATGCCCTTCTCGACGAGAGCGCCGACCTGAAGCGTCTTGTCCGCAGCCCGGTGTTCGGCGCGGACACGCAGCTCAAGGCGCTCAATGCCGTGCTCGACAAGGCCGGTATCGGCGGCGTCGCCGCGAACGTCCTGCGGGTGCTGACCACCAACCGCCGCCTGTTCGCAGTCGCCGACGTGATCCGCGCCTTCAACGCGCTGGTCGCCAAGTACAAGGGTGAGGCCACGGCCGACGTCACCGTCGCCGAGCCGCTCTCCGACAAGAATCTCGACGCCTTGAAGGCCTCACTGAAGACGGTGACCGGCAAGGACGTTGCGCTCAACGTGAAAGTGGATCCAGCGATCATCGGCGGGCTCGTCGTCAAGCTCGGCAGCCGGATGATCGACAGTTCGCTTCGCACCAAACTCAACTCGATCAAGCACGCGATGAAAGAGGCAGGCTGATGGACATCCGCGCCGCGGAAATTTCCGCGATCCTCAAGGACCAGATCAAGAATTTCGGGCAGGAAGCCGAAGTCACCGAAGTCGGGCAGGTGCTGTCCGTCGGTGACGGTATCGCCCGCGTCTACGGTCTCGACAACGTCCAGGCCGGTGAAATGGTCGAGTTCGAGAACGGCACCCGCGGCATGGCGCTGAACCTCGAGACCGACAATGTCGGCGTCGTCATCTTCGGCGCCGACCGCGAGATCAAGGAAGGCCAGACCGTCAAGCGCACCCGCGCCATCGTGGACGCGCCGGTCGGCAAGGGCCTGCTCGGTCGCGTCGTGGACGCTCTCGGCAACCCGATCGACGGCAAGGGCCCGATCCAGTTCGCCGAGCGCAAGCGCGTCGACGTCAAGGCGCCCGGCATCATTCCGCGCAAGTCGGTCAACGAGCCGATGGCCACCGGCCTGAAGGCGATCGACGCGCTGATCCCGATCGGCCGCGGCCAGCGCGAGCTGATCATCGGTGACCGCCAGACCGGCAAGACCGCGATCGCGCTCGACACCATCCTGAACCAGAAGCCGCTCAACGCGCAGCCTGACGAGAAGATCAAGCTGTACTGCGTCTATGTGGCCGTCGGCCAGAAGCGTTCGACCGTCGCCCAGTTCGTGAAGGTCCTCGAAGAGCAGGGCGCGCTGGAATACTCGATCGTGGTCGCCGCGACCGCGTCCGATCCGGCTCCGATGCAGTACCTGGCGCCGTTCACCGGCTGCACCATGGGCGAGTACTTCCGCGACAACGGCATGCACGCCGTCATCATCTATGACGATCTGTCCAAGCAGGCCGTCGCCTACCGCCAGATGTCGCTGCTGCTGCGCCGCCCGCCGGGCCGCGAAGCCTATCCGGGCGACGTGTTCTACCTGCACTCCCGCCTGCTCGAGCGCGCCGCCAAGCTGAACGAGACCCAGGGGGCCGGTTCGCTGACCGCCCTGCCGGTCATCGAAACCCAGGCCAACGACGTGTCGGCCTACATCCCGACCAACGTCATCTCGATCACCGACGGCCAGATCTTCCTGGAGACCGACCTGTTCTTCCAGGGCATCCGCCCCGCGGTGAACGTCGGCCTGTCGGTGTCGCGCGTCGGCTCGTCGGCGCAGACCAAGGCGATGAAGAAGGTCGCCGGCAAGATCAAGGGCGAGCTGGCGCAGTACCGCGAAATGGCGGCCTTCGCCCAGTTCGGCTCCGACCTCGACGCCGCGACCCAGCGCCTCTTGAACCGCGGTTCGCGTCTGACCGAGCTCCTGAAGCAGCCGCAGTTCTCGCCGCTGAAGATGGAAGAGCAGGTCTGCGTGATCTGGGCCGGCACCAACGGCTATCTCGACGGTCTTCCGCTGAACAAGGTTCGTGCGTTCGAGGACGGCCTGCTGTCGCTGCTGCGCGGCAAGCACGCTGATCTCCTGAACACGATCCGCGACACGCGCGATCTGTCGGATGATAGCGCGGCCAAGCTGAAGGCTGCGGTCGAAGGCTTCGCCAAGACCTTCTCCTGATCTGATCAGGAGGCGGTGGCCGGCTGACCGGCCACCCCACGTCTTTGCGACGTGGACCAAGACGTCACGCCAGGCGCACGGCC
The DNA here is from genome assembly GCF_051167855.1 of Bradyrhizobium sp. HKCCYLRH3099. Lineage (NCBI taxonomy): Bacteria > Pseudomonadati > Pseudomonadota > Alphaproteobacteria > Hyphomicrobiales > Nitrobacteraceae > Bradyrhizobium > Bradyrhizobium sp. HKCCYLRH3099. The sequence continues at coordinate 61,373 of NZ_JBNPTW010000022.1, forward strand.
TGGCGCTTGAGATTTAGATGGGTTGAGCGGCCGGGTCCTTTCGGGATCGGCCGCCGGGGTGAGCTAAACGAGCCATGGCGTCACTGAAAGATATGCGCGTCCGCATCGCCTCGACCAAGGCGACGCAGAAGATCACCAAGGCCATGCAGATGGTCGCGGCCTCCAAGCTGCGCCGCGCGCAGCTGGCGGCCGAGGCGGCGCGTCCCTATGCCGAGAAGATGGACGCGGTCATCTCGAACATCGCGGCGGCTTCCGCTGGTTCGCCGGCAAGCTCGAAGCTGCTGGCCGGCACCGGTCGCGACCAGGTTCACCTGCTGCTGGTCTGCACCGGCGAGCGCGGCCTGTCTGGCGCGTTCAACTCGTCGATCGTGCGCTTGGCACGCGAGCGCGCGCTGGCCCTGATGAACCAGGGCAAGGAAGTGAAGTTCTTCTGTGTCGGCCGCAAGGGCTATGAGCAGCTGCGCCGCCAGTTCGAGAAGCAGATCATCGCCCATGTCGACCTGCGCTCGGTGCGCCAGATCGGCTTCGTCAACGCCGAGGAGATCGCCAAGCAGGTGATCTCCCGCTTCGACGCCGGCGAGTTCGACGTCTGCACGCTGTTCTATTCGCGCTTCAAGTCGGTGATCGCGCAGATCCCGACGGCTCAGCAGATCATCCCGCTGGTGGTCGAGGCGCCCGCCGCCAACGCCGCGCCGGTCGCGCTCTACGAGTACGAGCCGGAGGAGGACGAGATCCTCTCCGCGCTGCTGCCGCGCAACGTCGGCGTCCAGATATTCCGCGCGCTGCTCGAGAACAACGCCTCGTTCTACGGCGCGCAGATGTCGGCGATGGACAATGCCACCCGCAACGCCGGTGAGATGATCCGCAAGCAGACGCTGGTCTACAACCGCACGCGTCAGGCGATGATCACCAAGGAACTGATCGAAATCATTTCGGGCGCCGAGGCGGTCTGACCGCGCAGCACCCGCTGGAAGCCAACACGTTCAATATCCGCGGTCTTAAGGACTGCGCCTGAAATTCGGATCGTAAGGAGAGAGATGAGATGGCTACCGCAGCCAACCAGATCGGTCGCGTCACCCAGGTGATCGGCGCTGTCGTCGACGTTCAGTTCGAAGGTCACCTGCCCGCAATTCTCAACTCGCTGGAAACGAAGAACGGCGGCAACCGCCTCGTGCTCGAGGTTGCGCAGCATCTCGGTGAATCCACCGTGCGCGCGATCGCGATGGACACGACCGAAGGTCTCGTGCGCGGTCAGGAAGTGACCGACACCGGCGCTCCGATCCGCGTTCCCGTCGGCGAAGGCACGCTCGGCCGCATCATCAACGTCATCGGCGAGCCGATCGACGAAGCCGGCCCGGTGAAGGCCGACAACGTCCGCGCCATCCACCAGGAAGCGCCGAGCTACACCGACCAGTCGACCGAGGCCGAGATCCTCGTCACCGGCATCAAGGTCGTCGACCTCCTCGCTCCCTACGCCAAGGGCGGCAAGATCGGCCTGTTCGGCGGCGCCGGCGTCGGCAAGACCGTGCTGATTCAGGAGCTCATCAACAACGTCGCCAAGGCGCACGGTGGCTACTCGGTGTTCGCCGGCGTGGGTGAGCGCACCCGCGAGGGCAACGACCTCTATCACGAGTTCATCGAGTCCAAGGTCAACGCCGATCCGCACAACCCGGATCCGAGCGTGAAGTCGAAGTGCGCGCTGGTGTTCGGCCAGATGAACGAGCCGCCGGGAGCCCGCGCCCGCGTCGCGCTCACCGGTCTGACCATCGCGGAAGACTTCCGCGACAAGGGCCAGGACGTGCTGTTCTTCGTCGACAACATCTTCCGCTTCACCCAGGCCGGCTCGGAAGTGTCGGCGCTGCTCGGCCGTATTCCTTCGGCCGTGGGTTATCAGCCGACGCTCGCCACCGACATGGGCGCGCTGCAGGAGCGCATCACCACCACCACCAAGGGCTCGATCACCTCGGTGCAGGCCATCTACGTGCCAGCCGACGACTTGACCGACCCGGCGCCGGCGACCTCGTTCGCGCACTTGGACGCGACCACGACGCTGTCGCGCTCGATCGCCGAAAAGGGCATCTACCCGGCCGTCGACCCGCTCGACTCCACCTCGCGCATGCTCTCCCCGCTGGTCGTCGGCGAGGAGCACTACGCGGTCGCCCGTCAGGTGCAGCAGGTGCTCCAGCGCTACAAGGCCCTGCAGGACATCATCGCCATCCTGGGCATGGACGAGCTCTCGGAAGAGGACAAGCTGACCGTGGCGCGCGCCCGCAAGGTCGAGCGCTTCATGTCGCAGCCGTTCCACGTCGCCGAAATCTTCACGGGATCGCCGGGCAAGTTCGTCGAGCTCGCCGATACCATCAAGGGCTTCAAGGGCCTGGTGGAAGGCAAGTACGACCACCTGCCGGAGGCTGCCTTCTACATGGTCGGCACCATCGAAGAGGCGGTCGAGAAGGGCAAGAAGCTGGCCGCCGAGGCGGCGTAAGAGGCGAATAGCGAATAGGGAGTAGCGAATAGACCGATTTCATTCGCTGCTCCCTTCTTCCCTACTCGCCATTCGCCATTCGCTATTCGCAGGTTTCCTCATGGCAACTTTCCACTTCGATCTCGTTTCGCCGGAAAAGATCGCCTTCTCGGGCGAGGTCGACCAGGTCGACGTTCCCGGCGAGCAGGGTGATTTCGGCGTCCTCGCCGGCCACGCGCCGTTCGTCGCCACTTTGCGTCCGGGCATTCTGACGGTGACCACGGGCGGAACGCAGCAGAAGATCATCGTGCTCGGCGGCCTCGCCGAGATCTCCGAGAAGGGTCTCACCATCCTCGCCGACGTCGCGACGTCGCTGAAGGAGCTGGACCACACCGCATTCGCGGCCGAAATCTCGGGCATGGAAGCGAAGCTGAACGAGAAGCAGGGCAACGAGCTCGATCGCGCGATCGAGCGGCTCGATCACTTCAAGACGATCCAGCAGCAGCTCAACTCGACGGCGTTGCACTGATCGATCAGCGACATCTGAACGAATGTTCATGGCCGGGCTTTGCCCGGCCATTTTCGTCTGCGGGCTCGAACGCGCCGCAGCCACGGATGACTACTTCAAGGGAAGCCGGTTGCGCGGCCGCCGATCCGGCGGCATTCTCGCGGCCGTTCGGATGAGCGTGGTGAGATGGCAGGGCAGATCGTCTTGAAGCGCAAGATCGCGGCGATTTTCGCCGCCGACATTGCCGGCTATTCGCGCCTCGTTGCCGAGGATGAAGAGGAGACGCTGCGGCGTCTCGCGGCCTATCGCGAGGTCGTCGACGACTTCATCGCCCGCGCCGGCGGCCGCATCTTCAACACCGCCGGCGATGCCGTTCTCGCGGAGTTTCCGAGCGCCGTCGAGGCCGTCCGCTGCGCGATCGACATCCAGGAGAGCCTGCGGACGCGCAACATGGCGTTCCCGCCGAACCGGCAGATGAGCTACCGCATCGGCATCACCATCGGCGACGTCGTCGAACGCGACGGCGATCTGCTCGGCGACGGCGTCAACATCGCCGCACGTCTCGAAGGGCTCGCCGATGTCGGCGGCATCTGCATCTCGCGCGCAGTGCATGAGCAGGTCGCCAACAAGCTCTCGGTGCAGTTCGCCGACATGGGCGCCCGCGAGGTCAAGAACATCCCGACGCCGGTGCACGCCTATCGCGTCGCGATGCGCCGCGAGGACGGCACCTACGCGCCGCTGAAGGACAAGAGCGCGCCCGGGTCATTCGGCAAGCGCCTGCTTCAGGCCGGTGTCGCCGTCGTGGTGCTGATGGTGGCCGTTGGCGTCGGCACCGCGCTCTACCTCGATCACCGCGATCCGAAGCCCGCGCAGCGCGATGCGGCCAAAGCCGCGGCCGAGGCGCTGTCGCGGCTGTCGGCGACGCCGACATCATCCGGGCAACCGTCAGCCTCCGCGTCGCCATCGCCGGAGCCGTCGGCCTCGCCGAGCAGCGCGCAGGCCACGCCTTCGCCCCAGCCGCAACAATCGTCTCAAGCCGGCCCCGTCGTGGCGGTGGAAAAGTTCGCCGCCGATGCCGTGCCGTTCGTCAGCGAGCGCACCCGCATCGCCCTGGCGCGCGACTACGCGCCGGCCCAGGGCTACAAGGCGTTCGCGACCACGATCAATGGCGTCAGCGCCTACGTCACCGGACAGGCGAGCGAAGAGGCCGCCAAGACGGCGGCGCTGGAGCAGTGTCACCAGCGCGCCGAAACGTCGAACGGCCCGCGCAAATGCGAGCTCTATGCGGTCGGCGACAGCGTCGTCTACGCGCATAGCAAGCCGCCGCTGCCGCCGCTGCCCTGGGTGCGGCACGATCCCGCCACGGAGCGTGCGTTCAGCGCGGCGGAGATGCCGCTGGTGCGCGATACCGGACGCGCCCGCCTGGAGGCGAACTACACGGCCGCGCGGCGCACCAAGGCGATCGCGCTCGGGCCCGGCGGCCAGTTCTTCTACAGCGTCGGCGGCGACCTCGTGGACGACGTGGTCCGGCGCAATCTCGAAGCCTGCGGCGCGCAGGCCGGCACGGCCTGCCTGATCGTCGCGCTCGATGATGCCTTCGTGGTGCCGGTGCCGGCGGTGATGAAGGCGACCGGCTTCTTCCACGCTGCCAGCCATACGGCGATTGCGGCCGAGTCCCGCGACGAGGTCGCGCGACGCCTCGCCGCCGCCACGTCCGGCTGGAACGCGATCGCGGTCGGCACCGCCGGTCACCCCGGCTACGGCCTCAACGGCGACCGCGAGGAAACCGCGATCGGCGGCGCGCTGGCCGACTGCGCCACCCGCGACAGCGACTGCCGCGTCATCGCGATCGGCCCGTTCACGGTGGAAGATAATTAGGCGGGACTCTCTCCGCCGTCATTCCGGGGCATCGCGCAGCGATGAGCCCGGAATCCATAACCACGAGCGGAAGTCGTCTCCACGACAAGCGCCACATCCGTCTCGCGCCTCATAACGGCTTGTGGCTATGGATTCCGGGCTCGCGCTGCGCGCGCCCCGGAATGACGTATGGAGAGAGCCTGCGCTCCTCAGCCAAGGAGCTATCAATCGCCAGCCTTAGCTAGCCAGATGCGCAAACGCCTGGGCCACGGCGCGGTACACCTCGCGGCGGAACGGCACCACCAGATCCGGCACGCGCGCCAGCTTCTCCCAGCGCCAGGCATCGAACTCGGCCGGCATGCCGTTGCGCGGCGTCACCGGGTCGATGTCGCTCTCGCTGCCGGTGAAGCGCATGGCGAACCATTTCTGGCGCTGGCCGCGGAAGCCGGCGAGGCGGTGGTTGGGATCCTCGAACGGCGGAAATTCGTAAGTCAGCCAGTCAGTCTCGGCGAGGATGTCGGCGTCGCGGATGCCGGTCTCCTCCCACAGCTCGCGCCGCGCGGCGGCCTGCAGGTCCTCGCCGGGATCGACGCCGCCCTGCGGCATCTGCCATTCCAGGCCGGGCAGCACGATCTCCGGCCCATCGTCGCGAAAGCGGCGTCCGAGGAAAACGAGGCCTTCGGCATTGAGCAGCGCGATGCCGACGTTGGGACGATAGGGTCTGGTTTCAGTCATGCTCGCATCCGTGGACCATCGTCCGCCATGGCAACGCATGGTGACGGCGTTGTCGCGACGGATCTGCAGAGATTTTCTGCAGTGCAAGCGTATGACACGGTTTCAAGGCCCGCGTCGTCGTCGATCTCCAGGGGCCGGCTCAGTCGCCTGCCAATGTCGCGAATTCCTTCACCACTCGCTCATAGACCGGTCGCTTGAACGGCACGATCAATGCGGGGAGGTTCTGCATCGGCTCCCACCGCCAGGTGATGAACTCGGCCTTGTGATGGCCGCCGCCCGGGCGCTCCACGTCGATCTCGGAATCGGCTCCGGTGAAGCGCAGGGCAAACCATTTCTGGCGCTGGCCGCGATAGCGGCCCTTCCAGGCGCGGCCCGCCACCGTGCGCGGAATATCGTAGGTCAGCCAGTCGTCGATCTCGGCGAGCTTCTCGACGGAGCGGACGCTGGTCTCCTCATAGAGCTCGCGCTTGGCCGCTTCCCAGGCATCCTCGCCGGGATCGACGCCGCCCTGGGGCATCTGCCAGACATGGGTGTCGTCGACATGCTCGATCCCGCCCGCGCGGCGACCGATGAAGACCAGCCCCTTCGTGTTGATCAGCGTGATGCCGACGCAGGTGCGGTAGGGCAGGTCCTCGTAGCGCGTCATTCCGTCTCGGCCTTCCTGCGGAGCCTGGCGTCGTCGCGCAGACCCCGCGCTCGCGTCGCCGCCGCAGCAGCAGCGAAAGCGCGTTCAATTCGATTTTGATTTCAGCATCGCCGTTGTCAATGGCACCAGCAGAATGCCCTTGCGCTCCAGACCCTTGATCCACGTTCCGATGCGGTCGATCGAGACCGGCAGGGCCGAGGCCGTCCCGACGGCCACGCCGCGCTCCTTGGCCAGACTCTCCAGCTTGGCCAGCGCGTTGTCGATCTCGACCGGCGTCGGCACGGCGTCGATGGTGACGTCGCCCTTGGCAAACGGCATCGCCCGGCCGGCGGCCAGCGAGCCGGCCACGCTGCGCGGCGCCGCGCCGTCGTCGAACAGCGCCAGTCCCCGCTTGGCGGCCTCGCTCACGATCGGCTGCATCGCGGCCTCGGTGGCGACGAACCGCGCGCCCATGAAATTGCCGATCCCGACATATCCCTGCAGCCGGCTCATATGCCAGAACAGGCGATCGATGTTCTGGTCCGGTCCGAGCGTCGCGAGCAGCGTCTGCGGGCCCGGGTCGTTGTCGGGATAGTCGTAGGGCTCCATCGGCACCTGAAGCAGGATCTCGTGACGCTGCGCGCGGGCGCGCTCGGCGAGCTTGGTCGGATCGGCGCCGTAGGGCGTGAAGGCCAGGGTCACCGCCGGCGGCAGCTTCATGATGGCATCGACCGTCTTGGCGGCGCCCACGCCGAGGCCGCCGATCACGATCGCGACCGAGGGCATGCGGGCCGCCTTGGCCCGGTCAGCGTCGGCGGCATAGGCCGTGAACGGCTTCAGCCCGTCAACCATCACCGGGATCATGCCGTAGCGGGTTTTCTCCAGGAGTCGCGGATCGACCCCGATCATGGCTGCCGAAGGCGTCGCTGCGCCCGGCTCGGCAGTGTCGCTGCCACCGATCGCGACCTCCTGGCGTGCCCCGCTGGAGCCATCGATGATGGTAACGGTCTTGCGCTCGCCGCCATCCGCCTTGGTCGCCGGTGCCGCGCCAGGCTCGGCCTTTGCATCCGGCTTGGTCTCGGGTTTGGCGGCTGCCTTGTCGTCCGGCTTGGCGCCCTCGTTGATCGCGACCCTGGCGACCGGCTCGCCGCCGAGCGGATTGTCGCCGAACAGCGCAAAGCCGGCGAAGACGACCAGGAACAGGCCGAGCAGCACGGCGAGCGCCTGCAGGCCAGTAAAGGGAAGCCGAATGCGGCGCCTGCGACGCTTCTCCGTCTGCCCGAGCGGGGCGCTCAGCTCATCGGCCGTCTCTGTCATCGAAATTCCCGAATCAATCGGGCCGACGATACCACGGCGAAGATTCGGACGCAGGGGCCGTGTCCGCCAGCCCGTAGATCGGCGGAGCGGCGTGCAGAAACGGCACAAAAGAAAAGGGCGGCCGTGGAGCCGCCCTTCCCGTCGAATGTCGCGTTGGCCGGAGGCCGATCAGTCGGCCGCGATCAGTTGGCTTTTGGCTTGTCGGCCGCGGCCTTCTCGGTCGGCGCCGGCGTGTTGGCGCTGTTCTTGATGCCGTGCAGCAGGTCGGCGGCGAGCTTGAGCGCCTTGTCGTCCTTGGCATCCGGCGGAACGTAGGACTGCGAGCCGGTCTTCTCGTCGCCGTCGTTCTTGAGGTGGCCGCGCAGCGAAGCCTCACCCTTGGTGTCGGTGCGCGACTTCAGCTCCTCCGGCACGTCCTGCAGCACCTCGATATCCGGGACGATACCCTTGGCCTGGATCGACTTGCCCGACGGCGTGTAGTAGCGCGCGGTGGTCAGGCGCAGCGCGCCGTTGCCGGCGCCGAGCGGAATGATGGTCTGCACCGAGCCCTTGCCGAACGAGCGCGTGCCGACCAGGGTCGCGCGCTTGTGGTCCTGCAGCGCGCCGGCCACGATCTCCGACGCCGAAGCCGAGCCGCCGTTGATCAGCACGATGACCGGCTTGCCCTTGGTGAGGTCGCCGGCATGCGCCGAGCGGCGCTGCGTTTCCTCGGCATTGCGGCCGCGAGTCGAGACGATCTCGCCGCGCTCCAGGAACGCATCCGACACGGTCACAGCTTCCTCGAGCAGGCCGCCCGGGTTGTTGCGAAGGTCGATGACATAGCCCTTGAGCTTGTCGCCGATCTGGTTCTGCAGGTCCGCGACGCTCTTCTTCAAGCCTTCGGTGGTCTGCTCGTTGAAGGTGGTGATGCGGATATAGGCGATGTCGTCGGATTCGATGCGCGAGCGCACCGAGCGGACGCGGATGTTGTCGCGGGTCAGCGTGACGTCGAGCGGATTGTCGGCGCCCTTGCGCACGACCTTCAGCTTGATCTTGGTGCCGACCGGGCCGCGCATCTTCTCGACCGCCTGGTTGAGGGTCAGGCCCTGCACGGCTTCGTCGTCGAGATTGGTGATGATGTCGTTGGCCTGGATGCCGGCCTTCGAGGCCGGGGTATCGTCGATCGGCGACACCACCTTGATCAGGCCGTCCTCCATGGTGACCTCGATGCCGAGGCCGCCGAACTCGCCGCGGGTCTGCACCTGCATGTCACGGAAGCTCTTGGCATCCATGTAGCTCGAATGCGGATCGAGGCCGGACAGCATGCCGCTGATCGCCGATTCGACCAGCTTCGAATCGTCGGGCTTCTCGACGTAGTCACTGCGCACCCGCTCGAACACGTCGCCGAACAGGTTGAGCTGGCGATAGGTATCGGCGGTCGCAGCGCGCGCGGTCGATCCCATCAACACTGCGCGCGGCTGGGTCGCGAACAAGGTCAATGCCGCACCGGTGGCCGCGCTCAGGAGAATTACCGAAGTCTTACGCATCATCCGCGTACCTTTTCGCCTTCATTTGCGGCCCACCATGGGCCTGGATCGATTGGAGTGCCGTCCTTGCGGAACTCGACATAGAGCACTGGTTGACTCGCATTCGTTGCGAGAATGGAGGCGACCTGGGAGGTGGACCCCATTGTCGCGACCGGCTCTCCCGTCTGAACAAACTGCCCGATGTTGACGGAAATGCGCTCCATCCCGGCGATCAAGACATGATACCCGCCACCCGCGTTAAGGATCAAGAGTTGTCCGTAGCTGCGGAAGGGGCCGGCATAAACAACCCAGCCATCACACGGGGTTGTGACCTGGGCGCCCGGACGGGTTGACAAGGAAATGCCTTTATCCGAGCCGCCGGCACCGTCAGACGCGCCGAATTCGCGAATCTTGGTGCCGTTGACGGGGAAAGCGAGCATGCCCTTGCTGGATGCGAAGGCGATCGCCGGCGCCTTGCGTCCGGGATTGCGCAGCGCATTTGCGTCGGGCTTGCTGTTGACCGGAACGCCCTGCAGGCTCGCCGTCGACGCCGCCTTGGCGGCGCTCTTGAGATCGAGCTCCATCGTCGTGATCAGGCCCTGCAGCGAATCGATCTGCTGCGCCAGCACCGCGGCGCGGGCGCTCTCGGCCTCCATGTCCTTCTCGGCGGACGCCTGCTTGCGCTGGCGCTCCTCGACAAGGGCGGCGAGGCGCGTCTGATCGGTGCGCAGCTTGTCGCGGTCCCCTGCGAGCTTGTCGCGCTCGGAGGCGATGGTCTTGCGGATCGCGACGAGTTCGCCGAGATCGGTGGAGAGCTTCTCGGCCCGGCTGCGCATTTCCGGAACGACGGCGCCGAGCAGCATGGCCGTGCGCAGCGACTGCAGCGCATCCTCGGGGCGGACGAGCAGGGCAGGCGGCGACCGCCGACCGGCGCGCTGCAGCGCGGCCAGCACCTCGATGATCTCCGTCCGCCGCGCCTCCAGGGAATTGCGCAGATCCTGCTCACGGCCGTCGAGGCCGCGCAGCCGGATTTCAGCCTCGCCGACCCGGGTCTCCACCGTGCGCACCTGCGCCGCGACGTCGATCAGCTGCTGATTGAGTTTTCCTCGGTCCTCGCCGAGCGCGGCGATATCGGCCTTCAGGCGATCCTGGGCCTCGGCGGCCGCCTTCTGGGCGGCACGGGCGGCTTCCAGCTCCTGCTCGCGCTGCTTGAGCTGTTCGGGCGTGGGCGGTGGCGTTGGCGACGCGGTCCCGCCGATGGACGGCCGAAGCCCGCTCTGCGCTACAGCCGAGGCGACCGGAAGGATCATCAGCAGCGCGATCAGCGACGCGTGGCGCGCCCGGCGGCGGCGGCCGGTTGTCGAGGAGCGAGAGGGGGGCCGCGCGGCGAACATCGAATCCTTATTGTGCTCCCGGCGTCCCTGATTCAAGCGCGGTGATAGGGGTGGCCGGCCAGGATCGTAGCAGTACGGTAAATCTGCTCGAGCAGCAGGACGCGGACGATCTGGTGCGGCCAGGTCGCAGCGCCGAACGCGACCCCGAGCTTGGCTCTGCGCCGGAATTCAGGCGAAAGTCCGTCGGCGCCGCCGATGACGAAGGCCGCCGCCGGAATGCCCTCGTCGCGCCAGCGTCCGAGATGGCCCGCAAAAGTTGTGCTGTCGATGTTCTGGCCACGCTCATCCAGGCAAACGAGCACGGCCTTGTCGGGAATGGCGGCGCCGATCGCAGCGGCTTCCTCGGCCATGCGAGTCGCAGCGTCGCGCGCGCGGCTTTCCGGGATTTCATGGATGTCGAGGCCGCGGAAGCCGAGCTTGCGGCCGATGTCGTCGAAACGCTCGCGGTAGCGCTCCGCGAGCTCCCGCTCCGGACCCTGCTTCAACCGGCCGATGGCCACCACGATCAGGCGCATGCGCACGCCCTAGCACGTGCGCGTTGCGATTCGCACCGTTCGCCGCGGCCGGCCGGCTAGACCGTCTTGGCCGGGTTCGGTCCCTGCGTCCACAACCGCTCCAGGTTGTAGAACTCACGGACCTCGGGCCTGAACACGTGCACGATCACGTCGCCGGAATCGATCAGCACCCAATCGCAATTGGGCAAGCCCTCGACATGGAGCTTCTTCGCTCCGGCTTCCTTCAGGCCTTTGGCGACGTTTTCCGCGATCGATCCGACGTGCCGGTTCGAGCGACCCGTGGTGATGACCATGTAGTCGGAGTACGCCGATTTGCCGTGCAGGTCGATGGTGACCGTCTCCTCCGCCTTCATGTCCTCGAGGCGGGAGAGGATCGTGCGCAGAGTCTTGTCTGCGTCAGGCTTGTCGGCGTCGGGGTGCGCCTGCAAGGCCGCATCTTGGGTCGAAGCGTTACGCGCAGACTTGGCAACAGATTTGGCAGAAGCCGATTTCGAACTTGTTGCCTTCGTCTTGGGTAAGGCCGACTTGGACAATACAGATGTGGTCAGGGACCATTCCTTTCACTGTATCGCAGGCCGAATCCATCACGGCCTGCAGACCATACTAGGCATGTGGGGTGAATGGTTTCAACAATCCAGTCCCCCCCGGTGTTCTGGTCCGGCCCTCCAGCATTCCTCCCGTCTCGGACCGCGACGGGTCGCCTACGCCATGCACATCCGGTGCCGTGAAGACCCCGCCCGTGCCGCGTTTCTCAGAACGACTTCCAACTGCCATCCGGGTTCCTCAGTCCGGTGGACGACAGGCTCATCTTCAGTCCGGTCAGATAGACCCAGGCGGGGGCGGATCGGCCCGCGAGCTGGCTCGCCTGCGCCTCCGGAATGCGATACCGCGCGAGCGCGCGGGCGGCGGGCGCGTTCAGGGCGCGGAAGCTGCGGGGCGGCCGATCGACCACGGCAATCGGCACCTGGGCCGCGATGTGCTGCCATTTCTGCCAGCGATGGAACTGCGCGAGATTGTCGGCGCCCATGATCCACACGAAGCGCAGACGCGACGCGCGCCGGCGCAGATAATCGATCGTGTCCGCAGTGTAGCGGGTGCCGATGACGGATTCGAGACAGCTGATCTCGATGCGCGGATCGGCGGCCACCTTGCGCGCCGCAGCGGCCCGCTCGGCCAGCGCATGCAGCCCGCTGACGTCCTTGAGCGGATTGCCGGGGGTCACCAGCCACCACACGCGGTCGAGCTGCAGACGCTTCAGCGCGAACAGGCTGATGGCGCGATGCGCCTGGTGCGGCGGATTGAACGAGCCCCCGAGCAGGCCGATGCGCATGCCGTCACTGGACGGCGGTAGCGCCTGGCGGATCGCCATGCGCAGGGCGGTGTCGTCGGTCACGTCTGTCACCGCCTGCTACTCCCGCAACTCAACCACAGGCTGTCGCGGTCATGGCCGCGTCTGACCGGTGCCGTGAATGCGGTATTTGAAGCTCGTCAGCTGCTCGACGCCGACCGGCCCGCGCGCATGAAACTTGCCCGTGGCGATGCCGATCTCAGCGCCGAAGCCGAACTCGCCGCCATCGGCGAATTGCGTCGAGGCGTTGTGCAGCACGATCGCCGAGTCGACCTCGTTGAGGAACTTGTCGGCCACGGCGTTGTCGTTGGTGACGATCGCATCGGTGTGGTGCGAGCCGTGCGCGTGGATATGCGCGATCGCGCCGTCGACGCCGTCCACCACCTTCGCGGCGATGATCGCGTCGAGATATTCGGTGTCCCAATCCTCGTTGCTGGCCGGCGTCACCCGCGCATCGGCCGCGCGCACGGCGTCGTCGCCGCGCACCTCGCAGCCGGCGCCGATCAGCATGTCGACCAGCGGCTGGATCTTGTCCTGCGATGCCCGGTCGATCAGCAGGGTCTCGGCCGCGCCGCACACGCCGGTGCGCCGCATCTTGGCGTTCAGCACGATCGACTTCGCCATGTCGAGATCGGCGGCGCCGTCGACATAGACGTGGTTGACGCCCTCGAGATGCGCGAACACCGGCACCCGCGCCTCGGCCTCGACGCGCGCGACGAGGCTCTTGCCCCCGCGCGGCACGATGACGTCGACACCGCCGTTGAGGCCCGATAGCAGCAGGCCCACGGCTGCGCGATCGCGCGTCGGCACCAGGGTGATCGCCGCCTCCGGCAGGCCGGCTTCGCGCAGGCCGTCGACCAGGCATTCATGGATCGCGCGGCAGGAGCGGAACGAATCCGAACCGCCGCGCAGGATCACGGCATTGCCGGACTTCAGGCACAGCACGCCGGCGTCAGCCGCGACATTGGGGCGGCTCTCGAAGATCACGCCGATGACGCCGAGCGGCACCCGCACGCGCTCGATGGTCATGCCGTTCGGCCGCTGCCAGCTCTCGGTGACGACGCCCACGGGATCGGCGACGCCGCGCACCACGGCAATGCCGTCGGCCATGCCGCCGACGCGCGCCGGCGTCAACGTGAGACGGTCGACGAACGACGCCGCCATGCCGCCGGCCCTGGCCTCGGCGACATCTTCGGCATTGGCCGCAATGATCGCATCCGCGCGAGCGCGGATCAGCCGCTCCATCGCCTCCAGCGCCCGGTTCTTCTGCTCGGCCGGCGCCAGCGCCAGCAACCGCGCGGCGGCGCGCGCCTGCTGGGCGAGGTCGTTCATCAGCGCGGGCAGATCGGCGCTGCCGTCGATGGCTTTGAGAGGCGCGGTCATGGGCGGTTCAACCTTGAAGCAAGGCTCTCCAGTAGCACGGAAAGCGGCCATTTGCGAACGTCAGCGGCTGGGCTCTAAGCCGGACCCGCTCCCGCCGGCCCGATGACCAGGTCGTCGCGGTGGATCATCTCGGCTCGTCCCGACATGCCAAGAATGACCGCGACATCCGGCGACGACCGGCCCTTGATGCGCTCGGCGTCGTCGGCGTCGTAGGCGACCAGGCCGCGGCCGATCTCGTGGGTATCCGGGCCGCGCACCACCACGGCATCGCCGCGGGCGAACTGGCCCTCGACCTTGATCACGCCGGCCGGCAGCAGGCTCTTGCCGGCGCGCAGCGCGGCGACGGCGCCGGCGTCGATCGTCAGGGTGCCCTTCGGCTCCAGCGATCCCGCGATCCAGCGCTTGCGCGAGGTGACCGGATTGGCTGGCGTGAGAAACCAGGTGCAGCGGCCGCCATTGGCGATCGCTGCCAGCGGATGCTGGATCTTGCCGGAGGCGATCAGCATGTGGGTGCCGCCGGTGGTCGCGATCTTCGCGGCTTCGATCTTGGTCTTCATGCCGCCGCGGGAGAATTCCGACGCCGCACCGCCGGCGATGCCCTCGATGTCGGCGGTGATGCTCTCGACCACCGGAATCAGCTTGGCGTTGGGATCCTGCGCGGGCGGGGCGGTGTAAAGGCCGTCGATATCCGACAGCAGCACCAAGAGGTCGGCGCTTGCCATGGTGGCGACGCGGGCGGCGAGCCGGTCATTGTCGCCGTAGCGGATCTCGGCGGTGGCGACCGTGTCGTTCTCGTTGATGACCGGCACCGCGCGCCATTCCAGCAGTTTTGCGATGGTCGAGCGCGCATTGAGATAGCGCCGGCGTTCCTCGGTGTCCTGCAGGGTGACCAGGATCTGGCCGGCGCCGATGCCGTGCGCGCCCAACACCTCCGACCAGATCCGCGCCAGCGCGATCTGGCCGACGGCGGCGGCCGCCTGGCTCTCCTCCAGCTTCAGCGGTCCGCGCGGCAGCTTCAGCCGGCTGCGGCCGAGCGCGATCGAGCCCGAGGACACCACCAGCAGCTCGCAGCCGCGGCCATGCAGCCGGGCGATGTCGGCGGCCAGCGCGGTCAGCCAGGAGGCGCGGACCTCGCCGGCCTCGGAATCGACCAGCAGCGACGAGCCGACCTTGACGACGATGCGGCGGAAATTTTCGAGACGGGGAGCCATGGCGTAGGTTCGGTCGGGGTCAGCTGCTTCGGATAGGTATTAATGGATCAAGGCAGGTCGTCGCCGCGACGCGGGTGTCCTCCCCTCCCCCTTGCGGGGAGGGGTCGGGGGTGGGGGTCCACACGGCAAGACCGTTGTTGGGGTACCCCCCTCCCCAACCCTCCCCCACAAGGGGGGAGGGAGCGCACCGAATGCGCGGTGAGGGCCTTCGAAAATCCGGTTGAATGCCGCCAGCAGATTTCAGGGTGAGCCAGCGGAACGTCGATGCGACTTATGCGACGGCCGCAGCCCGCGAAGCAAGCTCGCGGCGAGGGGTCAGCCCTGCGGTGGTGTCGGCGCCGCCCATGGCTCCTCGGTCGCGGCGTTCTCGACCGCGTTCTTGGCCTTGTTCGACACCGGCTGCTCGCTGATCACGTCGGCAAGCTTGCGCAACGCGTCCTTCACGCCCTCACCGGTCGCGCCGGAGATCAGGAGCGGCGTCTTCTTGGCGGCGCGCTTCAACCGGTCGCGCTGTTTCTTCAGCTCGTCCGGCTCGACCGCGTCGATTTTGTTGAGCGCGACGATCTCGACCTTGTCGGTCAGCTCGCCGCCATAGGCCTCGAGCTCGTGCCGCACCGTCTTGTAGGCTTTGCCGGCATGCTCGCAGGTGGCATCGACCAGGTGCAGCAGCACGCGGCAGCGCTCGACATGGCCGAGGAAGCGGTCACCGAGGCCGGCGCCTTCATGGGCGCCCTCGATCAGGCCGGGGATGTCCGCCAGGACGAATTCGCGGCCGTCGGCGTTCACGACGCCGAGCTGCGGGTGCAGGGTGGTGAACGGATAATCGGCGATCTTCGGCTTGGCCGCGGAGACCTTGGACAGGAAGGTCGACTTGCCGGCATTCGGCAGGCCGACCAGGCCCGCATCGGCGATCAGCTTCATGCGCAGCCAGATCCAGCGCTCCTCGCCCGGCTGGCCGGGATTGGCGTGACGCGGCGCGCGGTTGGTCGGCGTCTTGAAATGGGCGTTGCCGAAGCCGCCATTACCGCCCTCGGCCAGCACGAAGCGCTCGCCGACCGCGGTGAAGTCGTGGATCAGCGTCTCGCGATCCTCGTCGAAGATCTGGGTGCCGACGGGAACCTTGAGCACCACGGACTTGCCGCCGGCGCCGTGGCGGTCCTTGCCCATGCCGTTCTCGCCCTTCTGGGCCTTGAAATGCTGCTGGTAGCGGTAGTCAATCAGGGTGTTGAGGCCGTCGACGGCCTCGATCACGACGTCGCCGCCACGGCCGCCATTGCCGCCGTTCGGCCCGCCGAACTCGATGAACTTCTCGCGCCGGAACGCAACGCAACCGTTGCCGCCGTCGCCGGAGCGCACATAGACCTTGGCTTCATCGAGGAATTTCATGATGCGCCCTACGTAGGCGAGGCGGCCCCCCACGGCAACCGCGGAATGAGGTTAATTCGGCCGGAAGCCTTAATTTCGAGCGGTATCTCCGCGTTGCGCAATCGCTGGGCGAGCGTTGCGCCGGGGTTGCGGCAGGGCTGCGCCACGCCCTCAGCGGAAGGGCTGGAGCCGGTCAGGCCTGCCTGATAAGGCAGCACCATCATGAGCGTGCTCTCCCGAATCTCCACCGCCACCGACGAGCGTTCGGCGCGGCTGGCCGGCATCGGCCTGATGCTGCTGTCGATCGCGATGTTCTCGTTCGGCGACGCGCTGGGCAAGTTCCTGGTGTCGACCTACTCCGTCGGCCAGCTGCTGTGGCTGCGCGCCTGCGCCGCGCTGCTGCTGCTGGCGCCGTTCATCTGGCGCAACCGCAGTGCCTTCCTGCAGCTCGAGCGCCCGTGGCTGCAGCTGGTGCGCGTGGTTCTCTCGACCCTGGAGGTCGCGGCGTTCTTCCTCGCCACCGTCTATCTGCCGCTCGCCGACGTCATCACCTACTATCTCGCAGGCCCCATCTTCGTCACCGCGCTGTCGGCGCTGGTGCTGCGCGAGCATGTCGGCTGGCGGCGGTGGACCGCGATCCTGATCGGCTTCTGCGGCGTACTGATTGCGCTGCGTCCGTCGGCGCAGACCTTCAGCCTGCCAGCGCTGATCGCGCTCGGCGGCAGCCTGTCCTTCGCGGTGCTGATGCTGATCACGCGCAGCCTGCGCTCGACGCCCGACATCGTGATGGCGTCCTCGCAATTCGTCGGCACCTTTCTGCTGGGTGCTGCGATGTCCGCGTTCGGCTGGGTCACGCCGTCGCCCGGCAGCCTGGTGCTGTTCGCGGCCGCCGGCCTGATCTCGGTGACCGCGCTGTTCTGCGTCAACCGCTCGCTGAAGCTGGCGCCGGCCTCTGTGGTCGTGCCCTATCAGTACACGATGATCGTCTGGGCCGTGCTGTTCGGCTTCGTCGTGTTCGGCGACGT
Organism: Bradyrhizobium sp. HKCCYLRH3099; assembly: GCF_051167855.1. Classification (NCBI taxonomy): domain Bacteria; kingdom Pseudomonadati; phylum Pseudomonadota; class Alphaproteobacteria; order Hyphomicrobiales; family Nitrobacteraceae; genus Bradyrhizobium; species Bradyrhizobium sp. HKCCYLRH3099. The sequence goes on from NZ_JBNPTW010000022.1 coordinate 78,625, forward strand.
GCCGCACCCCGCGACCATCATCGGCGCCATCATCATCATCGGCGCGGGTCTGTACATCTACCTGCGCGAACGCAGCCTGGGGCAGGGACAAGGTGCGGTGAATCCGCCCGTGTAGCGGCATCCACCGTTGTCGTCCCGGCCTTGAGCCGGGACCCAGACTCCGTGCAGCCTGCGTTGGAGAAGGCTGTGGCTCCAGCGTGATCCCACCACCAACTTCGGTGGCTATGGGTCCCGGCTCAAGGCCGGGACGACAGCTGGGGGGAAGCGGCCGCCTCGGCTAGATTCGCCGCCCCGTCTTGGCCCACGCCTTCAGCGACGCCCACACGCCGCGGGTCAGCCGGAACGCATCGACCGGGGCCGAGGAGCCGAGCACCTCGAAGCGGTGCAGTTCGACGCCGGTCCATTGGAAGCCGCACTTTTCGAGGATGTTGCGCGAGGCAGGGTTGCTGACGCGCGCATGCCCGATCAGCACGGTCTCATCGCTCGTCTCGAAGAAATCGTCGATCGCAGCGCGGACCGCTTCCGTGCCGAAGCCGCGGCCCCAATGCTCGACGCCGAGCCAGTAGCCGAGCTCCGCACGCCCTGACGCCGGCCGGTTGATTCCGACCATGCCGATCGGCGCATCGAGATGCTCGATCACAAACGCGGTCTCGCCGCTCTGCTCCAGCGCGCGCACGAAGCGGGCGGCATCGACCTCGGAATAGGGATGCGGCAGCCGGCGGGTGTTCTCCGCAATGCGCCGGTCATTGGCGAGCCGGGCGATCGCTGTCACGTCGGCGAGCACCGGCGGACGCAGGGTCAGCCGGGGTGTCTCGAGGACGCAAGGTCTCGCCTCGCGCAAGGTGGGAGTGGTGATGTCCTGCAGCATGTCGGGCTCCATCGACGCTTCGGGATCAATCGATCAGCGAAAATGAAAAGGGGAGGCCGGTTGTCCCGCCTCCCCTGGAGCCATCTGGCGCTCCGCCGGTTCGTCAGGACCCGGCGGACGCGAATTGTTCCACCGTATGTTACTCAGCAGCTTCGGCGAGTACCGGGCGTACCGAGATGAACGTGCGGTTGGCACGGTCATGGAACTCGACGACGCCCTCGATTTTGGCGAACAGGGTGTGGTCCGTGCCCATGCCGACGTTCAAGCCGGGATGCCAGGTCGTGCCGCGCTGACGCGCAATGATGTTGCCGGGAATCACGCGCTCGCCGCCGAACGCCTTGATGCCGAGACGCTTGCCCTTGGAGTCGCGTCCGTTGCGGGATGAACCGCCTGCCTTTTTATGAGCCATCGCTCGTCTCCGATCTCGAGGATCACCATTAGCGCGATTCCGCTAAGGGATCATTCACAATTGCAGGGCGCGGACGAAAAATCCGCGCGATGAAGGTTTGAAGCAGATGCGGCGCGCCGTTGCGCGCCGGCACGCTTACTCGGCGGCGTCGGCCGCCGGGGCTTCCGCCTTGGCCTTCTTCGGGCGCGGGCCCTTGGTCGGCTTGGCGTTGTCGGTCAGGATCTCCGAGACGCGGATCAGGGTCAGCTCGTCCCGGTAGCCGCGCTTGCGGCGGGAATTCTTGCGGCGGCGCTTCTTGAACGCGATGACCTTGGGGCCACGCTTGTGGTCCAGCACCTCGACGGCCACGGACGCGCCGGCCACCGCCGGAATGCCCAGCACCGGGGTGTCGCCACCGACCACCAGCACCTCGTTCAGCTGCACGATCGTGCCGGGTTCACCGTCGATCTTGCCAATCTCGAGCACATCATCCGGGGCGACGCGGTATTGCTTGCCGCCGGTCTTGATGACTGCGAACATCGTTCTCATCCTTCGTGTTCGATCCCGGCCTCGGTGCGCTGTCGCCCCGGGTCGGCTTCTTGTTCAGTCGTTATGGTTCATGTGATCCGGCCCGATCGGGGCCGGCAGTCGCGCCCGAGGCTCAAGACCTCAAAAATGGGCGCAACGACAATCGGCGCGAGAAGCTCGCGCCGGTCGATCGGGCGCTTATAGCCGCCTGCAAGCCTGAGTCAAGGTGAACGAGCGCCCGAAACCATCGGTTTCGTCCGCCGTTGTCGTTCACACAAGGCAACAGGGCAGGGACCATATGGCCGACGACGTCATGACCACCACGGGCATTGCCCGTCACGGAGCCGCGCGGCTGCCGTCGGTCGAGATCGACAGCTTCAACATCGAGCTCAAGGACGAGGATGGCTTCCTCGGCGACCGCGCATCCAAGGGCGCCTTCCGCAAGATCCTGGAGCGCTGGCGCAAGCCGTTGCGCAAATCCGGCAAGGACCCGTTCGGCGACGAGGACAGCGAGACCATCAGCAAGAAGGCGCTGGACGCGATCCTGGTCGGCGACGACACCGAGGCCTCGGCCGTGGTGCATTCGGCGATCGAGGAGTTCGCCCAGGAGCTCGCCCATGTCACCCGCCGCTTCCTGCGCACCAAGGCCTGGGCCAAGACCGAATGCATCGTGGTCGGCGGCGGTTTCCGCGATTCCCGGCTCGGCGAGCTTGCGATCGCCCGCACCGAGATCATCCTCAAGGACGAGGGTTTTGGCGTTGAGCTGGAGCCGATCCGCTACCATCCCGACGATGCCGGCCTGATCGGCGCGCTGCATCTGGCGCCGTCCTGGATCTTCGAGGCCCATGACAGCATTCTCGCCGTCGACATCGGCGGCACCAACATCCGCTGCGGCGTGGTCGAGACCGCCTGGAAGAAGACGCCGGATCTCTCCAAGGCGTCAGTCTGGAAGTCCGACCTGTGGCGCCATGCCGACGACGAGCCGACGCGGGAAGGCGCGGTCAAGCGGCTCGCCAAGATGCTGAAGGGCCTGATCGAGGAGGCCGACGCCGAGGGGCTCAAGCTGGCGCCGTTCATCGGCATCGCCTGCCCCGGCGTCATCAACGAGGACGGTTCGATCGAGAAGGGCGCGCAGAACCTGCCGGGCAATTGGGAGAGCAGCAAGTTCAACCTGCCGGCCAGCCTGGTCGAGGCGATCCCGATGATCGGCGACCACGACACCGCGGTGCTGATGCACAATGACGGCGTCGTCCAGGGCCTGTCCGAGGTGCCGTTCATGCAGGAGTTCGAGCGCTGGGGCGTCCTGACCATCGGCACTGGCCTCGGCAACGCCCGCTTCACCAACCGCCGCAAGGAGAACGGGCGCAAGGACAAGGACGACAAGTCCGAGGACAAGAAGTCGGACGACAAGAAAGCCGCGAAGAAGAAGAAGGACTAGCGCGCGATCCGCCCAGCCCCTGCCTGGTGCAGCATATTGCGCAACATGGGTTCCGCGGCAGCCGCCGCGGCGCCTCACGGCGCACGGAAAAGTATCGTGCCACCAATCAGATAGCAGGGCAAGGCCGGTAACCTTGACTGGTTAGGTTAAGGAACGGTTTGCGTTGCGGTGCACGCTATCATGCTCCAGGGTCCGCCCGTCGCTCAGGCCGGCCGGATTGACCCCCGTCTCTTCCGTCGGTTTCCCCAAGATGCAGCGACACGGGACCGCCGATATGTGTCAGCGTACGGCGGTCCCACCCGTCTTGGCGGGGCGCCATGCCGCCCGGGCCGTAGCTCGCGCGCCGCATGACACAGCCACCGCATTTCGGTGGGAAATATCGCAATCCCCGCCTTGTCACCCCCGCCGCCGTGCCCTAGAACGGCGCCCGACCCGGGGGCTTCGCCCCTGATTTGCGCCTGGAGAGGTGGCAGAGTGGTTGAATGCACCGCACTCGAAATGCGGCATAGGTGCAAGCCTATCGGGGGTTCGAATCCCTCCCTCTCCGCCATTTCAATCCGTCCGCTGCCAGGATTTTAGGGGGTCTTAATCCGTCGAACAGACCTTCGATTCTAGCGCTTCCAATCCTGTGCCTCTCGACTGGCCTGAAGGCCTTGCGCGCTAAAGCCATCAATCGCTGCGCCAAGTTTAGGAAATGTCTGCCGCCCGCGACCGGGGCAACATGCTAGCCGTCGTTGGCTGTGCTCAATAGTCCGGTGGTTAGTCTAGAGTTCGACAAGCTGGACAGAAGGCCGCGGGCCACGCTCGTCGGGCAGGAGGGTGTCGAGGACGGCCTGCCAATCCAGCGGCGCCGCTAGCGTGGATCTTTCGATCAGCCCCGGCGCCCGCCAGACGCGACCGAAGGGGGCGAACCGAAGAGAAGCTGCGTGATCCGAGAGGAAGCTCTGTTCGCGGCCCATTGTAGCCTCATGCCGGGACGGTCCAATTCATCTGATAACCGACAGCTTCACCGCAACTACGATTTAGATTTGCGGAAAGCTGCTCGGCGGGCTCGGCCTATTGCCTCAAAGAACCTAGCGGATAGTGGCGCCAACTGCCCATTCGACGACCGCTGCAACAAGAAATGGGGTGCGCCACTAGAGGGTCGTTCTGGCGGCTATAGCCTTCACGGAATCAGAGCAGCAGAACGCAGACGGTAAAGCGGCAACAAAGCTAAGCGGTCAGTGCGTCTAAGGTGGTATCTTGCGTAGCCGCAGCTATCAAGATATGGCAGCTAATTTTCACTCACTGCTGGTTGCCCCAGCTGTCACCGGCGAACGAAAAATCTTGTAGTAGATATCGAATACAAATATCGCCATTGTAGTGCAGAGGCGATTCCAATCAATTGCTCCATGATCGATACCGTGGTGGTACGGTCTGAAGTGAACCAATCCATTCCTCAATCGGTATATTCGTTTAGCAGCCGAGGTGGCGACATCATTTGTGTTTGTAGGAACTTGTTCGCCAAGGCTGTCGAAGACCGATACGAGATCGGCTTCAATGGCATTCGTGAGAAGGGCGATCAAGCTCGTTTCCTCTCTGGGGTGCCAATCGAGCGCGTCCTCAAGTGCCGCCGCTACGTCGCCCCAATTTTTTGACAGACCTAAGGACGTGATGACTTTTTCCGCGCTGGAGTAAGCGTAAAGAGATTCAAGGCATCGATAAAGCGCTAAAAACATTGTTGCGGGATCGGAGTCGAAAACAGATCTACAAAGGGTCCGATACGGAATTTGCATTTGCTCAAGCTCGCAAATGGTTTGCAGAGTATCGGCAAGTGTTTCATCGATCCACGACTCGCCTTGCCGACATTCTTGAATGCAAAATAGGAAGAATATTCGCCATGTCTCCTCGGGCGCGATATCCTTTGCTACGAAGCATCGAATTTCGGGAAAGAGCGATGCGATCAAGGTATGATCGTGCCCCGTATATCCAGGAATAGAGGCGTCTTCGACTTCTACATATTGTCGGACGAGGGCGGGTGATTGTCGTGGTCGCGGATGCAACTCTGCAAGAATCGCGGTCAGCTTACCCCCATCCACGTCGATCTCTGTAAACGCTCCGAACGGAGACGCATGGTCGAAGCCAAGAGTGAAGAAGAACGATGCGGTCTCGTGGTTGAAACGAGCTAAGCCGCGAGCCAATCCGAAGCTATGCTTCTCTGAAAGTATAGCGTCTTTCAAAAACGTTCGTTCTGCCGGTTGAGTGGCGATCCAACGCTTCTGGTCGGAATTGCGAACTGGATCAGCTCGGATTGAGCAGAAGCGATCTAAAGCACCAAAAACCTTGACATTCGACGCGATCATGTTGCGAGGCATGGTTAATTGGCCCGCCAACAGGGCTCCATATTTGGGAGCTCAAAGTGTTCGTCTATGAGGGCCTTGAAAGCGTCAAAGAAAAGCGCTCGTTCGTATCGCCCAACTTGTCCTACGCGACGATCTAGGGTTTCTGAAAGGACGTCTAGGCGAAGAAACTCGCCCACGCCGGATCCTGGGCGGTTATCCAAACGATCCATCAACGCCGTCGCACCGTTGATGACCTCTTTCATCCGCTTCTTGCGGTCGGCTATTTCGCGGTCCATGGCGGGCCGACCAAGGACGTATTGGGCGACGGCCACGACAAAACCGATACGGGCCGGCTGGCTATCAAATACGTTGCGGCCCTTGTTGTACCTCCCGGTGTCTTGGCCTTCAAATCGGGAAAACGTTTTGTCGAGCCGCACAAGCAACGAGAGAGTAGAATAGAACTGATCTTGGAACGCCGTGTCCGAAAGGTTCTCCACAAAATCTAGTCTTGAAAATTCTTCCGAAAGTGCCTCTTTCGTGTCGACATTCGTTTTGCGCAGTGAAAATGCAATATAAAGTTCAACTAGATCGTCGGCGCCATACTGGCCAGCGTCTACGCGCCTTCCCGGCCTATCCGGCGTGAACATTCTCTGAATGTCAGGGACCTTTACGAGAACTTCGGCCAATAGCGGCTGGTAAACTACCGAGAGTTGCCTCGCGAGTGTCCAAGGCACTTGTCCGGTGTTCAGCACTAGCATTCTATAGACCATAGACCGCACATTGCGGGCCAGCCAAAACTCGACTCGAACATCTGCATCTAAAACGACTGCGTCTACCTTAGCGGCTTCGGATAGGGCCGCTGTCCGCTGCATTCCATCAATGATGGAGAGGTCAGTCAGGTTCTCTGGAAGTATCTCGAGAGGCCCCTCGGCATCTTTCATGGGATAGCTTTTGAAGAGTTTACCATCGTCGACGACTACTCCCAAGACGACGGGTGGTAGAACCGCTCCTTGTTGTATGTCGCTAACCATGCGGTCGCGGATGCGTTTGGCGGTAGTAGTTCTTAATACGTCACGTTGGCCACTAAGCATGCCTCTGGAAGCGTGAGCTTTCCGTACTAGGTCGAGGTAGGCTCGGACAGATAGTACAGTTAATACTGACCAGCAGTCGGTCCTGTCGTCGTACAGCCAATGCATCATTATGAGCTTCCGAGGTGTAGGTGCTAGGGATTGCGCTTTAAAGACTTCGAGCTGAAGAAGCGACTTATGAACATTGACGAACAGACGCGACGCTAGCACTTCTCCGCAGAAACTCGCAACAGGCCACAGCGTTCTTAGCGGTGCATGCCACTCCGGCTACCGTCAACCTAGTTGGAAATTTGCCGCTCGTGGCTTGCCGGGCGCGCTTGAGCCGTCGAACGGGAAATCGGGAAAGAAATTACAGTGATGCACTCACCTCGTGATCGCAGCACTTTAGCGGGCCTTAAGTGCGCCGTCATAGCTATCTCGATTTTCTTGCGTACTCTGTTGGCTTCTTCAAGCTCGTGCGACTGCCTCCTGGGGTGCCTTCAGTAGAATGATTCTGGATTGCGCCTACGCTCCGTTCATCGGGGACGTCGCAGAGTTTGCATGCTGGCATGAAGCCTCTACCGTCCAGCCTTCGGGACGTGGAGCTGCGCATGACGCGGTGCGGCCGCGACTGATAGGCAGTCGTGTTCCGATAAAAAGAAATTTGTTGCCAGTATTCAAAATTTATGGTCTTCTCTCCCCATCCCGGCCCACCGAGAGGGGCGCTTCGCGATCGTCACGAGACGTGGGGCCGGAGATGCGGTGGCTGTGAGTTTGCTGCAGCGGGTGCGATGCTCGCCGACGAACGGCAGGCTTGCGGACGTGAAGACGCGTGGTCCTGGCGCCCCGACGCTGGCGCTAAGCCTCCTGGTCATGATGATCCGGGAGGCGACGGTGGCTAACAAGCCGGACACCGGGGAGATCGCGACATAAGCGTGAAAACCATCGCGCGGGGAATGCCGGGTGATCTCGGCTGAACCTGTGGTGACTGCCGCCTGCTTTTTTTGCTGCAGGCGGGCCATGGGTTGCGGCCAGCGCCCGGCATTCCCCGCGCCCTCTCATCTTCCGAGGGCGGAACGACCGGTACAACCCGGACGCCATGGCGCCGCGGGATCGTAGCTCTGCGGACCACTCCCCAAGGCATCGCGCCGGACCGGAGAACTGGAAGCAGCTTTCGCTCGTTGTCTCTCCATGCACTGCCGCCCGTCCTGGAGTTTCACCTGATGAGTTCGACCTCCGACCGCCCGTTGCCCCGCTTCGCCGCCGTGCCGTCGTCGCGGCCCGGACGGCTGCTCCGGCTGGGCGGGATCGCCGCGGGAATCGCGGGTGGCGTGGTGACGGATGGCTTGCGGCAGCTGGCGCAGGGGCGGCGGCCGGGGTTGCCGGAGCTGCTGCTGGCGCCGGCGCAGGCGATGCGGCTCGCCAGCGGGCTGGCCGGATTGCGCGGCGCGGCGATGAAGCTCGGGCAGATGCTGTCGCTGGATCCAGGGCTGGTGCTGCCGAGGGAGGTCGCGGCGCTGCTGGCGCAGCTGCAGGAGGCGGCGCCGCCGATGCCGCCGCCGCAGCTCGAGCGCGTGCTGGCGCGGGCCTGGGGCGCCGGCTGGCGCGCGCGGTTCAAAAGCTTCGAGATGCGGCCGTTCGCGGCGGCCTCGATCGGCCAGGTGCATCGCGCCGAGACGCTGGACGGCCAGCGCCTCGCCATCAAGGTGCAGTATCCCGGCGTGCGCGCCAGCATCGACAGCGACGTCGAGAACATCGCCGCGCTGCTGCGCCTGCCCGGCCTGCTGCCGCGCGAGATGGACATCTCGCCGCTGCTGTCCGCCGCCAAGGCGCAGCTGCATGCGGAGGCGGACTATGCCGCGGAGGCGGCGCAGCTGCGCGCCTTCGGCGATTTTCTGCGTGATGATCCGCGCTTCATCGTGCCGGCGCCGGTGACGGCGCTGTCGACGCCGGAGGTGCTGGCGATGGCGTTCGTCGACAGCCGGCCGATCGCCTCGCTGGCGACAGCGGCGCCGGCGCAGCGCGACGCCGCGATGACGGCGCTGATCGAGCTCACCCTGCGCGAGCTGTTCGTGTTCGGCGCGATGCAGACCGATCCCAATCCCGGCAATTTCCGCGTCACGCCGGACGGCGGACGCATCGTGCTGTTGGACTTCGGCGCGGTGCGCCACATCGCGCCGGAGCTGCAGGCCGCGTTCCGCGCGCTGCTGGCGGCCGGGCTCGACGCCGACCGCGCGGCGAGCCGCGCCGCCATGCAGACCATCGGCTATTTCGACGCGGCGACGGCGCCGCGCCATCAGGACGCGATCGTGGAGATGTTCCTGCGCGCGATGGCGCCGCTGCGCCAGCGCGGGCCGTATGATTTCGCCCGCCAGGACCTGCTGGCGGAGCTGCGCGACCGCGGCCTTGCGCTTGGCCTCGACCGCGACCTCATGCATGTGCCGCCGGCGGACACGCTGTTCCTCCACCGCAAGATCGGCGGGCTCTATCTGCTGGCGACGCAATTGCGCGCGAAAGTGGACTGCGCGGCCTGCGTCGCGCCCTACCGGGCATGACGGCGGGGCGGCAAGCCGTGGCGCCGGCCTCGATCGCGACATGCGCCACGTGCAACGCAAGGCAAGGGACGCGCTTGAATCCGGAGAGCCGCCCTGCAACAACCAGTCTCCTCCTTCTCTCCGCCAGCCCCGCGCGCGTCGGTCCGGCGATTCTCGGATATGACCGGTGACGTCAACCTTCGATCCCATCGCCCTCGACAAGCTCAAGGCACGTATCCAGGCGTTGCGGGCCAAGACCATCGCCAATGGCTGCACCGAGGACGAGGCATTGTCGGCCGCCGCCAAGGTCGCCGAGCTGCTCGACCGCCACGACCTGTCGCTGTCCGACATCGAGCTCAGGGCCTCGCCCTGCGAGCGCAAGGTCTATGAGACCCATCGCAAGAAGCGCATCCCGCTCGACGACTGCATCGGCGCGATCGCGCTGTTCTGCGACTGCCGGGTCTGGCGCGAGAAGAACGCCGCCGGCGAGGCCGCTTACGTGTTCTTCGGCCTGCCCGCGGACATCGAGGTCGCGCATTATCTCGCCGAGCTGATCGACGGCGCGGTGCGCGCCGAGCTCGGCCGCTACAAGACCTCGACGGACTATGCCCGTTTCCGGCACCAGGACCGGCATCTCGCCAACGCGTCGTTCGCGCTCGGCATGATCACCTCGATCGGCGACCGGCTGGTGGCGATGAAGAAGAGCCGCGACCAGGCCAACGAAACCACCGGCCGCGGCCTGGTCGTGCTCAAGACGTCGGTGGTCGATGCCGAGTTCGGCAAGCTCGACCTGAAGCTGCGCAACGCGCGCAGCGGGAGCCGGATGGTATCGATGGACGCCTATGAAGCCGGCGGCGCCGCCGGCGCGACGCTCGCCATCAATCCGGGTGTCGATCACGCGCAGCCAGCCGGCAAGGCGAAGCGAGGTTGATCGGGCCTCGCGCAATGCGGCGCTATGGAGTTGGCGCGCACTGCGCCGCCTCAATTCTTCGTGCCGGCCCCTTTCAGCGCCGTCCACGCGGCCTGGTTGGCTTCGTCGAAGGCCTTGCGGGATTCGCCGAGCGCGGCGCTGAGCACCGACCAGGACGCGCTGCCCGTCTGCTTCAGCGTGTCGAGATGGGCGCCGGCCGCCGCGGCGTCGGTCTTGAGCTGCTTCAGCACGGCATCGAGATCGGTCGTCCCGATCGCCGCGGCCTTGGTCGCGGCCTCGCGCAACCGCTCAGCCGAGTCGCTCCAGGCCTTGGCCTGCGCGGCCGCGATGTCCTTGAACGTCGCCTGATATTGTTCGGCCTGCTGTCCTGCGCCGTCGAAATAGGCCTTCATCTGCGCCTCGAAGCCGGCCCAGTGGGCATCGAGCTCGGTCTTCGCGCCGGCCAGTGCGGCTTCGCCGGCCTCCGCATGGGTCTTCAGCAGGGCTTCGAGATCGCTGCGGCGCTTCTTGAGGTCGGCGAGCAGATCGTCCGCCTTGACCTTGGCGGCCGCCTCGGCCTGCGGGGCGCTCACCGCAAGCGAGGCCAGCGCCGCATCCATCTCGTGGAGACGCTCGCGCGCCCAGTTCAGGGTGAGGTTCAGGGTGGTTTGTTCCGGCATCTCGCTCTCCCTCAATGGTCTGACGCCGAGCCTATGGAAACGTTACCGTATCGTTTTGATATGCATCAAAGCAGCGCGGTCCAGGCGTTCACGTCTTCGTGCCCCACGGATGCGCCGTCGCCGTCCGGCGATCCGACTCCGCGGCGAAATGGCCCTGGCTCACGCAGGCCGACCAATGTCATCATCGCTCGACGCCCGTGTCACGAGGACAGTCGCAATGACCGGCTCCGAGTTCCGCACCCTTGCTCTGTCGTTCGCCGGCACGACAGCCGCGCCGCATTTCGAGCGCACGGCGTTCAAGCTGCACCGGACGTTCGCCACGCTCGCCGCCGATGGCGCGTCCGCCAATGTGCTGCTGACGCCGGACGAGCAGGAGCATTATGCCGGCCTGCAGCCGGGAGTGTTCCGCCGCGTGCCGAACAAGTGGGGCGACCAGGGCTGGACCACGGTGGCGCTCGCGGAAGCCGATGCCGGTCTGCTGCGGACCGTGCTCGACAGCGCGTGGCGCGCGGCGCATCCGCCGCAGCGGTCGCGATCCAGAAAGACGCGCTGACTGCGCCGGCCGAAAAAAATCGTCCCTCTCGCGAATCCCTTGCGCCGTTCGCCGCCTCTTATGCGCCGAGACATCGGTCTCGATCACAGCGGAGGGATTGTCATGGCATGGGTTCGCAGGAATTTGGCACGGCCGCATCGATGGGCCCGGCTCGCCGTCGGGCTCGGCGCGGCCGCGGTGGCGGTCACGGCCCTGAGCGGAGCGGCGGCCTGGCTGGCGGCGGCGGGCGGCGTCGCCTTCGCGCTGTCAGGGGCGGTCGGCTATTGTCCGGTCTGCGCCGTCACCGGCATCGGCACGGAGACCGCGAGAGGCGGCCGGTCATGAGCGCGATGCCGATCACCGATGAGACCACCTTCGAGGCCGCCCGGCTCGGCGATCGCGACGCCATGGTGCGCCTGCTGACGCTGACGCAGCCGGACATCCGCCGCTATGCCCGGGCGTCGTGCCGGAGTTCGGCCGATTCCGAGGACGCCGCCCAGCAGACGCTGTGGCTGCTGTCGCGGCATATCGGCCGCATTCACGCGGTCGCGGCGCTGTCGTCATGGCTCTACCGCGTGGTCCGCCGTGAATGCATGCGGCTGTCGCGGCAGTTCGGCCTGATCAACGATGCCGATGACGACGCCCTTGTTGCGCGTCTGGCCGCGCGGCCGGAGGCCGAACTGCGGCTCGATCTCGCCGCCGCCTTCGAATCGCTGCCGCCGCATTATCGCGACGTGGTGCTGATGCGCGATCTCAAGGAGATGACGATCGACGAGATTGCGAGCCGGCTCGGCCTGTCCCGGCAGGCCACCAAGGCGCGCCTGCATCGCGCCCGCCAGTTGCTGCGCGAATATCTCGGAGGCTGATCATGACCGACTATCAGAAGCCGTCGGACATCCAGTCGGTGCCCCAACTGATGGCGCTCGCACCGGCCGAGGCCAAGGCGTTCCTGGCCTTCAATCACGCCTGCGAACGCGCCGACGGCGCCATTCCGGCGAAATATCGCGAACTGATCTCGCTTGCGGTGGCGCTGACCACGCAATGCGCCTACTGCCTCGACGTGCACACCGCGGCGGCCGTCAAGGCGGGCGCCACGCGCGAGGAGTTGGCGGAGACCGCGATGATCGCGGCCGCCGTGCGCGCCGGCGGCACGCTGGCGCATGCGCTGCTCGCGCTGCGGCTGTTCGACGGGCACGCGCTCAAAGAGACGGGCTGAGCGGTCTTGCCGTCGATCTCACACCCGCCGCCCCACCATCAGCAGGATGCCGCCGAGTTGCGGCAGCAGCGCCAGCAGAATCAGGCGCAGCATCGCGAAATCGTCCGCGGACGGCGTCAGCCGTCCTTGCGTGACCCACGCCACCAGCTTGATCGCAGCCTGGGTCTGCGGATCGGCGGTCTGGCTCACCGTGGCCATCGCCGCGTCCAGCGCCTGGCGGCGCTCCGCCACGGCGGCCTCGCGCTCGCGACAGAACTTGCCGACGCCGCCCTTGCACTCGCGGTCGCGCGCGGCCATCGCGTCGTTCAGCGCGGTCTGCGCGGCCTGGATGGCCGGCGTCACGCGCGAGGCGCGCGTCAAGGTCACGTCGCTGATGTTGGTGGAGGCGAAGCCGATGCCTGCGGTCAGCGCGAACACGAAGGTCATCAGCCACACCGTCCAGCCGGCCAGCGCCGAGGCGCGGTGCCGCGCATGCCACAGCCGCGCGGTGCAGGTCGGCATCACCAGTGCGACGAGATCGGCGGTCACGCCGATCGCGAGAAACATCCAGCCGGCGGTGCTGTTCGACCCCAGCGAATGCGCGAACCAGCCGTTCATGGCCATGCCGACAGCCGCCAGTGCGAGCGCGGAAAGCTGCAGCAGCACCGAGGAGACGGTGAGGCGCGGGCGTTCGATCTTGGCCGGCGCGCTGGGCGCGGTGGCTGGGACGATCTCGCCGTCGATCGGCGGTGCCGTCTCGCGCGGCACCACCGCGGCAGGCGGCACCGGCGCGGAGATCGCCGCGGCGGCGGCGCTGGCGGCGGCTTCGGTCCGTGGCGTCTCCGCGACAGCGTGCGTTCTTGCCGGCGCCTTCGCGGGCTCGTTCACGAGCTCCAGGAAGTCCGGCATGATCAGCGTCTCGGACGCCAGCATCTCGTCATCGAGCGCGGCTTTGATCTTGTCGGATTTGTCGGCCTTCTCCGCCTTCGGGCGCGGCTTGACGGCCTTGGGACGCTTCGGGCGCGGCTTGGCCGTCTTCGGCTCTCGCCAGGGAATGATCGACGCGACGGACTCTTCAGCCATCAGGGCTGCTCCAGCGGTTGGCGATGGGCACGAGTCTGCGTTTGCACGCAACGCTCATCGCGCCGGCATCGGGGCACATCAAATCGGGAGGTGAGCAGAGCGGCCCGAGGAAGACGGGCCCAGTTTCTTGCGGCCTGGCTGGCGTCGCGCGAAGAAATCGTTGGCGTCTCACGCGCCCGCACCGCCGATGATGCGGTGGGCTGCGGTCACAGGCGCCACGTAATGAGGCGGCGCCCGGAAAGTTTTGGTCGCGCGGGGCCGGGCAGGTCAGCCGTGCGCCCAACACCCTTGTTCTTAACCAATGGTTAACACGGATTCGCCGGTTTCGAAACCGCGTGGCGCGTGTAGGGCGAACAGCAGTTGTGAAGAGTGGCGACCTGCGTCTTTGGAGTCACAACCGGCAGCTGAGCAATCGCGTCGGGGTCCGGACTTACGCGCGCAAGCAGCAGCCTCGTGCGATCATCGAACGAAACGTCATGGCCGCGACCTATTGACGTCGTCCGAGGTCCTCGCCGAGGCCCTCTGTGCCGCCTCGCGCGGGACAAGTATGGGTGTGCTGCCACTGAGGGAGTGATGTTCGTTGACGGTTGTCAGCACGAGTACGACGTTTGCAATGTCGAAGCTTACGCCGGCCCCGCCGACCTTCTTGAACTCCGGCAGCGGGATGGGGTGGGCGCGGTCGCCTGGGCCGATCCGGTAAAGGCCGTCATGGCCCACTGCGAGCAGATCCTCACCTTGACGCTGCAGCCCGAAGAAGGCGGTCGTGTGCTGCGGAATCGATCCGATCCGCCCATTCGTGTCTCTGACGATCTGCTCCGGGATTTGGCGTTCGTAGAGCAGCCGAACCTGGTCGTGGCAGACCTCCACGAGCTGTCCAGATGCGAACATGTGTATGAGGCCGATCGCGGCTGCGACACAGTCCGGCTTCCAGGGCACGGTGGCGATGCCATTCACAGGGGAGTCGAGCCGGCCGACGTCGGACACGACCCCGGTCGCCCGATCGATCCGCTGCAGGCCACCGCCAAACTCGCCCGCGTTGTAGCCGACGAAGACATATTTCGGCGTGACCAGGACGGCCTCGGCCGGCCAGTGCTTCAGCGGCTTCGCGCGGCCTGATCCGAGCTGGTAAAGGTAGGTCAGCGGAAAGGGAAAGGCCGCTTGGGCTTGCTGCTCGTCCAATGGCTTCGACGGATCGAACAGCGGCTGCGAGATGGCGGAGAACGGCAGGGTGAGAGCCGTGTCGGATTGTTGTCCGTCGGTGAAATCGATCATTCGACTGTCGGTTAGCACGATGTTTGAAGCCGCAGCCACCAGCGCATCTCCCCGCGACACGATTTCGGCAACGACCTCCCAATCGTTGTCGCTCCAGCGGCGCACCGTCCACCGTCCGTTCGGCACGAGTGGTGCGTAGGACGCCCAGGGGCAGGTCACGATCGCTGCCCGCCCATCCTGCACGAACAGCGTCATCACCCGATCCGGCGTCGCCACGTCAGTCCGCTGGCCGCCTTCCGCGATGCTTGACAGCCGGCCGCCACTGCTGAGCAGCCAGAGCCGTTCGTCGGCAAAGACGGCGCGCTGGATCCGCGCGTCCGGTTCGGCACGCGGCGGCTCCGTCGCAGAGCCATGACCGGCGTGGAGGGCGACCAGCGCAAGGGCTGCCGCGGCCCATCTGGTCACGATGCTGTTCAAGATGCGGGTCCCCAAGCCATTTGTTCTTCTACGCCACATCCCCCGTCATTCCGGGGCAAGGCCGGTAGGCCTTGAACCCGGAATCCCGAGATTGGCTTGCGACCGTTCTCAACAATCTCGAGATTCCGGGTTCAATCGTCAATGCGCAGGCGCTTCGCGGCGCATCGACGATTGCCCCGGAATGACGGCCAAATTCGCAGCCGGTTCGCACCTCTTGAGATATTTGGTATCACGCGGCGCCATCTGTTAAGGGCAGAACCGCCGGTGACGACTGCCGCCACCGATGCGTCGCCATCGGCCCTCGATTTTCATCGCGCCGCATCAGTGCTAGCATCGCGCGATGCAATGCCCCTGCGGATCACCGCTTCCCTTCGATCGCTGCTGCGGTCCCTATCTGAATGGCGATGTCTCGCCGCCAACCGCTGAAGCCCTGATGCGCTCGCGCTACACGGCCTATACGCGAGGCGACATCGGCTACATCGAAGCCACGCTCGCGGCCGACCGGCGCGGCGCCTTCGATGCCGCCGCCGCGAAGGGCTGGGCGACGCGCGCGACCTGGCTCGGGCTCCGCGTGGTCTCGACGGCGCGCGGGCAGGAGGGCGACGCCGACGGCGTCGTCAGCTTCGTTGCAACCTATCGCGAGGGCGGCAAGACGATCGAGCATCACGAGGTCTCGCAATTCCGTCGCGATGGTGACGGCGCCTGGCGCTTCGTCGAGGGCGAGACGCGGGCGGTGGTCAGCGAGCCGAAGCGGGCAGCTGCGCCGGCCAAGGTCGGACGCAACGAGCCATGTCCATGCGGCAGTGGGAAGAAATACAAATTCTGCTGCGGGCGTTGAGCTGCGCTGGGCGTTCGGTTCGGAACAGGCGAAATTTCACGTTGGCATGTTCAGAAGTTGCGGTTTGATCCCCGTATCTCGTTCTCGTGCCGAGGGGCCTGAGCGTCATCACGATACGCGGGGGCGGGGAGCGTGGCCGCGGCCTCTCCGGTGCGCTTGAGCATGACGGCCGGCAGTTCGCGGACGGTCAAGCCGTGTGGTCCTGGCGCCCTCGCATTTGCGAGCGCGAACGAGAAGCAAGAGATCGGGCCCGTCCGGCGCGGCATCGATGATGCCGGCTGCCCTGGTGTGGCCGGCTGATGTCTAATCATTTCGAATGTTTGTCCTGTTGCGGCGCCTCGTTGCGAACATCGTGGAGCACGTCTCCGCATCGCCTTGACTCCGCCCAACCGGGCTGGCCTAGAAGGACGTAGTTCCCAACGAGGATGGTATCAGGTGGCGGAGTTGGACGACGAAGTCATGCAGCACGCGAGACCGCCGGCTGCAGCAATCCAGACGCTGGCGCAACAGGCCTTGTCGCCGCGCAAGGCCGCCATCCTCGACCATGCCAACCGCTTCGCGGACGAGCGTGCGGGCTGGCGCGACAAGGCCGCGTTCTTCCACGGCGAGGACGAGTGCTATCTGCGTTTCCTGATTCCGCCGGGCAGCCGCGTGCTGGAGATCGGCTGCGGCCTCGGGGATACCCTGGCCGCGCTGGCGCCGTCCTATGGGGTCGGCATCGACTTCAGCGAGGCGCAGATCGGGATCGCGCGCACCCGCCATCCCGATCTCACCTTCGTCGCCGGCGATGCCGAGGATCCGGCGACGCTCGCGGCCGTCACCGGCCCGTTCGATGCGATCCTGGTGCTCGACACCATCGGCTCGCTGGATGATTGCCAGCAGTTCATCGAACAGCTGCATCTGCTGTGCACGCGCGAGACCCGGCTCGTCATCGGCTATTTCTCGCACCTCTGGTATCCGCTGCTGAAGGCCGCCGAGGCGATGGGCTGGCGCATGCCGCAGCCGGAGCAGAACGTGCTGTCGCCGGCGGATCTGCGCAATCTTGCGGTCCTCGCCGACTTCGATCCGGTGAAATCGGAGCAGCGCGTGCTGTCGCCGCTGCGGCTCTATGGCGTCGGCCGCTTCGCCAACCGTTTCCTCAGCGTGCTGCCCGGCCTGCGGGCGCTGTCGCTGCGGCATTACCTCGTGGCGAGGTCGATGCGCGCCGTCGGCGACGACGTCCGCTCGGCCACCGTCGTAATCCCTGCGCGCAACGAGCGCGGCAACATCGAGCCGGCGGTGCAGCGCATCGCCGCGTTTTGCAAGGATATCGAGATCATCTTCATCGAGGGCCACAGCAGGGACGGCACCTATGAGGAGATGGAGCGGGTCCGCGCAGCGTTTCCGGATCACGACATCAAGCTGATGCGCCAGCCCGGCAAGGGCAAGGCGGACGCGGTGTTCACCGCGTTCGACGCCGCCCGCGGCGACGTGCTGATGATCCTCGATGCCGACCTCACGATGCCGCCGGAGCAGTTGCCGAAATTCTTCGAGGCGCTGCGCTCGGGCAAGGGCGAGTTCATCAACGGCTCGCGCCTGGTGTATCCGATGGACGAGGGCGCGATGCGCTTCCTCAACCTGATCGCCAACAAGACGTTCTCCTATTTGTTCTCCTGGCTGTTGAACCAGCGCTACACCGACACGCTGTGCGGCACCAAGGTGCTCCGCCGCAGCGACTATCTCAGACTCAAGGCCGGCAAGGCGTATTTCGGCGATTTCGATCCGTTCGGCGACTTCGACCTGATCTTCGGCGCCTCGAAACTGAACCTCAAGACCATCGACCTGCCGATCCGCTACGCCGCGCGCAGCTACGGCGAGACCCAGATCTCCCGTTTCCGCCACGGCTGGATGCTGTTGAAGATGGTCGTGTTCGCGTTCTTCAAGATCAAGGCGATCTGAGGATGGCGGGCGCGATGCGCGCGACACCGTCGCAGTTGGACGTGACATCGTGCGTCGTTTGCGGCGCGCCCGCTCGCCTGGCTTGTGCGATGTCGGCATGATCAAGAGCAAAGACCCGCTCGACCGCCTGACCCCGTTCGGCTGGCGCGGCGGCGTTGCGATCGTGCTGCTGCTCTCCATCGTCTCGTTCGTCGCCGCCGGTTGTTTCACCGTCTATTGGCGCAATGCCGACATGGACTTCATGGTGATCTACAACGCGCTCGCCATGAACGATGGCGGCGCGCAGGTGTTCTTCGATCACCCGGCCTACCTCACCATCCTCTCGGTCAAGGCCTGGTTCGCCGGTCTTCACCGTCTTGGCCTGCTCGACGCCTGGACCTTGTCGGCGATCCCGCCTGCGTCGGACCGCACTGCCTTCGATGCGGCGATGACATCCGCGGTCCATGCCGGGCGCGTCGCCGCGCTGCTCACCGCGAGCGGCATTCTCATCGCTTTTACCGCTCTGGCGCGCCGCCTCGTGTCGGACTGGCGCATCGCCATGCTCGCCGTGACCGCCTTCGCATTCTCCGGCGGCGTGCAGATGCATCTGCGCATCCTGCGCAGCGAGATGATCGCCGCGTCGTTCTGCATCCTCGCTTTGATGCTGCTGATCATCGCCGCGCGCCGCGCCGGTCCCGCGCGCCCGCTCGTGGTCGGACTGGCCGCGCTGCTCTGCATGCTCGGGCTCACCAACAAGGTGCATGCGATCCTGCTGATCGCCGCGATCCCCGTTCTCTTGCTACCGTTCGGCTGCGAGACGAGTGCCAGCGTCGCGTTCTGGCGGACGCCGCGGGCCTGGGCGGCCGTGCTGGCCGCGGCGCTCGCGGCGATCGTCGCGGCGACCGCCGCCTGGCCGCTGCTCGCCACAGGCTTGGCGGCGGTCAACGCCGCCGGGGCCGGCCTCAAGCCGCTGCTGCTGGGGCGTTTCGGCGTCTATCAGGCTGCGCTGCTCGGTGTCATCGCAGCCTGCATGGTGCTGTACGCCCGGCTGTGGCGCGTGAGCGCGGCCGAGACGCTCGCGGCCCTGCTCATGGCCATGGCCGGCGCAAGCCTGGGCCTGCTGTCGCTCGATCTCAGCTACGACCTCAATGATGTCGTCGTGGTGCTCAATCCGCTGGAGAAGATGATCACCTATGTCGACGCGCCCGAGGCCGCCGGCAGCATCAGCGGCGCCATCGGCCTGCTGCTGTCCGGCGTGCTCGGTGTG
This sequence comes from Bradyrhizobium sp. HKCCYLRH3099, assembly GCF_051167855.1. Taxonomy (NCBI): domain Bacteria; kingdom Pseudomonadati; phylum Pseudomonadota; class Alphaproteobacteria; order Hyphomicrobiales; family Nitrobacteraceae; genus Bradyrhizobium; species Bradyrhizobium sp. HKCCYLRH3099. Next base: position 97,880 of record NZ_JBNPTW010000022.1, read on the forward strand.
ATCAGGCGTTATACCTTCATCCTGCAATCGTCGGCCCGGCCCACCGTGTTCCTGACCTGGCTGATCATCCCTGGCATCGTCGTCGCTATCAGGCGCGGCGAGCGGCAGGCCGCGCTGCAGGCCACGCTGCTGATGCTCGCCGCGATCGGCATCGACACGCTCGGCGTCCGCCGCGGCCTGAAGGTCGAGTACTTCGTCTTCACCGATCCCCTGATCGTCATCGCCGGCATGATCCTGCTCGATCGCCTGATCGACCTGCGCCTGTCCCCCTTCGCCTATCCGATCGGCGCCACGCTGCTGGTGCTGCATGTCGCCATCAGCCAGGCCGAGCCGGTCAAGATGGCGCTGAAGCGCCAGGGCCCCGAGACGATCTGCGAGTGGAACGGGTACTATTTGCCGCGGCTGGCGCTGCCCTGGTGCGCGCCGAGCGGTCCGTCGAGGACCTGACCATGCGCCGGCGCGGTCAGCCCGATTGCGCCGATCGCGTCTTGCGCCGCAGCGGCTTGACCGGTGCGAAGATCGCCGCGAGATCCTCGCTCTCCGCGCTTTCGGTGGCGTCGAGCCGCAGCCGGCCCTCGACATGCAGGAAATGCTCGCGCGACACCGCAATCGCGCGCAAGAGGTCGCGGTCGCGCAGCGCCGCGACGATGGCGCCGTGCTCGTCGACCGCGCAGATCGACTGCGCCGCCGGCTCGTACACCGAGACCATCACCGAGGAGCGGCTGAGCAGATCGCCAAGCATGCGCGACAATTCGGGATTGCCGAGCGCATCGACCAGATGGACATGAAACGCGCCGGACAGCCGCACCGAGGCGGCGCGGTCGCCGCGCTGGGCGGCGGCGCGCTCCTCGGCGAGATGCGCGTCGAGGCGGGCGAGCAGGAGATCGTCGATCCGCAGCACCAATTGGCTGAGCACGCCGGCCTCGAGCACCCGATGCGCCTCATAGACCCGCCTGACATCCTCGAGCGTCGGCCGCGGCACCCGGGCGCCGCGGTTCGGGATCATCTCCAGCCGCCGCTCCGCGCCGAGCCGGTGCAGGACTTTCCGGATGCGCTCGCGCGACACGCCGAAGATCGACGCCAGCGGCGTCTCGGCGAGCTTGGTGCCGGCCTTCAGCTTGCCCTCCAGCAGCGCGCGCAGAATGGCCTGATACACCGCCTCATCCTCGGCGGGATTGGCCTTTCCGATTCGCTGCACGCCCATGGTCATGCGCCACTGCTAAGCCCAAAGGCGCGGCAGGTCATCTCCAAAGAATGTGCACATTCTGCCTCGCGCCGGGCAGCGCGGCGAATGGGGGAAGCACGCAAGCTTCTGACAAAACTGATAAATCAAAAATGTGCACATTTGGCACGGCGCTTGCTGATCTCCCGGTACAAGCCACGCGACAGCTCACACGGGATTTCCTCATGCACGCCTTCTCCCGCCGCAGCCTTCTCAAGACCGGTGCGGCCTTCGCCGCCAGTTTCGCCGCGCCCGCGCTGGTGCGCGCCGCCCCGAAAGAGATCGTGATCGGCGGTCCCGCCGGCGCCGCCAAATATTTCAACGCCGATTTGTTTCCGGTGCTGGAGAAGAAGCTCGACTGCAAGGTGCTGTACGAGGGCACGAATTCGCTGACCAATCTGCAGAAGATGCAGGCCGACAAGGCGAGCCCGAAGATCTCGGTCGTGATCATGGACGATCCGGTGATGCTGCCCGCGGCGGCCGAAGGCCTGATCACCAAGATGTCGTCCTCCAGCATTCCCAATCTCGGCAAGCTGGTCGGCGACGCCGTGCACCAGGACGGCATGTGGGCCAACTACCAGAAGCCGTGGGCCGGCATCGCCTACTCCACCAAGCGCGTGAAGACGCCGCCGGTGAGCTGGGCCGAGCTGTGGGACGCGAAATACGACTCCAAGATCGTGGTGCCGTCGCTGTCCAACACCGAAGGATTCTGGACGCTGCTGGCGGCCGCGCATCTCGAGACCGGCAAGCCCTACAAGGAGGCGCAATACGACATCGACGCCGGCTTCAAGAAGATCAAGAGCCTGAAGGCCAATCTGCTCAACGTCTATACCAACGCGCCGCAGGCCATCAATCTCTTGGAGCAGGGCGAGGCCTGGATGATCGGCGGCCAGTTCTCGGCCTACACGCTCATCCGCAAGGCGGATGGATCGCCGGTCGATCTCGCGATTCCGAAGGACGGCGGCTTCTCGATGCCGTCGGGCATCGCCAAGGTGACCGGTGCTCCGGCCGGCGATCTCGCCGACGCCGTGATCGACTTCTATCTCAGCCCGGAGGCGCAGAGCATTCTCGCCAAGACGGCCTTCATCGCGCCGACCAACCAGGCGACGCCGCTACCCGCCGGCTATCCCGATCCCGCATCCTTGTTCGCGCCGGACTGGGCGTTCATCGCCAAGAACCGCGCCGGCTGGGTCGACCGCTGGAGCAAGGAGATGACATGAGCGAGGCCGCGCCGCATCTCGTCATCAGCGGAGTTTCGAAGCGCTATGGCGCGGCGACCGTGCTCGAGCGCGTCGACCTCACCATCCGGCGTGGCGAGCTGGTCACCTTGCTCGGCCCATCCGGCTGCGGCAAGACCACGCTGCTGCGCGCCATCGCCGGCCTCGCGCCGCCGGACGGCGGCACGATCGCGCTCGCCGGCCGCGACGTCACCCATGTGCCGCCGCACCGGCGCAATGTCGGCGTCGTGTTCCAGAGCTACGCGCTGTTTCCGCATCTCACCGTCGCCGGCAACGTCGCGTTCGGCCTGAAGGTGCGCGGCACGCCGAAGGCCGAGATTGGGCGCGCGGTCGAGCGGGCGCTTTCGCTGGTCAAGCTCGGCCATCTCGGCAGCCGCCGCATCTCGGCGCTGTCGGGCGGCCAGCAGCAGCGTGTCGCGCTTGCGCGCGCGATCGCGGTGGAACCCGACGTACTGCTGTTCGACGAGGCGCTGTCGGCGCTCGATCGCAAGCTGCGCGAGGAGATGCAGGTCGAGCTGCGCCGCCTGCTGCAGGAGGTCAAGGCGACCGCGATCTTCGTCACCCATGACCAGGACGAGGCGCTGACGATGTCGGATCGGGTCGCGGTCATGAACAAGGGCCGCATCGAGCAGCTCGCCGAGCCGCGCGAGCTGTATGCCCGGCCCGCCAGCCTGTTTGCGCTCAACTTCGTCGGCCTGTCGACGCGCATCGCGGGACAGGTGGTCGGCGGTCAGGACGGCATGGTCGACGTCGTGACGCCGGTCGGCCGTCTCTCGGCGCGCGGCGCATTCCAGCCGGGCGCGTCGGTGATTGTCGCGACACGGCCGGAGCAATTGCGTCTCGGTGCTGTCGATGGTGCGAACTCTGCGGCCGGCCGCGTGCGCTCGGTCGTATTCCAAGGCTCGCGGACGCTCGTCGATGTCGACGCCGGGGCCGGCGCGAGCCTGCTGGCCGAGCTGTCGGGCCGCGAGGCGGAGCTGCCGCGCGTCCATGACGAGGTCCGCTTCGCCTGGCCGGTCGCCGAGACCTTCGCCTTCGCCGCGGAGGCGTCGCCATGACCGACGCCGTGCTGCCGGCGCCCGTCGTCAAGCCCGCGCCGGATCGCGAGCGGCTCGCCGCGTTCGGCTTTGTCGCGCCTTCGGTGCTGATAACAGCGCTGGTCTTCGTGCTGCCGCTGGCGCTGCTGCTCGGCGTCAGCGTGCTCGACCCGAAGGGCGGCCTCACCGTTGCACATTATGTTCGGCTGCTCGGCACACCCTATTATCTCGGCGTCATCTGGAACTCGCTGCGGCTCGGCCTGCTGACGACATTGATCGCCTTCCTCGTCTCTTATCCCGCGGCCTTCGCGCTCGCGCGTGCGCGCGGGCCGTTGCGCTCGATCCTGCTGGCGACGCTGTTCCTGCCGCTCGCCGCGTCCGTCATCGTCAAGGCCTTCGCCTGGACCATCCTGTTGCGCAGCGATGGCCTGATCAACACCGTGCTGATCGCGCTCGGGATCATCGAGGATCCGATCCGGATGATCTTCACCCAGACCGCGCTGATCGTCGGCGCCGTCAACATCTTCCTGCCGTTCATGGTGCTGCCGATCTACGCTGTGGTGGCGCAGCTCGACGGCCGTTACGCGGAGGCCGCGGCGACGCTCGGCGCCTCGCCGCTCGTCGTGTTCTTTCGGGTCATCCTGCCGCTGACCCTGCCCGGCATCATCGCCGGCGTCGCGCTGGTGTTCTCGCTCTCGGTCTCGGCCTACGTCGTGCCGACGCTCTTGATCGGCGAGAAATACCCGACGCTCGCCACCACCATTGCGAAGGCCTATCTGCTGGCGCGCGAGCCCGGCTTCGGCGCCGCCGCCGGGGTCGTGCTGCTCGCCATCGCGGTGATCGTCGTGGCGCTCAGCGCCATGCTGTCGCGGGAGCCGAAATGATGACGCGCACAGCCATCATCATCTGCTGGGTGCTCGCGATCGGGCTCGCGCTGTTTCTGCTGTTGCCGCTGGTCGTGATCGCCGCCGCCTCGCTTTCGCCGACGCCGGTGTTCGACCTGCCGCTCTCAGGCGCATCGACGCGCTGGTATGGCCGCATCGGCCGGCTCGACGGCTTCTGGCCATCGCTGTCGCTGTCGCTGCAGATCGCGCTGCTGTCGACCGCGCTGTCGCTGATCGCCGGCACGCTGGCGGCCATCGCGATCGCCCGCGGCAAGTTGCCCGGCGCAACGGCGCTCGGCACGCTCTTGGTGTCGCCCCTGATGATGCCCGGCCTCGTGCTCGGCATCGCGCTGCTGCAATATTTCCGCATGATCGGCTTCACCGCGACCTGGAGCGCGCTGCTCGTCGCGCATCTCGTCGTGACCCTTCCTTACGTCGCGCGCACCATGATCGCTGGCCTCTCGCGGTTCGACTTCACCCTGATCGAGGCCGCGCGCACGCTGGGCTGCACCTATGCCGGCAGCGTGCTGCGCGTGATGGTGCCGGCGCTGGCGCCGTCGTTCCTGATATCAGGCCTGTTCAGCCTGCTGGCCTCGTTCGACAACTATCCGGTCTCGATCTTCCTCACCGATGTCCGCTCCAAGACGCTGCCGATCCGCATGCTGCAATATATCGAGGAGGCGCCCGATCCGACGCTCGCCGCGCTCTCTACCCTCATTCTCGCCGGCACGCTGGTGCTGCTGCTGATCAGTGATCGCCTGGTCGGCCTGCACCGCATGGCCGGAACCGCGGATTGATCCGATGAGCTCACAACCCGCCTTCCGCCGTGATCTCACAGGCTACGCCGGCCATCCGCCGCACCCGCGCTGGCCGAACTCCGCGCGCGTCGCGGTGTCGCTGGTGGTGAATTTCGAGGAGGGCTCGGAGTTCTCCATCTCCGACGGCGATGCCAGCAACGAGGCGATCTATGAGGTCGTGCACCGGCTCGACGGCCCCGATCCCTGCATCGACAGCCATTTCGAATACGGCACGCGCGCCGCGTGGTGGCGCATCATGGACCTGTTCGACGCCCATGGCGTCAAGGTCACGGTCAGCGCCTGTGGCCGCGCGGTGGAGCGCTCGCCGAATCTGGCGCGCGATGCGGTCGCGCGCGGCCACGAAGTGTCGGCGCATGGCTGGCGCTGGCAGAGCCACGCCGACATGGGTGAGGCCGAGGAGCGGCGCGTGATCGCGCGCACGGTCGAAACCATCCAGCGCGTCACCGGACATCGGCCGCTCGGCTGGCACACGCGCTCGGCAACCTCGCCGAACACGCGCCGTCTGCTGGTGGAGGAGGGCGGCTTCCTCTACGACAGCGACGCCTATAACGACGATCTGCCGTACTACCTCGATGTCGCCGGCCGGCCGCATCTCGTGCTGCCCTATGCCTTCGACAGCAACGACATGCAGTTCTTCAACGGCTCGCGCTTCCGCGGCGCCGATTTCGCCGACTACGTCATCGACGCCTTCGACTGGCTGGCGCGCGAAGGCGCCAGCGCGCCGAAGATGCTGTCGATCGGGCTGCATCTGCGGATGATCGGCCGCCCCGGCCGCATCGGCGCGCTCGACCGCATCCTTGCGCATATCACCGGCAGCGGGGCCGCCTGGGTCGCGCCGCGCGCCGACATCGCGCGACACTGGCTCGCAAACGTGCCGCCGGCGCGCTGACGCTCAGTCGTCCTCCGCGAGATCGTCCGGCGTCAGCGGCAGCTCGATGTCGCCGCCTTCGCCGGTGGCGAGATCGCGCTCGTCCTCCGACGGAAGCTCGGCCTCGGCTTCGTCGAGCGGCCAAAGGCCGCGGTCGTGTCCGTTGCGTGGCGTCATGGCAGGTCCTTCCGGCGGGATAAGCGCTGCGGCGCGCATTGGTTCAAGCCGGCGTGTCCGTGCTGCGACGGTCTGGCGCGGTCCGGTTCCGGCGACTACATGTGCGAGGCCATGGTCGATCCATCAGCCCTGAAATCCTTCCTCGACAGCCACAGCCGCATCGTCGTCCTCACCGGCGCCGGCTGCAGCACCAATTCCGGCATTCCCGATTATCGCGACACCGACGGCCAGTGGAAACGCACGCCGCCGGTGACCTATCAGGCCTTCATGGGCGCGGAGGAGACGCGCCGGCGCTATTGGGCGCGCAGCATGGTCGGCTGGCGCCGCTTCGGCCGCGCCCAGCCCAACGGCGCGCATCGCGCGCTGGCGCGGCTGGAGGCGCAGGGCAGGAGCTCGCTGCTGGTAACGCAGAACGTCGACCGCCTGCACCAGGCCGCCGGCGCCAGCAACGTCATCGACCTGCACGGCCGGCTCGACCGCGTGCGCTGCATGGGGTGCGGCGCGACCCTGTCACGCGCCGAATTCCAGGACGAACTGGCGCACGCCAATCCGCTCTGGCTCGCGCATGATGCCGCTGACGCGCCGGATGGCGATGCCGATCTGGACGGCGTCGATTTCACCGATTTCACCGTGCCGGCCTGCCAGGCCTGCGGCGGAATTCTCAAGCCGGATGTCGTGTTCTTCGGCGAGACCGTCCCGCGCGAAATCGTCGCGACCGCGCGCGATCACGTCGACCAGGCCGACGCGATGCTCGTCGTCGGCACCTCGCTGATGGTTTATTCCGGCTTCCGCTTCGTCCGGGCCGCCGCCGACCGCAACATCCCCATCGCCGCCGTCAATCTCGGCCGCACGCGGGCGGATGATCTGCTGTCGCTGAAGGTCGAGGCGCCGTGCGACGAGGCGCTGGCGTTTTTGTTGGAGGGGTAGTTAGCAAGCCCAATCAGCGTAAGGCGCGAGATCTTCCGGCTTGCTCGGTCTTACCTCGCCCCGCTTGCGGGGAGAGGTCGGATTGCATCGTCAGATGCAATCCGGGTGAGGGGGACTCTCAGCACGGTCGGTGGGCGTGGCTGCCCCTCACCCCAACCCTCTCCCCGTGAAGAACGGGGAGAGGGAGCGCACCGTCGTCGGTGCGAGAGCTGGGCTCACACGAGCCAAACAACCTACCGCGACTGCGGCTCCTCGCGCTGCTCGATGCGGTCCTTGTTGTTGACCTGCTCGCCTTCCGGCTTGCCGACATCGATGGTCTTCCCGGCCTGATTGCCGGGATTGTAGTGGAACTTGCCTTCTTGATGCTCGCCGGGCTGCTTCTGGTTCGGATTGACGTTGTCGGCCATGGGGATCTCCTCGGGACTGTTCCGTTGTCCCGGCGACAACGGCCCGAGGTCACCCCGGTTCCGTCACGCCCCCGTCACCCGCCAGATGCAGTTGCCGACGTCGTCGGCGACCAGCAACGATCCGTCCGGCCCGAGCGTGACGCCGACTGGGCGGCCATAGGAGAAGCTCTCGTCGGGCGCGAGGAAGCCGGACAGGATGTCGCGGGCCGGGCCGGAGGGCTTGCCGTTCTCGAACGGAATGAACACCACCTTGTAGCCCGACAGCTTGCTGCGATTCCACGACCCGTGCTGGCCGATGACCATGCCATCGGGGAAACCGGGCAGGGTGCCCTTAGGCAGCCAGCACAGGCCGAGCGAGGCGGTGTGGCCGCCGAGCGCGTAGTCCGGCGTCAGCGCGGTCGCGACCAGCGCGGGGTCCTGCGGCACGCGGTCGTCGACCGTCTTGCCCCAGTAGCAATAGGGCCAGCCATAGAAGCCGCCCTCGCGCACGGATGTGAGGTAGTCCGGCGGCGTCTCGTCGCCGAGCCCGTCGCGCTCGTTGACCACGGTCCACAGCACCCTGGTCGACGGCTCGAAGGCGAGCCCGACCGCATTGCGGAGGCCGGCCGCGAAGATGCGCGATGCGCCGCTGGCGATATCCAGCTCATAGATGCAGGCGCGGCCTTCCTCCACCTCGAAGCCCTGCTCGGCGATGTTGCTGAGCGAGCCGACGCCGGCATAGATCTTGGTGCCGTCGGGGCTGACCAGCAGGCTGCGCGTCCAGTGTCCGCCCGGCTTGAACGTGGTCAGCCGCTTGCCGGCGGCGCTGATGCGCTCGGCGCCAGCGGAGTAGGGGAAGGCGACGATGCCGTCGGTGTTGCCGACATAGAAGGTGTCGCCGACCAGCGCCATGCCGAACGGCTGGCTGAGATTCTCCATGAACGCGTTGCGCTTCTCGGCGGTGCCGTCGCCGTCGGCATCGACCAGCCGCGTGATGCGGTTGGCGCTGACGCCGAGCGCCGCGGCGCGGCGCATCGTCGCCTGCATCGCGTAGCCGAACATGTTGCGCACCGGGCTCGGCACCTGCGTTGCCTCCGCGATCAGCACCGACTTGTCCGGCATCGCATAGATCCAGCGCGGATGATCGAGCCCGGTCGCGAACGCATTCACCTTCAGCCCCGGCGCCGCCACCGGCTTCTCGCCGTCCTTCCAGCCGCGCGCCGTCGGCATCTTCAAGGTCGGCAGCATGCCCTGCGGCTTCGCTTGCGGAATCTGCGGCGCCGCCCCCCACGCCGGCTGCGGCGTGTCCCCCTGCAATTTGCGCCACTGCAGCGCCGCATTGCCAACCAGCGCGACACCGCGCGCGACGATGGAGGAAAGCGTGGTCATGGGAGTCCTGTCGGGCTTGGGCAGACGGATGTGGCGAGTGGCCATCGGGCGATGGCGGAAGACGACGTTGTTATGATCTACCATGCCCATCGTGACAACTGCGTACGTCGCGGACGGGGGCTGCGGAACCCGCCACGAATGTCGGCCATACGAGCGATGCGAATGCTCCTCTCCCCCTTGCGGGGCTAGCGTGAGAACACATCTCGAAGTCGGATTCAGTCACTTCATGCACGGACGGTAGGCTCCCTCTCCCCGTCCTTCACGGGGAGAGGGTTGGGGGGGCAGCCCCACCCACCGACCGTGCGGAGAGCCCCCTCACCCGGATTGCATCTGGCGATGCAATCCGGCCTCTCCCTGCAAGCGGGGCGAGGTAAATCCCGTCGCGGCCAAGATGTGTGCTGAAACTAGCCCCTTTGCGTGGAGGGGGCGGTGGCCCCACGGGCGGCGTGAATAGCCGACGGCCTGCGGCGCACGGCTCTCGGCGTCTCGACGATTCTTCTTGCTAAATTTCCGAAATCATGCTCTACTCGTTCCATCCCGTCCTCATGCAGAGGGGCGTACGCGTCGTCACGATACGTTGAGGCGGGGAGCGGTGGCCGCGGGCCTGTCAGGTGCTTTTGCGCTGGACGATTGGCAAGCCTGCGGACGGTCAAGCCGTGTGGTCCTGGCGCCCCGATGCTGGCGCTAAGCCTCGCTGACATGACGTGTCACGAGGTGACGGGGGCAAACAAGCCCGGTCCCCGGGGAGAGCGCGGAGCAGCCGTTAAACCCATCGCGCAGGGAGGGCCGGGTCTGTCCGGCTGGACCTGTGGTACCTGCCGCCTGCAATTTTTTCCGCAGGCGGGCCACGGGCCTCAGTCGAGGCCCGGCCTTCCCTGCGCCCTCGGCCTTTTCGGAGGGTGTTGCCGAACATGATCTCGGGTGTGCCAGCGCCGCGGGAGGCTTTGGTGTGTGTATGTGGGATGCATTGGTGATGGACGGCGGCGATGCCGACCGGATTGTTGGAGATGCAAGACGTGAGAGTCGATCTGCCGCGCCACCGGCAGTGCGCTCCCTCTCCCCGTTCTTCACGGGGAGAGGGTTGGGGTGAGGGGCGGCCGCACGGGTGGTGTATGTCGTGGACACCGGCCTACGAGTTCGATGAGCCTGCGACGTGGCGTCGTATGTGCCATGCCCCTCACCCGGATTGCTTCGCAATCCGACCTCTCAGCGCGAGCGAAGCTCGTCGCGCCCCCGCGAAGGGCGGGGAGAGGTTGCACCGCGCGAGCCGCGAGCTCGAACTGGCAAAGCGTGGCGTCGTCATCGAATTGCGCTACACTGGCTGCAACAATTGCGGCGTGCGCGAGTTGCGCGGCGGGATCACTGGAGGAGGCGGAGTGCGGATGGCGGGGGTGATCTTTTTACGCGTGACGGCATCGGATGCGGCGCGCATCGCAGTGGGACCAGCAAAGCAAATCACCCCATCTGTCCGGTTCATGGTGAGCCGCGGAGCACGCCGATGACCACGCTCGACATCTCCGCCTTCACCCAGCATGGCTTACGCGAGAGCGTGCTCAACGAGGTGCATGCGCGGCCGTTCACGCCGCTGACGCCGCCGGTCTCCGTGATCCGCTTCGCCGTCATGGCGACAGGCGACAGCGCGAATGCAGACCGCGACAGCCTCGCGTCGTTCTGCGCAAAGCATGGCGCGCCGGCGCCAGAACCCGGCATCAAGCATCACCAGGTGGTCATCGGGTCCGCGCGGCTGCGCTGGGAGCAGCATTCGGAGTTCGCGACCTTCACCTGGATCTGGAGCCCACCGGCCACTGCGCCGAAGCTCGCCTTCGGCGAGATCGCGCCGGAGCTGCAGGCGTTGATCGCCTCGCTGAAACTGTCCGGCGAACTGCTGGTCGCGGTCAAGCTCGGAGTCGAGAGCGTCACCGATCCGGTCAGACGTGCGGAAGCGCTGTTCGACAAGAGCAGTCTCGCGCTCGTCGCCGTGAAGGGCTCGATCGGCGCGCTCGCCTCCGACTTCCGTCTCGATGCCGACGGCTTCACCCGCATCCTCGTCTGCATCGAGGGGCCGACGCCGGAGCGGCTCGGGGCGCTGGTGCAGCGCGTGCTGGAGCTCGAGACCTATCGGACGCTGGCGCTGCTCGGCCTGCCCGCCGCGCTGGAGCTGGCGCCGCAGGTCGACCGCATTGAGCGGCGGCTCGGCGAGGTGCTCGCGGAGATGCAGGGCGCCGAGACGCTGAAGATCAACAACCATTTGCTCGACGAACTCACCGAGCTTGCGGCCTCGCTGGAGCGTGGCGCCACCGGCTCGCTGTTCCGCTTCGGCGCCAGCCGCGCCTATTGGGACCTGGTGCAGGCGCGGCTCACCGTGATCGAGGGCGAGCCGATCACGCCCTATTCGAGCTGGTCGTCGTTCCTGTCGCGGCGCATCGCGCCGGCGATGCGCACGCTCAACACCTTGGAGCGGCGGCAGGACAATCTGTCGCGCAAGCTGGCGCGCGCCGCCGACCTGCTGCGCACCCGCGTCGACGTCGAGCTCGAGGAGCAGAACCGCGACCTGCTGCGCTCGATGAACGAGCGCACCAAGCTGCAGCTGCGGCTGCAGAGCACGGTCGAGGGCCTGTCGGTAGCCGCCATCGGCTATTACGTCGTCAGCCTGTTCGGCTACCTCGCCAAGGGCGCGCACGATGCCGGCCTGCATGTCGAGCCGAGCTTCGCCACCGCCGCCTTCGTGCCGGTCGCAATCGCGCTGATCTGGTTTACCACCCACCAGATCCGCAAGCGGCATCTGAAGGAGGACCACGAGGCGGAGAAGGCGGGCAAGGAGTGAGGGCAGGGCGCTTGCCAGCATGCCCAGGGGCGGCTAAGCGGCATGCTGGTTTTCAAGGGGCAATGCGACGATGAGCGGCACGACGATCGACTTTCTGGTTCACGCTGACGGAACAGCGGCGCGGCAGCCGGTCACGCTGAACCGCCTCGTCATCGCCGGCTGGACCGGGCGCGATCCGGTCGCGCGCGACAAGCACATCGCCGAGCTGGAAGAGCTCGGCATTCCCCGCCCGGCGACGACGCCGATCTATTACGAGGTCGCGGCGAGCCGGCTGACGACGGCCGATCTTATCGAGGTGTCCGGCGGCGAATCCTCCGGCGAGGTCGAGTTCGTGCTGGTGAAGTCCGGCGGCCGGCTGCTGGTCGGCGTCGGCTCCGATCATACCGACCGCAAGGTCGAGACCTACAACATCACCGTCTCCAAGCAGATGTGCGACAAGCCGGTCGCGCCTGAGCTGTGGCTGGTCGACGACGTCGCCGCGCATTGGGACCGGCTGATGTTGCGCGCCTACGCCACCATCAATGGCGAGCGCGTGCTGTACCAGGAGGGCGCGCTGAGCGGCATGCTGGCGCCGTCCGATCTGATCGCGCGCCGCTATGGCGAGGCCGGACTGCCCGAGGGCGCCGCGATGTTCGGCGGCACCTTCGCCGCAAAGGGCGGCATCCGCCCGGCCGACCGCTTCGAGTTCGAGCTGGCCGACCCCGTGCTGAACCGCGTCATCCGGCACGGCTATGCGATCGCGCAGCTCGTCATCGCCGGCTGAGCACGTGCGCGCGGTCACGTTCGCGTGCGTCGATAAAGGTTGACCAACAGACCGCGGCGCGTCGTCGCGGTCTGACTCCACTGATCACGGCGCGCGCAGGCGTTGCAATCGGCAAGGGCCTGTTAAGCAAGACCGCCTAGGGTGCCCCAGTGTGCCATCACGGACCAAAGTCTTGTTTCGCGTTCTGGTCCGGCACACGCCTGTTTCGACATGAGACGCGTTGCGGCTTGCCGATCCTTAACTGATCCTTACTTGATAGCAGTCGATTCGATGGATCGGAGGAGAAGGGCGATTAACTAGAAGTTTAGGATTGGTTTTGTGCGCGTGAACGCCTCCCTTAAGGGTTTGTTCAAATACCCCGGGACTTGGGAGAGCGGGATGCGCGTCGCGATCGTCCACGATTGGCTTTACGTTCTGGGCGGCGCCGAGAAGGTGCTGCAGGAGATCCTGCGCTGCTATCCCGGCGCCGACGTCTTCACGCTGTTCGACCTGCTGCGTCCCGAAGACCGCGCCAGGCTGGGGTTTGAAAAGTCGCACACCAGCTTTCTGCAGAACATGCCGGGCCTGCGGAAGTATCACCGCTCCTATCTGCCGCTGATGCCAATCGCGATCGAGCAGCTCGATCTGTCGAGCTACGATCTGGTCATTTCGAGCAGCTGCGCGGTGGCCAAGGGCGTGCTGACCGGGCCTGAACAGCTGCACATCGCCTATGTGCATTCGCCGATGCGCTACGCCTGGGACCTGCAGCACCAGTATCTGCAGGAGAGCGGCTACGCGACCGGGGTCAAAGGCCTGATCGCCCGCGCCCTGCTACACAAGATGCGGATCTGGGACGCGCGCACCGCGCACGGTCCCGACGCCATCTTCACCAATTCGCAATTCGTCGCCCGCCGCATCAAGAAGATCTACGGCCGCGACGCCAAGGTGATCTATCCGCCGGTGACCATCGCGCAGCGCGATGCGATTCTGCCCGTCGGCAACCACTTCCTCGCCGCCAGCCGGCTGGTGCCCTACAAGCGCATCGAGCCGATCGTGCGCGCCTTCAACACGATGCCCGATCTCGAGCTGGTCGTGGCCGGCGACGGCCCGGAGGCGGCGCGGCTCAAGTCGATCGCGGGACCGAACGTGACATTCGCGGGCTTCGTGCCCGACAAGCAGCTCCGCGACCTCATGACCACCGCCCGCGCCTTCGTGTTCGCGGCGGAAGAAGATTTCGGCATCATCCCCGTGGAAGCTCAGTCCGAAGGCGCGCCGGTGCTGGCGCTCGGCCGCGGCGGCGCGCGGGAGTCGATCCTCACGACGGGACCGCGGCCGACCGGCATGTTCTTCGAGACGCCCGAGCCCGAGGCGATCGCCGCCTGCGTGCGGGCTTTCGTGGCCAAGGAGAAGACGATCTCGCGTCTCGATTGCCGCCAGCGCGCCAGCTTCTTCTCGGCCGAGCGCTTCCGCAGCCAGTTCGTCGCGGCGGTCAACGAGGAGCTCGACAGTTTCCGTGACGGCCATCAGGGCCGCGCGACGCGGCTGATTGCGTAGTGTTGATATGTGGTGCGAGTGCAGATCATGAGGCAGGCGGCTCTCAACGAGGCGTTCTCCGGCTTTGATGCCGTGGCCCGGATCTGGCGCCGCCGCGGCGTGTTCGCGATCGTCGCGGGTGCGGTGCTGGCGTTGGCCGTCGCGGCGCTCGTCCTGCTGCCGGTGCGCTATCTCGCCACCGCCTCAGTGATCATCGCCGAGCAGGAGCCGGGGGCCAACACGTCGGCCGCCTGGGCGCAGAAGATCGGCGATCCCGCCGACATGGAAAGCCAGCTGCTGGTGATCCGCTCGCCGCGGCTGCTGCGACAGATCATGTCCGCGCCCGGCGTGGTCGACGCCGTGGTCGGCGAATGCGAGCGCGGTCGCCTGCTCGGGTCGGTGGAGGCGTGCCAGCGCCTCAAGACGGATGTCAGCGCCTTCATCGATCACGTCGACGGCCGCTTCAGTGTCGCCTCCGCGGGCCGTTCGCGCGTCATCAACATTTCCTATCAGTCGAGCAGTCCGGAGGTGGCGCAGACGCTCGCGAATGCGCTGACCCAGACGTTCCTGGAGGACCAGCGCACCGAAGGCGCCAACAGCCGCGAGGTCGCGAGCTCCTGGCTGTGGCAGGAGCTGAAGCAGCTCGACCAGCAGCTGCGCGAGGCCGACGACAAGATCCAGAAGTTCCGCCGCACCAAGGGCCTGATGCGCGGCGCGAATGCGCCGATCTCCTCGGAGCGGCTGACCAGTATCGGCCAGCAGCTGTCGCAGGCGGAAGCCGCGCGCGCCGAGGCGGCGGCCCGATTGCAGGAGATCAAGTCGGAGCAGGAGCGCGGACCGACAGATGCGCCATCGGTGCTGCAGAGCCGCACCATCGCCGATCTCAAGCAGCAGCTCACGACGGTGAGCGCGCAGCTCGCCAGCGCGGCCGGCGTGCTCGGGCCGAAGCATCCGTCGATCCTGGCGCTGACGCGCGAGCAGGCGACGATCCAGCAGCGCCTGGTCGAGGAGATGCAGACCATCGCGGCCAGCGCGCAGAAGACCTTCGACGCCAATAATGCGCTGGTGAATTCGCTCAAGAAGCAGATGGACACGGCGAAAGCCGAAGCCGGCTCGGCTTCGCTGGACGAAGCCTCGATCGAGAGCATGGTGCGCGACACCGAGATCAAGCGCCAGCAATATGCCGAGCTCTACAAGAAGGCGAGCGAACTCGAGACCGAGCGCCGCGTTCTGCGCGGCAGCACGCGTCTCGTCAGTCTCGCGGAACTGCCGAGCAAGCCGTTCTTCCCGAAAAAGCTGCCGTTCCTGGCCGCCGGCTTGACGCTCGCCATGATCTTCGGCGTCGGCGCAGCGCTGCTCGCCGATCAGTTCGGCGCGCGACGGATCAGACAGCCCGTTCCCGACGCAGACTCGGCGCCGTCGCCGCAGGTCGCCGCGCCCGAGGCCGATGCGGCGCCAGCCATCGTACCGGAGACGCCCGCGGTCGCCACGACGTCTCCGGACGTGGAGACGCCGCCGTTGGCGCCGGAGCGAAAATCTCACCTGCCGAGCGTCGCCGACGTGTCGATCCTGGCCTGTCTGCCGCGGCTGAAGTCGCTGCGCCAGATGTCCGCGCTGGGCGCCATCCTGCAGGGGCACCGGCCGCTCGCGATCCCGCACGTGCTGCGCCTCGCGTCCGAAGACAACGAGTTCCAGCACACACTGCACGACCTCCTCCACGAGCTCGGCATCGAGCAGCCGGGACGGCCGCTGCGCCTCGTCGTGACCTCTCCCGATGCGGGCGACGGCAAGACCACCACGGCCTGCGCGCTGGCGGAACATCTGGCGGCCGCCGGACGGCGCGTGCTGCTGGTGGAGTGTGACATCGCGCATGCCTGCTTCGCCGAGATCATGGCGCTGCCGCGGAGCGCCGGATGGCTGGGCGCGCTCGAGCACGGTACGCCGCTGCGCGAGGCCGTGCTGCGCACCGAGCATCCGTGTCTCGACGTCCTGCCGGCCGGTGCCATCCACGGTCCCGTCGGCGACATTCTCGATGCGGTCGGGCTCGATCACCTGCTCGGCGGTCTCGATGGCTATGATGCCGTCATCGTCGACACCCTGCTGCCGTCGCGACGCGACGACTTCCTGGCGGGCACGGACTGGGTGATCGTCTGCGTGCGCAGCGATCGCTCGCTGATCGAGCCGGCGGTCGCGACGGTAAACAAGAGCCGGGCGCTCGGAGCCGTCGACGTCGGCATCGTCGTCACGATGACCGATGCCGAGCCCCGCAGCGGGTCCGTTGTCGAGGCCCCTGCCTACGCCGAGGTCGGGTGATGTCGACCGAGCGCGTGCTGTTCGTCGACCATACCGGACAGATCGGCGGCGCCGAGCTGATCCTGCTGGACGTCGTGCAAGGCCGCAGCGATTCGAGCGCCTTCCTGTTCGAGCCGGGGCCGCTCGGCAACGCCCTCTCCGAGCGTGGGCTCCCCGTCGTGACGTCGCGCTGGGGCCGTGGGCTGGCGCAGTTCCGCCGCGACAGCTCGTGGCTGAAGGCGCTGCCGCTGTTCGGCCGATTGGCCGCAATCACCGTCGAACTCGCGCGTACCGTTCGCCGTCACGACGTCGTCTACGCCAACTCGCAGAAGGCGTTCGTGCTGTCGGCGATCGCCAATCTCGCCGCGCGCCGGCCGCTGATCTGGCATCTGCACGACATCATCAGCCCCGCCCATTTCGGCGCGCTGCAGCGTCGCATCCAGGTGTTCCTGGCCAACAGCTTCGCGGCCAAGGTCATCGTGCCGTCCGGGGCGGCGGCGTCCGCCTTCATCGACGCCGGCGGACGGCGCTCCCTCGTCGAGGTCGTACCAAATGGCCTCGCCGTCGAGCCGGTGCCGGTGTCCCGGCAGGAGCTGCGACAGCGGCTCGGCCTGCCGACGGCTCCGCTGGTCGGCGTCTTCAGCCGGCTCGCGCAGTGGAAGGGGCAGCATGTCCTGATCGAGGCGCTGGCGAGGCTGCCGGGTGTTCACGCCATCATCGTCGGCGACGCGCTGTTCGGCGAGCAGGCCTATGCGGCCGAGCTGAAGCGCCAGGTCGCCGCACTCGGTCTCGGCGACCGCGTCCACTTTCTCGGCCATCGCGGCGACGTGCCGATGCTGATGCAGGCCGTCGACGCGATGGTGCATCCCTCGATCGATCCAGAGCCGTTCGGCCGCACCCTCGTGGAGGCGATGCTGGCCGGCGTGCCGGTGATCGCGACCGATGCCGGCGCGGCTCCGGATATTCTCGAGCACGGCCGGGCCGGCATGCTCGTCCCGCCCGGTGATGTCGGCGCGCTGGCCGAGGCCCTGGATCATGTGCTGGCCGAGCCGGAGCTGCTCAAGCCGCAGCTCGACTACGCGTCGCGCCGGGCGCGGACGCACTACAATCTCGCGCGCATGCTCGAATCGATCGGGCTTCTGATCCGCAACGTCCGCGCGGGGGCGGCGGCGTGAGCGCCTCCCGTCCGTCGCTCAAGCGCTTCAGCGCGCTGCTGATCAGCGGCGCGCTGGCGAGCAAGATGCTCGGCTTCGCCCGCGAGGTGCTGATGGCGCATGTACTTGGCGCCTCGCTGATCGCCGACGGCTTCCGCGCCGCCATGACCGCCGTGCTGATCCCGCTGGCCTTCCTGCAGAACGAAAGCGTGCCGGCGATCATGATCCCGATGCATCGCGAGGCGTTGCAGCGTCCCGATGCCGCGCGCAGTCTCGGCGCCCTGACGATCGTCATTGCGGCGGTCTCGACGCTCGTGACCGCGGTGATCTTGCTGCTCGGCGAAATCTGGGTGAACGCGGTGGTCGGCGGCTTCTCGGCTGAAGCGCACCAGCTCACTCTGCATTTCGTCCGCATGATGTCTTTCGCCATGCCGGCCTCGGCCGTGCTGAATGTTCTCGCGGCCGGCGAGATCGCGCTCGGGCGGACGCGGTTGACCAATCTGCGCGCGAGCCTGCTGAACATCGCCGTGATCGGGGGTATCGGCCTGCTTGTGCTGTCCGGCGATCCCTACATGCTCGCCTGTGCCTTCACCGTCGCATTCAACGGCCTCGCGGCCTGGGGCCTGTTCTCGCTGTGGCGCGAGGGCGAGCTGAGCTTCTCCGGCCTGACCGTCCGCATGATCGTCGACAAGGCGTTCGAATTCTTCCGCCGGCTGCGCGTGCTGCTGGCGCTGCCCCTGGCGGAGCAGGGCAATGTCTGGATCGAGCGCTTCACCGCGTCGCGGCTGACCACCGGTGCCGTCGCCTCGCTCGACTACGCCCGCTCCCTGACGGAAAGCGCGCTGCTGCTCATCAGCCAGCCGCTCGGCATGGCGGTGCTGTCGCAGCATGCGCCACGCGATCCGCGCGCGCAGACCGAGGCCCTGCTGCGGCCGCTGCTCGCGATCACGCTGCCGGCTTCCGCCTTCCTCCTGGTGTTCGCGACCGACATCGTCCGCCTGATCTATTTCCGCGGCGCCTTCGGCGACGAGGCCCTGCTGTTGACGTCGCACGCGTTGAAGGGCATCGCCTGCGGCGTCTGGGCGGCAACCCTCGGCTGGATCCTGATCCGCCTGCTCAACGGCGCCGGCCGCAACGGCGTCGCGGCGCTGATCATCGTCTCGGCCTATCTCGCCAATATGGGCTTCAATCTCCTGATGCCGCTGTTCAGCCCGTCACCGGCGGCAGGCATGCAGTTGCTCGGAATCGGCGAGGCGATCCGCAGCCTCGTGCTGTTGACCGGCGTGGTGTTCGTGCTCGGCGATGCACGCAGGCTGCTGCTCGTGATCGGGCTGGCGCTGCTGCCGGCGGCGCTGATGGCCGTGCTCGGCATGATGATCCAGAACGCCGTGCCCGGGCTGCTGCCGCGGCTGTGCGCCGGCGGAGCGGCCTATCTTCTCTGTCTCGCGTTCGCCATCGGAATTCTGCTGCCGGGTGTGTTGGGCGCGGCGCTCCGGCATGTTCGCCGCACATTCAAGATGAAGGGAGAGCTCAGTTGACCCTGTTGGCCCTCGCTGCAGCCAAGGCCATCACGGCCTCCGGTGCGTTCATGCTCCCGCTCGCCAAGGCGGCCGACCGCGTGCTCGGTCCGCGCGGCTGTCTGCTGACCTTTCATCGCGCGGCGACAGCGGAGCAGTGGGAGCGGCTGCCCAATCGCGACTTCTACGTCGATGCTGATTTCCTGGATCGCTTCCTCGGCTATGTCGGCGAGCAGGGCTGGGACGTCGTGACCATCAGCGAGGCGCTGCGCCGGACGGCGAGCCAGGAGCCCTGCGGCCGCTACGTCAATTTCTCCATCGACGACTGCTATCGGGATACGTATGAGCTGCTGGTGCCCGTCTTCCGCCGGCACAACGTCCCCGTCACCCTTTTCGTGACCACCGGCATTCCCGACAATACGCTGGCGCTCTGGGCCGCGGGATTGGAAGATGCGCTGCTGCGCAGGGATCACGTCGTGATCGACGGCGAGCGCATCGCGCTGTCGAGCCTGGAGCAGCGCCGGGCGCTGTTCGCGCAGGTCGCATCGCGCTGGGACGGCCCGCAGGCGGCCGCGTGCTATGCGGCCTTCTGCGCCGCCAACGCGATCGATATCGAGGCGATGCATTGGCGGCACGCGATCTCCTGGGACATGCTCGATGAGCTGGCGCGCGATCCCCTGGTCGAGATCGGCGCGCATACCGTGTCGCATGCGCGGATCTCGTCGCTGCCGCCCGAGGCCGCGCTGCGCGAGCTCGCCGAGGCGCGGCTTCGCCTGAACGCACGTCTCGGCATCGATGTCCGGCACTTCGCCTTCCCCTATGGGCGCGCCGCCGATTGCGGACCGCGCGACTTCGCGCTGGCACGGCAGGCCGGTTTCGCCAGTGCGGCGACGACGCGGAAGGGTCTGCTCCAGAGCGGTCAGGATGCGTTCTCGATCCCGCGCAACACCATGAACGGCGCGCATCGCTCGCTCGCGGCGATGGAGCTGCATCTGACGGGTCTCAGCGGTGCCGCGGCGAAGGTGATGGGCCGTGTCTAGCAGGTCGCGCCTGCGTATCGTCTCGATCGCGCATCCCGCCACCAGCAGCGAGGCCGGACGGCTGCGCTACCGCCATCTCGCGGCGCGGCCGGATGTCGACCTGCATCTGGTCATGCCCGAGGTCTGGAAGGAGTTCGGCCGCACGATCACCGCGCCACCGGCCGACGACGGCTTTCCCGTGCACCGGCTGCCGATCCGGCTGTCCGAGGCCGGGCCGATGAAATGGTATCTGCATTTCTATCCGGTGCTGCACCGCCTGCTGCGTGACCTCGATCCCGACGTGATCCATCTGTGGGAGGAGCCGTGGAGCATCGTGGCGCTGCAGGCGCAGCTGCTGCGCGGGCGCGCCGCCCTGGTGCTCGAAGTCGACCAGAACATCCTGAAGCGGCTCCCTCCGCCGTTCGAGACCATCCGCAAATACGTGCTCGGGCGGACCGATCACATCCTCTCGCGGAGCCCCGAGGCCACCCGCGTGGTGCAGGCCCGCGGCTATTCCGGCCCGGTCACCCCGATCGGCTACGGCGTGGATCTCGCCACCTTCACGCCGGCGGGTGATGGTACGCGCAGGACCGCCGGCGCCACTCTGCGGCTCGGCTATGTCGGCCGGCTCGTGCCCGAGAAGGGCCTCGACGATGCGTTGGAGGCGCTGGCGCGGAGCAGGTCGGCGGCGACGCTCAGCATCCTCGGCGAAGGTCCGCACGAGGCGCATCTGCGCCGGCGCGTGGCCGAGCTTGGCTTGGGCGAGCGGGTCACGATTCAGGGATGGGCGCCGCCCGCGGAGGTCGCAGCGTTCCTGCGCGGTCTCGATGCGCTGCTGCTGCTCACGCGAACGACGGATGCGGTGCGCGAGCAGTTTGGCCGCGTCATCATCGAGGCCCAGGCCTGCGCCATTCCGGTGATCGGATCGACCTGCGGCGCCATTCCGGATGTCGTGGGCGACGGCGGCTGGATCGTGCCCGAGCGGGATCCCGCTGCGCTGTCAGCTCTGATCGATACGCTGAGCGGTGAGCCTGGCGAACTGGCGGCGCGAGGCAAGGCGGCCCGTGCGAACGTGCTCCGCCGCTTCACCTACGATGCCGTTGCGCTGGCGATCGAAACGGCGTGCCGTGCCGCCGATCAGGCGCGATCGTCCGCCCACGTCGGGCGCCCGCAATCGCTGCAGACCAGTTGCTAGGTCTCTGCCGGCAGCGCCACCGCGGTGCGGCCGGACTCGCGTTTGGCGGCGTCGATCTTCCGCAGCAGGTCGATATATTGCAGGCCGATGTGGTCCCAGCCGTATCGCTGCGCGGTCGCAGAGGCGCCGTCCTGAAGCCGACGCATCAGCATGGGATCGGCGAAGGCCGCTGCAAGCTTGGTTGCGATGTCGGCGCCGTCGGGGGCGATGCGGAAGCCGTTGATGCCATCCTGCAGATAATCCTCGATCCCGCCGACGTGCGTGGCGAACACCGGCACCGCGCAGGCCATGGCTTCCATGCAGACCAGCGAGAATGTCTCGTAGCTCGTGGGAAGCACGAAGGCATCGGCGGCCGAGTAGAGCGCGGGCATGTCCGACCGGGAGCCGGCAAAGACGAGGCGCTGCTGGGCGGTGCGCGCCATCCTCCGATAGGGCGCCGGATTGTCGGAGCCGACGACCAGCAGCCACGTGTCGCCGCCGAGTTGCTCGAGCGCGCCGATCACATGCGCCAATCCCTTGCGGCTGAATTCGTGACCGACGAACAGCAGCACGCGCGCGTCGTCTGGAATTCCGAACTCCTGGCGGATGGCCTGTCCGCGCGCGGCGTCGCGCCGGAAGCGTGCGAGGTCGATGCCGTTCGAGATCACGTGGATGCGTGCATCCGGCACACGGTAGAAGCGCTGCAATTCGGCTGTGACGCGCGACGACACCGCCACGAACGCCCGATAGCGCAGGCCGCCGATCATGAAGCGGTCGCGCAGGCTCACCCACAGATGCATCGGGTTCAGCATCCAGCGCCAGCTGCCGGCCGCGCGCTTCTCGATGAGGCTCTGCGCATTGACGGCATGAACGATCAGGACGTCGCCCTTCAGGCTGTCGCCATGACTGACGACAACGACGTCGGGATGTCGCGCGAGCGCGCGTGTCGCGGCCAGCGTGAACAGCGGCACGACGATGGCGCGGCCGAGGTGACGGAACAGTCCGCGCGTCGGAATGCGCGCCAGCCACGGCGCAACGCGCTCGACCTTGATCGTGTGCTCGAGGTTTTCCGCGACCGCGCTCGCCAGCACGACATTGGATAAACCATGTCGACCGAAAACGCGCGCCAGCTCGATGGCGACGGTTTCGACGCCGCCGGCATTGCTTATCTCTTGAACGACCTGGACGATCTCAAACGTCATAACGAAAATCTATGGGATCAGACATTGCGACTTCGTTCCAATCTGTTGGTCGTTAGCACAGCCCTGTTAACGTTTGGCTTGTTGCTATACGTGTCCAGCGCGCGCGCCGGGGACACCGAAGCGGCTGAGCTCCGGGTCAACCAGCGGATCGGCGGCGGCAATCTGGTGACGCATCTCGCCGGCAAGAGCACGCAGATGTATCAGGCGCTGCACGGCGTCGGGGCCCGGCTCGGACGCATGGACTCCTACGGCTGGCGTACGCTCACGCGGGTTCCCACGCCGCACGATTTCGATGCTGCGATGCTGGAGGCACATCAGAACGGCATCATGCCGCTGATCCTGCTCGAGTACGAGGGCAGCTATCAGTTCCTCAATCCGTCCCAGCCGATCGGCTCCTATCAGGATTGGTTCGCCGCCGGGCAGGCGATGGCGAAGCGTTTCCGGCCCGGCGGAGACTGGGGCCGCGAAAACGGTATTCCTGACTGGGGCGCCACCGTCTTCACGGCGATCAACGAGCCGGACGTGCAGGCGACGATCCCGCGCAAGGACTATCATGATGCGCTGGCGGGCCTCGCCGACGGCGTTCACAGCGTGGATCCCAAGCTGCGCGTCGTTCCCGGCGGCTTCGCGACCTGCAACTCGCACGGTGACGCGACGCTGCGCGGCTACGGTCCCGCGATTGCCGATCTGCTCGAGGACGGCCGGCTCGACGGCATCGATCTGCATACCTACTACAATGACAAATGGTATCCGATGACCCGCGGCCGAGCGTTCTCGGTGCAGACCTGTTTCGATCGCATCAAGCAGGCGATGGGCCTGACCCGCGAGATCAATTTCTATGCGACCGAGTTCAACGTGGCGCGCGCCGGCGCCTGGGAGGACGAGCAGGTCGCGGCCAGATTGTTTCTGAGTGCGATCTGGGACCAGCTCGCCGTGGTCGGAAAGGATGGCCGCGCGCCGGTGTCCGTGCTGGCCTTCCCCTGGAATCTCTGGGATACGCCCGACGTCGATGGGCTCGCTTATGCGATGGCGGCCGGAGACAAGCCCTGGAGTCCGGAGGCCCGTAGTCTGGTGACGAAGACCGTGCTTCAGCTCGCTGGACATATGCGGATCGTGTCCATCGACCGCCGTCTGGCGCTGTACCGGCTGAGCGGGCCGGACGCGGATCTGATCGTATGGCAGAACATCGCCGGCTGGACCGACCGGCCCGGTCGCGCGGTCGAGCTCGATTTGCCGGAATGGACGCGCAGCGTCGAGGTGTGGGCCTGGGACGGGCTGCAGCGGCGGATCGAAGCCAGGCCCGGCCGGTTCTTCGTCGACGGCCTGAATGCCAATGAGACCTACATGTTTCGCGTGCCAAGGCCGTAGCGTCACCCTCGATCGCAGGTCTCGTTCGCCTCGAGCGATCGACCCGGGAAGCGGGTTTCACGCGCTTCGTTAACTCGATGGTAAGGGCACTCCCAGGTACCACAGCGTCCGGTGATCATTTGACGATAATTGCAGTCATGATGGGTCCATCATGGAACCGGGCGTGAGCCGAGCGCCTCTTTGGGGTGAAGCTGGAATGCAGCCGGTCAAGAAGGCTGAGATCGCGAACGACGGGACGCCGCAGGCCGTGACGGGTGTACGCATCCGCGAGATCACGGCCGCCGATCTGCCGGCCGTCGCCGCGCTGCTGACACGCGGATTTGCCTTTCGCAGCGAGGCCTATTGGCTGCGCGGGCTCGATCGCCATGCGCAGCGCGCGCGGCCGGCGGGCTTCCCCGCCTTCGGCTATTGTCTCGATCATGGCGGCGTGCCCGTCGGCGTGATCCTGCTGCTGTTCTCCAATGTGCAGGCCGAGGACGGCCAGACGATCGTCCGCGCCAACGTGTCGAGCTGGTATGTCGAGCCGGCGTTCCGCGCCTTCAGCTCGATGCTGGTGCGTGCCGCGACGCGCGACAAGACGGTGACCTATTTCAACATCACACCGGCGCCGCACACCTGGCCGCAGGTCGAAGCCCAGGGCTTCAAGGTGTATTGCAAGGGCCAGATCTACGCCGCGCTGGCATTGTCGCGGCCGCTCGCCGATGTCACGGTCGCGGAGTTCGATGAAGGCGATCGCGCCGGCCTCAGCTCCTACGAGGCCGAGTTGCTGCGGCAGCACGCGGCTTGGGGCTGCCTGAGCGTGGTCGTGCGTCACTCCGGCACGGCGCATCCGTTCGTCTTCCAGAAGCACCGCGTGAAGAACGTGCTCCCGATTGACCGGCTGCTATACTGTCGCGATCTCGGAGACCTGGTGCGGTTCGCAGGCAATCTCGGCCGCTTCCTGGCCCGCCGCGGCGGCCTCCTGGTGCGCATCGATGCCAACCAACCCATGGCTGGCCTCATCGGATGGTATTCAGCGAAACGAGGCCGCAAATATGCCAAGGGTCCCCATCCGCCCCGCCTCGGCGATCTTGCCTTCACAGAGGCCGCGCTGTTCGACGGGTAGGATCCCATGAGCGAACCGTCAGCGCCTCGCTCCCTGTTGGTCGCTCGCCCGAACCCATGGATCGCGGCCGCCTTCTTCGGGCGGGGATTGGCCGTCCACAGCAGAGCTGATCCCTAGCTACGGAGCGTCGAGAGGTTGTCCTTCTGACAGACCGAGCCCGAGCCGGTCGTGTCCCCGGGCGTGGTGTAACTCGGTATAGCAAAGCCGTCCGCCCGCGCGCTCCCCCATAGCGCCGTAGCGGGTGGACGGCTTTGCGGTGGTCACCGGCGATTGCCCGGAGGGTCGGGTTGCTGACACCAACCTGATTCGAGGAACCACCGATGACCGACGAGATGATGAACCTTCGCGCGCTCGTGGAGAAGGCCCCGGACGCCGATCTTCTGCGCGAGATGATCGGCTTTGCCGCCCAGCGGTTGATGGAGATGGAGGTCGCCGGGCTGACTGGAGCGGCTTATGGCGAGAAGAGCTCCGAGCGTCTGGCGCAGCGCAACGGCTACCGTGACCGGACCTGGGAGACGCGTGCCGGTGCGGTCGAACTGCGTATTCCCAAGCTGCGCAAGGGAAGCTACTTCCCAGGCTTCCTGGAGCCGCGCCGGATGGCCGAGAAGGCGCTGACCGCCGTGATCCAGGAAGCCTACGTCCAGGGAGTCTCGACCCGTTCGGTCGACGACGTCGTGCAGGCGATGGGGATGAGCGGCATCTCCAAGAGCCAGGTGAGCCGGCTCTGCGGCGAGATCGACGATAAGGTGAAGGCTTTCCTCACCCGACCGATCGAGGGCGATTGGCCGTATCTGTGGATCGACGCCACCTACGTGAAGGTGCGCCAGAACGGGCGCATCGTCTCGGTCGCGGTGATCGTTGCGATCGGCGTCAACAGCGACGGCCGGCGCGAGGTGCTGGGCCTGACGTGCTCGCTTATATGAGCTTCCCGGCACAGCACCGCGCCAAGCTGCACTCGACCAATCCAATCGAGAGGGTCAATGGCGAGATCAAGCGCCGCACCGAGGTCGTCAGCATCTTCCCAAACGAGGAAGCCATCGCCCGTCTCGTCGGTGCGATCCTGCTCGAGCAGAACGACGAGTGGGCCGTCCAGCGCGCCCGCTACATGACGCTGGAAACGGTCCCTCACCGATCTGTTTGGCGTGACCGTTTCAGCTGGCACGATTGGGCAGATGATCGCCCGTGCCGCCAGCCGGACGCAGGACTACGCTGCGGCGGTCTACGAAGAGATCCGCCGGGCACCGGTCAAGCATCTGGATGAGACCGGGTTTTGGGTGGGGACGAGGCCGCAATGGCTGCATGTCGCAGGCACTGTCGGAAGCAATGGGCTGGTGCATTATCGGGTATCCCGCAGGCGAGGGGAGGTGCTGACGCAAGCGGCGCATATCGTGATGCACGATCACTGGACATCCTACTTCCAGATGCCGGGCGTTACCCATGCGCTGTGCAATGCGCATCATCTGCGCGAGTTGACGTCGCTGGTCGACATCGATGGCGAGGCCTGGGCCCGGCGCATGCGCACCTTGCTTCGCAAGCTGTGCCACGAGGTCAATCTCGCGCTCGAGCGTCCGGCCGGCCAGACAGGCGCGCTGCCTCCCGACAAAATCCGCGCCGCCGAGCGGCAAGATGACCGCATCATCCGCGACGGCATCGCTTAGCTCAAGGCATTTCCCGAATTGCCTCGCAACGTCAAACGGGGGCGGCTCAGACGGCGCACTGGCCATATCTCCTGTTGCGGCTCAAGCTGCACAAACAGGCGGTGCTGCTGGTCCTGCGCAACCCGGCCGTGCCATTTACCAACAACGAGGCCGAGCGCGATGCCCGCATGATGAAGTTGCGGCAGAAGATCCCCGGGGGCTTTCGCACCTCACGAGGCGCAGAAAACTTCGTAACGCTCCGGACCCTGATCGGCACCGCTCGAAAGCGCGGATGGAACATGCTCGAAACATTGGCCCTCTGCCCCACACAGCTCATCCATAAAATCCGCCTCGTTTGACCGAGCGACGGTCTGGCGCTGTCGGTCCAGGAGACCTTGAAGCGCGATCCGCATGGCGGCCAACTGTTCGTGTTCCGCGGCCGCAGCGGCGGGCTGATCAAAGTGCTGTGGCACGACGGCCAGGGCATGTGCCTGTTAGCCAAGCGGCTGGAGCGCGGCCACTTCATCTGGCCACAGGCTGTGGACAGAGCTGTGACGATCACGCCGGCGCAGCTCGGCTATCTGATCGAAGGCATCGATTGGCGGCATCAGCAGCGGACGTGGTGCCCGGAAGCTGTTCGTTGAGTGCTTGAACGTCACGGCACTGATGCGTGCCGGGCGGAGCTGTGATTCCATCCTTGATGATGATCACAGCCGATTCGCTCCCCGATGTTGTCGCAACGCTGAAGGCGCTGGTGGTCGCCGGCCAGGCGGCGCAGCTCGCGGCGGAAGCAAAGGCGCGCAATCTCGAGGCCGACGTCCGCGCCCGCACGCTGCTGATCGAGCAGATGAAGTTCACGATCGCCAAGCTCAAGCACAGTCAATCCTCCGAGCGCGCCTCGGTCTGAAGAGGGCGCCGATCGCGATCGAAGCGATCGCGAAGATCGACGCCATGTTTGCAATCGAGCGCGAGATCAAGGGTCTACCGGCCCACGAACGCAAAGCCGTGCGCGACGAGCGCAGCCGACCGCAGGTCGAGAAGCTTCATACCTTCCTGCACGAGCGCTGCGCCAAGCTCTCCGGCAGGAGCAGACCGCCAAGGCGATCGACTACAGCCTCAAGCGCTGGGAGGTGTTTACGCTCTTCATCGATGATGGCTGTCTGTGCATGACCAACAACGCGGCCGAACGCGAGCTGCGCGCCGTGGCCGTCGGCCGCAAGGACTGGACCTTCGCCGGCTTCGACGATGGCGGCCGCCGTGCCGCCGCTATCGCTACTCTCATCCAAACCGCAAAGCTCAACAACGTCGACCCGTAGGCGTGGCTTGCCGACGTCCTCGCCAGGCTGCCCGATCATCCGGCCAGCAGGATCGCCGACCTGCTGCCCTAGAGCTGGAAGCACACCGCCATCCCTGCTGCTGCCTGATCTAGCCGATCAATCGTCCATCCGCGCGGGCTGCTCCGCCTGTGGTCTTCACCGGAAGCTTGGCGGCACATTGCTGCCGGGCTCTGAATCGAACGATGAAGGATTTAGGTATCATCGAGGCTTAGACCTTGGGATCCCGGCAAGTAGGCTTAGCTAACACTGGCGCCAAACGTAATGCATGAGGTCATGGTCGTGGTGCAATTTGGGGCGTTGCCATTGCGCGCTCTTCTGCCGCCGATACTGCCTTCTCGTCCGAATGAATCTGATAAGCCTCAGCTGTGCTATTGCCATCGGTAAGCGCGACGCAGCAGCGTCACATCGGCTATTTCCGATTCTCACCAACGTCGAAAAGACGAAAAGCCTCAATTCGAGTGATGTTGCGCACAGCGAGGTGTCTATGCATGGCTCATCGTGTCCGGGCAACGGAGGAGATGAGCCATGTCCTATGTCTTCGAGATCACGCTGGCGGCTGTGCTGCTGTTCTTTCTGTTCCTGCCGATCACCGATCGCAGAACCGTCATGATGAAGGTCGTCATGATGGTGGCTGCCATCTTTCTGTTTGCGGCCACCCTCGTCATTCCGCACGCGGTCGGATCGTCAGCACTGTTGGTCCAGGCATCGCTGATGACGGGACATTGATGCGCCCGTGCCGCTCGGTCTGGCCGGCCCTTCAAGCTGTGCGCGCATGACCGGTTCGGTAATTGGCAGCGCGGCTGACCTCGTGTAGCACGAGGGCGGATGTCATGCACACGGGGACGTCGGATGCCCGCTCTCGCTTCTGTCCTACTTGCCGCCCTGAAGGATCACGGTGCCCGGGAGATCTTCGGCATTCCCGGCGATTTCGTGCTGCCGCTGTTCAAGGTCATCGAGGAGAGCAACATCCTGCCGAGCGTGACGCTCAGCCATGAGCCGGCGGTCGGCTTCGCGGCGGATGCGGCCGCGCGCTATCATGGCGGCCTCGGCGTGGCGGTCGTGACCTATGGCGCCGGTGCGTTCAATGTCGTCAACGCGGTCGCCGGCGCCTATGCCGAGCGCTCGCCGGTGGTGGTAATCGCGGGCGCGCCCGGTGCGCGCGAGCGCGTTTCCGGCTTCCTGCTGCATCACCAGGCGCGCACGGTCGACACCCAGTTCGCGGTGTTCAAGGAGATCACCTGCGACCAGGCGGTGCTCAGCGATCCCGCGACAGCGCCGGCGCAGATCGCGCGCGTGCTGCGCAGCGCACGGGAGATGTCGCTGCCGGTGTATCTCGAATTCCCGCGCGACATGGTCGACGCCGAGGTCGAGGCGGTGGTGCCGCTGCCGCCGCGCCGCGCCAATCGCGAGGCGCTCGACGAATGCGTCGACGAGATCCTGGCGCGCATCGGCCGTGCCGAGCGCCCGGTGATCGTGGTCGACGTCGAGATCCGCCGCTATGGCGTCGAGGACCGCATCGCGGCGCTGGCGCGCAAGCTCGGCCTGCCGCTGGTCACGACCTTCATGGGCCGCGGGCTGCTCGACAAGGCCGACGACGTCGTGGCCGGCACCTATCTCGGCGCCGCGGGCAATCCGGCGATCACCCAGCTGGTCGAGGACGCCGACCTGGTGTTGATGCTCGGCGTCATTCTCTCCGACACCAATTTCGCGCTGTCGAACCGCGCGCCGGATCCGCGCCGCATGATCCTGGCGGCGAGCCGCGAGGTGCAGATCGGCCATCACGCCTATCGCGACATGCCGCTCGGCGATCTCATCGACGCGCTGGAGGCCCGCGCCACGCCGCGTGCGCCGAGCCCCGGACCGCTCCGGCAGCGCTCCGTCTATCCGCGCGGCCTCGTTGCCGACAGCCAGCCCATCGCGCCCTCGGACATCGCCACCGCGATCAACGACATGTTCGACCGCCACGGCCGCATGCCGATGACCTCGGATATCGGCGACTGCCTGTTCACGGCGATGGAGATCGACAACACCGCGCTCGCCGCGCCCGGCTACTATGCCGGCATGGGGTTCGGTGTGCCCGCCGGCATCGGCGTCGCCGCCACCGGATTGCGGCCGCTGATCCTGGTCGGCGACGGCGCCTTCCAGATGACCGGCTGGGAGCTCGGCAATTGCCGCCGCTATGGGCTCGATCCGATCGTCGTGCTGTTCAACAATTGCAGCTGGGAAATGCTGCGGGTGTTCCAGCCGGAATCGCGCTTCAACGACCTCGACGATTGGCACTACGCCGAGATTGCCAACTCCATCGGTGGGGCCGGCGAACGTGTCGGAACGCGCGCCGAACTCGTGGCGGCGCTGCAGCGCGCCGTGCAGCGGCGCGGACAGTTCTCGCTGATCGAGGTGATGCTGCCGCGGGGCAAGACCTCGGACACCCTGGCGCGCTTCGTCGCCGGGTTCAAATCGGCCCGTGAGCGCCTGGCCAGGGGATGACGCGACGATCCGAACGCGATCGGCCAAGCCAGCCTATTGCAGCGCCTTGTCGTGATTCCCGAGCCCCACCGCCTTGTAGTCATAGGTCGGATAGAATTCGGTTCGATAGGCGCCCCAGGCGGTGGTTTCGAAGATGCGGTTGACCTCGCGCAGGCGCGAGGCCGCGAGACGGAGCGTCACCACCTGGCCAACCCCCATCATGACGTACCAGCTGACCACCTCGACGCCGGCCGGCGGGAACGCCTTGTAGAAGCCCTGACGCTCGAGCTGCGCGTTGAGCTCGCTCAGGGGGCGCGACTGATCGTGCTTGAGGAAGACGGTCAGCAGCACGGCATTGTCGGCCGTCGGCGCGGCGGTCGCGGGCTCCGCGACGCTCTGTGCGCCACCGTCGGAACTGACAAGCGCGGCGCATCCCAGCGCCAGCGCAACCAGCAACATCCTGCTCGCTTTCATGTGTCTCTCCATTGTTCTCGCCGACCGAAGCAGGGTACGCGACCGCGTCATCGGGCATGTGACATGCCGCGCAGCTCAACCACGCTTCATTGAAACCGTCCAGCGATGATCCGGATCCTGCGGCGGCGAAAGAGCGCTCGCATGAGCGCAGCCTGACCGATGTCGGCGCGCGGCGCCGCTTGGGGAGGGGCGAGCGGCGTGCCCGGGACTCAGCCGGTCGCCGAGCGCAGCGCCGATTTGATCGCGTCGCGGCCCTTCCAGGCGAAATAGCTGAGGCGGTCGCCGATCGAGCGATGGCCGCGCAGCCTGTTCGACCCGAGCACGTGTCCGACCTCGGCCGGGAAGCGCTTGATCTCGGCCTGTACCATCCTGTCGGTGTTGCTGAGAATGGTGGCGAGGCGCGTGCCCCAATCCGAGTCCTCGATGCGATCGATGCGGACCTGGATGGCGTATTCGATATCGTAGATGCTGGTCAGGATTTCCTTGGCGGTCACGACGCGGTTGTTCTTCAAGGCAATCCGCAGCGCGAGCCGCTTGTCCTCGAGCTGGTCGAGCACCATCGGCACCGTCAGGGCGTAAGGCGCGGTGATGACATCGGCCACGTTCTTCGAGCGCGCCGCCTTGGTGGCCAGGCGCATCACCTGCCATGGCTCCTTCAGGCGCTTGGCGACGAGCGTTAGCGCGAATGGGACGGCTTCGGGCTCCTTCTTGCGCAGGCCGTCGAGCAGCAGCGCCATCTTCTTCACCTGGGGATCGTCGAACTCGGCGATCCGGTCCGGCAGCGAGTCGGCGAACTTTGCCAGCTCTTCGCGCGCGCGGAGCGCCTTCATCAGCTTGATGACGTCGTCGAACACGGAGGGCGAGGCGGTGTAGGCCTTGAGCTTCTCGCGCACCTGTTCGATGCCGTCGGCCCGCGACAGGGTGCCTTCCAGCGACTTCGTCACCTTGGTCTGGAATGCGTTTGCGACCTGCCGGCATTCACGCTGCTTGTCCCCGGCGATCAGCTCGCGCATCTGCGCGTTATAGTCCCGCGCCATGGTCGGGAGCAGATCCCGCGAGATCCATTCCCAGATCGGCGTCAGGGAGCCCCGGGCGATGCGGCCTTCATTGGCATGTTCAGGCGAGCCGTCGATCAGAAGCTGCTCGATCGGCATGAAGAAGTAGCGAGAGGGATTGATGACGCGGTGGCCGCCGGCGCCGTTGTTGTTGCGGATCTCCGCGCGCAGCCGCGCCTGCAGGTCGGCTGACCCCGGCATGTCGACGCCGCTCAGTTCGAGCCGCTCGAGCTCGCTGAGCAGACAGCTTCGCGTCAACGGTGATAACCGCTGCAGGAATTCCCAGATCCGGTCGACCGGTCCCATCGGCGTCAGGCTATCGGCTGTCAATCATGAGTGCTCATCTCCACGGACGAGAACGGGGCGCATGGAATCACGAAACAGTTGGTGCCGGATTAATATCAGTAAACAATCGTAGAAATGCACGCTGTCGTGGATTGGATCGTCAGGGGTGCGCGGCCGCCTGGCGAACGTCTTTCGCGCTTTCGCCGGGTTAACGTTTTCGATCGCAACTTATGGGGGAATTTCTCCACGCTTGCGGGAGGTTGCGGAAGAATCCCGTATTGTTACGGACGGCAATGTTAACCATGTTAAAGTTGCCGGCGGGCCAGGATGGGGCATGACACAGCTGAGCAACAGCGTTTCGGACGATCGCGCCGCCTCCCTGTCCGGCGGCCAGAGGGTTAACGAGCCCGGCTTTCCGGCCGCCCGTCAGGGCGCGTTGCGCTCCAACCATTCCGACGAGCATGACGTGGTCGCCCTGGCGCGCCAGCTCAACGGCTCGCTTACCGCACTGATGCTCTACATGGGCGAAATCAAGCAGCGCAGTGACGAGATCGCCAAGGCGCCCGGCGAGCGGCGGCATGTCCAATTGGTGGTCGACAATGCGCTGCTGCAGACCGAACGGGTCTGTGCCCTGGTTCATCAGATGGCCGGTGCGAAGAATCAGTTCGCCCCGCCTTCACAGACGCCGCCGGTCGATGAACAGGGCACGGCCCGACAGCCCGGCCGCGCCAGCAAGTCGCTCACGCCCCGCGAACGCGAGGTTCTCAAGCTGATCAGCGAAGGTAACTCCAACAAGGAAGGGGCCTTGCGCATGGGCATCAGCCCGCGCACCTTCGAGAGCCATCGTGCGGAGGCCATGCGAAAATTGGGCGCGCGAAACACCGCCGAACTGGTCCGCGCGGCCCTTCTCAATCCGATCGGGTGAACGCGGCACGTGCAGGCGGCCGATCGCCGCCGGCTGATCTATTCGAACGATGACGACACGCGCCGCTATCCGATCGGGCCCGCCTCAGGCGGCCGATCGGACAGCGGCTGCTTGTGTGGCCGTGGGCTTAGAAATAATCTTCGGCGAAAGGGCGAACCCGCGAGGTCGGCCGCAACGGCGCTTGCGCCTTGGGAGGGGTCGGCACGATCGTGATGGTCCAGCGCGGCGGAACGCTCGCTTCCTTTTCCATCACTGAACGGACGTGGCCGGTGATTGTTGATCCGCCGGACTTCACGGTCGCCGTCCGGCCGTTGAACTGCGCAATTCGGAAACGCCTGACTTCCTTCTGGTCGGCGGTTTCAAAGGTAAACATGGGACACATCTCCTATGTGAGCCCAAGTCTCGCAGCTCATGATTAGTTGATCGTGAAAATCATGAGCCGTAGAAGTACGGCGTCAACTCATTGTAAGGGAATATACCCATTGCGCTTCGCGAATCCGTCGACTTGAAGTTGTCGAAAATCGTCGCGGTCATTGTGATGTCGCTACGCGGACCGTGGACGCGTGTCGGGGCCAGAAGCGCAGAGACCGGCGGATACTCGGCGCTCCGCCCGCGAACGGCCTCATTCTCAATATTGCAGCTCCTGAGCACGGGCGGCCGCATAGGCGGCGTCGATATTGTCCAGCAGCTCGATGTACTCTCCCTCGGAGAGGCGTGGTGCGTTCTTCTCGAGCGTCAGCGCATAGCTGGCGAGCCTTCGATAGCCGAAAGTGCCTGCGGCGCTCTTCAGCGAATGCGCCTCGCGCCCGATCTTGATACGCTCGCTGTCGAGCGACAGTTTCCGGAACAGTTTCAGCCGGGCGTCCGTCTCGCTGAGGAACACGTCGCGGATTTCCTGCGCCGCGTCGTCGCCGATCTCGCCGACCAGCTCCGCATAGGCGTCGCGATCGAGCGCCGGCTCGGGAGCGACGTCCGTTTCGGGAGAGAGGTCGGGCCCGCTGGCGTCCGGATCCGCCGGGACCAGTGACGCGGTCTCGGCGCCCGCCAGCTCGATGGCCGGGGCAGGCAGGGGCAGCACGCGCAGGATCGCCTCCACCAGCGCCTTCTTGCGCGCCGGCTTGACGACGAAGTCGTTCATCCCGGCCTCGCGGCAGGCGCGAATGTCCTCCATGAAGGCGTTCGCGGTGAAGGCGATGATGGGCACGTTGGATCGGCGCTCGCCGCGCGCGCGGATGGTCCGCGTCGCCTGGAAGCCATCCATCTCCGGCATGCGCACATCCATCAGGATGAGGTCGTAGTTGAAGCGGCTGGCCGCCGTGACGGCCTCCGTGCCGTCGCAGGCCGTGTCGGTCTGGACATCGAAATCCTTCAGCATCTTGGTCGCGACAAGCCGGTTGGTCGGATTGTCGTCGACGACAAGCACGCGCAGCGGCCGGCCGAAGGCCGCGATCCTGTTCTGCAGCGAGGCGTAGATGCTGTCGTCGTTCTGCTCGGGCAAGGCCACCGTCTCTGCGATCGGCAAGGTCAGCCGGAACGAAAAGGTCGAGCCGCTGCCGAGCGTCGATGTCACCTTGATCTCGCCTCCCATCTGTTCGGTGAGGCGCTTGCAGATGGCAAGTCCGAGTCCGGAGCCGCCGAAGCGGCGGCTGATGGAGTTGTCGGCTTGGACGAAATTGGCGAACAGGGAGCCGATCTTGTCGGCGGCGATGCCGATGCCGGTGTCGGTCACTGTCCATTCCACGGTTGCCTTTTCGGCGTCCTTGTCGATGCAGCGCGTGGTGACGACGACTTCGCCGGACGACGTGAACTTCACCGCGTTGGACACGAGGTTCAGCAGGATCTGGCGAATGCGGCCGGCGTCTCCGACCAGCGCGGGCGGCACCGCTGGATCGCTGACATTGCGGAGCTTGAGATCCTTGGCGGACGCCCGCGGCCCGATGATGCTCAGCGTGTTGTGAACGAGGGCTTCGGCGGAGAAGGCGATGTCTTCGAGCGACAGCTGGCCGGATTCCAGCTTGGAGAAGTCGAGGATGTCGTTCAGGATCTCGAGCAGATTGTCGCCGGCATTGTGGATGGCCACGACCGAGCGGCGCTGCTCGGGATCGAGATTGGTCTCGAGCAGGGTCGTTGCGAGGCCGAGCACCGCGTTCATCGGCGTGCGGATCTCGTGGCTCATCATCGCGACGAAGGTCGATTTCGCGGCATTGGCGGCTTCCGCGGCGTTGATCAACTGCTCGTGCCGTTCCCACCAGCGCGAGATCAGCACGGCCGCGGCCAGCACCGCCACGGCGGTCAGCAGGGAGGTGATGACGAGCAGGATGGCCATCGCCCGCCATTCCTTCAGGACGTGCTGCTCGGGCACGGACACCACGATCATGGCCGGATAGTTGGGCAGCATCTTTGCCGCCCGCAGACGCATCTCGCCCGTCCGCGTCGATGGCTCCCGCAGCACGCCGCCGGCCGAGAGTGCGCGCTGCCCGAAGCCGGAGGTCGCTCGCCCGATCTCGCTCGTCGGCGGGAAATGCGCGAGCAGGATGCCGTCGTCGCGGACCAGCGACACCGAGGCATCCAGGCCGAGCGCGGTCGAGCCGAAGAAGTTCTCCAGATGGGGCACGGACATCGCGCCGAGCATCATGCCCATGAACGCGCCGGCGGAGTCATCCAGCCGGCGGGCGAAATAGATGTTCCAGGTGCCGTCGCCGCGGTTCTGGACCGGCTTGCTGACGAAGGTCTGCAGCGCGGGATCGGCCTTCAGCGCCTTGAAGTAGTCGCGGTCCGAGATGTTGACGTCCGGAATCGGCCAGTAGCGCGAAAAGTTCAGGAGCTTGCCTTGCGCATCTATCAGGGTCACGGCATCGATCTGCGGCAGTCCCGCGATCTTTTCCTTGAGGAGGAGATGGGTCTGATAGTCGGAGGCGATCTTGTGATAGGCTACAGCGTCGATCGCGCCGCCGCGCGCCAGATAGTCGCGGACGCTGGTGAGCACCAGGTCGACCGACTTGACGGAGCGGTCGGCGTTCTCGGCCAGCGTGAGGCTGTGCCGGCTGAGATCCTCTTCGGCGTGCTGAAGCGCGTTCTCGCGCAGATTGGACAGGAAGAACAGGTTGCTGCCGGCAATGACGCAGATGAGGATGAGCGCGATTGCCGCAGGCGCTCCCAGAAAACGTTTCTTGTTGCTCATCACCAGCTACCAGCCCGCGGTCCTGACCATCCGTCGCAGATCGGTCTCCTGCGCGATCTGCTTCAGCGTCTCCCTCAGACGAACGACATCGATCGGCTTGGAGAAGGCAGGATAGACGTTCAGCTCGAGAAAATTCCCGATACGAACCGAGGCGTTGAGCGCATCCTTCTCGGACGCGCTGATGATCAGCACCGGTCCGCGGAACTTCAGCTCGGCGAGACGATCGAGAACCTCGGTCCCGGACCGTTCGCCGAGCGACAAGTCCAGTGTGACGCAATCGAAATGCCTCTTCTGCAGAACGCTCGAGGCGGCATCGACGGAATTCACGCCCGTGGTGTTGAAACCAGACTGGGATGCGATCTTCCGTAAGATCGACTGATGCACGTCGGCGTCTTCGATCACGAGGAGTTCGTTGCGCATGAAGCCCTGTCCCCTTGCCATCCTGGAGGATTTGACGGCAAGCAGGCCATGTCTAACGGGCGCCTCTGACCCCCTCGTAAATTTTGGTTTCCGTACAACTACGGGAAGCAAGGCAGGGGCCGCCACGCGCGCCGATCGCAGGCCGTGCGATCTTCAGCCCGGCAACAAGGAAACGGCCGGACAGGTCCGGCCGTTGCGCATCATTCGGGGGGCAGCCGGATCAGTCGGCGGGGCCGAACACGGCTTCCATCTTGGTCTTCAACGTCGCCGCATTGAACGGCTTGACGATGTAGTTGCTGACCCCGGCCTTCTTGGCGGCGATGACGTTCTCGGTCTTCGATTCGGCCGTGATCATGATGAACGGCGTTTTCGACAGTTCCGGGCTGGCGCGGACCTCGCGAAGCAGGTCGTAGCCGGTCATCGGCTCCATGTTCCAGTCGGAGATCACCAGCCCATATTTCTTCGCCTGCATCTTGGCGAGGGCGGCCGATCCGTCGTTGGCGTCGTCGACGTTTTCAAATCCGAGCTGCTTCAGCAGGTTGCGGATGATCCGAATCATTGTGGCATAGTCATCGACCACCAGAATCGGCATCGACAGATCAAAGGCCATGTCATTACTCCGCGCGTTTGGTCAAAAGCCGAACACGGGCGAGATATTTCAGCACGAAGATGATTCGACGCTTCTTGGAACTCGCGCTCGTCAGCACATCGACAATTATCAGCGCCCGTTGAACAGCGCGTTAATTCCGTGCGGGCGAACGGGGCGGATCGTGCGTAAGGCCGTAGTTGTACGGAGGCGGGGCCGCCCGGCAGTTGATCGCTGAAAGAAACCGCTCTCAGGGCAGCGGGCGCGGGCGCACCAGTTTTTCGTACTGAGCCTTGACGGCGCCGTAGCATTCGCAGGCCGTCTTCTTCAGCCCGTCGATATCGATGATCTCGATATGACCGCGGCTGTAATGGATGAAGTCGGCCTGTTGCAGCGTGCTCGCCACCAGCGACACGCTGTTCCGCCGGGCGCCGATCATCTGGGCCAGCGATTCCTGGGTGATGTAGAGCTTGTTGCCGCCGGAGAGGTCATGCGTCTGCAGCAGGCAGCGGGCAAGGCGGGATTCAACCGTATGGGCAGCGTTGCAACCGGCGGTTTGCTGGCTCTGCACGTAAATGGCGAGTGCATGGCGAAGGATGGCCGCGCGGAACGTGGAGCTCTGCTCCGCGGCGGCACGCACCCTGTCGATATCGACGACCGACGCGCTGCCCGGCACCAGCACGGCCGCACTGTTGAGCACGAGCGGGTCGCCGCCGCCCAGCAGCGACATGCCTCCGAAGAAGCTGTCGCGCCCGATCATCGCGACTTGCACACGCTCTCCGCGTGCGAGATTGACGACCAGCGAGATGACGCCACGATGGGGAAAATAAATCCGCGTCAGCTTTTCGCCGACTTCGGCGAGAACGGAATCCTGCACGAGATCGACCGTCCGCAAATAGGGGCGGATGAGCTCGAAATCCTCGTCAACCAGCGATGACAGGAAGCCGTTGGGAGAACGCAAGCTGGGGTCCAAAGCCATCTCCTGCATTGCAGCGACTGAGCCTCGCAGATCTCGATGCACTCAAGGTTCCTTAAAACTGCGCCCCATCGGCTGACAAGAGAAATAACAAGCTGTCACGCGCCATGGTTCCCTCTGTGCTCGTTGGTGTGCAGATGTGCGTGAAAATGTCGTGGAAGATTGGTCCGCCGAAAAACGCGGCGGAGAGCCAGCTACGTGAGTGCCGCTTGTATACAGATCGCATCCAAGCTTTCTCTCCCTCGTCATCACTCGAAGCGCATGATTGCTCGAATGGCTCGCGTCCTCTCGCCCTCGCCGTGGCACGGCGGCATGCCACCGCGATTGACAGCCGACATCTTGAAGCCAAAATCGCTAATAACCGCGCTGATTCGTTGACGGATATTTTCATGTCCGATGCAACCCTGTGCTCCTGAACGGCGGCTTCGGCCGAGGTTCGGCGACCGACGATGATGTAGCAGTCGTCCTGCAACAGCAGGACTTGAGCAGGGGGCTGATTGCGCATCCGGCCGGAGCGCGATCGATGGTCAGCAACGAGGCTGAGCTCCTCCGCATCGAGGCTGCATGCCGCCATCGCCTTGGTTCGTTCGCGTCATCCCGGCAGGTCCGCCGTTTCCCAAACAGGTAGCTCAGGATTTCATGGCCTCTTCCTCCCACCAACGGTCCGCCTCGTCATCGCCGTCGCCGAGCAGCAGTGTCGACGTGTCGGAGTCGGAATCGTC
This sequence comes from Bradyrhizobium sp. HKCCYLRH3099, assembly GCF_051167855.1. NCBI lineage: Bacteria > Pseudomonadati > Pseudomonadota > Alphaproteobacteria > Hyphomicrobiales > Nitrobacteraceae > Bradyrhizobium > Bradyrhizobium sp. HKCCYLRH3099. Next base: position 136,820 of record NZ_JBNPTW010000022.1, read on the forward strand.
CGGCGTCAATCCTGGAATGGCCATCGTCGGTCAGGTCGCCGGCGGACTGCTGCACGACTTCAACAACATCCTCACGGTGATTACAGGCACCATCGACATTCTCGCCGAGGCGGTCGAGGACAAACCCGAGCTCGCAGCGGTCGCGCGTTTGATCGATGAGGCAGCCACGCGCGGCGCACGATTGACGTCGCAGCTCTTGTCTTTCGCGCGTGGCCGGCCGCCGCGGCCATGTGCGGTCGAGTTGAACGAACTTCTGGTCGATGTCGGCCGTCTGCTTCGTCCGACCTTGGGCACCCATGTCGAGGTGACGACCTCGGTGGCGGCGGATGTACCGTCCGTGTACGCAGACCCCGGCCAGCTGATGGCGGCCCTGCTGTGTCTTGCCATCGGCGCGCGCCACCGGCTCGAACATGGCGGCCGGATCGACATCGATGCGAGGCGCATCAGCGATGGCGGCGCCGCGGTCGAAGACCCTCGCGCCGACGTGCTGATCGTGCTCACCGCATCGGTGAACGCGGACGGCGTCTCGCCGTCCGAGCCGATCTTCTCCGAGATCAAGCTGGTGGACGACTTCGTGCGGCGCTCGAACGGACGATTGGCGTTGAAGGAGCCGCACGACCGGACGGCGTGTGTCGAAATCGTCCTTCCGCGCATGGACCGAGAGCCCTCCTAGCCGGCAGGCCGTTCCGCGCCATGGTTAGCGGCGCCCTAACGGCAGCGTCGCGCCGCGATCGCGCGGCCAGGCCCGCCTGCGCAAGACTGTGCCATCGAGACGCGAATTCCGGCCGTTTTCTCGTATTTTACCAAGCCGATTAGCAGCAAGTTAGGATTAACGGCGGAGGCGGGTGCCTCGCGTCGCAGTTCCTGGATCGATTTAAGGAACGGGTAGGATTCCGCGGCCCAGTGTCGCATATCGCCGACAGAATGGTGCGGCGATGTCTACTCGTGTTCATCCAGAAGGGAATGACAATGTCAGGTATCGTACTCTCTGCGTCGGTTCGCCAGAACCTGCTCTCGCTCCAGTCGACGGCTCAGCTCCTCGCCACCACGCAGAACAACCTCTCCACGGGCAAGAAGGTCAACTCGGCTCTCGACAATCCGACCAACTTCTTCACCGCCCAGGGTCTCGACAACCGCGCTTCCGACATCTCCAATCTGCTCGACGGCATCGGCAACGGCGTGCAGGTTCTGCAGGCCGCCAACACCGGCATCACCTCGCTGCAGAAGCTCGTCGACAGCGCCAAGTCGATCGCCAACCAGGTGCTGCAGAGCGCGGTCGGCTACTCCACCAAGTCGAACGTCGTCTCCTCGGCTCTGACCGGCGCGACCGCCAGCGACCTGCTGGGCTCCAGCGCGACCGCGGTGACGGGCTCGGTTGTCAACAACGACAACACCTCGTCCGCCTCGGCGATCACCGGCTCGACCAAGCTGTCCGGCACCGCAGGCACGGCGTCGAACAACCTGGCCACCGGCATCACCTCCGGTGAAACGCTGGTCGTCAACGGCACCACCTTCACCTTCGTCACCGGCACAACCTCCACCGGCACCAGCATTGGTATCGGCGACTCCGTCAGCAACCTGCTGTCGGCGATCCAGACGCAGGCCGGCGTGACCGCTTCGGTCACCGCGGGTGCGATCACCCTAACGCCGCCGGCGGCAGGATTGACCGTCTCCGGCAGCTCCGGCACCTTGGCCAAGCTCGGCCTGTCGGCCACCGGCAACGCCTTGGCGGGCCAGACGCTGACGATCGCGGCGACAGGCGGAGGAACGGCGACCAGCTTCACGTTCGGACTAGGAACAGGGCAGGTCAAGTCGCTGAGCGACCTCAACAGCAAGCTCGCGGCCAACAACCTCCAGGCCACGCTCGACTCGTCGACCAACAAGCTGACGATCTCGACCACCAATGATGCGGCGTCTTCGACGATCGGCACCATCGGCGGCACGGCGTTCTCCGTCAGCGGCAACGCCTTCAACGGCGCCACCGTTGCGGCTCCCGTCGTGGATTCCACGGCTCAGTCGCAGCGTTCGAGCCTGGTCTCGCAGTACAACAACGTGCTTGCGCAGATCAACACGACCGCGGCCGACGCTTCGTTCAACGGCATCAACCTGCTGAACGGCGATACGCTGAAGCTGACCTTCAACGAGACCGGCAAGTCGACGCTGTCGATCACCGGTGTCACGTTCAACTCGGCGGGCCTCGGCCTCTCGAGCCTGACCTCGGGCACCGACTTCCTCGACAACAACTCGGCGAACAAGGTGATCGGCGTCCTCAACACCGCCAGCTCCACGCTGCGGTCCGAGGCCTCGACGCTGGGTTCGAACCTCTCGGTCGTGCAGGTTCGTCAGGACTTCAACAAGAACCTGATCAACGTGCTGCAGACCGGTTCGTCGAACCTGACTCTGGCCGACACCAACGAGGAAGCGGCCAACAGCCAGGCGCTGTCGACCCGCCAGTCGATCGCGGTGTCCGCGCTGTCGCTCGCCAACCAGTCGCAGGCGAGCGTGCTGCAGCTCCTGCGCTAAGGCGCGGTCAGCACTCATCAACATCGGAGGCGGCGGGGCTTTCCCCGCCGCTTTCGGCTCCAAGCTCCGGACATGACGTCGCCACGCATCGACCTGTGCGGCGGATGAGCCGAGAAGCCAAGCACGCGAGCAACGTCGTATCGCGCCGACCCAGCCTGCCGACGACGCCGCTCCCGCGAGGAGCCTCCCGGGCGAGACTCCTGAGAGGAGATCTGCGTATGCCCTTGCGGGTCGAGCTGAAGCCGTTTGAACGGATCGTGATCGGCGACAGCGTCATCGTCAATTCGAATACGCGCGCCCGTTTCATCGTCGAGGGCGATGCGCCCATTCTCCGCGAGCGAGACACCGTGACGGCCGAAACGGCCGATACACCGGCCAAGCGTCTCTATCTTTGCGTCCAGACGATGTATCTGAAGAATGACACGATCCGCTATCGAGCGTCCTATCTCGCCTGCATGAACGAATTGCGCAGGGCGCTTCCCCATGCCGCGGGGCAGGCCGAGGTGGTCGATCGCCATGTCACTGAAGGCTCCCTCTACAAGGCTTTGAAGGAGATTCGGACGCTGTTCGAGCGCGAGGATTGCCCGGCCGTCCACGCCGAAGCCGCGCCCTGAGCCCCCCGCCGGAGCGCCCTCGGCGCCGGTGTTAAGTTCCGTATTAGCACGGACACTAAAATTAACGGGACGGATAAAAGCCCGGCCTAACGATGGCAACGAGGAAAGTCCGTTGAGCCGAGCCAGACGGCGGTTGGGTATGCGCTGCATGGCGAAGGCACCGGACCAACCGTCGCTCTGACAGGATCAGCGGTCGCCCGCGATCGCCGCACCAATTCTTGGAAGGCCAGTTTCATGGACGATCTGTTGCGTGAGTTCCTGACGGAGACCAGCGAGAGCCTGGATACCGTCGACAATCAGTTGGTGCGGTTCGAGCAGGAGCCGAACAACGCCAAGATCCTGGATAACATCTTCCGGCTGGTGCACACGATCAAGGGGACCTGCGGCTTCCTCGGCCTGCCGCGGCTCGAAGCGCTGGCGCATGCCGCCGAAACCCTGAT
>NZ_JBNPTW010000023.1:0-130957 GCF_051167855.1 Bradyrhizobium sp. HKCCYLRH3099
CAAGCTCAAGCGCGCCGGTTGGAGCGATGACTTCTTTTTCGAACTCCTCAGTCACGTGCGATAGCCCTGCCCGCAAGCGGGAGAGGGAGCGGACCGCTGGCGTGGCCAGCATCTCGGCTCAAACTCTCTCAACGGGGCGGTCACCCTCTCCATGAACACGCCGGTTGGCGTGTTCATGGTCGATGTGCAGGACCCACTTGGGTGCCAGAACCTCATGGTGGGGAGCGCCGCGCCCGGGCCGAACGGTCGCGGCAGATCTCAAACGCGGCGCGTCTCGAACCATGAGGCCGAGATGGTGCGGTTACATTCTTGGGAGACGGAATGGTGCTGCCGGACAGGATTGAACTGTGAATTCTGTCAGGTGACCTACTGAAATCATTGGCGATTTTCGCCTCGCCGGTCGCCGCCGTGTATCACCTCCGGGGACACTTGTCACTCCGTTCCAAGAGCGTGTCAGACGGGTCTCGAAGCTTATGTCGAGCTTTCGGGCAGAGCGGATCGGGTGATGGGAGCATGTCTCATAGACACGATTTGCTGACGAAACTTTTCCTTTGGTGGGGACTTGAACGAAACATCAACCTATAATAATTATAGGTCTATGAGCGCATCGGAGCCACCCTCAGCGGAACCTATAATCGTATGCTCCCGGCCGAAGACGGCGGAAGTTATACCTATTAGGACGCGCGAAGTTACAATCGAGCAGCCGGCTAATCTCAACCGGGCGGATGCTTTGAAGTTGATTCGTGCTCTGGCGGTGGACACCGAGCGCATCGTGGTCATCCCGTATGGCCGCAAGAAGGCTGGTCGCCGTGGTGTTACTCGGCGACAAATTGAACTCTGTATTCAAAGGGGGACGCCAACTGAGGGTCCCTTCGTAAACCCTCATGGCAACTGGCAAATGAATCTGTATCGACACGCAGCCGGGGAAGAACTGACTTGTGTTGTGGCTATCGATTGGCCGTCACAAGTGCTCGTCATCAACGCATTCTGAAAGGAGGCAGCTATGTATCACTACAAAGAGAGCGGCCTCGACAACATCTACCTGGAGAACGGCTATCGCATTCAGAAGACTCCCTATGGAAATGGCGTCTCCATCGTAGACACCGAGGGTCTGCATAGAGTCATTGGACAAGGCCTAATCAACGTACAGAAGCCCTTGAACGGGGCGGAGCTGCGTTTCCTCCGACTTGAGATGGATACGACGCAAAAGGATTTGGCCGCGATGCTCGGAACTACAGAGCAGTCGTTGCGTCTTTGGGAGAAGAATCGGACGAAGTCGCTTCCGGGAAGCTCGGATAGACTTCTACGAGCCCTCTATGCCGACTACATTGGAGGCAAAGGTTCTGTCCGGCGCATGCTGCGGCGCCTCTCCGACATGCGAGAGCACGAACAGTCCTCGACCTTTTTTCAAGATAAGGGAAAGGGTTGGTTGCCTCGTGATGAGGACCCGCCGACTGCTCAGGCGCAAGCCTGAGTGTGGCGACACAAGAAATGAAGCCGCCAGGTGGTCAGACCTGACGGCTTCTGAAACCGCCCCGAGTGGTCGAGAGCCGACTTGGGACAGGCCCGATAAGGCGGACCGATAGAAGTCGATCCGTTGCCTGCGGTCAATGGCTCTCAGCAAAAAACAAGAGAGAATTGACATATGGCTAAGATACTCAAACCGGGTCAAGAGGCTCCGCGTTCTGGTCAGTACGAGCAAATTGGACCGCGCGGCGGCCGAACGGGTGAGGAGCGGACTGTAACGAGGCGCGAGCCACTGCCTCCGACGCCAAAACCGGGAATGGGGTACGTTCTCGTAGACCCCACAAAGCACGAAAGTGGTCGATAGGTGAGCGTCATGTCAACTTGGCAAGTCGCTCTCGTTCGCGAGCAGGGGGTGGAGTTCGGCGTGGTCGTTGTGAATGATCACGTCATCGACAGTCCGGGCGAACGTGAGAGTCTATTGAGAAGTTGGACACTTCAACTTCAGCGGCCTGTTGCCCTCCTCGGCGCACACAGACACCGCTCCTACGGGCGTCGCGATCTTGTTGATTGGCTGAGCAGTGTAGATGCGTCTAGGCTACCTTGGCGTCAATTGACGGTAAGCTGAGCACTTCGTGCTGTCGGCAGATGGAGACTAAAAATGGAGCGAAATCGGATGATCAAGCTCGGCCAGAAGTGGCCTGGCGATCTGTTCGACAATACATTCTGGATAGGCGTAGATCCCATGAATAGTTCTGTCCAACACGAAGATGGTCTCGTACTCGTGGGGAGAGAATGCCGATCTTATGCTGAGCTAGAGATGCTGGCGAGTGAGATTCGGAGCGAACTCGACGCTGTTCTCAACGAGGCGCGTATCCGACTTCGAAAGTCGGAGCCGAGCCCGTTCGAAGGAGGCGGTGGATTCCAAACTCGGGTAGTACCGATGAGGTCGGGACGGTAGCAAGCCATGGTCGAGCAGAGGTTCCGTGTTCAAATATACAGCTGGGATCAGCAGGGGCGCTTGTCCTTGGGTGATCCCAGTGACGTATTCGCGTCAGACATGGACTGCGCAGCTACGAAAGCAATCGGTACAAAAGCCCTACGTATCGGTTCAATCGGGAGTTTGGCCGCCAAAGTATGGGATATGGGCGGCAACATTCGACGCTACTATCGAGGATAAAATGATCTCGGTTTGGTTTGTTACGAAATCTCGCGGGCTGCCTGACCGCACAATGCCTTCGTGCCAATTCAAATCGGCTGACGATGTGGTCCGAATGATTGTCGATCTTAAGGCAGGACGGCTTGGCGATGGCCACTACATGCGCATCAGTGCGCCTGGCGGCTACCTCAGCCATCGAGACCAAGTGCGCCTGCAGCGGGCCGGCGCCGAGGAAGCCTTTTCGTTTGTGTCGGATGAAAGTCGTGCAGCGCCACTGGAATGCTGAACGAAGTTTGAGGATTAGAACAAGGCGAGTTTCCCTCGGATCCCCATAAGCTCGCGCTGTTGCTCGACCGTTCGATCGAATGTCGAAAGGGCCGCCTCTGCGTAGGTCTGATATTTGTAGAAGTCGAATTTCCTGCCAGCCCACAGTTGCTGTGCCGCCGGTTCGCGCGGCTCCGCCTCTTTGAAGCGGAGGTCGAGGAACGCTGCCAATGCCATTCGATAGAGCACCGGGGCATAATCTACTAAGAAGCGTTTGGATGGCATGATGACGAGCTGGACATCAGAGATTTTGTTGCCATGCAGATAGTCGTTTCGTGCGGTGTTCATGCGCGAGTAGATTGCGCAACCGAGGACGCGCGGGCGCCGGGCGTGGACAGGTGCCATGCAAGGGTGACGCGCTTCACGGCAAGCAACGGAGTGCCAATCGGCTTTCTCTAGAAGGTCGTAAACTTGAAGCAGCCCCGACTGACCTTCCTCGGGATGTGCCAAAATCTCAAACGCGCTAACCCATAGGGAGATTGAGCGACCTGAGTCATACGGGGTGAAGTCGCCATGCGATGGAAGTTGGGCGGCAGCATTCGCCGTGTTCAATGACCGGAACAGCGCCACGTCGCTCCACTCGGGCTTCTCAGCCGTGAAGCGGCGTTTGAAGCGCACCATCAATTCCTTATGAAGCGTTTGGTCGATAGCGGCTGGATCGATGATCTCTTGGTTGAGGCCCGGGTACGTCTGGCCCTTTAGTAACTTGGGCTCGTGCAGCCCAAAGATCGCCGCGCTTCTCATTACCACGTATTCATAGTTCTTATCGAGCATCCAGGGGTAGATGTTGAACCAGTTGGAAAAGCGCATCTTGAATTGGCTTTCCCTGGCCAAAATCTTAGCTTGATATTGCGGTATGACGGACAATGCTAATGCATCACGAAAGGCCGATAGAGCTTCCGTGTTGCGGTACGTTTCAGGCCCGTCGGTGTTCCACATCAAGATGCTTGGCTCAATTTGAGCTCCAAACTCCGTAGTAAATTGATTCAGTAGGCCCTTAAAGTTCGGGTGGCTTTCGGCCAACGCCTTCACTCGGGCATCGTCCGCGTAGGCCAATGCTAGGTGGGCAATCTCCACCGGACGCGTAACCCGTAGCGATGGGAAGGCATACATCGGAAGCCAGGACGCCATCGTGAGCCTCAGTCTTCATTTGGTCCCGTCGAAGCGATACTTACGACTGCGAAGGTCGAAGGCAGCCTGTCCGCCTTCCATGATATGCGTGATCATGAAGCGGACATCCGCCGTCTCTATCGCGCCGTCTACGGCGATCTCGACCGGTGGGTTTTCGGGCTGGCTGCCCATGACCGCATCGCCAGCCTTCAGTGAGATCACTTTATCCGCGTCACCATTGACTACAATATTGGGATTGTGGGTCGTGAAAATCAGTTGACGCCTGCCCTTCGATCGCCGAATTAGCTCGACGATTTTCATAATCACACGATTGTCTAAATCGTCCTCCGGTTGGTCGATGATGAGAGTGCCGGCGGCCTGATTCAATAGTAGCTCTAAAAGCGCGGATGCCTGCTGCCCCGGCGACGCCTTAGCGAACGGCATGTCTCTCCCATCATCTGAGTAAGTCATGATGACATAGTCATCTGGTACGGACGCAAGAATTGCGCTGAGCGTGGCATCGGTGATGTTTTGGTAAATCCGCTGCAGCTGCCGCGGTGTAATCCTGCCCTCTATCGCTAGGAATTCCCGCAAGGCGCCGGCGACTGTCTCAGTGGGTTCGGTTGGCTTTCCAGAATTTATGATGGTTTGATACAGCGAAACCGCGCCTTCGCATATTTTTGTCCACGCCGTTTGATCGGCGCTGATCGCTGATCGAATCCAGGAATCGATCCGAGATTCGGCATCTGGGACATGAGCGCCTAACGTAAGGGCCGATATCGCGGCAATGTATTCCTTTGGTGCCGGGTCGCGCTTGAGGCGGGCTTTTAGCATATTACTCTTGTCGACAACCCTATCGGCCGCCGTGTTCAGCACTGCCCGTCGCTCCACTATCAGGCTAGCGAGCTTCTGTCGCGCGTCTTCGAAGGCGTCGATAGAGGTCTGAGTTGACATCAGTCGCGCTGTCAGGTCACCCTCGGCCTGCTCGGCAGAGTTTAACTCCTCTCGCAGCCGGCTATTGTCGGTCAAGAGTGTTTTGTGTGCCTCTTGCTGCGCCTCGGCGCCAGCGTAGAGTTCATGAAATTCAGTCTGCCGGGTTGCAAAATGAGACGCTACCTCTCCGTGATATTGTCCGAGCCGAACCAACTCTTCTCTGGCCCCTTCAAGTTGTGCCAGAAGGCGCTCTCGGGTGCGAATGACGGCCTCGCCAAGCGTCGCCAGTTCTGGGAACGTGGCGACGTCGGCAAATTGCTCCATCGGCATTGGAAGAGGAGAGATGATGATCGTGTTGATTCGATTTCGCTCGGCTTCGATGGCCTTTTGGAGCTGCTGAAGATATGCGCTGCCTCGTGAATGGCGCGGCGCATCAGCAATGATTGCTAAGTCGCCGGCCGAAACGCCACTTTCTTCAAGTCGCTTGTTTACATTATCAATGCGCTTTTTAATGTCTTGCGCCCAAGCTTTCGTTCGAGCGAGATCGTAGGCGCATTGCCAGTGCGCTGCCACGCGTTGAAATGTCGTTGCGACGTCGCGTTTGGCATTTGCTATTTCCTGATCAAGTTGGCGTCGCCGATCTAAAGCCTCGGCCGCGACGATGCCGGTGATTTGATCAGCGGCCGAAGCGGGTTCCCGTGTTGTGGTTGACAGCTGCTTCTGGAAGAAGGCTCGGCCTCGGAATCTCCGCCGAGCTTCATCGGGGGTTGCCTTGCTCACGGTGCCATCCGCGTCGACGATGTGAATGGCCTCATCGTGCAGTGTTCGACGCCATACTTCTCGAACGCCCTCGCGCTCAATGACTACAGATACGTATCCATCTGAAGATAGGGTGTCCTCAATTAGTTGCTCTTCGCGCTCGCGACTGCCCGGTCGTCCGAGATCTCGCTCAGTCCTTGCCAACGCAAACCGCAAATACTCAAGAAAGGCGCTCTTGCCCGAGCCGCGTCCACCAATGAACGCGTTGAAGCCTGAGTTGAAACTTGCGGTTATTGGGAGCGGGCCGGTCAATGTAGAAAGGACTGTTAGCTCAACAACTCGTTCTGAGGGTTCGCTCGGAGGGGCATACGCAATTCGTGCTTCATCCGCGATAAGCGCCTGTCGCAATGCTTCAAGCGAATTCTCGCCCATCTTGATGTAACAGTCATGCAGGCCCAGGCGTCTCCACGTTGAGCTGCGATTGTCGCCAGTAGCGACTATGGCCCTTCGGCGCTTCCCCCACTCGGGCACGTCGCCGTATGCCTTTCTCACCGTGTCTGGACTGAGGTCTTGATAGGCCTTTTCAATGTAAACCGCGTCGCAGGGGAGATTGCAAAACCTGAGGTGATGTCCGTTTTCGTTAAGATGTTTATGTGCGCCCGGGTCGCTGAAATGGGGTATCAGCACGCATGCATCACGTAGCAGCCGGTCCTCTGTAACCTCTCTGAACAACTCGGTGATGGTCAGGTTGGCGTTGACAGGTGGCTGCGTCTTAGGAGCGTCCGGCGACGCAATCGACACATCTCGAAGCTTCCCGAGGAAATGGCGCCAGATGTCCGCCTTGGTCAAGGGGTCAAATATAGCGAGGCATTGCGTGTTGTCGTTGCAGGAAACTTCGATGCCGGGGAAGACGGTGACACTGCTGCCCGTTGCAGCCCTTTGAACGTAAGGTACAAAAGTCGCGTCATGATGATCCGTTATTGCGACTGCACCGAGCTTTGCTGCTCTGCACTGCTCTATGAAAGATAGAGCCCAAGCGTCGCGGGCGGCTTCGAGGTCGGCAGCGCCGCCGGGGAGTTGAGGCGCTTCCGTCCACGATTGGTCGCGCGGGCTATGACATTGGAAATCAGTCTTAATCCACAGAGTGCCTGGGTGTTGGCCTTTTGGAAATGCCATTCGCTTCCTCTGGTTCCCCACAATTACTGCAGGAAGGAGCGAAGGATTTCAACCGCGCTTTTGGGGGATCGGTGAGCCATTTCGAGGCGGCAGAGACCTGCGAATGTCTCGCCGCTTTGCGTCAAAAAACACTGATAGAGGCGCAGGAATTAAGATATGCACCGCACCCTGCGCTGAGGGTTGCACCTATAGCCTAGCCAACGTTCGGGCCACCTGTACGGCAGCCCATTTTGTTGAGCCCCGAGGTGTAGGAACGCCCCGGTCTGTCAACGCCCTAGCAAGGCCGCTGAGCGATGTGATGCCGGTGGATTGCAGGTCTCGAATTATGTGAGCAAGGTCCGCCGCCCGCTCATTGGCGCGGGCCACTTGAGTCTCCCTGCCAGCCTTTCTTGCAGCCCGCGTTAGCCGAGTGCCACGGTCGCCGCCGAGCTGCACACCGCGCCTCTTTGCGGCCGCAAGAGCCGCCTTGGTGCGTTCTGATATGGCACGGCGCTCTTCATCCGCCACCATCGCCATGATTCCTACAGTCAGCCGGTTTGCATGCGGCATGTCTGCTGCGACGAAATCCACTCCAGCCTTCTCAAGTCCGAGCAAGAAATGCGCGTCGCGAGACAGCCGATCGAGCTTGGCGATGACGAGTTTGGCCCCGAAGACACGGCATGTCTGTAGGGCCTTGGCGAGTTGCGGGCGGTCGTCATCCCGCTTGCCGCTTTCCACCTCTGTGAATGCTGCGGCAAGAGACCAATTGCCGCCGTTGAGATAGGTCCGCACGGCTTCCTTCTGTGCATCCAAACCAAGGCCTGATCGTCCTTGGCCCTTTGTCGAGACCCGGTAATACGCAACAAACACGCCTTCCGCCATATTTTACAATCCAATCAACGAACGTTGACACAGATGTAAAGCACGCTGCGACTTTGTGCAACGGGTCGGCTGCATCGGCTTCTCTCAGGTCAGCAGCAGCCTATTCGGCCGAGTTCGAGGGCAGGGCGCCATTGTTAACGGTCGGGTGGCGCCGAGGCTGTGCTTTCTCATGCTCATCAGCGCATTCGTCCGTCGAACGGCTCCGCAACAGGGCATCTCTCATCAGGCCGATCGGCGGCGATGGCTGGCGAACTAGCGGAGGTCTCTCCGAGCGAAGCTAGGTGAAACGGGCAAAACGACAGATGAGCCGTCGCGGATGAAGCCGCATTCTCCCGAACGCTTACCGACCCCGGCTGCGCCACGCCCGTGCGCCGCTTGATCAGGGCGTCAGCATCTTGGGCACGGCAGCAGCCGAGGGGCGGTTCGCATGGGCCTCCGATGGCTGTAGCGCATTCGACAAGATGCCCCCCCCTGCACGAGGTCACAGGCAATAGCGGGCCACCGGGCGCGGGGGACATTGGATTCACTTTGCAGTCGATGCACCGGTTCAGAGATTTTCGTCAAAATACCGGACATCGTGGAACACCGTCACGCCGCTCGCAGATCGAAGGGGCCGGCGATGGTGCGGAGGCGAATCGGGTTCGGGGCTGTGCTCGGCTGCAGGCGAGGTAGGTGGCTTCGGAGTGCATGGACCCACCCACGACCAGACAACTGGCACCAATGATAGCGCCGATGCGAAGCCCCTCTCAAGGGGACCTGCATCTCCATCTGCTTGGGTTGGCTTCTATTGGGGATGACTATCGAGGTCCGCCTCAGTGCCCTCTAGATCTCCCCCTATACGACCTCCCTATAGAGGGGGGCTCTAAGTGTTGATGGTGATTGAGGTCAACCTCAGTGCCACCACCCCCCCGCCCTAAGGTCCCACTTCAGTACACTATAGGGTATAACCCCGGATGCTTATGCAGTAGTGCAACCTATATATTAGAGTTGCGCCGCGGGTCTGTGCACGCGTCAGATGTGTGCCGCCTAGGGTGTGGGTGAGGAGGCGTTTGCCGAGACGCGTCAGGCCGCCCAGGAGGCTCGTACAGCCGGTTGGTGTGGCCCCGCGCAAAAAGGGCCAGGGCCGCGGTCGAGCGTCCTCAGGGGGCTTCTAGTCCGCGCCTGTACGACATTGGGGACGCCAGCCCTGTCCCGTATCTCGGGCATCGTGCATCGCCTCAGTTCGCCTCTCCAGCGTCACCTCCGGGTTGATCATTCCGTCCCAGGTTCGATGGTTAGGGCTTCGTCGCTTGTGGCGAGGGCGTAGCGCGGAAACTTTCTCATGGCGGCAGAGCGCGTCTTGAGAGTGACCTTGGTGTATGCCTCGCCTTGGGTCCTCGGGGAGTGGTTCGAGATAGCATCCAGCGTAAGGCTTTCGATGCCCGCCTCTAACCCATAGGATTTGAAGGTGTAGCGCCAAGCGTGGTTGGGTTGGACGTGCGGGTCCTTGACCACGTCACGCACCATGCTCAGGATGCGCTTGTAAACGCCTCCCGCTGGGCCGTCGATCGTGCCGTCCTTGCTGGGGTCGCAGAACAGGTGACCCGTCTTGGCATTGGCCACGAAGGCGATGAACCCGGTGTCGATCAAGTGCTGATGCACGGGCACGTCACAGAACTTGTTATTCTTGATGCTGCCAGCCTCTGGCGTCAGCCTGATCACCCAGCCGACGGCGGGGTCCTTGCGAACGTCCTGCTTCCTCAGCTGGATCATCTCCGCAACCCGGGCCCCCGAATAGGCGCAAAGCCATGGCACCCAACGCTTGGCAGCGGTGGTCTTCGGGCTCTCTCGCTCCGAGCCGACGATGGCGGCGGCGGTTTGGAGAATCTTCGCGGCTTCGTCGGGCAGGAAATACTTCTCCCGAACCTCCGCGGTGTTCCGCTTGGTCTTGATGGACGTCCGCTCGGTGGGATTGGCTGAGAGCCAGCCGCGCTCAGCGCCCCAGCTAAAGACGTTGCTGAAAGACGTGATGTCGCTGTCGTTGATTGTCTTGATGCTGATCTTGTTCGCAAGCCGATGGTCGCGCCAGCGAATGATGTCCTGTTTGGTCACTCGCCCTGCATCATCATGTTCGAGGAACTCAATTAGCTTCTCAAACCGTTGCTTGATGCGTTTCGCGTCGCGGTCCTTAACGCCCCGATCAGGTGCCGCTTTGTGCCACGCCTCCACCAGCGCGGTGAGGGATCGTCCGCTGGCCGCTTTCGGCTGCTGATCTTCGTATCGCGGGAAGCGCTTTGCATATTCATCGGGAGTGAAGTCGCCGTCGGCATTTTGCGATAGCTTCTTCGCGGCTGCGGGGAGATCAACGGAGGCCCGTTGAATGAGCTTCCACCGGCTTTCGCTGTCGGTGTGAATGCCGCGTCGTGCGAGGAATGTATCGGTCAACTTGCCAAGAAGCTGCTCCAGAGAGGCGCGGCGACGGTCCTCCGGTGACCTGTGAATGCCGATTGCGGCAACGAGGCCCTCTTCGCCCTTTTGGGCCCGCTCGATCTTCTGCGCGGCTCGCAGCCAAAGGTCAGCACCGACGACGGGGTCGTCCTCCAAGCCGTCAGCAAATGCTCGGTACAGCTCACCCGAGAGGGCGCTGATCTGCTTGACCGACAGCGGCTTGGGGCCAGCGCGGAGCGCTGCGATCGTGCGCTCGACCTCCGCCGCGACCTCGGGACATTTTGCTTTCGCTGCCGCGCGGTCTGCCGTTTTGAGGGAGATGCTGATCTGATCCTTGTACCAGTTCGGCGGGCGCTGCTCCTTGGGGAGCTTGGCAAGGATCGCTTGAACGTCGGGCGGGATTCGCTTGCGGAAGTACCAATTCTCGGAACCGGGACGCTTAGTCGGGCAGGCCATTCTCAAAACCATCGTGCAACACCTGTGTGTATCAGGCGCAGCGCGAAAATCTCAACATGCTCAGTAAGTTGTTGATGTCACAGGGACAACAATGGTGCTGCCGGACAGGATTGAACTGTCGACCTCTCCCTTACCAAGGGAGTGCTCTACCACTGAGCTACGGCAGCAGGAACGCGACGGGGGCCGGCCCGAAGGCCGCGCCCGAACGCGGGCGGTTCTTGCCACAAGGTCCGGACATGCGCAAGCGCGGCTCGCCCGGTTTTCGGGGAAAGACGCAGATGCTTTTCGCCGAAACGGTGCGAAGGACCCCCGAATCGGTCCGAAATTGCCGGTTCGGCCCGCGATTCTCGCTCCTGGCCATCGGAAGGGGCGGAATGAACGTGGTGGCCCGGCAACTCCCCATCCGGGCAGGCGACGCGGCCCGCAGCGGAACTTACCGTCTGCGGCGCATCGCCTCTTGGCTTTCGCGTCCGCAACATCAATTGTGCCCTCGTGGCGCGGGACGGTACCTGGCGGGGAGATCTTCGCCTCTCGGGCCGTGCGCTTCCTCCTCCGCAAGCCGGGCGAGGCAAGTGCTGCGCAAGCCGCGATAGCTCGCACGATGTAGCGCGGGGAAGGGGATGACAGATCAGACCAGCAGGCCGGCGGCAAAGGGCGCACGCGAGGAGCGGCTGAAGCAGGCGCTGCGCGAGAACCTGAAGCGGCGCAAGGCGCAGAGCCGGGAGCGGAGCCAGGCGGCTGTCGAGAAGGACAGGGTCGATGCCGCTCCTGTCGACAGCTCCGATGATTCGAAGCGGTGAGACGAGTGCAGCGGGGAGCGTGATGACGGTGACTGACGGGACGACGGCGAGTGAAGCGACCCAGCGCGCGGAGCTGGCGAAAACCTTTGCCCGATTCGAACAGACGTTCCCTGAGCTGACGCCGGCCGAGATTGCGCGGCTGCGCGGCTTCGGCGAGATCCGCACCTATCGCGATGGCGAGTGCCTGTTCGAGACCGGCAAGCCCGGCCCCGGCATGTTCGTCATTCTGAAGGGCCACGTCGCAATCACCCAGCGCGATGGCCTCGGCCACGTCACTCCGGTCATCGATCAGGGGCCTGGGCAGTTTCTTGCCGAGATCGCCCAGCTCTCGGGGCGCGTCGCGCTGGTCGACGGCCATGCCGAGGGCGAGGTCGAGGTCATCCTGATTCCGCCGGACAAGCTGCGCGCGCTGCTGATCGCCGAGGCCGAACTCGGCGAGCGAATCATGCGGGCGCTGATCCTGCGCCGGGTGAATCTCATTCAGGGCGGCGCCGGCGGCCCGGTCATGATCGGCCCGCCGCAATCGGCCGCGATTGCGCGGCTGCAGAGCTTTCTCACCCGCAACGGCTTTCCGCACCATCTGCTCGATCCCGCTGTCGATCACGACGCGGCCGACCTGATCGCGCGCTATTCGCCGACGCCGGCCGAGCTGCCGCTGGTCGTGGTGTCCGACGGCAGCGTGCTGCGCAATCCGAGCGAGACCGAGCTCGCGCGCGCCATCGGCATGATCGGCGGTCCGCGCGGCGAGAAGGTCTATGACGTCGCCGTCGTCGGCTGCGGACCGGCGGGGCTCGCGACCGCCGTGTACGGCGCGTCGGAAGGTCTGTCGGTCGCGGTGCTGGATCAGCGTGCCTTCGGCGGCCAGGCCGGCGCCAGCGCCCGCATCGAGAATTATTTTGGTTTTCCCACCGGCATTACCGGCCTCGCGCTGACCGCGCGCGCCTTCAACCAGGCGCAGAAATTCGGCGCCGAGATCATGATTCCAGTGTCGGTGACGGCGCTCGATTGCGAGCGCAAGAACGGCGCCTTCGTGCTGGCGCTGGAGGGCGGCGACGAGGTGCGTGCGCGATCGATCGTGGTCGCCAGCGGCGCGCGCTATCGGCGTCCGGATCTCGACCGTCTCAAGGAGTTCGAGGGCCGCGGCGTCTGGTACTGGGCCTCGCCGATCGAGGCGCGGCTGTGCGCGGGCCGCGAGGTCGCGCTGGTCGGCGGCGGCAACTCGGCCGGCCAGGCCGCGGTGTTTCTTTCGGGACACGTCAAGAAGGTGCGGATGATTGTCCGCGGCGGCGGCCTTGCCGCGTCGATGTCGCGCTATCTGATCGAGCGCATCGAGGCGACGCCGAACATCGAGCTCTTGTTCAACACCGAGGTGGTCGCGCTCGACGGCGGCGCCGATATGGGGCTTGAGCGCATCACGCTGAAGAGCCGGCTGTCGGGCGAGGAGACGCCGGCGGAGATCAGCAACCTGTTTCTGTTCGTCGGCGCCGATCCGGCGACCGGCTGGCTCGGCGATTGCGGCGTGACGCTCGACCGCGCTGGCTTCGTCGTGACCGGCGCGCAGTCGGAGCAGAATTCCGGGCGGATGGTGTCGCCGCTGGAGACCTCGGTCCCCGGTGTCTTCGCCGTGGGCGATGTCCGGTCCGGCTCGGTCAAGCGGGTCGGCGGCGCGATCGGCGAGGGCGCCCAGGTGGTGGCGGCGCTGCACGGCTTTCTCGCCGATCCCCTGGTGCCGCCGGTCTGATCGCCGAGAGCACGGTCAGGGGATGACGAGCTGCATGATGCGACCTGCCGTTGCGAACTCATCAAATCGCCGTAATGTCGGTCCTGTTGCGCCCATCTCAGCCCGATTTCCCGGCCAGCTCCCATAGGACCAGCATGGATCGCATTCGCATCGTCGGCGGCAAACCGCTTCACGGCATCATCCCGATTTCGGGCGCGAAGAACGCTGCCCTGCCGCTGATGATCGCGGGCCTGCTGACGCCGGAGACGCTGATCCTCGACAACGTCCCCCGCCTGGCCGACGTCGCGCAGCTGCAGCGCATTCTCGGCAATCACGGCGTGGACATCATGTCCGTCGGCAAGCGCCCGGGCGATGGCCAGTACCAGGGCCAGACCCTGCAGATCTCCGCGGCCAACATCATCGACACCACCGCGCCTTATGAACTCGTGTCGCGGATGCGCGCCAGCTTCTGGGTGATCGCGCCGCTGCTGGCGCGCATGCACGAGGCGCGGGTGTCGCTGCCCGGTGGCTGCGCCATCGGCACGCGGCCGGTGGATCTGCTGATCATGGCGCTTACGAGGCTCGGCGCCAGCATCGAGATCGACGCCGGCTATGTCGTCGCCAAGGCGCCGGGTGGCCTGCGCGGCGGCACGATCGATTTTCCCAAGGTCACCGTCGGCGGCACCCATGTCGCGGTCATGGCGGCGGCGCTCGCCAAGGGCACGACAATCATCACCAACGCGGCCTGCGAGCCGGAGATCACCGATCTCGCCGACTGCCTCAACAAGATGGGCGCGCGCATCACCGGCGCTGGCACGCCTGTGATCGAGATCGAGGGCGTGGCGTCTCTGCACGGCGCGCGGCATACGGTGCTGCCTGACCGTATCGAAGCCGGCACCTACGCGATCGCCACCGCGATGACCGGCGGCGACGTCCAACTCGCCGGCGCGCGGCCGGAGCTGCTGCAATCTGCGCTCGACGTGCTGGCGGAAGCCGGCGCCGAGATCACGAGCAATGCGGAGGGTATCCGTGTTGTCCGCAACGGCCACGGCATCCGCCCGGTGCAGGTCACGACCGCGCCGTTTCCCGGCTTCCCCACCGATCTCCAGGCCCAGCTCATGGCACTGATGGTCCGCGCGCAGGGCGCATCCGCCATCACCGAGACCATCTTCGAGAACCGTTTCATGCATGTCCAGGAACTCGCCCGCTTCGGCGCGCGTATCAGTCTGGACGGCGAGACCGCGCGGATCGAGGGCATCTCGACCCTCCGCGGCGCGCCCGTGATGGCGACCGACCTGCGCGCCTCGGTCTCGCTGGTGATTGCCGGGCTCGCGGCAGAGGGCGAGACCATGATCAACCGCGTGTACCATCTCGATCGCGGCTTCGAGCGGCTGGAGGACAAGCTGCAGGCCTGCGGGGCCACGATCGAGCGCATCCGCGAATGAGATGAGGATGATGTCGTGACCGACCGGCTCAAACTGATCGCGCTCGACGCCGACGATCTCGCCGTGATCTCGGCCCACGTGCAGGATGCGCGGGTGCAGCCGGCGGATATCATCTGGCGCCAGGCCGAGAAGCGGCTGGTCATCGGCATGAATCGGCTCGACTGGGACCAGGCCTTGCACGGCGAGGCCGAACCTCGCCGCCTGCTTGCCGCCTTGCGCTTCGACCGCGTGCTCGCCTGCAAGTCGCGCCGCATCGACCTCGCCGCGCCCGATGCCGCGCTGGAGCTGATCGGCATCGAATTCCATCCGGGCACCGACGCGCCCGCCGGCAGCGCGCTTCTGCTGTTCTCCCATGGCGGCGCGCTGCGGCTCGATGTCGAATGCCTGGAATGCGAGCTGACCGATCTCGGTGCCGACGATCTCGGCACCTCCGACGACGTGCCGCCGCTGACCGGGTAGGGGCCGGTTCAAAGGGTTGACGGCCCCGCGCTGCCGCGCCATTGAGCAGGGGGTCTGGGGCAGCCACCCCTTCGGAAAGTGCCAGAGATGCCCATTCGCCTGTCCCGCGCTCACGCCGGTTTCGACACCCAGTTTCGGCAGTTTCTCGCCGCCAAGCGCGAGACCTCCGCCGACGTCGAAGCCGCCGCCCGCGCCATCGTCGACGACGTCGCCAGGCGCGGCGATGCGGCGCTGCTCGAGGCGACGGCCAAGTTCGACCGGCTGGAGCTGACCGCCGCCACGCTGCGCGTCACGCCAGATGAAATCCAAGCCGCGGTGAAGGCCTGCGACACGGCAACCGTCGATGCACTCAAGTTCGCCCGCGACCGCATCGAGGCGTTCCACCTCAAGCAGCTTCCGCAGGACCAGCGCTTCACCGATGCCGCCGGCGTCGAGCTCGGCTGGCGCTGGAGCGCGATCGAATCCGCCGGTCTCTATGTGCCCGGCGGCACCGCGGCCTATCCGTCCTCGGTGCTGATGAACGCCATTCCCGCCAAGGTCGCCGGCGTCGGCCGGCTCGTCATGGTGGTGCCGGCGCCCGACGGCAGGCTCAACCCGCTGGTGCTGGCCGCCGCGCATCTCGGCGGCGTCTCCGAGATCTACCGCGTCGGCGGCGCGCAGGCCGTGGCCGCGCTGGCGCATGGCACCGCGACGATTGCCCCCGTTGCCAAGATCGTCGGCCCGGGCAATGCCTATGTCGCCGCCGCCAAGCGGCTGGTGTTTGGCAAGGTCGGCATCGACATGATCGCCGGCCCCTCCGAGGTGCTGGTGATCGCCGACGACAGCGGCAATGCCGACTGGATCGCCGCCGATTTGCTCGCCCAGGCCGAGCACGATGCCAGCGCGCAATCGATTTTGATCACCGACAGCCGCCGCCTCGCGGACGACGTCGCCCGCGCCGTCGAGGGCCAGCTCAAGACGCTGCCCCGCGCCGAGATCGCCGGCGCGTCCTGGGCCGATTTCGGCGCCATCATCGAGGTCGACACCCTCGACCAGGCCGTGCCGCTGGCGGACGCCATCGCCGCCGAGCACCTTGAGATTATGACCGCCGATCCCGATGCGTTCGCGGCCAAGGTCCGCAATGCCGGCGCCATCTTCCTCGGCGCGCACACGCCGGAGGCGATCGGCGACTATGTCGGCGGCTCCAATCACGTGCTGCCCACCGCGCGCTCGGCGCGGTTCTCCTCCGGGCTCGGCGTGCTCGACTTCATGAAGCGCACGTCGCTGTTGAAATGCGGCCCGGAGCAGTTGCGCGCGCTGGGGCCAGCGGCGATGACTCTGGGCAAGGCCGAGGGTCTCGACGCCCATTCACGCTCCGTGGGAATACGCCTCAATCTGCCATGACCCAGCACCCGCCAGGCGACGACCGGACCAATCGCATCGTGGCGGTGACGCTCGACGAGGAGTCGATCGGCCGCTCCGGTCCGGACATCGAGCATGAGCGGGCGATCGCGATCTACGACCTCGTCGAGGAGAACCTGTTCGCGCCCGAGGGCGCCGACGGCGCCGGTCCCTTCACCTTGCATCTCGGCATCACCGCCAACCGGCTGATGTTCGACATCCGCCGCGAGGACGGCACCCCCGTCGTCACGCATCTCTTGTCGCTGTCGCCGTTCCGGCGGATCGTGAAGGACTATTTCATGATCTGCGACAGCTACTACCAGGCGATCCGCACCGCGACGCCCGACAAGATCGAGGCGATCGACATGGGCCGCCGCGGCATCCATGACGAGGGCTCGCGCACCCTGCAGGAGCGGCTCAAGGGCAAGGTGCGGGTCGATTTCGAGACCTCGCGCCGGCTGTTCACCCTCATCACGGTGCTGCACTGGAAGGGCGAGGGCCAGTGACGCCGCGCGCTCGCCTCCGCGCGTCCTGCCGTCCGGCCAAGGACGCCTAGAATCATGGCCGAGGGGCCGCCGCGCGCGCGCCAGCCGCAGGCGGTGCTGTTCGCCTGCGGGCAGAACAGCGTGCGCTCGCCGATGGCCGAAAGCCTGCTGCGCCAGATGTTTCCGCACGCGCTCTATGTCCGCTCCGCCGGCGTCAAGAAGGGCGAGCTCGACCCGTTCGCGGTCTCCGTGATGGCCGAGCTCGGCCAGGACATCTCGCAGCACAAGCCCACCACCTTCGAGGAGCTCGAGGACTGGGAGGGCCTGAACTTCGACCTCATCATCACGCTCTCTCCGGAAGCGCACCACAAGGCCCTCGAGCTGACCCGCACCATCGCCGCCGACGTCGAATATTGGCCGACGCCCGATCCGACCACGACCGACGGCAACCGCGAGCAGAAGCTGTCGGCCTATCGCGAGGTCCTCGACGGCCTGTTCACGCGCATCCGCAAGCGCTTCGCCAAGCCCGGTCCGGCAGGTCTGTAGTTCCAAGTTCCCCCCGCAAGGTGTCATCGAACCGAAATACCAACGTCGTCCGCCGCTCAAACTGAGCCCGTAGAGCAGGCTGTCGCAGCCTTGTCGCAGTCTCCGGGTTGTGGAATGGCACCCCTTCCGATAGGTTCCGCGCGCCCGCCCCGCCGTTTCCGAATCCCTCAGCGAAATCAGCATGCTCGGCCGTCCCAAAATCGTTCTTGCATCCGGTTCGCCGCGGCGTCTGGCGCTGCTCAACCAGGCCGGCATCGAGCCCGACGCGCTGCGTCCGGCCGACGTCGACGAGACGCCGAAGCGCGGCGAGCTGCCGCGCGCCTGCGCCAACCGCCTGGCGCGCGCCAAGGCCGACGCAGCGCTGAAATCCGTCCAGCTCGACGACGAGCTGCGCGGCGCCTTCATCATCTCCGCCGACACGGTGGTCGCGGTCGGCCGCCGCATCCTGCCCAAGGCCAACCTGGTCGACGAGGCCTCGCAGTGCCTGCGCCTGCTGTCGGGCCGCAACCACCGCGTCTACACCGCGATCACCTTGGTGACGCCGAAGGAGGCGTTCCGCCAGCGCCTGGTCGAGACCCGCGTCCGCTTCAAGCGGCTCAGCGAAGACGACATCCAGGCCTATATCGGCTCCGGCGAATGGCGCGGGAAGGCCGGCGGCTACGCCGTGCAGGGCATCGCCGGCTCGTTCGTGGTCAAGATGGTCGGCTCCTACACCAACGTCGTCGGCCTGCCGCTGTACGAGACCACGACCCTGCTCGCCGGCGAGGGCTTTCCGATCCGCTTCGGCTGGCTCAACACCGTCGGGGTGTAATCGCCCGACGGGGATGCATCCGGCGGCCTCGTCGCCTAAATAGCGGCCATGTCCGACGAATCGCCTCAACCGAACACCGCCGCCGCGGCCAAACCCATCCGCCGCTGCCCGATCTGCAACCGCCCCGCCGCGGACGCCTCGCGCCCGTTCTGCTCGTCGCGCTGCCGCGACGTCGACCTCAATCGCTGGCTCAGCGGCTCCTATGTCATCCCGGCCACCGAGGGCGACGAGGACGACGTCGAATAAACCAGTATTTTCATGTCCTTGCGCCGATGGCGCCAGCTCGCCGGGCGGTGTTTCGGCAACAGCTGCGCAGCTGCAAAAGGAATGTGAAAACTTCCGCGAACAGCGGTAGACAGCGCCGCCCGCTCTGACTATAAACCGCCGGCTCGCCGGGCTTTTTTGGCCCGAAAGAGACCTGCCCAGGTAGCTCAGTTGGTAGAGCATGCGACTGAAAATCGCAGTGTCGGTGGTTCGATTCCGCCCCTGGGCACCACGCTTCGCCCTGCGGGCTACGCGTGGCGCAGCCGCGGTAGCCCGCAGGGCGAAGCGTGCCCGGCGTAGCCTCTTGGCGAAGCCGGGCGTTTGAGCCCGCCAAGTGCCAGCTTCAGCCCCGCTCCCTGATCTCCTGATCAACCCTGTCAAACAGCCTGCTGCGATCAGCAGCCGTCGCTCGCGCCCATGCGCCCGCAACCTCGCGGCTGAATCAGCCCGAGCTCTGCTGCGGATGGCGTCCTCATCGATTGAGAGGGCGCAGGGAAGGCCGAGTGCCGACTGGCACCCGCGGCCCCCGTGCGAAACAGAGTGCACGGGGCAGGAACCACAGGCTCAGCCGGAAACAACCCGGCCTTCCCTGCGCGATGGTTTGAACGGCTGCTCCGCGCTCTCCCAGGGGACCGGGCTTGCTTGCCCCCGTCATCGGCATCGTCGCCGACCAAGACACCAGCGTCGGGGTGTCGGGACCACACGGCTTGACCGTCCGCATGACGACGTTCGTCCGCACCCGCAAATGAGATGCTGCGTCGCCCCACGGCCACCACTCCCCGCCGCAACGTCCCGTGACGATCGCGATACGCCCCTCTCAGTGCGGGCGGGATGGCGGGAAATGTGGCGGTGATTTGCCCGACGGCGCAAGGGGAATCAGCACGACGGGCAGTTTGTGCAGGGGTGGATGCTCTGGCTGACGACATGGAAGTTGGTAGGAACAGCGCGAGCAACTCAGAGACGTCGCCATTGTTTGACGAGTGTATCATGGAGTGATACATTTTCCGGATGATCAGGAGCTTCCGGGACTGGACCACCGAGGCTGTGTTCGACGGCGAAAACCCGAAGGGCTTTCCGTCCGATCTGTTGAAGGTGGCTCGCCGGAAGTTGCGTTACCTCCACGCCGCGGCCGGTCTCGGCGACTTGCGATCGCCGCCCGGCAACCGGCTGGAGGCGCTGACGGGAGATCGCCAAGGGCAGCATTCGATCCGCATCAACGATCAATTCCGGGTCTGTTTCATCTGGACGGCGGACGGCCCGGCGAACGTCGAGATCGTGGACTATCATTGAAAGGCGCTGCGATGACCAAGAAGCTGAAGCCGATGCATCCCGGTGAAGTACTGCGCGAGGAGTTTCTCACCCCGCTCGGAATGTCCGCCGGCGCGCTCGCCAAGGTGTGCGGCCTGCCGCGAACGCGGATCGAGCGGATCGCCAGCGAGCAGACCGGCATCACCGCCGACACCGCGCTCCGGCTCGCCAAGGCACTCGACACGACGCCCGAGCTCTGGCTCAACCTGCAGACGGACTACGACGTCCAGATCGCGAAACGCAGCCTCGGCAAGACGCTCGACCGGATCGAGACGGTGAACAAGCCGCGGGCGGCGTGACCGGCGGCTGGCGTCGAGCAGGTCGGCTGCAGCAGTGTTGTGCACCGTCACCGTAATCTCGATTGGATGCCTCAAGTGCTGGACGATTCTGAACGAGATGAATCTGATGGCCTGGCGGGCGCAAAACTTCGCGCAATGATATCGATCTTCGGCGGCGGCGACAGCACGGTTGGGCGCGGACGAAGGGGCCCCGTTCCGACGATCATCTGCGATGACCTGCTCCCTCGAGGCCCAGGAGCCAAACACCAAGTGAGGCCCGTGAAGGTCAAATTGCACGCACCCATGACGTTCGTCGGTGCCGTAATAGCCATTATCATGGGTGGGCATGGCGTCTACAGCCTCAGCCAGTGGTACTCTACCGGAGCGCTCTGGGGGAATTTTCGTAGCAGAGGCGAGCCCAATCATTATCAGCTGATTACCTTTGGCGACCATCCGTTCAACTTTGCCGGCTTGTTCGGGCTTCATCTGCTGTTCATCCTGATAGGCTGCTTGGGATTCGTTTTCATCGCGAGAGAGATGCGGGCTTGGCTTGAGCGGCGCAAATCCGGCAGATAGGGGGGCGATCGTCGCCTTCAAGAATTGCGGTGACTGCACTGCCCCCTAACTTGCGCAGCAACCGTAAGTCCGTGCCAGCAACAGCCCGGATCCAATGTCGATGTGACCTCTCTCACAGCCCGCCACGCCATGGTACGTCAATATCGTCCCATGTGGTCCTGACACGCCGAACAAGGGAGCTGATGACATGCACAGGGGTGACTTCGCCAAGGGATCTGTGGTCGTCCTGGCGGTGACCGTGGCGGGATATCTGTCGACGATTTATGTCGACCACCGGTTTGCAGCGCGCGAGGCTGCATCGCATGCGACGGCGAGTTCGCCTCCGGCAGCTTCCGCCTGCGTCGGCGACGATGGGCGGTGGCACAATTGGCCGTGGGCGAATGTGCCGATGCTTTCGCCGAGGTGCCGGAGTGGCGGCTAGGACGTGATGTGTTTCCACGAAATCGTATCAAAGCAGCCTCGCGCATTGTCTAATGCCGCGGCGCTCACTGGAAGGTCAACTGCGCGGTCACCTCTCCCCTCGAGGGTAGGGTCATCGCAGAAGGCGATCGTAGTTCTGTGCCCGTCTCTCTCCACGTCGTCATGGCCGGGCTTGTCCCGGCCATCCACGTCGGTCGGCATGCTGAGAACGACGTGGATGCCCGGGCCTTCGCCGCGCCGAAGCGGCTTCAGCCGCGCAGGCGGGACGAGCCCGGGCATGACGGAGTAACTCATTGTGCAGGATCGCTCGTCGCGACCGGCCTCGGTCGAGCCGAGAGCCTACGCCGCCTGCACCTCTTGTGCAGGGACGGCGTCGGCGCGCTTGGTGTTGATCAGGGTCAGCAGCCGCGCGGTGGCGCGGGCGTCGCACAAGGCGCGGTGGTGGTCCTCGAGCGCGATGCCGTAGATCGCGCAGAGTTGGCCGAGGCCGTAGGATTTGTGCCCGGGATATCCTCGCCGCATGCCCGTGCAGGTACACAGTTTCGGGAAGCGGAAGCGTCGCGCCAGCCGTTCGTATTCGGACGACAGGAAACCGTAGTCGAAGTTCACGTTGTGCGCGACGAAGATGCCGTCCTCCATGAACGCCATGAAGCTGTCGGCGATCTCGTGGAAGGCCGGCGCGTCGCGCACCATCTGGTTGGTGATGCCGGTCAGCTCGACGATCTTCGCCGGAATTGGCCGCTGCGGATTGATCAGCGCGTGCCACTCCGCGATCGGCTGGTGGTTGCGGACCTTCACGGCCCCGATCTCGGTGATGCGATCGCCGGCCGACCACGATCCCGTCGTCTCGATGTCGACGACGACATAGATCTGGTCGGGATCGAAGCGGTAGTCGACGCGGCCGATTTCGGCCGGGATGCCCGCGTGATTCAGCTGGCGCAGCCGGGTCAGCTGATTGCGTCGGATGGCGTCGCCCTCGGCCTTGACCTCGACGAAGGAAAGCCTGCCGTCCCGCACCTGCAGCAGGTCGGGAAAGCCGTCGCGCATGCCGCGGAAGTCCTCGCACATCGCCCTGACGATGTCGGCGAGGCCATCGGCGTGGGCGCCTTCGAGCACGGCGCGGAGCGCGTCCACCTGCACGCGCTCCCAGGCGAACAGGCCGTTGGGCCGTCCCCATTTCGCGGCGATGGTGCGCAGGATCAACGGCAGTGCGGTCCTCGCCCTGATCTGCGCGAGCTTGCCGTCGATCTGTGTGGCGAAGCGGCGATGAAAGGTCCGGTCGCGCAGACACTGCGGCACCCAGTCGAAGCCGCTGTGGAGCTGGCCGGACTCGAACAGCTCGTCCCAGAACAACAGCCCGAACAAGGCGAGCCAGAGCGAGTTCTCGGTCACGTAGACCTCGCCGCCCTGGCGCCGCAGCACGCCGGCGACGCCGGCTTCGGGATGGCCGCGATGCAGGTCGTCGACGACGATCGTCCGCCCCGCGCGCAGCAGGGCCGTGCACAGGCCGGTGCGCTGTCCGCCGAACTTGCGGGCGTAGAAATCCGTCGCAAAGAGATGCTCGTGGTCGCTCTCGGGATCGTCGATCATGTCCCGCAGCAAGACCTCGGCCGCCTCCTTGTCGCCCCGCGCGTAGAGCAGGCGGACGAGGCGTTCGCGGCAATCGGCCGAGCCGCCGTCCCTGTATAGCCGTTCGGCGAGTTCCTCGTCGCCCTGCTTCTCGAAGAACTGTCCGACCTCGCAGGCGGCGCGCGCCGCGAGGTCGGCGGCGTAGTCGGTGGTTCGCGGCGGGCCGTCGAGGATCGCCGCGGCCGCCTGCCGGTCGATCGCGGCGGAGCGCAGGGCGATCCGGTCCAGCACCTGGCTGTAGTGGAAGCAGGCATGCGCCTCGTCGGCGTCGGCGAAGCGCGCGCTGAAGGACGTCTCCTGGTTCGTGCGCAGCACGCCGAGATCGCGCAGCGCGAAGTTCTTGAGATTGTCAGCCGTCTTGCCGAAGTAGAGATACAGCAGGAATTCGATCGGACGCGTGTTGTCGAGCGCGACGAAGCTCGCGGCGCCGCAATGCCGCGCGGCGGCCTCGAAGGGAATGGTCGACAGGAAGAACTCGGCCAGCGCCGGCTTCGACCAGGAGGCGCGGACCTCACGGCCGAACCCGGCCGCACGCGCGCCGTCGAGCAGGGCGGTCTTCGGCTGGCAGAGCACGAAGGCGGCATAGTCCTCGGACCGGAGGTTCCGGGCATGCCCGCAATCCATCAGCTCGCGGATCGCGGCCGAGAGATCGGCGATCTCCGGATATTTGAACAGCGCGCGATTGAAGATCGGTCCGTGCCGGTTGACCATCCGGATCAGCAGGCACTGCGCGTCCTTGGACAGGCGGCGAAAGCGCGCGGTGAACGCGCGATCATCGTCGCCGAGAATGTCGCCATAGGTCGTCTCGACGAACCCGAGCATTTCGACGAAGTGGTCGAGATAGTAATAGACCGGCAGCGTGGCAGGTTTCATGTGACGAGCCGGGATCCCATGCGTCTGGCTGACGACCGCGCCTGACGATCAGGCGAACGGGGCGAGCGTTCGTTTTTTGTTCTGATCGGCGCATTTGTCAAGATCGACGGATGAAGGGGCCGGGCGACAGCGATGGCGCGGCACGGGTTCCGGCGCCGTCATGACATGATGTCGAACAGCTGATCTCGCCGCTTCAGTGGGCGTCGACGAGGGGACTCGTCGAAGCCGCGAGCCTGCTCGGCTCGGGCGCCGCGACAGCATCGCCGGCGACGGCGAGCGACAGCGCCGTGGGCGCGACGTCGAGGACGTCGATGTTCTCCAGCGCCTGCCGCAGTCCCGTGTGCGCGCGCACGCGCGCGAGAACCGCCGCCGAGACCTCGATCGCGGCGGCTTCGATGGCGTGCCCTTGCAGCGACAGCGCCGGTCCGAGCGGGCGCACCGGGCAGCCATGGGCCGCAATGACGGTCTGGAACACCCAGGGCGGCATCACGCCGAGATAGGACGTGATGCCGTGGGCGACGCCGAATTCTTGGCAGGCCTGGATGAGCTGACCGATCACGCGGCGTCGCCCGCCGGCGCCCAACGCGCGATCGCAGCCGAATCGCGACGCCTCCCACACCTGATCGGCGTGCGGCAGCAGGCCATCCACCAGATCGGGCCATAGCGACTCGACCATGTAGGGGCGTGTCGTCGGAATCAGTCGCGCGGTGCCGAGCGCCTGATCGCGCTCGTCGACGACGACGATGTAGGTGGCCGCCGGCGTGTCGAACTCATCGTACTCCATGCGCTGATAGTGCGGCACGGACCATCCCTGGCGCTCGACGAACATCCTGTATCGCAGCCGATGGTGCGAGATCCACGCCTCGCCATGTTGATGGACGTTGTCCCACCTGACTGCAACGGTACGCATGAGCATCTTCCAATGGGCGACATGATAGGAAGGCGCAGACTAATCGGCTCGACGCAAGCGCTGCAGCTACCCAGTCGAGTAGCGCGATGATCGAGCGAGCGCTGTGGCGCGGCTCCTCTCAGAAAAGCGGTATCTGTCGAGCCGCGCCTCAATATCACCTATAATTCGACGCAATTCTGGGTTGCAATGTTGTGGAGTTCTTGGCTTTTGCAAGGCTCCCATGAGGGCCGTGGGAGCGGTCGGCGTGAATCGCCGAGGCCCCTGATCCGCGGGCGATGTGGACGAAGAGCCGACACGTCCAACTACGCCGTTCCGTACGTCACGCATGCCGGAAATGCTTTGTAGAAAGAGGCGAGCGCCTGAGAATGCTTGTTGAGCAGGCACTTCGCTGAGTCCCGCAGTCGGCATGCTCGTTCGTGCGGCCGGTCCTGGAGGATGGCAATGCTCATGACATGACGCAGCGTCCATATGATGAATCGAATGTGATCGTCATTTGCACGACGGACTGTACAATGATACAATCTACCTCAGGTTGGGATGAAGTTCGGACAAACAAGCGCCTGTTTTCAGCCTCGACAGAGGCGGGCGAGGGGGCACGAGCGGGCCGTCGGCGACCGGAAGGTCGCGGCGGAGTCGTTTTCACGATCAAGATCACGATCACACCGGGCCGGAAGTGCCGGACGTCTGCGCAGCTTTGTCTGCCGTGAGGTGGCTATGGACCTCTTCTGCTTCATCGATTGTGCCAACCGCACGCAGTCGCTGCCCGACCTGTTCGAGCTTCTCGTCGGTGCTGCGGCCGAGGAAGGTTTCGGCCAGGTGGCCTACGGCGCCTTGAACTACGTCGAGGTGATGCGGCTGCCCGATCACCCGATGCCGGCGATTGCGCTCAACTTTCCGTCCGCCTGGCGGAAGCATTATTTCGAGCGCAAGTATCACGAGATTGATCCGGTGGTCAGGCGCACCGCCTTTCACAGCAAGCCGTTCATGTGGGATCAGTTGCTCAAGCAGGACCGGCTGCAGGCCGGCGAGCGCCGGGTCATCCATGAAAGCCGCGAGGCCGGCCTCAAGCACGGGATGAGCGTGCCGCTGTTCGGGCCGTCCGGGCGCATCTCGGTGCTGTCTTTTGCATCTCACTTCGACGACGCCGATCCCGGCCGGCGTCTCCATCATCTTCATGCCCTGGCGTGTCAGTTCCATGTCGCGTTCGGCGAGCTGGCGAGGCCTGCGACGAGCCACGATATGATCGAGCTTTCGGAGCGCGAACGCGAATGCCTGCGGTGGACCGCGGAGGGCAAGTCCTCCTGGGATATCGGGATCATTCTGAAGATCAGCGAGAACACCATCAACTTCCACATCAAGAAGGCCATGAGGAAGCTCGGCACGACCAGCCGGACGGTCGCCGTGGTCAA
The DNA here is from genome assembly GCF_051167855.1 of Bradyrhizobium sp. HKCCYLRH3099. Classification (NCBI taxonomy): domain Bacteria; kingdom Pseudomonadati; phylum Pseudomonadota; class Alphaproteobacteria; order Hyphomicrobiales; family Nitrobacteraceae; genus Bradyrhizobium; species Bradyrhizobium sp. HKCCYLRH3099. Next base: position 25,983 of record NZ_JBNPTW010000023.1, read on the forward strand.
GGCGATCAGGCTGGGTCTGATCGAGATCCCGGGCCTGTCCGGCTCGGTGATGTCGATGTGGCTCGACCCCACGGACTGAGCCGGTGGCGATGCCCTGATTGGCGGGAGCGTTCGGCCCATAACGTCGGAGAATAGGTCTCCTCGATTTCGGACTTTGACAGCGGTGCAGGACTCTTTCAGCCTGATGCCCGGGTAACGGGCGAGGCATCGGGATGAAGCACCTCCATATCGTGGCGTTCTGCATTGCTGTGCTGCTGACAGCCGCCGGCGGCGTGTCGGCGGCCGAGGTGCCGGCGGGGGCCACCCTGCAGATGGGGGCCGGCGGATCGGACATCACCACGCTCGATCCCCATCGTGCGACGACGAGCACGGACAAGCCGCTGATCGGCCTGATGTTCAACGGCCTCGTCCGCTTCAGGCCGGGAAGTGCCGATTTCAAGGATCTCGAGCCGGACCTCGCCGAGCGCTGGGAAACGTCGGCGGACGGACGAAGCTGGACCTTCTTCCTGCGCAAGGACGTCAAGTTTCACGGCAATTGGGGACGCCTCACCGCGGACGATGTGGTCTATTCGCTGACGCGCGCCGCCGATCCCAGCCGTTCGAGCTTCGCTGCGGACTTCGCCGCGGTCGAGAGCATCGCCAAGATCGACGACGGTGCGGTGCGGGTCACCCTGAAATATCCGGACCCGAATTTTCTCGGCCGCCTGTCCAACTATCACGGCGGCAACATCGTCAGCAAAAAGGCGGTCGAGGAGCTCGGCGACAAGTTCGGCTCCAATCCGGTCGGCACGGGGCCCTTCGCGTTTGCCGAGCACGAGACGCAGCGGCACGTCAAGCTGGTCGCGAACGAGAGCTACTTCCGCGGCCGGCCGCAGATCGGCGCCATCATGTACCGAACGATTCCTTCCGACAGCGCGCGCGAGCTCGCTTTTGCGTCGGGAGAGCTCGACCTCGTTCAGGGCCGGCGCGAGCAGCGCTGGGTCGATACGACCCGCCAGCGCGGCAACATGGTCGTCGATATCTTCCGCCCGGGAGAATTCCGGACCCTTCACATCAACGCCAGCATTCCGCCGCTCGACAATCTCAAGGTGAGGCAGGCGATCGCCGCCGCGGTCAATGTCGACGATCTCGTGCAGTTCGTCGGCAAGTCCGTCAGCCAGAAGGGCTGCTCGGTCGTGCCCCCCGGCTATATCGGAGAGGACTGCTCGCCGGGAGCCTATGGCTACGATCCCGTGAAGGCCAAGGCGCTTCTGGCCGAAGCCGGCTATCCCGACGGCATCACGCTCAAGGTCGTGGTCTCCAACATCTCGGCGATCCTGCCGACGATGGAAATCATTCAGCGCCAGCTTGCCAAGGCCGGCATCAAGCTGGACATGAGCGTCGTCGATCATGCGACGTATCAGAGCCAGATCCGCGGCAATGCCAGCGCGCTGGTGTTCTATGGCGCCGCCCGGTTTCCGGTCGCGGACACGTACCTGACGGAATTCTATCACTCGCGCTCGATCGTCGGAAAGCCGACCGCGGTGGCCAATTTCTCGCATTGCGATGTCGCCGACGACGACATCCAGGCGGCGCGCGTCGAAGGCCGTGCCGAGCGGCAGCAGGAGCTGTGGAAGGACGCCCAGCGCAAGATCCACGACGCCGTCTGCTCGGTTCCGCTGTTCGAGCTTCAGCAGGTCTGGGGACACAGCAAGCGCGTCAACTATGGTTACGAGCTCAAGGGCGCGATGAACCTGGCGCCGCTGATCACCGAGGCGACGACGCTCACGCCGCGCTGAGCGACTCCTGGGACAGGCGCGCGGCCGTGGTCCGCGCCTGCTGAAGAAAGGCATCGACCAGGCCGGCATTGCGGCTGTCGCGCATTCGGCAAAGCTGGAAATCGTAGGACAAGGCCGGTTCGAAGCGGCGGATGGACAGCCGGTCCTGCAGCCCGCTGAACATCAGCGGATGGACCAGCGACACGCCAAGGCCGGCCGCGACGAATTCGCAAAGGGTCGGCGAGACGTTGGCGACGAGCACGGTCTTGGGCCTGACATTGTAGGCATCGAACATCGTCGCAATGCACTGGCCGGCCTGGCTCTCAGGATCGAACGATACGAACGGAACGTTGTCGAGATCATCCGGCTCCACGACGTTCTTCGCGGCGAGCGGATGATCCGTCGGCATGATGCAGACGAGCGGTTGCTGCGTCAGCGGTTCGGCGATGACATAGGGATTGTCGATCCGCGAGCTGACAAGCCCGACGTCGAGCTTGCGCGTGACCAGCCAGTCCACGATCCATTCCGAGCTGCGCGACTTGACCGAGCAGAACACATTGGGATGCTGCTGCAGGAAACCCATCGTCGCCTGCTGAATGAAGGAGCGCGACAACGCCGGCATCACGCCGACGAGCAACTGACCCTGCTCCTCGCGGCGAATCGCCTCCACCGCGTTCTCGACCTGGCGAACGCCCGCGAAGATTCGATCGATCTCCTTGTAGAGCCGCATGCCGCGCTCCGTCGGAGCAAGCCGGCCTTTGACGCGATCGAACAGATTGAGCCCCGTATCCTCCTCGAGATGCGCGATCAGTTTGCTCATCGCCGGCTGGGAGATGTTGAGGATCAAAGCGGCCCGGCTGATCGAGCCGCTCTCGATCACCGCCTTGAACGCCTCCACCTGTCGGAGATTGATCTGACGAGCCATCCCATAACCCTGAAGAATACAGCCACAGATTTTCGACTTTGACCAAATATCTCTTTTTGTCGTCATATTGGGCAAGAGGAAATCTGATGCATCCCGACATCATCGTTATCGGAGCTGGAACGGTCGGCGCGGCCATCGCCTACGGCCTCGCGCGACGACAGCAGCGTGTGCTCGTGCTCGACGGCGACGATCGCGACCACCGCGCGGCGCGGGCCAATTTCGGCCTTGTTTGGCTGCAGGGCAAAGGCCAGAACATGCCGGCCTATCAGCAGCTCTCGCGCCGGAGCGTGGACATGTGGTCCGACTTCGCGTCGGAGCTCACGGGCGTCGTCGGCATGGATCTGCAATATGAGCAGAACGGCGGATTGGCGTTCTGCCTTGGCGAGGACGCATTCGAGAAGCGTCGCCTCGACCTTCAGCGCTTGCACAATCAGCTCGGCGGAGCGGATGCGGATTGGCGAATGCTCGATCGCACCGAATTGGGCAAGCTGCTTCCGAACGTTCGGTTGGGGCCTGACGTGGTGGGTGCGAGCTTCGGCGAACGCGACGGGCACGCCAATCCGCTTCAGCTGCTTGCGGCGCTTCATGCGGGAATTTTGCGCCTGGGCGGGGAGCTGCGCCAGGCCGCTGCGGTGCGCCAGATCATTCCGAGTGAGGCGGGTTTCACGGTGGCGTTCGGAACCGAGACCGTCAGCGCGCCGCGCCTGCTGATCGCGGCCGGCCTCGGATCTCAGGCGCTGGCGCGGCAGGTCGGGCTCGACATCCCGCTGCGGCCGCAACGCGGGCAGATCCTGGTGACCGAGCGGCTCGAACCGTTTCTGCCGTTGCCGACGAGCGGCTTGCGTCAGACGCGGGAAGGCACCGTGATGATCGGTGCCACGCATGAGGAGGCGGGGTTCGACAGCTCGGCGACCGCGACCGCCGCGGCCGATCTCAGCCGGCGGACGCTTCGCATCGTGCCGGCTCTCAGGGAGGCGACGTTGGTCCGTCAGTGGGCCGGCTTGCGCATCATGACTCCCGATGGCTGCCCGGTCTATGCACAGTCAACCAGGCATCGCGGAGCCTTCGTCGCGCTGTGTCACTCGGGCGTGACGCTCGCGGCGCTGCATGCCAGCGTCCTCGCTGATGCGATTGCAGCCGGGCAATTGCCGGGCTCGCTGGATATCTTCCACCAAAGGCGTTTCGATGTTCAGAAAGCTGCATGAGCCCGCCGAGACCGTCACCATCCAGGTCGACGGCGAGCCTCTGACGGCGGAGCCCGGCGAAAGCGTCGCCGCCGTCCTGCTGCGCCAAGCGGTCGTCTGGTCACGCGCGACGCCGGTCAAGAGTAATAGGCGAGCACCCTATTGCATGATCGGCGTCTGTTTCGATTGTCTTGCGCAGGTGGACGGCATCGCCTCCGTGCAGACCTGCATGACTCCGGTCCGGGACGGCATGACGGTTCAGCGCCAGCAGGGCAAACGGTGCCTGCCGTCATGACGAGCACTGACCTTCTCATCGTGGGGGCCGGCCCCGCCGGCATGACGGCCGCGATCACGGCCCGCCGGCATGGACTCGACGTTCTGGTCGTCGATGATCAGGTGTCCCCGGGCGGGCAGATCTGGCGCGCGGTCGAAACCGTGCCGGCGCCCAGGGGAGATGTTCTCGGACGCACCTATCTGAGCGGACGGGCAACCACTGACGCGTTCCGCGCCAGCGGCGCGCGTTACATGCCTCGAACCCAGCTATGGCAGATCGAATCCGGCTTCCGCGCCTTCGTGACCCATGATGGCAAAGCCGAGACCATCAAGGCACGCGCCATCATCCTTGCGACGGGCGCCCAGGAACGGCCCGTCCCTTTCCCAGGTTGGACGCTCCCGGGCGTTCTCACCGTCGGTGCGGCTCAAGTCCTGCTGAAGACCGCGGGGCAGATTCCATCCAAGCCCGTCTGGGTCGCCGGTTGTGGTCCACTGCCGCTTCTCTACCTGGTCCAGTTGCTCAACGCCGGAGGGCAGATCGCCGGCTATCTCGACACCACGCCGGCAGGCCGTCATTGGGCGGCTCTTCGGCATCTGCCGAATGCCTTGCGCGCCACGGGAGCGCTGCTCCAGGGCGTCGCGTGGACGTCCATGCTTCGACGGCGCCGCGTGCCCATCATCAAGCATGTCGTCGCGCTTGAGGCGCACGGGTCGGACCGCATCGCATCGCTCAGCTATCGCACCGCCGATGGACGAGAGGCGACCATTTCCACGGACAATCTGCTCGTGCATGAAGGCGTCGTGCCGAGCGTGCACACGGCGCTCGGACTGGGCTGCGCCGTGGAATGGCGCGACGGGCAGGATTGCTATGTGCCGGTTCTCGACCCCTGGGGCGAGACGTCCAGGGCCGGCATCTTCATTGCCGGCGACGGCGCAGGCATCGCCGGGGCAAAGGCGGCGCAGCTTCGCGGTGCGCTTGCCGCGCAAAGAGTTGCGGTGGAGCTCGGGTTTGCGGACGAGCAGGACGTGATGCGGGACGTCGTGCGCAGCCGGAAGATGCTGGCGCGCGAACTGGCCTTGCGGCCGTTCCTGGACGCCCTGTTCAGGCCTCGCGAGACCGTCTTCAATCCGTCCGACGAGACCGTCATCTGCCGATGCGAAGAGGTGACGGCGCGGGAGATCCGGGCCATGGCGCAGATCGGCGGGGCCGGTCCGAACCAGATCAAGGCGTTCACGCGTGCGGGAATGGGGCCCTGCCAGGGGCGGCAATGCGGCTACACCGTCACGCGGCTGCTCGCCGACATTCACAAATGTCCTGCGAGCGAGATCGGCTTCTATCGCGTTCGTCCCCCGTTCAAGCCTGTGACGCTCGGAGAGCTGGCGACCCTCGATGACAAGGAGGATGCATTGTGAGCTATTCGCGTGCTTCGCGATCTGAACCTCAGCCGGGATGTCTCCGCCGTCAGTCGCGACCGATCGGGACGATCGCATGATCAACTTCGCCTTCAAGCGGCTGCTGCTGGCAATCCCGACGCTGCTCGTGATGCTCACCGCGATCTTCGTGCTGGTGCGTCTCGTTCCCGGTGACGCCGCATCCGTCATCCTGGGCGATCAGGCGACCGAAGCATCGCTTCGGGCGATGCGGGCCCGGCTCGGGCTCGATCAGCCGATCCTCACCCAGTATCTCCACTTCCTCGGAGAGGTGCTCACCGGAAATCTCGGGCAGTCCCTGAGCAGCGGCCGGACCGTCGTGCAGGAGGTCCTGCTGGTGCTGCCCTCGACCATCCAGCTCACATTGGCCGCCATCCTGATCGGACTCGTGCTCGGTCTCCCGCTGGGAATCCTGGCGGCGCTCGGCCGCAACAGCTGGATCGACTACGTGTCACGGCTCGTCTCGTTGCTCGGACTTTCCTTCCCGGCATTTGTGTCGGGCATTCTGCTGCTCATCGTCTTCGCGATCCACCTGGGCTGGTTTCCGGTTCTCACGTCGGACAGCTCCGATCCCCTCGACCGGCTGCGAAGCCTGGCCTTGCCCGCGCTGAATCTCGGGCTGATCCTGATGGCCTATGTGGTGCGCGTCACGCGGTCATCCATGCTCGGCGTGCTCGGCGAGGACTACATCCGCACGGCGCGCGCGAAGGGCGTCACGCCGGTTCGCCTCGTCCTGCGGCACGCTCTGCGCAACGGCCTCATTCCGGTGGTGACCGTCGTTGGTCTCTATTTCGGGACACTGATCGGAAACTCCGTGCTCACGGAGATCATCTTCAACCGGCCTGGGCTCGGGAAGCTGATCTTCGGCGCGCTCAATTCCCGCGACTACACGCTGCTCGAGGGATTGATGATCATCTTCGCGATCTGCGTCATCGTCGTGAACACGCTGACGGACATTACCTATGGGCTGATCGATCCGCGGGTGAAATACAAATGACGATCGAGATCGCGACCGTTGGTGTGTCGCAGCCCAGCCGGCTGTGGCTGGTGTTTTCCAGGAATCCCCTGTTCTGGCTGGGCGCTTTGCTCCTGGCGTTCATCGTGGCGGTCGCGGTGTTCGCACCGCTGATCGCGCCGCACGATCCGCTGGAGCAGAACATCGTCGCACGGCTCGAGCCGCCGTCCCGGGAGTTCCTGCTCGGAACGGACAATTACGGCCGCGATGTCCTGTCGCGCCTGATCTATGGAGCTCGCATATCCCTGATGGTCGGCTTCGTCGCGATCCTGATTGCGATGACGATCGGCTGCACCATCGGGATCGTCGCGGGCTATGCCGGGGGCTTGCTGGATCAGTTCGTGATGGGCGTCCTCGACGTCATGCTCTCCTTTCCGGCTCTGCTGCTCGGATTGATGATCGCGGCAATGCTCGGCGCGAGTCTGCAGAACCTCATCATCGCAATCGCCATCACGGAGATCGCGCCGTTCGCACGCGTTGCCCGCGCGCCGACGATCGCCTTGAAGCAGCAGGACTTCGTGATGGCTGGCCGGGCGCTCGGCTTCAGCCCGGTCCGGATCATGGGCGTCCATATTCTGCCCAACCTCATCTCGGATGTCGTGGTGATGAGTTCGCTGTGGATGGCGTCGGCGATCCGCACCGAGGCGTCCCTGAGCTTCATCGGTCTCGGCGTTCCGCCGCCGACGCCGACCTGGGGCAGCATGATCCGCGAAGGATTCGACAACATCCTCGACGCATGGTGGCTCGCGGTGTTTCCAAGCCTCGCGATCCTGCTGACCGTGCTTGCACTGAACCTGCTGGGCGACGCCCTGCGGGACGCCATCGATCCGAAGCTGAGGGCTGAGTAGCGACATGACATCCTTTCCGAGGCCGGCTCTCGACTTGCGCAACCTGCGGACCGAATTCCGGATCGGCGACCATTGGTATCCGGCCGTGCGCAATCTCTCGCTCGCGCTGATGCCGAACGAGACGCTGGCCGTGGTGGGCGAATCCGGCAGTGGCAAGAGCGTCACCGCGCTCTCGATCCTGCGCTTGCTTCCGCAGGCCGGGGCCCGCATCCAGGGCGGGGAAGTGCTGTTCGAGGGGCAGGACCTGGTGACCTTGTCCGAGCGGGACATGAGCACCATTCGCGGCAATTCGATCGCCATGATCTTCCAGGAGCCGATGACGAGCCTCAATCCGACGATGACGGTCGGCGACCAGATCGCGGAGGCGATCCTCATTCATCGCGGGGGCTCGCGCATCCAGGCCAAGGCCGAGGCGCTCCGGTTGTTGACGGAGGTCAAGATTCCCTCGCCGAAGAGCCGGCTCGACGAGTATCCGCATCAGTTTTCGGGCGGGATGCGCCAGCGCGTCATGATCGCCATGGCCCTCGCGTGCCATCCGAAGGTTCTCCTGGCCGACGAGCCGACCACGGCGCTGGACGTGACGATCCAGGCGCAGGTGCTGAGCCAGCTCGAAGAGCTGAAGCAGGCCTATGGCATGTCGATGCTGTTCATCACGCACAATCTTGGCGTGGTTGCACAGATCGCCGACCGGGTGGCGGTGATGTATGCAGGAGAGGTCGTGGAGCTTGCGAGTGTCGATGCGCTGTTCGCAAAGCCGATGCACCCCTATACGGCGGCGCTGCTGCGGGCGATGCCCCGAGCCGATCGGGCCAATGAAACGCTCGAGCCGATTCCCGGCAGTGTTCCCGCTCTGTCAGCCGTGCCGACAGGCTGCGCCTACGCGCCACGCTGCCCCTACAAGGATCGCAGTTGTACCGAGTTGCATCCGGAACTCGTGTCATCTGGTGATCCCGGACATCTGGTGCGCTGTCCCGTCAGACCGGCTGGAGGACTCCACTGATGACGACGTCTCTCGGCGACGGCGAATTCGTCGTACGCAACCTCTCCAAGAGTTTCGTGAGACACGGACGTTCGGGCGCTAACAATGTCCGGGCGGTCGATGACTTGTCCTTCCGCATCCCGAAGGGAACGTCCCTCGGACTCGTGGGAGAGTCCGGTTGTGGCAAGTCCACGGTCGCCCGCGCCATCCTTCGTCTCATCGAGCCCGATCGAGGATCCATCCTCTTCGACGGCATCGATGTGCGGGCCGCGAAGGGCGCCGCCTTGCGCGCGTTGCGGCGCCGGATGCAGATCGTGTTTCAGGATCCCTATTCGTCGCTCAACCCGCGCCGGACAATTCGGCAGACCCTGGAAGAGCCCCTCCGCGTTCATCTGCGCAGCTCATCCAAGGAGATCCGGGAGAAGGCGGAAGCGGCCATGGTCGAGGTCGGCCTGCCGCGCGACGCATTGGAGCGCTACCCGCACGAGTTCTCAGGCGGCCAGCGGCAACGAATCGGCATTGCGAGGGCGCTGGTCCTGGATCCCGAACTGGTGGTCGCCGACGAAGCGGTTTCAGCGCTCGACGTTTCGGTCCAGGCTCAAATTCTCCGGTTGCTGGAGGGGCTTCGCGAGCGTCGCGGCCTGTCCTTCCTGTTCGTTTCGCATGATCTCGGCGTGGTCCGTCATTTCTGCGACCGGGTCTGCGTGATGTATCTCGGCCGTATCGTCGAAGAGGGGCCGACGGTGGATGTTCTCGATCGTCCGCTGCATCCCTATACGAAGCTTCTGCGCGACAGCTATCCGATCCCGGACCCCAAGACGCGCCGGCCTCTGGTCCAGATCGTGGGAGAGGTGCCGTCTGCAACCAATCCGCCTCCGGGCTGCGGCTTCCATCCGCGTTGCCCGAGAGCGGAGGGGCCGTGTCGCGCCGAACCGCCACAACTGGAAACGTCGGGCGGCGACCGCGCCAGCGCCTGCTACTTCCCGGAAACGAGCGACGTCGCCTGGGGCAGCCTGCGCATCGGAGCGCGATGACCGAAGCCGGAGCTTCCTGGCAGGTCCGCGCGCGGGCGCCTCGGCTTCATCCCATGCGATCGTCGCAGCTTCGCGTGCTCCTGACCAGTTCGGGGCGTGGAACGTAAGTGGTCGGCCCGTCCGGCGCGAAGTCGAGCGAATAGCCCAGTCCTCGGACCGTGCGGATGTAGTTCGGCTCGCCGCGTTCACAAAGAGCCTTGCGGATGCGGCTGATGTGCACATCGATCGAGCGCACGGCGTTTTCCTGGGTATGCGCCCGTATGCTGGATAGAATCTGCTCGCGCGAGAACACCTTTCGGGGGCTTTCGAGGAGGTGTTGCAGGATCCGATACTCGACAGGGCAGAGGCGAATGCAGCGGCCGCCTCGGGACACGCGATGCGCCTCGGACTCCATGACGATATCGGCAAACCGAAGCACCTTCGGACCGGGGCTGGCCGATGCGCGCAGCAGACCACGCAGCCGGTCGATGAAAATGTCTGGGAGAAACGGCTTCAAGATGTAGCTCGTCCGATCTGCATGGATGCATTCGTCCTCGAAACGAGGTGGAGCGCTCGCCATGATCAGCGTCGGGACGTGTTGCGTTGCTGGAGTCCGCTGCAACTGTTCGAGAGCGCCGGCGAGCCGGTCTCCGCACGCCATGTCGTCCAGGGCGATCACGCCGGGACGCGCGACCGTCGCGGCCGCGATCGCATCTGCCAAGGTGCCGATCAGCAGGCAGTCGAAGCCGTTGCTGTCGAGGATGTATTTCAGGAGGCTCGTGAAACTCTTGTCGCCGACCAGCAGGATGCGCGGTCTTGCGGGCATCGATGCGGACGGGGCTTCTTTGTCTGTCGCAGATGCATGGACCGGCATCTCGGCTTTGCCTGCGCCGGCGCGGTATTCGTCGGCCAGCTCGCTGTCATCGGCTAGGGCTGCTCTGTGCGACATTCCCGTCTCCATCGCTTGTCCGCTGGCGAGACCGAGTAGAGCAGCTTCCGGTAAGCATGGCAGCTACCAGACCGGATAGCGGATCGCGAGCCACGGGCCTCTACCAGGGTTGGTAGTGGAAAGGGGAGTCTGGTCGCCCTAGCTTCGTACAGCAGGCTCTCCGTGCCGCAACCGTTCGCAATTCATCGATGCTTTGGCGCTTCGGTCGAAGGACCCATGGTATGATTGTCGGGGAGGCACGAATGGCAGGCCGCATCGGCGTCATGCAGGGCGACCTCATGGAGCCCGCCGACAGACGGCGACGAGGTTTTCTCAGCGACCGTTGGCGCGAGGAATTCCGGCTTGCCCAAGAAGCTGGCTTCGCGCTGATGGAGTGGAGGATCGGTGAGGAACCGATCCTGATGAATCCCCTGATGTCGCCGATTGGACGCGAGCAACTGCGACAACTGAGCCGCGACTACGGCATCTGCATTCCGTCGTTGTCCGCTGATTTCATCATGCAAGCGCCATTCTACGGGGTCACTGGCCGCGAGCATCGGGCGCGTCTCGATCTGCTCGGCGCCGTGATCGAGGCATGCGCCGAGATCGACATCACGAGTCTCGTGGTACCGCTCCCGCGTGGCGGGCATGAGCTGTCCTCGCGGGACGTGATGGCGTTCCGGTCCGGACTCGATCGGCTCTTGCCGCTGCTCGAGGCTTGTGGCGTCGTCCTCTCGCTCGATGCCGATCTTGATCCGCAGTCACTGGCATCGCTCATTGCGCCATATCCCGCGGACCGGCTCGGCGTCACCTACACAATCGGGTGTCAATCACCGCTCAGCGCGGCCGCCGATGAGGTGTTTGCCGCTTACGGCGATCGGATCGTGAATGTCCACCTCGAGGGTTGGACTCGACACGTCGAGCGCGCTTCGCCTTGTCGTCAGCAAACCCACTTGGCCGACGCGCGCCATCGCCTGAGGCGCGCCGGCTATCGCGGCGATTTCATTCTTCAATCGCCATCCGGCAATTGTCGCGCGGCGGTGCTGGCCCAGTACGGCGCCATGGCGGCCACATGGTGGAGCGTCGGTGGGGCGGATCATCTCAGTCTCGCTCCAGGCATGACGGACGTGTCCGAGAGCCTGCAGGAACTGGCTCATACTCAATGACTGCTGGGCGACAGCCCTGCGAGGCAAACTCCCCGCATTGTTTGATTTGATCCTTTGCATTTGAAACGCTCGAGCTCTCGACGGGGCTGAAGCGTCATTTTGATCGCGTCGGCCGCGCGCTTGCGCGGGATGCCGGCGCGCGAGTTGTCTCACGCCAGATCGGGCTTGGCCGATGGAATCTTGCAGGTCGTGCAAGACAATTTGCGTCGTCTTCTAAGTAATTGTTGCAGCCAGAGCGCAGTCCATGAGCGGGATGCTGCCGTATGTTTACAGAATTATTATGTTGACCGAACCGCGCTGCTCTCAGAATACTTGCGTCTACTTTAGATTGTGTCAGGGAGCAGTGACATGCAGACGTCGGTTTCGATCATTGGTGCCGGGAATTGCGGGTGTGCTTTTGCGGCCGACCTCGCCGACCGAGGCGCGAACGTATTGTTGTACGCGCATCCAGAACATCGCCGGCATGCCGAGACAATCGAGCGCAACGGCTATCTGGAAGCGGGAATGAAGATTGAGGGCCGCTTCCATCCGAAGGTCAGTTCGGACATGGCCGACGTCGTCCGATTCTCGAAATTCATCGTCATCACCGTTCCATCCTATGGTCACGACTCCATCCTGAGCGAGCTCGCGAAGTTTGACCTCAGCAGGCATGTCGTGATCTCGATCACCGGCAACTTCTTCGCGCTCATGGCGCGCCGGCAGATCAATGCGCGGTACATCCTGGAAACCGCGACCGCGCCCTACGCCTCGAGAATGCAGGATGGGAAAGTGACGGTGATGGGCATCAAGAGCGTGATGCCGATCGCGGCGATGCCCGTCGATGTCGATGACGATCTGCGCGATGAGATCGGCGCCATTTTCCCGATGCCGCTGGAGTGGCGCAGCAACGTTCTCGAGATCGGAATGTCCTGCATCACCGGCGTGATTCATCCGACGCCGGCCCTGATGAACACCGGCTGGATCGAGACGCGCAAGGGCGACTTCTACTTCTATCGCGAAGGCATGTCCGCCTCGGTCGCACGGGTGATCGGACAAGTCGACCAGGAGCGCATGGCGATCGCCAGGGAATTCGGCTTCAAGCCGCAATCCGTCGTGGCGATCATGAACAGCTACTACAGCCGCGACTTCGCCGATTTTGGCGAGTTCGCCAGAGAGACGGTCGAACACAACACGACGAAGATGGCGCCGACGCACATGCGCGACAGGTTCATCGTGCAGGACGTCCCGTACGTGCTGGTTCCCTGGTTCGAGCTCGGCGCCAAGGTCGGGCTGCATTGCACGGCGATCAAGTCGATCATCGACCTCGCCTCGATCGTCAATGACACGGACTATCTGGCGACCGGCCGAAACCTGCGCAGGCTGGGGCTGGATGCCGCGTCGAAGGGGCAGGTGATCGAGACCTTCAGCGCCCCGATCGCGGCCTCAATCGCGCCCTCGATCGCGGCCCCGATTGCGCCCTCGATCGCGCCCTGGGCCGACGAGCTTCGCCGCATCGCGTAAATCTTGGCCGCTTCTCGACGGCGAGGGCTCCCATGACACTCATCAGTGGCCGGCAGGTCGTGCCCCACGGTTCGGCATCAACTCACCTGCCGGCGATCGGCTACAAGGTGCTCTCGGCAGCGGTGCTCGCCGTCATGTTCGCCTTGATCAAGAAGCTGGGCAGCGAGTACCCCGTCGGACAGATCGTCTTTGTCCGAAGCTTGTTCGCGCTGCTGCCGGTGCTCTGGCTCGTCCGGCGCCTCGGCGGCTGTCGCCTGCTTCGGACGGAGCGGCCGGGCGCGCATCTGCGCCGCTCGGTCGCCGGTCTGTCCTCGCTGTTTTTCAGCTTTACCGCGGTCGGCATGCTGCCGCTGGCGACGGCGACGGCGCTCGGCTACGCCGCGCCATTGTTCATTACGCTGTTCGCCATACCCCTGCTCGGCGAGAGCATCCGCCTGCATCGCCTCGTCGCCGTCATCCTGGGGTTCGGCGGGGTGCTGCTGATGGCCCATCCCGATGGCCGGAGCATCTCCCCTGGAGTTCTGATCGCGCTGGCCGGTGCGGTGGCGACGGCCTTTGCGTTGATCTCCATCCGGCAGATGCGGGACACCGAGACGAGCATGGCTATCGTGTTCTACTTTTCACTGTCAGGAACAGTGGTGGGGGCGGCGACGCTGCCGTTCTCGGCCGTCTGGCCGACCCTGACGGATCTGCCGATCCTGGTCGCGATCGGTGTTCTCGGCGGCGCGGCCCAGCTCCTGCTCACCAAGGCCTACCAGATGGCGCCGGCCAGCGTCGTTGCGCCCTTCGAATACGCCACCTTCCTCTTCGCCTTTCTGCTCGGTCTGCTGGTCTGGCATGAAATGCCGGTGCCGATCGAACTGGCCGGGATCGCGGTCGTCATCGCCTCCAATCTGTGCATCGCGATGTACGAGCAGCTGGCCGGAGTGTCGTTGAAGCTTCGCCTGCCGGGCAAATGGCACCCCGTCCCGACGATCCGCGCCAGGAACGATTGAGCGGGCTCGCACGCGCGTCCGCGCAATCCCATAACTCCGACGAATAGGCGTTGCTGATATTCGACTTTGACCTTGCCGCTCGCATTCGCGAGGAAGATGCTTAGAGCTTCGCGCCCCTTCGACAGTGCTCCGTTTTGACTTGCGGGTCGGAACGCTGCGCTTTCCCCGATCCAGCATCCATGTCGATGATCCCCTGGAGGCCACATGACGTACACCGCTGCCGAGCTGTTGGCCGAATGGGTCAGCGCGAGCGACGTTCCGGAGGACGCCAAGGTCAGCGCGGCGAAATGCGTCTTCGATCTGATGACCGCAGCGATTGCCGGATATCAGACGCCGAATGCTGCGGCCGTGCGCCGCGTGGCGCGCGCGACGTGGGGCGAGGGCCCGGCGGCGATGTGGTTTTCAGGCGAGCGGTCGACCGCTGCGGGGGCAACCTTCGTCAACGCGGCCTGCGCATGCTCTCTCGATCTGGATGATGGCCACCGCGCCGCCTCGGGGCATCCGGGCGCCGCGATCATTCCGGGCGTGCTGTCGCTGCTCGGGAGCCCGTCCCTGGACGGGCAGCGCGCCCTGGCCGCGATTGCCATCGGATATGAGATCGGCGTGCGTATTTCCGCCGCCAGGGATCTGCGCAGCGTTCCCACCGTGAACAGCGGCCTGTGGAGCGGCCAGGCCGTCGCCGCCGCGGTCGGCTGGCTGAGAGGGCTGCCGCCGGGCCAGATCGCACACGCGATCTCGATCGCCGGCACGACGGCACCGAGCCAGTCGGCCACGCCCTACACCCGATTCAGAGGCAACAGCGTCAAGGAGGGCATTCCGTGGGGCGCCGCCAACGGAATTCTGGCGGTCGATCTGGCCCGGCACGGCTTCACGGGGCCGGTCGACATCCTCGACAGTGCGGAGCGTTACGATCGCGCGCGGCTTCTCGACGGGCTGGGCACGAGCTGGCTCATCAACAGCACCTATTTCAAGCCGTATAGTTGCTGCCGCTGGATCCACGCGCCGATCGACGCGCTGCTGAGCCTGCTGACCGACCACGACATTCGGCCGGACGCCATCATCAATATCGATGTCGAGACCTTTGGCCGGTCCCTGACCCTGAGCAACGAGGTGGCGCCAGCCACGCTGGAGGGAGCGCAATACAGCCTTCCGTTCTGCCTGGGCGTCGCCGCGACCAGCGGCGCGCGGGCGTTGCTCCCCCTGAGCAACGAATCGCTCGCGGATGCACGCGCGATCGAGATCGCCGGCCGCGTGCGGATGACGGTCAATCCTGAATTCGAGCGCATGTTTCCGGCGGCGGTCCCCGGACGAATCCGGATCACCACCGGCTCCGGCACGTTCGAGCGGACCGTGCTGGCGCCGAAGGGAGAGCCCACAAACCCGATGAGCTCAGACGACATCGGGATCAAGTTCCAGGCCATCGCGGCGGAGCGCGTCGACGCCGGTGTTGCGGCAGGGATTCGGCATGCGATTGGTGCGTTGCGGAGAGGCGATATCGCGCCGTTGCACTCCATCCTGGGAGACAGGCTGTTCGCCAGCCCGATCGAGGCCCCGGCTCTCGAACGGTGCGAGGTCGCCGAATAGGCGACCAGAGCCGAAGCGACAGCGACAGAAAATCTCGTCCCAATGCTGCGCCGACGGATCGAGAGGCACGGTGCCATCGCGGCCCGCTGCCATGCGCGGCGCGACCATTGCTGAAGAACTCCGTTCGCTCCGCGTGATTGGCGAGCTCTGGCTCGGTGCACGGCGCACTGAGGTCGGCCGTCCGGTCATATCAGGACCTGAGGGCCGCGCAGCCTGCCATCGGCATCGGACCACCATTCTCGGTAGCTCGCCAAGCGACGTCCTGCGTGGCATGAGTAGGATGCGGCGGCCGATGACGGCGTGCTGCTGAGAGCGCATCGCTGCGAACGGCTCCGCGTTCAATCACGGTGCTCGTCGGCGTCGATCAGTTGCGTGAGGCTGTAGTTGCAACCTAGAACTTAATGATTACGCGCCGAAACAGATATTGTATTGATGTTAATACGACTGAACGGTATCGTCTGACACTGCAGAAGAAGGGAAGTCGCGGCGTCTACGAAGTGTACGTCGCTGATTTTCATCGATGACTTGCAGCGATGATTTGCAGCCGATCGGTTGTCGGCGACCTTCCACCGACTGAAAATCTCGGTTTGGAGATCGGTGATGTCTCTTGACGAAACATTGCGGATTTTGGCGACCGTCGAGCCGGGTGGTCTGGCGCTCGATCAGCTGGCCATCGATGACAGTCCCGATGCCGTGCTGGTTGCCCTCGGCCGCAGCTTCGAGGCCCTCTCCGCCGAACTCGCCGCGCTCCAGCAGCAAGATGCTCAGTGTGCTGCCGCCGCCTGTGAAGCGAAATCACAACTCACCGCGGTGGTCGCGCCCGGGCTGGAGCGCATGGAAGCCGTGCTGAATTCGCTCGACCCGATCGAGCGAGCAATCATGGCAATTCCGGCCAGGACGGTGGTCGGCCTCGGTGTCAAGGCACGGCATGCTGCACATGTGCTGTCCAACTACTGGATGGACGTTCCCGAGAGCCTCGACTGGGATGCCCGAACCGTGCGCCACCTCATCGAGTCCGCGTGTTCGGTCGCCGGAGTGGAGCTGAGCTGAGGCCATCTGCGCTGGGTCGCCGGTGTCCGCCGGCACGCGCGTGGCACCAGGCGGCTCGAGGCGGCCGTCGAGATCCGAGAGCTAGCGGCGCCGCGCGATCAGGGCCTGGGATTCGATGACTTCAACGACGTGTCCATCGCTTGCGAAGGGCGCCATTTCCGTCGTCATGTCCTGCACGAGCTGATCCGTGAGCGCCCCGAGCTGTTCAGGCGAAGAGGTCGACATCGACAGGGCTCGATCGATCAGCCGTTCGACGGGAACCCGTCGCTGCTCGATCACCCCGATCCTGCTGAGCTGACTGAACGCGGACTCGAGCAGCAGTGCCTCGTGGCGCAACCGTTCGGGTGCGAAGCCGACGCTCCGGTTCGTGAACCGATCGACGACCTCCGAATAGCGTTTGTACCAGGTGTTCTGCGGCACATCCGGACGGACGTCATTGAACAGCAGGACCGCGCCATCGTCTTCGATCAGCGCGTCGAGCGTGCGTAGCGTTGCGGCGCGGTCCATCCAATGAAACGCGCGCCCGATCGCCACCGCACGAAACCGGCCGAGCTGCGGCCCGAGATCGTATGAGCTGCCTTCGATCCATTCGATGTCCACTCCCGCGGTGGCGGCGAGCGCGGACGCAGCCTCGAGCATGGCCGGCTCCGGATCGACCCCGACGACCTGCCCGACGAGAGGGGCGAAGGCGATGCCGAGCCACCCCGGCCCACAGCCGAGGTCCATCAGCCTATGGCGTTTCGTCAGGTGCAGGTGGTCGGCCACGGTCTGGATCAGCGCTTGCGCATAGTTCGGCCGTCCGGCCACGTAATGATGGACCGTCGATGCAAAGCGAGGGAACGAGGAAGAAGCTGGTTCGAACGTCATCTGTGTCGATCAAGGCGCGAGGAGAGGCCGGTATCGCGTGACGCCTCCGGACGATGCTAGAAATCTTTGAGCGGCATGCGAAGCTCGTAGGTTGCGGGAGGAGCCAGAAGTTCGAAATGCTGGATCGGCCGCCCGGCGCTGTCGAAATGGATGCGCACGACCTTCAAGAGCGGCGCGCCGATCGCGACGTTGAGACGCGCGGCGACGATCGGGTCGGCCGCAGCCGCCGTCACGATCTGCTCGCCCGACGTGAAGGTGATCCCGAACTTTTGCAGGATGGCATAGAGCGAACCACCCTCCATGTCGTCCGGACCAAATTGCCGTCCGATCGCCTCCGGAATGTAGGTCGTGACCTGCATGATCGGCCAATCATTCATGTAGCGTATTCGGACCGTCCGCTGGAAGAGGTCGCCCGGCCCGGCCCTGAAGTGCTCGCGAATGTGCCGAGGTGCCGGCTTGAAGTCGAACTCCACGACGTGAGCTCTCGTCGTGCGCACAATCTCGCGATTGCGCGCAGCGAGGTCCATCATCGGTACCGTGAGAGGCTCGGGTCGCGAGAGCTCGCGGACGAAGGTGCCGATACCTTGCCGGCGCTCGATCAGGCCGAGTTCATTGAGCGTGTCCAAGGCCGATCGGACCGTCACGCGCGAGACGCCGAACAGTGCAGCCAGCTCCGCTTCGGTGGGAAGCGGCTCTCCTTGCGCATAGCGCCGCTCCGCGATCTCGTCCTGCAGAACCAGGAACACCTGATGATGCAGCGGAATGTCGCGCCGTCGCCGCGCCAGCAGCGCGGCCCGTCCCTTCGACAGCTTGGGCTTGTCCGCCGATTCCGTTTTCCGCTGCCGCTTTTTGGCGACGGTGGCGGACACGTTCAATTGCTGCGACAGTCGCGGCGCCACAGCCTAGCCTTGATGCAACAATGCTGCGGGTGGGGTCATCGGGCTGCAGCCTTCCAAGAGTTCATCGTGATGCCAGCGCCTCGTGAGCCTTGTCGACGAACTCGTTGGTGAATGTCTGTGCGAGGTCGACCTGAACGCCGCGCAGTTGAGGGTCGACGGTCGACAGCACGCGATAGGCGATGCTCGCGCCCTCGGGACTGAACCGGCCATCAGGAGAAAACATGTCCCGCGTGCCCCGGATGGAGGCGATGAAGACGCTGCGATCGGGCTTGGCCCATTCCTCGGGAAGTGCATCGGCGATGTCTTCGACCGATGCGCGCTCGATCCACTGCAGGGCGCGCACCATCGCGACGGCCACGGCCTGGAGTGTCCCGGGATTTCGGTCGATGAAATCCGACCGCGCGTAGATCGTCCCCGAGGGATAAAGGCCGCCGAAGATTCCGATCGTGCCTTCATTGGTCCGGGTATCGGCGACCAGCTTGACGTCGCCTGCAGTCGTCAGCGCGGTGAGGGCGGGTTCTCCGGTGACGACCGCGTCGACGGCGCCGTTGCGAATCGCCGCCACGGCGCCGGTGCCGCCGCCGACACTGACGAAGGACATGTCGGCCGGGGAGACGCCAGCTTGCAGCGCGATGTACTCCACCATGAACTGGGTTTGGGATCCGAGCGCAGTGACTCCGATCTTCATGCCTCTCAGGCTGCTCGGGTCGCGATACTCGGATGCCTTGTCTTTTCGCAACGCCAACGCGAAGGTCGGGTGTCTGCCAAACAGAACGACACCGACAATCTTCTGACCTTTTGCGTGCATCTGGATGGTATGGTCGAAGGCCCCGGCCGTGAGTTCAGCGCTTCCGGCCACGAGAGCCTGGAGTGCCTTGGATCCGCCGCTGACGTCGAGAATCTCCGGGTCGAGGCCGGCGTCCTTGAAGAAGCCGAGTCGCTCTGCGAGCGTCACCGGTGCATATTGCAGGAAGGCCTTTCCGCCGATCGTGATCCGGACCTTGGACGTCTCGATCGAGGTGCCCGCCTTCGCCAAGCTCGGCAGGCCGCACAACGCCACGAACGGAAGCCCCAGGAAACTACGTCGCTGCAACACTGGCCGGGTCTCGCGGAGCTTTGGAGGGGAGCGTGCGCGGTCGTGATTCGATCTCACCAAACCAACACTTCTGAATCATACGAATGATCATTCGCCCGAGCAAGGCAAAAGCTCGCCGAGGTTGCAAATGTCGATCGCACGTTTGGCGATTGTCGTATCAGAATACGACCAAAAATTGTCATTCAGGAAATCGAGCGCTGTCGAGTTGCCAGGTCGACTCGTCATCTGGATTCGACCTACCACATGCTCTCGTCGAGAGCCGCGAGCCCAGGATCCTGCTTGCCGAACGAAAGCGTAACGGAGCCGCAGACCACTGCGGTCTCACCGTGCTCACCTGTCCCGCGACGCCGAGGTGGGATCAGGTCAGCCACGTCACGCAACTCGGTGTTGGAGCCGGCCGTGCGAAGCGATCGAGCGGAGATGGACTGAGCCTGTGCGGGCTCGCAAGCATCCCAGTTGCGTGCTACGGTCCTGGCGGAGTTGCAGCGCGGCTTGGTCATCCATCTCGGGCGCTGTTGCGTTGTGGGATGACCTGGAGGTCCCATGTTCGTCGACCTGCCCGGCTACTGGCCGCACGAGCCGAAGCCCGAACCGCCGAAGCGGCGACTGTCAGCCGGTCGTGAAAAGCTGCTGCTCGCGTTGCTCGGCTTCAACATGGTGATGCTGGTCGTCGCGCCGATCGGCGGCGCGACGCTGATCCATTGGCTCATCGCCGTGTTGGCGCGCTGAGACCTCCTGTCGTTAAGACCTGTCGCAGCGGTCCGGGAGCGGAGCGCTGGCTCAAGGCATCCGCCGGAAGATCTGCAGATAGTTGGTCGATGGCCGGCCGCCGATCGACCAGCGCATCGTGAACGGATTGAGCTCCACCGCCACCGTCTCGATCGCAACGAACCGGCGCGGCGCCAGCAGGGCCTGCAGCTCGGCCGGCTTGACGAAGCGGCGCCAATCATGCGTGCCGCGCGGCAGCCAGCCGAGAATGTATTCCGCGCCGATGATCGCCTTCACGAACGACACCGGCGTGCGATTCAAGGTGCCGATCACGAGCAGGCCGCCGGGGCGCACGAGATCGGCGACATGACCGACGAAGCGGGCGAGATCGGCGACGTGCTCGACGACCTCGAGCGTCAGCACGATGTCGGCGCGCGCGCCCTCGGACAGGAGATCCTCGGCCAGCGCGTGGCGATAGGCGACTGGGGCGCCCTGCTTGCGCGCATGATCGGCGGCGACCAGCACGTTGCGCTCGGCCGCGTCGATGCCGAGCGTGGCAGCGCCGAGCCGCGACAACGGCTCGGTGACGATGCCCGCGCCGCAACCGACATCGATGATCTCGAGGCCAGCCAGCGGCTCGGACGCGGCGGGATCGCGGCCGACCAGCGCCGGCAGCCGGCCGCAGAGATATTCGACCCGGGCGGCGTTGAAGGCATGGACCAGCTTGAACGCGCCGTCCGGCTTCCACCATTCCTCGGCAAGCCGCGAGAACCGCGCGATCTCCGCGGGGTCGATGGTCGAGGGCCCTTCGGCGGTGGCGGCGAAGGCGGGCTTCACGGCGTCCTTGTAGAGCATCGTCGTGGTCCTTTTTCCGGTGCGGCCAATATCGAGCGAGGCGAAGCAGCACGGCGGCGCTCAGCACGATATGGATCAAGGTGAGCGCGACCGAGGCGCCATGAAGGCGCGCAAAGCGGCGCTTCTCGCCGGCGTCGGTCGCGCGGTTGATGGCCGGCATCAGGATCTGCCGGGCGAGCACCGCCGTCAGCGCGATCGCGGCCAGGGCGGAGCTCGCAAGGGCGTCGACGCCGAGCGCGAGAAGGCCCGCGGCAGCCGCGGCTGCGATCACGAACAGATAGAAATGCGGAAAGGCGCGGCGGATCAGCGTTCGCGTCGTGTCGGCCGGCAGCGCGCTGAACAGGAACGGGGCGAAGCCGAACGAGAACAGCGTCATGCCGCCGAACAACAGCGCGGTGATGATCAGGGCGGCGGCGTTGATCATGGCGAGGGGTCCGAGCGTATCGGCCAGCGCGGCAGCATGTAAGGCACGCGGGCGCGATAGGTTTCAAACCGCGCGCCGTAGATGCCCGTGAAGCGCCGTTCCTTGAAGCGCGGCGCGAGCAGGCAATAGGCCGTCAGCACACATGCGACGGCGAGCTGATCCGGCGTCCACACCGGCACCGTCCAGAGCGACAGCGCGAACGACAGATAGATCGGTTGGCGGATCAGCGCGAACAGGCCTGTCACGGGCATGTCGGGAAAGCGCGGCGGCTTGTTCGCGGCCAGCGACAGCCAGCCGAGCGCGCCGGATTGCACCTCGACGCCGGCGTCCCAGCTCGCCTTGATCAGCAGCAGCCAGGTGCCGGCATAAGCGAGGCAGAGGATGACAAGGGCTGTGCCTTCCGCGCGCCACCAGATCACGCCGCTCGGCGTCCACAGCGCAAACAGCGACAACAGCTGTAGCGATGCGATGATCGCATAATGCGTGGTGGCGAGCGTCGCGCCATGCTTGCCGAGACGTGCGAGCCAGCGGCGTCCGGGACCGAGCAGCAGCGAATGCACCAGCGGAAACTGCAGCAGCAGGGCCGCGTTGGCGGCAAGGGACCACGGCCAGGGCACGCGGCCGAAGCTTGCGCTCATGCCGAAGAACATTGCCGTGATCATCGCGAGCACCGCCAGCGCGAACAGAGCGTGGCAGACGAGGCCCGTGACCACCGCGATGACGATGCGGCGCTTGCCGCGAGGCGCGGCCAGGGCGGAGCGCAGCAGCGCCGTGAGGCGGGAGAGGTGGGAGATGTCGGTCGGGGTGCTCACAGTCCGGCTACGCCGGGCGCGGGGACGCGGATTTCAGCAGATCATCACGGATGCGTGAGTGCCGCGGCCGTGGCCCGAAGCCTGAGGGCTCAGACCTTCATGTCGATGACGATGCGGCTCATCTCGTCGCTCGCCTTCAGCACGCGCGCATTGGCGGCAAAGCTGTATTTGGCGACGAGCTGGCTGATCATCTCCTGGGCGAGATCGACATTGGGGACGGCGACGAGGCCGTCCTTGTTGGCAAACGGCGCCGTCGGCTGGTAGCTGGGCGAGGTCCCGTTGCTGGCCTTGGTGATGGTGGTCTGCGTGCCGCCGCCGGCGACGTCGCTCTGCACCAGCTCGAGCGGATCATAGGCCTTCGGCGCACCGGCCGGCAGCGAGCCATCCGCATTCGGCAGCGCGCCGGTGCTCATCGCATTGGCGACGTTGGAGGCCGACACTTCGAGCCGGCGCGTGGCCGCGTTCATGCCGGAGACAGCGTTGGAGGCGATGGGGCTCATGGGACGCAAGCTAAGACCGGAGCCTGCGAAGCAACCGTCAAGGCGGGCAGGGGCATTCGAGGCTCGAGAGTAAGCCTTTGTTTACTCTCGTGACGCGCTGTCGAAGGCCGATTATCGGCCACGGTGCCGGCATGTTCACGGTGGATTGCTGTTGAAGACCATGTCTGCGGGCCTCCGTCTGCGGTAAATTCAAGGCCTTCAAGGAGTTCCGTCATGCCCAACTCTGGCGCCCAAACTGCCGGTCTCGACCACCACGCCAGGAAGCTTGCTGTGGGCTTTGCCAAGGGGCGGCTGCCGCAGCCGACGCCGGAGCTCGAGCGCTTCCTGCTCAGCAACGCCACCGAGATCTTCGCGGCGTCCGAGGGCGTGTGCCGTCACATGCCGCCCGCCGGCGACGACGAACCGCTCGGCATCGCCTATCTGTTCCTGCTGCAGATGCTGCTTTCGGGCCTGAACGAGCGGGCCAAGCGCGGCGCCAAGGATGCCGCCGAGCTCATCGCGAACTTCCAGTCCGATCTCGCCGCCCGCGTCGAAGACGGCGAGATCGAGGGCACGCTGCTGGCCTATCTCGGCGGCGCGCTGCAGCAGGCCGGCATCGCTCCATCTCCGGAGCTCGCTGCGGCCTCGTCCGAACTCGTCGACGAGGATGACGACGAACTGCTGCCGGGCGATATCGGCCAGGTGCTCGATGAACTGCTCGAAGCCTGCGACGGCGACCCGTTCGAGATGGTGACCTCGTTCGCGCAGGGTGCGCACCTTCTCGCTGATGAAGCGAAGGTCGCTGTGGTCACCCATCTCGCACATCAGGAGCAGCCCGATGCGCGCGCGGCCGCGGTGCTGTTCCTGCAGAACGGCAGCGCGGCGGTGCGCAAGGCCGCCGCCGCGGTGCTGGCGGAGCGGGCCTCGGCCCTGTCGCCGATCGATCTCCGGCGTGTGATCGCGATGCGCAACTGGCGGCCGGAGCGCGAGCGCGCGGCCGTCGATGCGATCATCCAGAAGGCTCGCGCGGCCGGCGTGGACTGCGCCCCCTGGGACAAGGGGGCGGTCGATGAGCTCAAGTCCAGCCCGATCGACGGCTCCGGCGCGCAGTTGCTGATCGCGGTCTCTCCGGTCGACCGCAAGACGAAGCGGATGGCGACCATCTTCACGTGCGAGGGGATTACGGAGGCCATGAGCAGCCCGCCGCAGCCCGTCCCGACGGTCAAGAAGCTGGTGGCGGAAGTGGCGACGCACGGCCCGGTGCTGGACGTCAGCCGCGGCTTCATCGACCGCATGATCGCGCATCATCTCGCTCTCACCGTCAAAGCCGGTGATGTGCCGCCGGCGGGGCTGCTGGAGGTCGCGGAAACGATCGGCGGCGCCGCGTGGCAGCCGGAGCGGATCGACTGCCGCGCGGCACTGGACGCGCTGATCGCCGACCTGCCGGACGATCTGCGCAATCCCGAGGATGTCGCTCAGGCGCTGGCCGACAGCGGTGAGATTTCAGATCTCGACGAGATCGAAGGTTCCTGGTTCGAGGACAATGCCGAACTGGAGCAGAAGGTGAAGAGCGCGAGCCAGCGCGCCCGGGAGAAGCTTCCCGCGAAGCTGCTGCAGGACAATGGTGCGATCGGCGCGCAGCGGACGCGCTGGGCGGAGCTGTTCGTGCTGACCGCGCTGTGGATGCGCGAGGGGCCGCCGGGCGATTGGCTCAGCTGGGCCGATCTCGCCGTGGTCGCGCGCGCCGTGCTCGACGGCCATGATCTCGCGGAGATCGGGCTGATGCGCAACATCGCGGAGCGGACGGTCGCGGCTCTCGCCCGCGAGGAGGACGACGACGATCTTCAGGACGACCTGTTCTGATCGTCGTGAAGGCAGGCCAGGGCGCCTGCGACATCGTCGCGCGTGGCAACGAGCACATAGTCCCCGCGCGCCGCTGACACGCCGCCGGTGATGACGACCGCGCGCTTCGGGCACAGGCCGAAGCAGCTCGTCATGACGACGCGCGGCGGCTTGCGGCCGGATGGGGCTGCAAGCCGGGTCTCGCGCTTGATCGCCTTCTTGATTCCCTTGGCGTCATCGCTGCGCTTCAGGCATTTGCGGCAAACGAATACGGGAGCCGGGCGGCGCGGGCGGATGAGGGTGGGGGAAGCCATGAGGTGGAGCTAAGTCGCTGAGCGATCCGCCGCACCCTTCGGGACTGCGCGGCCGCTTTGCGGCAGACGCGGTTCCGACGCCCTCAGTCCGTGGCGCGGCGGGCCAGCAGCCAGCGCGTGCCGAGGCCGATGGCGAGCGCCGGCAGCACGACCATGGCGCCTGCGACGATCGCGAACACCAGCTCCAATGGCCACAGATTGTGCGATGTCGGATCAACAGCGGTGTGCCGCCAGATCGGCACGATGACGATGCTCGGCACGGTCGCGATCATCACCTGCGCGATGCGCCGCGGCGCGGCGGCCTCGGTGACGACCAGGATATAGGTCAGGAGGCCGAGCAGCAGCGCGCCGGGCAGGATTGCAAACTGGCCGCGGTTCAGCTCGGCGTAGGACAGCCGCCAATAGGGGATGCCGATCGCCAGCACGACGACGACATAGCCAAGCGCCAGCGCGATGAGGCCGGTGACCATCTTCATGCCCGGAGGTTGGCATGGCGCGATTTAAAGCCGTCTAACCGCCAGCGGTGAGCTATTGCCCGGCAGCCGGGCATATGATCTGGTTCTTGCTCGCGCAATGTCGGCATTCTGGGGATGGGCGTGGCCCGCCGGTTCCAGCTGGCCGGACGGCCATGTCATAGTGCCGCTGATCCCGCTCGGACGAGGGGGCTGGACGAGGCATATCGGGAAGGAGACCGCTCGGCACCATGGCGGGCAGCGACAGCGACAAATCACGGCTCGACGACGCCGCCCGCGCCGGCTGGCTGTATTTCATCGCCGGCCATACCCAGGACGAGATCGCCCGGATGCTGCAGGTGTCGCGCGCCTCGGCGCAGCGGCTGGTGTCGTTGTGCCTCGCCGAGCGGCTGATCACCTTCCGGCTCGAACATCCCATCGCCTCCTGCATGGCGCTTGCCGCGCAGCTCAAGGAACGCTTCGCGCTGGTCCATAGCGAGGTGGTGCCGACCGATCCGGCCGCGCCGACGGGAGCCGCTGGGATTGCCGAGCGCTGCGCCAATCTGCTCGAGACCACCCTGCGCGCCGAGACGCCCGTCATCATCGCGCTCGGCACCGGCCGCGCGGTCCGCGCCGCGGTCGAGCGGGTCACGCCGGTCGACCGGCCCGAGCATCAGATCGTCTCGCTGGTCGGCAATATCCTGGCGGATGGCTCGGCAAGCTTCTTCGACACCGTCGGCCGGCTCGCGGACCGCACCGGCGCGCGGCACTATCCGATGCCGTTGCCGTTCCTGATGGGCAGCGAGGATGAGCGCGACCGCATGGTCCGGCTCGATGCCATCGCCAAGGTCAAGGCGGTCGCGGACAAGGCCGACCTCAAGCTGGTCGGCATCGGCCAGATGGACCAGAAGGCGCAGATGCATGTCGACGGCTTCGTCACCCGCGACGAGCTCACCGAGATGATGCGGCTGGGCGCGATCGGCGAGATCACCGGCTGGGCCTATGATGCCAAGGGCCGGGTGATCGAGGGCGGCATCAACCGCCGCCTGACCAGCATCGCGCCGGATGTGCCGGCGCGCGCGATGACCATCGCGGCGGCGCTGGGACCGGCGAAGATCGCGGCGATCCGCGCGGCGCTGACGGGTCGGCTGATCAATGGCCTCATCACCGACGAAGCCACCGCGCGCGCCGTTCTGGCGTAGCCGCCACTCTTTCGCCCGTCATTCCGGGGCATTCGCGCGCAGCGCGGATGAGCCCGGAATCCATAATCACAGCTCGACGTTTCGCGACGAGATGCCCACCCGAGCGTGCCCCAAACCCCTCCCTGTGGGTATGGGTTCCGGGCTCGCGCTGGCGCGCGCCCCGGAACGACGGGCGGGGTGAGAGACGCGATCTTCAGCCGCGCGTTTAATCTTTGAGAGATCGCCTCCCGCGCTGCACAACCTGTGCGTGATATCGCATGCTTGACAAAGTCTGACCGTTGTTGTGAACATCAGCTCAGCCCGTGAGCATATGTTCAAAAGACACGGGAAGGGAGGAGACCGTGAAGACCATCTTCACTCGCACGCGCACGCTTGCCGCCCTGATGGGCGCCGCCACGCTGCTGACCACGATGCCGGCGTCGGCCGAGACGACCCTGACGATCGCCACCGTCAACAATGGCGACATGATCCGGATGCAGGGCCTGACCGGCGAATTCACCAAGGCCAATCCCGACATCCAGGTGAAATGGGTGACCCTGGAAGAGAACGTGCTGCGTCAGCGCGTCACCACCGACATCGCCACCAAGGGCGGCCAGTTCGACATCCTCACCATCGGCACCTACGAAGTGCCGATCTGGGCCAAGAAGAACTGGCTGGTGCCGCTCGACAAGCTCGGCGCCGACTATGACGCGGGCGACATCCTGCCGAAGATCAAGGACGCGGTGTCCGTCGACGGCAAGCTCTACGCCGCGCCGTTCTACGGCGAGAGCTCGATGGTGATGTACCGCACCGACCTGTTCGAGAAGGCCGGGCTGAAGATGCCGGAGAGCCCGACCTGGGACTTCGTCATCGACGCGGCCAAGAAGCTGACCGACAAGCAGGCCGGCACGTTCGGCATCTGCCTGCGCGGCAAGGCCGGCTGGGGCGAGAACATGGCGTTCCTGACCGCGATGTCGAACTCGTTCGGCGCGCGCTGGTTCGACGAGAAATGGCAGCCGCAGTTCAACACGCCGGAATGGAAGAAGACGCTGTCGACCTATGTCGACCTGATGAAGGAGGCCGGCCCTCCCGGCGCCAGCTCCAACGGCTTCAACGAGAACCTCGCGCTGTTCAACTCCGGCAAATGCGCGATGTGGATCGACGCCACCGTCGCGGCCTCGTTCGTGACCAATCCGAAGGAGTCCAAGGTCGCCGACAAGGTCGGCTTCGCGCTGGCGCCGAACACCGGCCTCGGCAAGAACGCCAACTGGCTGTGGGCCTGGAATCTCGCGATCCCCGCCGGCTCGAAGAAGACGGACGCGGCCGAGAAGTTCATCGCCTGGGCGACCAGCAAGGACTACACCAAGCTCGTCGCCTCGAAGGAAGGCTGGGCCAACGTGCCGCCGGGCACGCGCACCTCGCTGTACAAGAACGAGGAGTACCTGAAGGTCGCGCCGTTCGCGAAGATCACGCTCGCCTCGATCGATGCGGCTGATCCGAGCAAGCCAACGGTGAAGCCCGTGCCCTATGTCGGCGTGCAATACGCCGCCATCCCCGAATTCCAGGGCATCGGCACCGCTGTCGGACAGCAGTTCTCGGCGGCGCTTGCGGGATCGATGACGGTGGATGCGGCGCTCGCTGCGGCGCAGTCCGCGACCGAACGCGAGATGAAGCGCGCCGGCTACATCAAATAGGCGCGTACGGTCATCAGCTCGACACGAAACTCCTCCCGAGCTGATCACTGGCGGCCATCCCTCCCCACAAGGGATGGCCGCATTTTCTCTCTCGGCGAATCTGAGATCCGTAGGGTGGGCAAGGCGTGCCCACCGCCCGGTGCCGCCGCGAGGTCGGTGCCGGTGAATGCGCCCTCTCCCCTTGTGGGAGAGGGCAAGTAGGACAGCGCAACAAGCTCGATCGGGTGAGGGGTCTCTCTCCACAAGTGGTGCTCGCCGAGAGAGACCCCTCACCCGACCGAGTGCGCGGGTGGGCCGAACTTGCCCTCTCCCACAAGGGGAGAGGGCGCATTCACGGGCACTGCGCCCGTTTCTGGAGCTTTAAGCGCTAAGGTTTGAATTTAGGGATGCTCTCGCAAAACCATCAGTCGTCATTGCGAGGAGCGAAGCGACGAAGCAATCCAGGGTCCCATCCGCGCCTCTGGATTGCTTCGCTTCGCTCGCAATGACGAACATATCGATCGAGTGAACGAGGACGGCGGTCATGGCCACCCGACAAACTCAACTGCTCGCCCGGGCGCTGATGTCGCCGGCGGTCATCCTGTTGTTCATCTGGATGATCGTGCCGCTGGCGCTGACGATCTACTTCTCCACCTTGCACTACAGCCTGCTCGATCCCGGCTCCGAGAGCTTCGTCGGCCTAGAGAATTTCGAGTACTTCCTCACCGATCCCGCCTTCCTCGCGTCGCTGCAGAACACCCTCGTCCTAGTCGGCTCGGTACTGATGCTCACCATCGGCCTCGGCATTCCCCTGGCCATCCTGCTCGACCAGCCCGTGATCGGCCGCAATTTCATCCGTCTGATGGTGATCGCGCCGTTCTTCGTGATGCCGACGGTCAGCGCGCTGGTGTGGAAGAACCTCTTGATGCACCCGGTGTCCGGCCTGTTCGCGTGGATCGCGACCTCGCTCGGCATGACGCCGATCGACTGGTTCACCGACGCACCGCTGCTTGCGGTGATCTTCATCGTCGCCTGGCAATGGCTGCCGTTCGCGACGTTAATCCTCCTCACCGCGCTGCAGTCGCTCGACGAGGAGCAGAAGGAGGCCGCCGAGATGGACGGCGCCGGCGCGCTGTCGCGCTTCATCTATCTGACCTTGCCGCATCTGGCGCGGCCGATCACGGTGGTGATCCTGATCGAGACCATCTTCCTGCTCACGGTGTTCGCCGAGATCTTCGTCACGACCGGCGGCGGGCCGGGGCTGCAGACCACCAACATCGCCTTCCTGGTCTATTCGCAGGCGCTGATCCAGTTCGACGTCGGCACGGCGTCGGCCGGCGGCCTCGTTGCCGTGGTCATCGCCAACATCGTCGCCTTTTTCCTGGTCCGCATCGTCGGCCGCAACCTGGAGGCCTGAGCATGGCGCGCAAGGTCACCGGACGTCATGTCGTGATCTCAACGCTCGGCGCCTGGCTCGCCGGCTTCGTGATCTTCTTCCCGATCCTGTGGATGGTGCTGGCGAGCTTCAAGACCGAGCTGGAGGCGTTCGCGACGCCGCCCTCGTTCCTGTTCTTCCACTGGACCACCGAGAACTACGTCACCGTGCAGGAACGCAGCGACTATCTGCATCACGCGCTGAACTCGTTGATCGTCGCCGGCGGCTCGACCTTGATTGCGATGCTGATCGCGATTCCCGCGGCCTGGTCGATGGCGTTCTCGCCGACCAAGCGGACCAAGGACATCCTGCTCTGGATGCTCTCGACCAAGATGATGCCGCCGGTCGGCGTGCTCGTGCCGATCTATCTGATCTACAAGAACCTCGGCCTGCTCGACACCCGCACCGGGCTCGTCTTCATCCTGTGTCTCGGCAATCTGCCGATCGTGATCTGGATGCTGTTCACCTACTTCAAGGAGATCCCGAAGGATATCCTCGAAGCCGCACGAATGGACGGCGCCACGATCGGGCGCGAGCTGATCTATGTGCTGACGCCGATGGCGATCCCCGGGCTCGCCTCGACCTTGCTGCTCAATCTGATCCTGGCGTGGAACGAGGCGTTCTGGACCTTGAACCTGTCGACGTTGGAAGCCGCGCCGCTGACGACCTTCATCGCCTCCTATTCGAGCCCCGAGGGCCTGTTCTGGGCGCGGCTGTCGGCGGCCTCCACGCTCGCGATCGCGCCGATCCTGATCATCGGCTGGTTCAGCCAGAAGCAGCTCGTGCGCGGGCTGACCTTCGGCGCAGTGAAGTAACGAAAGGGCCGATCATGGGACGGATCACGCTGGAAGGTGTGCAAAAATCGTTCGGGCCGGTGCACATCATCAAGGGCGCCGACCTCGACATCCCGGACGGCGCTTTCGTGGTGTTCGTCGGCCCGTCCGGCTGCGGCAAGACCACCTTGCTGCGGCTGATCGCGGGGCTGGAGGATGTCTCCGGCGGCCGCATCCTGATCGACGGCAACAACGTCGTCGACGTGCCGCCGGCCAAGCGCGGCCTGTCGATGGTGTTCCAATCCTATGCGCTGTATCCGCATATGAGCGTGCGCGGCAACATCGCCTTCGGCCTGAAGATGGCCGGGCTGCCCAAGGCCGAGATCAACCAGAAGGTCGAGGCGGCCGCGGCAACTTTGAACCTCACGCCCTATCTCGACCGCAAGCCGCGCGAGCTCTCCGGCGGCCAGCGCCAGCGCGTCGCGATCGGCCGGGCCATCGTGCGCGAGCCCAAGGCGTTCCTGTTCGACGAGCCGTTGTCCAATCTCGATGCCGCGCTGCGCGTGCAGATGCGGCTGGAGGTGACACGGCTGCAGAAGCAGCTCGGCACGACGGCGATCTACGTGACCCACGATCAGGTCGAGGCCATGACCATGGCCGACAAGATCGTGGTGCTCAACGCCGGCCGCATCGAGCAATATGGCTCGCCGATCGAATTGTACCAGCGTCCCGCCAACCTGTTCGTCGCCGGCTTCATCGGCTCGCCGAAGATGAACTTCATTGTCGGCGAGGAAGCTTCCCAGCGCGGCGCCACCACGATCGGTGTGCGGCCGGAGCATATCGGCATCGTCGATAACGGCGGCGAGGGCTGGCGCGGCAAGGTTGTTATCGCCGAGCATCTCGGCAGCGACACGTTTCTCTATGTCGACGCCGGCGCGCTGGGCACGCTGACGGTGCGCTGCGTCGGCGAGAAGCGGCTCAGCGCCGGCGATGCCGTGACCCTCAAGCCAGAGCCGAACCGCATCTATCGCTTCGACGAGAGCGGCAACTCCATTTTCGCATGACAAGGTGACGTCCCCTCCGGGCGTCAACGCAACCACGGACGACGACGATGTATCTGGAAAAATTCAAGCTGAACGGCAAGACCGCGCTGATCACCGGCGGCGCGCAGGGCATCGGCCTTGCCTGTGTCGAGGCGCTGGCGGAGGCGGGCGCGCATGTGGTCATCGCCGATCGCGATGCCAAGGCCGCGGCGGACGCGCAGGCCGCGATGAAGGCCAAGGGCTTTACTACCGAAACCGCGCTGATGGATGTCACCAATTCGGCGCAAGTGAGCGCGGTGGCCGATGATCTCGTGGCGCGCCATGGCAAGGTCGACATCCTCGTCAACAATGCCGGCATCGCCCGCAGCGAGACGCCGGCGGAGACAGTCACCGACGAGCACTGGCTCAACGTGCTCGACGTCAATCTCAACGGCACCTTCTGGTGCTGCCGCGCCTTCGGCAAGCACATGCTGGCGGCGAAGAGCGGCACCATCGTCAATATCGGCTCGATGTCCGGCTTCATCGTCAACAAGCCGCAGGAGCAATGCTTCTACAACGCTTCCAAGGCCGCGGTGCACCATCTGACCAAGTCGCTGGCCGCCGAATGGGGCGCGCGCGGCATCCGCGTCAATGCTGTAGCGCCGACCTATATCGAGACGCCGCTGAATGCCTTCGTGAAGAGCAATCCGCGCATGTACGACGCCTGGATCGGCGGAACCCCGATGGCCCGCATGGGCCAGGTCGAGGAGATCGCCTCGGTCGTGCTGTTCCTGGCCTCGGAGGCGGCAAGTTTGATGACCGGCAGCGTCGTCGTTGTCGATGGCGGCTACACTTGCTGGTAAGCTCGCGTCAAAATTGACGGGAGCAGACCATGGTCAGGGCCTTTGTCGGTGTCGATGTCGGCACAACCAGCACGCGCGCCGGGATTTTCGACGAGACCGGGCGGCTGCTTGCCGCAGCGCGGCATCCGATCCAGACCTGGCACGAGGCCGGCGATGTCGTCGAGCAATCCTCCGACGACGTCTGGCGCGCCTGCTGCGCCTCGGTCAAAGCCGCGCTGGCGGAAGCGGCCATCGCGCCGGAGCTGATCAAGGGCATCGGCTTCGACGCGACCTGCTCGCTGGTGGCGCTCGACGCCTCGGGCACGCCGGTCACCGTGAGCAGCTCCGGCAATGCCGCTCGCAACGTCATCGTCTGGATGGATCACCGCGCGCTGGCCGAGGCGCGCGACATCAACGCGACCGGGGATGAGGTGCTGCGCTATGTCGGCGGCTCGATCTCGCCGGAGATGGAGATGCCGAAGCTGCTGTGGCTGAAGCGGCATCTGCGTGCGAGCTTCGACGCCGCCGGGCACTTCTTCGACCTCGCCGATTTCCTCACCTGGCGCGCCACCGGCTCGCTCGCGCGCTCGATGTGCACGGTCACCTGCAAGTGGAATTATCTGGCGCATGAGACGCGCTGGAGCGCGAGCTACTTCCGCCGCATCGGGCTCGAGGAGTTCGTCACCGAGGATTATGCGCGGATCGGCATCGAGATCGTCGCGCCGGGCACGCCGCTGGGTCAGGGATTGTCGCGCGCAGCCGCGGCGGAGCTGGGCCTCGTCGAAGGAACGCCGGTCGGGGCGGCGCTGATCGACGCCCATGCCGGCGGCATCGGCGCGATCGGCGGGCGCGCGGCTGATGGCGGCGAGGTCGACGTCTGCGACCGTCTCGCCTACATCATGGGGACCTCGGCCTGCATCATGGCGACGACGCGCGCGCCGTCCTTCGTGCCCGGCGTGTGGGGGCCGTATTACCAGGGCATGGTGCCCGGCTTCTGGCTCAACGAGGGCGGGCAGTCCGCGGCGGGCGCCGCGATCGATCATCTGCTGCGCTCGCATCCCGCGGCGCCGGAGGCCGCGGCGGCCGCCCGCGCCGAGGGGCTCGATGTGATCAGCTTCCTGGAGAAGCGGATCATGGCGCGCGCGTCGAGCGTCGGTGCGGCGGCGCTGCTCGCCCGCGACATCCACATCTTGCCCGAATTTCTCGGCAACCGCTCGCCCTATGCGGACCCGGATTCGCGTGCCGTGATCGCCGGCCTCGATCTCGACGCCGATATCGGCGCGATGGAGCGGCTGTTCGTCGCGGGCCTCTGCGGCCTTGCCTATGGGCTGGCCGATGTTATCGACGCCTTTGCCGCCAATGGCGTCACCAGCCGGACCTTGGTGATGGCCGGCGGCGCTTCGCGCAGCCCGCTGGTGCGCCAGATCATGGCCGATACGATCGGGCTGACGGTGGCGCTTCCGGGCACGCAGGAGCCGGTGCTGCTCGGCGCGGCGATGCTCGGCGCCGTCGCCAGCGGCGCCTTCCGCTCGATCGGCGACACCATGGCCTCGATGTCGACGCTCGGCCGTCTGAGCGAGCCGACCGCCGCGGACGTTGCCGACTTCCACCGCCGCAAGCGCCGCATCCACGGCCTGCTGCGGACGCTTGATCGCGACAGCCGTTCCGTGATGCATGGGGCCGGTGGAGAGAGTTGACCATGATCCTGAGCTGCGGTGATGCGCTGATCGATTTCGTCCCGGCCAAATCGGCCGATGGGCGCGACGTGCTGAGGCCGGTGGTCGGCGGCTCCTGCCTCAACGTCGCCGTCGGGCTGGCGCGGCTGGGTGCGCCGACCGGCTTCGTCGGCGGCATCTCGACCGACCTGTTCGGCACCATGATCGCGGCCCATGCCCAGGGCTCGGATGTCGATCTCCGCTATGCCACGCGCAGCCCCGACCAGACCACGCTCGCCTTCGTGCGCCATGTCGGCAACGAGGCGCAATACGCCTTCTACGATGCCGAGACCGCCGCGCGGAAATGGACCTACCGGCCGGACAGCATTCCCTTCGCCACCATCGACGCCCTCCATGTCGGCTCGACCACGCTGATCCACGACCAGGGTGCGCAGCAGACCCGCGCGATGATCGATGCGACGCACGGCGCGGTCACGATCTCCTTCGATCCGAACTGCCGGCCGAACCTCGTGACCGACAAGGCGGCCTATGTCACTGACATGGATGAGTTCGCCGCTCGTGCCGACCTGGTCAAGATGTCGGATGTCGATTTCGACTTCCTGCACGGCCACGACGATTACGCGACGCAGGCCGAGGCGCTGCTGGCGCGCGGCACCAGCCTGGTCGTCATCACCCGCGGGCCGGAGGGTGCGTTTGCCTGGCATGCGCAGGCAGGCAGAGTCGAGGTCGCGGTGCCCAAGGTCGACGTGGTCGATACGATCGGCGCCGGTGACACGTTCCAGGCGGCGATGCTGTTCGCGTTGCGCAAGCTCGGCCGGATCGGCCGGGACGCGCTCAAGGCCGTGAGCACGGCCGAACTGCGCAAGGTGCTCGCCTTTGCCGCCGCATGCGCCGCCGTCACCTGCACGCGCGAAGGCGCCGACCCGCCGCGCTGGGCCGAGATGGCCGCGGCATGGAATGACCTCGGCTGAAGAGCTGGGCTGAAGCACCCCATTGCACTCGCGATTGGGAACTGGTTGGCTGTTCCCCCGTCATATGAGAGGACCGGTCGTCGTGCCGAATCGTCGGGCCGCGGCCGAAATGATGACGCGACAACGAGTTGCAGGGAGGAGAACAATGGCACAAGCCGCAAGGACCGAGCCGCTGTCCCGTCATGCGCTGGCCTTCGTTCTGGCCGGCGGGCGCGGCAGCCGCCTCTTGGAGCTGACCGACCGCCGCGCCAAGCCCGCGGTCTATTTCGGCGGCAAGTCGCGCATCATCGATTTCGCGTTGTCGAACGCGGTGAACTCCGGCATCCGCCGCATCGCGGTGGCCACGCAGTACAAGGCGCACAGCCTGATCCGCCATCTGCAGAACGGCTGGAACTTCTTCCGTCCCGAGCGTAACGAAAGCTTCGACATCCTGCCCGCCAGCCAGCGCGTCTCGGAAACGATGTGGTACGTCGGGACGGCCGATGCCGTGTACCAGAACATCGACATTCTCGAGAGCTACAATTCGAAATATATCGTCGTGCTTGCCGGCGACCACATCTACAAGATGGACTACGAGCTGATGCTGCAGCAGCATGTCGACCAGCGCGCCGACGTCACCGTCGGCTGCCTGGAGACGCCGCGCGCGGAATCCTCGGGCTTCGGCATCCTCCACATCAACGAGGACGAGACGATCCGGGACTTCATCGAGAAGCCGGCCGA
The DNA here is from genome assembly GCF_051167855.1 of Bradyrhizobium sp. HKCCYLRH3099. Taxonomy (NCBI): domain Bacteria; kingdom Pseudomonadati; phylum Pseudomonadota; class Alphaproteobacteria; order Hyphomicrobiales; family Nitrobacteraceae; genus Bradyrhizobium; species Bradyrhizobium sp. HKCCYLRH3099. The sequence continues at coordinate 61,672 of NZ_JBNPTW010000023.1, forward strand.
TCCGCCGCCGATTCCCGGCAAGCCCGACAAGTCGCTCGCCAGCATGGGCATCTATGTCTTCGACGCCAAATTCCTCTATGACGAGCTGAAGCGCGACGCCGCCGATCCGAACTCGAACCATGATTTCGGCCGCGACATCATCCCCTACATCGTCAAGAACGGCCGCGCCGTGGCGCATCAGTTCGCCCGCTCCTGCGTCCGGGCCGGCGACGACAAGCGCAGCTACTGGCGCGATGTCGGCACGGTCGACGCCTATTGGGCGGCCAACCTGGACCTGACCGATGTGACGCCGGAGCTGGATCTCTACGATCGGGCCTGGCCGATCTGGACCTATTCGGAGATCACGCCGCCGGCGAAGTTCGTGCATGCGGATGACGGCCGCCGCGGCGAGGCGGTCTGCTCGCTGGTGTCCGGCGGATGCATCGTTTCCGGCGCCTCCGTGCAACGGTCGCTGTTGTTCACCGGCGCCCATCTGCATTCCTATTCCAAGGTGCACAACGCTGTGCTGCTGCCTTACGTGAACGTCGCGCGCCACGCGCGGCTGACCAACGTGGTCGTCGACCGCGGCGTGCAGATTCCGGAAGGGCTCGTCGTCGGCGAGGATCCGGAGTTCGACGCCAAGCGCTTCAGGACCACCGAGAACGGCGTTACCTTGATCACTCAGCCGATGATCGACGGGCTCAATTCATGACGCCACTGCGCGTTCTGTCGGTTGCCTCCGAAGTCTATCCCATCGTCAAGACCGGCGGCCTCGCCGACGTCGTCGGCGCGCTGCCCTGGGCGCTGATGGCCGAGGACGTCGAGGTCCGCACGCTCATCCCCGGCTATCCCGCGGTGATGAAGGCCCTCGAGCAGGCCAAGGAGATCAGCTCGCTGCCGAATTTCTTCGGCGGCAATGCGCGGCTGCTCGGCGGCAGCCATGGCGCGCTCGACCTGTTCGTGCTCGATGCGCCGCATCTCTATGACCGCGAGGGCAACCCGTATCTCGGGCCCGATGGCAAGGACTGGCCGGACAACCCGTTCCGCTTCGCGGCCCTGGCGCGCGCGGCCTCCTATATCGGGCTCGGCGCTGTCCCGAGCTTCGTGCCCGATGTCGTCCATGGCCACGACTGGCAGGCCGGGCTCATCCCGGCCTATCTCTTGTACAGCCATCGGCCGCACCCCGGCACGGTCATCACCGTGCACAATCTGGCCTTCCAGGGCCGTTTTCCCCGCCACTTCCTGCCGCCGCTTGGATTGCCGCCGGAGTCGTTCTCGATCTACGGCCTCGAATATTACGGCGACATCAGCTTCCTCAAGGCGGGGCTGCAATTCGCCGACAAGATCACCACGGTGTCGCCGACCTATGCTCGGGAGATCCAGAGCGACGAGCACGGCATGGGCCTCGGCGGCCTGTTGCGCCAGCGCTCGTCGGACCTCGTCGGCATTCTCAACGGCATCGACACCCATGTGTGGGATCCCGGCAGCGACCCCGCGATCCCGTCGCATTTCGGAATCGAAAAGCTCGAGGCGCGCGCACCGAACAAGGCCGCGCTGCAGACGCGCATGGGCCTGCAGGTGTCGCCGGAGACGTTCCTGCTCGGCGTCGTCAGCCGGCTGACCTCGCAGAAGGGGCTCGACCTGCTGCTGTCATGTCTGCCGACCTTGACCAGCGCCGGCATTCAACTGGCGCTGCTCGGTGACGGCGAGGCGGACTTGCGCGATGCCTTCCGCGCCGCCGCCGCGCGCCATCCTGGCCAAATCGGCGTTCTCATTGGCTATGACGAGCAGCTCGCGCATCTGATCCAGGCGGGCTGCGATGCGCTGGTGGTGCCGTCGCGGTTCGAGCCGTGCGGGCTGACGCAGCTCTGCGCGCTGCGCTACGGCGCGCTGCCGATCGTGACGGCTGTGGGCGGACTCGCCGACACCGTCATCGACGAGACCGAGGCGGGTGTCGCCGCGACCGGCTTCAAATGCGCTGCCGTCACCGCCGAAGCGCTCGACCAGACCCTGCGCCGCGCCGCCGCCGCCTTCTACGCCGCCCGCAGCAACGCCTCGAACTGGACGCGCATGCAGCTCAACGCGATGCTAACCGACGTGTCGTGGCGCCATCGGGCCGGGCGATATGCCGAGCTGTACCGGCAGATCGTCGCGCAGCGGCGGCCGGCGGGGTAGTTCCCAGATCGTTCGGCTTGCTCGGTCCCTTACCTCTCCCCGCGCGCGGGGAGAGGTCGGATTACATCGAAGATGCAATCCGGGTGAGGGGGGGCCCTCCGCGATGTCGGTGGGCGTGGCTGCCCCTCACCCCAACCCTCTCAGCGCGAGCGGAGCTCATCGCGCCCCCGTGAAGGACGGGGAGAGGGAGCAGACCGTCATCGCCGCCCGGCAAGTGCTCGACACAGTTGATCGGCAACAGAGCGCTCGACCATATTGGCAGGGCCACCCAGCGTTCTGCTCATGCCGATCGCACTGGACGCATCGCGATGGCGAGCTGATAGTCACGCCAGTTTTCATACCACGCTGTGCGAGACCTTATGACCGACACCACGCCTTCGTCCTCCTTCGATCTCATCATCCGTCGCGGCACCGTGATCGACGGGACGCGCGCGCCGCGGTTCGAGGCGGATGTCGGCATCAAGGATGGCCGGATCGTCGCCATCGGCGAACTCGATCAGCGCAGGGCAGACCGGATCATCGACGCCACCGGCCGCATCGTCGCGCCCGGCTTCATCGATGCGCATACCCATGACGATAGCGCGGTGCTGGTCGATCCCGGCATGACCTGCAAGGTCTCGCAGGGCGTCACCTCGGTCGTGACCGGCAATTGCGGCGTCAGCATCGCGCCGCTGAAGCCGGGCTCGCCGCGGCCGATGCCGCTTGGGCTGCTGTCCCCCGGTGACGGCCGGGTCGCCGAGTACGCCTCATTCGCGGACTACGTGGCCGCCCTGCGCGCGGCTCCGTCCGCCGTGAATGTCGCGCCGATGACCGGCCACACCTCGCTGCGTGCGTCCGTCGTGAGCGATCTCGGCCGCGCGGCGACCGAGAGCGAAATCGCCGAGATGCGCGCCTATGTGCAGGAGGCGCTGGACGCCGGCGCGATCGGCGTGTCCACCGGCACGTTCTATCCGCCGGCCGAGGCGGCGCCGACCGACGAGATCATCGAGGTCTGCCGCCCGCTCACCGGCAGCGGCGGCGTCTATGCGACGCATATGCGCAACGAGGCGGACGATGTCGTCAAATCGCTGGAGGAGAGCTTTGCCATCGGCAAGGCGCTCGACGTCCAGGTCGTGATCTCGCACCACAAGGTGGTGGGCCCGGCGAATTTCGGCCGGACGAAGGAGACGCTGCCGCTGTTGACCAAGGCGATGAGCTGCCAATGCGTCGCGCTCGACTGCTATCCCTACAACGCTTCCTCGACCATGCTGCACACCGATCCGGCCAAGCTGCAGGTCAAGGTCGTCGTGGCCGCCTCGAAGCCGCATCCGGAGATGGCGGGGCGGGACCTCGCCGACATCGCCGCAAGCTGGGGCGTCGACCGGCTCGAAGCCGCGAAGCGGCTTCAGCCGGCGTCCGCCATCTACTTCTCGATGGACGAGGCCGACGTGCGCACGATCCTCGCTTTCGAGCCGACCATGATCGGCTCCGACGGCCTGCCGTTCGGCGAGCGGCCGCATCCAAGGCTCTGGGGCACATTCCCGCGCGTGCTCGGCTATTATTGCCGGGAGCTCGAACTGTTCTCGCTGGAGACCGCGGTCTGGAAGATGAGCGGCCTCACCGCGCAGAATTTCGGCATCAAGGGCCGCGGCACGCTCGCGGTCGGCCATCACGCCGACATCACCATCTTCGACGCGGCCAGCGTGCGCGACAGCGCGACCTATGACGACCCTTGCGTGCCCGCCGCCGGCATCGAGGCTGTGATCGTCAATGGCGCGCTGACCTGGTGGCAGGGCGCGCACCAGAATGCGCGGGCCGGGCAGGTGATCACGCGCGCATCATCGCACTGATCAGCGCGGCCGCGCCGTCGATCCGCGGATGATGAGCTGCGGCGGCAAGACGACGTGCTCGTCCACGACGCCGCGACCCGCGATGCGCGCCAGCAGCAGACGTGCCGCCGCTTCGCCCATGTCCCGCTGCGCGATCCGCACGGTGGTGAGCGGCGGCGACACGAGGTCGACGAACGGCATGTCGTTGTGGCCGACCACCGACACATCGCTCGGGCAGGCGAGGCCGCACGCGGCGAGCGCGTCATAGACGCCGAGCGCGAGCAGATCGTTAGCGGCGACGATCGCGGTCGGCCGCGTCCGGCGCGCGAGGAGGCGCAGTGCGGACTCGCGACCGGCGTCGCGTGTGTAGGTATCGGCGATCTCGATCGGCGTGTGGCGCGCGGACAGGCCAGCATCTCTCGCGCTCGCCTCGAAACCTGCGCGCCGGCGCACGCCGGTCGAGATGTGCTGCGGGCCGGCGACATGGCCGATGCGCCGGTGCCCGAGCCCGACGAGATGCTCGACGGCCAGCCGCATGCCGGCGGCGTCATCGCTGGCAGCAGAGGGCAGCAGGCCGGCGGCATCGACGCGGTTGACGAGCACGACCGGCAAGGCTGCGTCGAGGCAATGCTGCACGACATCGTCGCGCAGGGTCACCGTGGCCAGCACCAGCCCATCGACCCCCCTGGCAATCAGGCGGTCGACCAGATCCTGCTCCGAACCCGTGCTGCCGACGTCGACGACGATGGTCGCGTAGCCCTCCGCATTGAGGTGATCGGCAATGCCGGAGAGCACCGGCGGGAAGCCAGGGTCGGCGATATCAGGCGCGAGCACGCCGATCAGCCCGCTGCGGCCGGTGCGCAGGCCCTTGGCCGCCATGTTGAGGCGATAGCCGAGCGCGTTGGCGGCGGCCCGAATCCGTTCGGCGACGTCGGTCGCGACCAGGTGCTTCATCGCCGGGCTCAGCGCACGCGACACGGTCGACGGATGTACGCCGCAGCGCGCCGCAACGTCCTTGATCGTCGGGCGCGAGGAGGCTACCTCACGCGAGCCCGACGCAGGTCGCACCATCCGAGTCATGTCCAGCCCCTGGTTCTGCGGCGCAGCAACATTTCCATCCTGTCTTACCTTGACACCCTTAACGTGCATGCAATAAATCGGCTAATGCAATCGATTGCAATAACCGAACGGGAAACGTCCACATGACAGCGAGCGCGCTGAAACCCCATCTGGTCAGCCCCGAGCATCTCGATCCGCATTGGCGCTGGAGCCGGGCGATCCCCTCGCACGGCCATGTCTCGGTCGATTTCGAGCGCCGCGTCGATTTCGATCGTCTCAGGCGGTACCGGCTGGCACGGGCGCGACAGGCCCTCAAGAACTCGGGCTGCGGTGCGCTGCTGCTGTTCGACGTCAACAACATCCGCTACGTCTCCGGCACCAAGATCGGCGAATGGGAGCGCGACAAGCTCTGCCGCTTTGCGCTCTTGGCCGGCGACGGCGAGCCGATCGTGTGGGATTTCGGATCGGCCGCCGTGCACCACCGTATCTTCTGCGATTGGTTGGCGCCGGAGAACTGCCGCGCCGGCATGCTCGGCATGCGCGGCACCGTGCCGCCAGCCGTCGGGCTGATGAAGGCGCATGCCGAGGAGGTGATGAGCCTCTTGCGCGCCGCCGGCGTCGCCGACATGCCGGTCGGCGTCGACCTCGCCGAGACCGCGATGTTCTTCGAGCTGCAGAAGGCCGGCATGAAGGTGGTCGACGGCCAGCAGGTGATGCTGGACGCGCGCGAGATCAAGAACATCGACGAGATCATGCTGCTCAACCAGGCCGCGGCGATGGTCGACGGCGTCTATCATTCGATCTACGAGAACCTGAAGCCGGGCGTGCGCGAGAACGACATCGTCGCGCTCGCCAACAAGATGCTCTACGAGATGGGCTCCGACGACGTCGAGGCGATCAACGCCATCTCCGGCGAGCGCTGCAATCCGCATCCGCACAATTTCACCGACCGCATCCTGCGCCCGGGCGACCAGGCGTTCTTCGACATCCTGCAGTCCTACCAGGGCTACCGCACCTGCTACTACCGCACCTTCAATGTCGGCCGCGCGACGCCTGCGCAGCACGACGCCTACAAGCGCTGCCGCGAATGGCTCGACAACGCGATCGCGCTGATCAAGCCGGGCGTCTCGACCGACACCGTCGCCAAGGTGTGGCCGGCGGCCGAAGAGTTCGGCTTTCCCTCGGAGATGGCCGCGTTCGGCCTGCAGTTCGGCCATGGCCTCGGCCTCGCCCTGCACGAGCGCCCGATCATCTCGCGGCTGGTCTCGCTGGACAATCCGATGGAGATCAAGACCGGCATGGTGTTCGCGCTGGAGACCTACTGCCCGGCCAGTGACGGCTTCTCCGCCGCGCGCATCGAGGAAGAGGTCGTGGTCACCGACAAGGGCTGCCAGGTGATCACGCTGTTCCCCGCGGAAGAGCTGCCGATTGCCAACCGCTACTGAGCGACTTTGAGAGGGAGTTACGCAGATGGCAGCGACGCATTCGCTCGGCTGGATCGGCATGGGGCGCATGGGCTATCCGATGGCCGAGCGCCTGCTGAAGGCCGGCCACAAGGTCGCAATCTTCAATCGCACCCGCGCCAAGGCCGAGCCGCTCGCGGCGAAGGGCGGCGTGATCGTCGACCATCCGAGCGACCTCGCGTCATGCGACATCGTTTTCTCGATGGTGTCGACGGGCAAGGATCTGGAGCAGGTCTATTTCGGCGACAATGGCGTCGTCGCGTCGGGCGCGGGTCCACGTCCGAAGATCCTGGTCGACTGCTCCTCGATCGGTGTCGAGCAATCCGAGGCGATCGATGCCAGGCTGAAGCAGCTCGGTTGCGCATTCGTGCGCGCGCCGGTGTCCGGCAATGGCAAATGTGTCAAGGCCGGCAAGCTGTCGTCAGTCGTGTCGGGCCCCAAGGCCGCATTCGACACGATCGAGCCGTATCTTGCGAAGATCGCCGTCTCCGGCGTGTCCTATGTCGGCGAGGGCGAACTCGCGCGGATCTGCAAGATCGCGCACAACGTCTTCCTCGGCGTCGTGATCCAGAACCTCGCCGAAATCACCATCCTGGCGCAGAAGGCCGGCGTGCCGCGCCACGCCTTCCTCGACTTCATGAATGCCAGTGTGATGGGCTCGACCTTCACCAAGTACAAGAGCAACGCGCTGGTCAATCTCGACTGGACCACGACCTTCACGCCGACCTTGCTGCGCAAGGATCTCGATCTCGGTCTGTCGGCGGCGCGTCAGCTCGACGTGGCGATGCCGGTGACCGCGGCGACGCGCGAGGCGCTGCAGGCCCATGTCGGCGCGGCCTCGCTGCAATCCGATCCCGCCGCCTATTTGGAGAAGGATTTTGCCGCGCTGCTGGAGACGGTCGCGCTGGCCGCGGGACTCAAGCTGCAGCCGGAGAACGTGCCGATGCCGACCGGGTTGGAGACGGAGGGTTAGCGTAGCGGGCAGGGTCACAATTACTGTCATTCCGGGGCAAGGCCGCAGGCCTTGAACCCGGAATCTCGAGCTTGTCTTGCGCCTGTTTCCAACAATCTCGGGATTCCGGGTTCAATCGCCAACGTGCCGTCGCTCCGCGCCGTCGCATTGACGATTGCCCCGGAATGACGGCGAGTGAACCGAACTACTCCGCAGCCAGCGCCCGCCAGCGCGTGTCGCGCGCGGAGGGGCGGCGGTGCAGGCGGGCGTCGAGGAGCTCGCGTGCCTTCGCGAGGTCGCCGCTGCGGATCAGGGCCAGGATGTAGGTATCCTCGATCACCTCGCGCTGCGCGTGGCTGCCGCCGATGCGGGCGAGGTCGCCGATGACAGGTGTGAGCTCGCGCGCGCAGGCGCGCCAATTCTCCTCGGCGAAGGCCCGCAGGGCGCGCAGCATGTTGGGCACGATCGGCCCCGCCGGGAGCTTGGCCTCGAGCTGTCGCCGCTCGATTGCGGCGAGACGCCCCTTGAGAGCCGCGGTGTCATGGGTGGCCGCGCCGATCATCATCAGATGCATCTCGACGAAGGCGAGTGTCGAGCCGGTGAAACGCGGGCTGGCATAGGCCGCGACCTCGGTCCACGCGCCATCCGGTACGAGGTCGTTCTCCGCCCTCAGCCGCCACAGCAGCGAGGCGCAGTCCGACAGCGTGTTGAGCGGCGGCGCCGTGTCCATCGTCGGCACCAGCACGTCGGTATAGACGGCCAGTGCCTTGGCGGCATCGCCGCGGTCGAGCGCGCCCAGCGCCTGATGCCAGCAGATGTGACCGTGCAGCATGCCGGTGCGGTCATAGCCGCCGATCCAGCCGTCGACGAGCCTATCTGCCTCATCATAGGCGCCGGCCTCGAACATCGCATGCAGCAGCGCGTGCACGGCATAGGCGTTGTTCCGGCGCAGTGTGAAGCTGCGCTCGGTGATGGCGCGGCCCTGCGTCACCTTGCCGGCCTCGGTCAGCGCCCAGCCGTGGTTGGACAGGAACCACCAGTCCTCGCCATAGGCGGCGGCAAAGCGGTCGCAGAGGTCGCGCCGGGCCGCGTCGTGGTCCCGCCGCCCGGAGAAGGCGAGCAGGCCGAAGGCGCCGAGCGGCAGCGCCATGATCATGGCATCGCGCGGCCATTTCTCCAGATGCGCCAGCGTCGATGTCAGTGCGTCCGCGCCGCGGCCTTCGATGGCCAATGTCATCGTCGCGACGTGGCTCTGCTCGCGCTCGGTGCCGCGCTTGGCGACGAGGTCGCGCGCCCGCTTGATCGTCTGCAACGCCGCTTCGCGCTGCATGTAGATCGCATGGATGCGCGCGCGGGCGGCATGCGCCAGCGCGAAATCCGGATCGAGCATGATGGCGCGCTCGAACGCGTCGGTGGCGCCGGGCCAGAAGGCGAGCAGCAGATCCATGCCCTCGCGATAGGCGGCGGCCGCATCCGTGGAGGCGGTCGAGAGCGGCAGGCCGTAGCGATCCTCCTCCATGTCAGCCCACCCGCGATTTGCGGCCTTCGATCGGATAGGCCGGATCGTTGTAGCCGGGGGTCGACGCGTGGCCGGTCACCACAAGACGGTCGATCAGCGCCTCGTCGTCGGCGGCGAATGGATAGTCGAGTGCCCGAATGTAGTCGTCCCACTGCGCCTCGGTGCGGGGACCTGCGATCACCGAACTGATGAAGCCTGAGTTCAGCACCCAGGCGACCGCGAACTGGCCGGGCGTAAAGCCCTTGGTCTCGGCGTGGCGCTTGATCGCCTGCGCCAGCCGCAACGACTCCGGCCGCCATTCGGTCTGCATCATCCTGGCATCGTTGCGGCCGGCGCGCGTCTCCTTGTCGGGCGGCGCATCGGGACTGTACTTGGCGGTGAGCACGCCGCGTGCCAGGGGGCTGTAGGGCACGACGCCCAGGCCGTAATAGCCACAGGCCGGCAGATGCTCGACCTCCGGCATGCGGTTCATCGCGTTGTAGTAGGGCTGGCTGACGACGGGACGGTCGATGCCCATCGCGTCGCAGAGATTGCAGGTCTCGGCGACGCGCCAGGCACGGTAGTTCGAGACGCCGAAATAGCGGATCTTGCCGGCGCGCAGGAGATCGCCGATCGCGCGCACCGTCTCCGCCAGCGGCGTCGCGTGATCCTCCTTGTGCAGGTAGTAGATGTCGATATGGCCGGTGCCGAGCCGCTTCAGGCTTTCGTCGGCCGCCTGCAGCACCCAGCGCCGCGACAGGCCGGCGCGGTTCGGATCATCGCCCATCGGATTGGCGAGCTTGGTGGCGACGATCCAGCGATCGCGCTCCCGCGCGATAGCGCGGCCGACGACCTCCTCCGAGGCGCCCTTGTTGTAGGCATCGGCGGTGTCGATGAAATTGACGCCGGCGTCACGCGCCTTGGCGATGATGCGCCCTGAGGCCGCTTCGTCGGTCGGGCCGCCGAACATCATCGTGCCCAGGCAGATCGGCGACACTTTCAGGCCGGAACGGCCGAGCTGGCGATAGTTCATTGAGGCCTCATTCCTGCCATACGCGCAGATGGATTTGATCGAAGATAGCTCGCTCCGCGCGTCATTGCGAGCGCAGCGAAGCAATCCAGGGTGGCGCGCGTAGCCCTCTGGATTGCTTCCGCCTTCGCCCTGCGGGCTTCGGCGGACACGTCGCTGCGCTCGCAATGACGGCTGAGAGAGTGGGGCTCTCACTCGCTCTTCAGGATCTTGAACACGCCCGAGGCCATTGCAATCACGCGCTCGGCGGCCGTGACCTCGGTGGTGATGAACACCAGGCTGCGGGTGATCCGCACCACATGCGGCCGCGATACCAGGGTCTCGCCGATCTTGCCGGACTCGACGAAATGCGTGTCGAACTGGATCGTCGCCATATGCTCCTTGCCGGCGGCATACCGAGCCGTCATGCCGCAGCTCCGGTCGGCGAGGGTCATGATCACGCCGCCCTGGACGAGCCCGCGCCGATTGTGGTGCTTGTCTTCCGTGACGATGGCGTATTCGTGCACGCCCTCGACGACCCGCTGCCACAGAGGGCCGATCAGATGCAGGAAGCCGGAGGTGTCGACGATCTCCCAGCCGTCGGACTTCATTTTCGCCGCGGCTGATTTCGTCATCGCTGAAGACCTTCCTCGTCGCGTCCAATTGCGGTTCTCTCGGTCGTTTCATCCGTCGCCGGCCTGGTGTAGTCAAGCTTGCATGGCCATGCCGTTCGACGATGCCACACGACGGAAAATCGAGACCTGCTGCGCGGGCTTCGTGCGCCTGGACACGATGCCGGAAACGCCGCCGCTCAAGCGCGCGGCCGTCGCCATCGCACTGGCCCCGCATGACGTCACCGGCACCACCACGCTGCTGCTCACCCTGCGGGCATCCGGACTGCGCAGCCATGGCGGCCAATGGGCCCTGCCGGGCGGGCGCTGCGATGCCGGCGAGACGCCAATCGAGGGCGCTCTGCGCGAGCTGGACGAAGAACTCGGGCTGACATTGATGCCGGACGCCGTGCTCGGCCTGCTCGACGACTACCCGACCCGGTCGGGCTATCTGATTACCCCCGTCATCGTCTGGGCGACCAATGGCCGCACGCTGCGGCCAAATCCCGACGAGGTCGCCTCGGTGCATCGAATCGGGCTCGATGCGGTCACCGCAGATGACGCGTTCGATTTCACCGCGATACCCGAAAGCACGCGGCGCGTGATCCGCTTTCACGCCCGCGAGGGCCTGATCCACGCGCCCACCGCCGCTTTGATCTATCAGTTCCGCGAGGTGCTGGCCGGCCGTGACACCCGCGTGCACGACCTGGAACAGCCGGTGTTTGCCTGGAAGTAACCGCCGTTTCGGCTACAAGGGCGGCATGCTGTATCAGCCGATTCGCAAGCTTGCCCTGATTCTCGCCTGCGCTGTCGCGGGCGCGTCGCCGCTGCTCGCCCGGGAACCCGCCCCGCGCGATGCGCTGGCCCAGATGGCCTCGCCGGCCGCAATTGCCGAGTACCAGCGCAAGCTCGCCGAATACCAGCAGGCGCGCGCGGAGTTCGACCAGGAGGCGGGCGCCTATTGGAAGGCGATTTCGGACAAGCGCCGCATTCGCAACGCCAAGCGTCGCGACCGCCAGCCGATCGGGCTCGACGACTATGTGCTGGAGCAGCCGCCGGTCTATACCGGACCGAAGCGGCCGGTGAACCCCGAGCCGGAGCCCGAGGGCGAGCCGCGCGAGCGGAAGTACATTCCGGTCGTCGCCGATCTCCTGAAGGCGGCGCAGGAGCATTTCCAATGGTCGCCGCAGCGGCCAACCAATGACATCGACTTCAAGCGTGCCTATGCCCGTTTCGCAGCGGCGTCGGGGCTGACCCGTGAGCAGGCGGTGCGCGTCTATTCCTTCGAGACCGGCGGCAATGGCCGCCACGACTCGCAATCGGGTTTCAAGGGCAACCGCGCGATCTCGACTGCGATCGGCTACAATCAATTGCTGACGGCCAATACGGTCGAACTGCTCGCGGAGCAGGGGCCGCTGTTCATCCGCCTGCTCGGCGAGCGCGTGGCGCAGACCTCGGGTCCCGCGCGGGGCGCGATGGAGCACAAGCTCTCGGTCCTGAAGAAGATGGTCGCCATCGCTCGCTCGGTGCCGGACGAGTGGTCGGCCCATGAGAAGATGGGCAACACCCCGCAAGGGTGGGCCATGCATGCGATGGTGCTCGACATCGATGTCGGGCCGATGCTGCAGACCCACAAGCTGCTGACCTCGGTGCTGTTCGCGCGCGCCAAGGGCTACACGCGGCCGCTGTCGGCCGCCGAGCTCGAGATGATGAACCTCACCGGCGACGGCACCGGCTTCGACATGGTGACGATGCCGCAGGAGATGCGCGACCAGGTTCCGACCGCGAACTTCTTCCAGCGCGGCGGCTACGAGCGCAACCCGGTTGCGGTTCGTCACAACACGGTGGCGAAGCTGCTCGCGGTCACCGATGCCAGGATGGATTCGCTCAGCAACCTAACGGGCGCCAAGGAACTGGCGGCGGCGTTCTGAGGCGCGTCGTGCCGTAGCAGGCGCGGGCGAAAAGCGCTCGCGCCACACACCTTGCCGTCGTCCCGGGCAAGCCTCGGCGTCGCAACGCGACGGCAAGGCGCCGAGTCGGGACGACACCTTTGATGTGGCACGCTTGTGCCGCATCAGGTTGGCGAACTACTCGTCCGCGCCGAACGAGAAGCTGCCGTCGCCTTCGAGATAGGGCGCGGTCCGCATGTAGAGCTGGCCGTTCTGGCCGACGAAGAACAGCGTTCCCTTCGGCACCTTCTTGGCGCCCTTCAGCAGCATGTCGGCATTCCTGGTGCCCATCTTGTAGGCCAGCGTCTTGCCGTCCTTGCCGTAGGCGTAGGCCATGTCGGTTCTCAGCTCCCATGGCTCCGGCGGAGCCGCCTGGGCCGCACCCGAAAGCATCAACAGCATTCCGGCGAGAACGAATGCCCGGGTCAACGTCGTCGTCATCATTCCTCTCCAGGTCAGGCTTCTTCGAACAAATCACGAACAACGCGGCGTCCCGCGCACGAGCTGGATTACCGCTTGGCCGCAACCGGTTCGGGATTTTCCGTCATCGATTCCGCGACTATCCTGCAGCCATGGTCTAGAAACATGAAGCAAGAAAATCGGGTTGGGGATGATTCGAATGAAGCTCGTCACGAAAATCGGGATCGGTGCGGCGTTTTCGCTGACGACCTTGATGTCCGCCGCGCACGCCGACGAATTCAAGCTCTGGAACGGCCAGCGGATCGCCTGCAGCAGCGGCCGCGCCGCCGGTAAGCTCGATACCCGCGTCTGCCGCTCTTATACCTATCTGTTCAACGTGAAGACCTCGGAGTATTTCCGCTGCCAGATGACCTTGTCGCTGACGCGCGACAACAAGGAGGTCATCAACGTCCAGGTCGACGGCGGCTGCGCCAAGAAGCCGCGGGTCTTCGAGGCCGACTCGAAGTACGAGTTCGATGCGACCGAGACCGAGCCGGCCAATACCAACTCCTTCTTCGGCAATGGCGGCTATTCGCTCTGGGTCGCGGACACGACCCAGCAGAAGCTGCGGGGCTGCATCACGATCTCGTCCGGGCTGGGCTCAGACATTTCCAAGTGCCTCGACATGAACTTCCAATGAGCCGTCCGGCTCGCGTGGTGCGCTCCCGGCCCGCGGTCGAGCGCATCTGTCGATGAAGCCAAGGCGCTCGTCAATGCAGGGTTGAAACCGCCACTTGCCGGTTCCTGGCTGAGCCGCGTGGCGGCCTGGCCGTCTTTCGGATGGGTTGACCCCGCGCCCGCATCCGTCCAATTTGCCGGCAAAATCAACGGGAGGACCCATGCGCTTCTTGAAATTCTCTGGCACTGCAACCGCTTTGATCATGGCCGCGGCCTGCCTGCTGGCCGCGCCCGCGGCGCAGGCGCAGAGCTTCATCAACGTGCTGACCGGCGGCACCTCCGGCGTGTATTATCCGCTCGGCGTCGCGATCGGGAAGATCTACGGCGACAAGATCCCGAACGTGAAGACCCAGGTGCAGGCCACCAAGGCCTCGGTCGAGAACCTGATCCTGCTGCAGCAGGGCCGCGGCGAGCTCGCCTTCGCGCTCGGCGACTCCCTGAAAGCGGCCTGGAACGGCGAGGAGGAGGCCGGCTTCAAGACCAAGCTGGACAAGCTGCGCACGCTCGGCGCGATCTACCCGAACTACATCCAGATCGTCGCGACCGCCGAGTCCGGCATCAAGACCTTGGCCGACCTGAAGGGCAAGAGCCTGTCGGTCGGCGCGCCGAAGTCCGGCACCGAGCTGAACTCGCGCGCGATCCTCGCCGCCGCCGGCATGAGCTACAAGGATCTCGGCAAGGTCGAGTATCTGCCGTTCGCCGAATCGGTCGACCTGATGAAGAACCGCCAGCTCGGCGCGACCCTGCAATCGGCTGGCCTCGGCGTCGCCTCGCTGAAGGACCTGTCGACCTCGTCGCCGATCACCGTGGTGTCGGTGCCGAAGGAGGTCGTCGACAAGATCGGATCGCCGTTCGTGGCAGCGACCATCCCGGCCAACACCTATACCGGCCAGGACAAGGACGTGCCGACCGCGGCCGTCATCAATTATCTCGTCACTAGCTCGGCGGTCTCCGACGACCTCGCCTATCAGATGACGAAGCTGATCTTCGAGTCGCTGCCCGAGCTCGTCAACGCGCACGCCGCCGGCAAGGAGATCAAGCTGGAAACCGCGGCGCAGGACAGCCCGGTGCCGCTGCATCCGGGCGCGATCCGCTACTACAAGGAAAAAGGCGTCCTGAAGTAAGGGCGCTGTTTCTCCGGCCTGCATCGCAAGGCCGTTCGCATCCGACTGCGCGGGACCTGCTCCCGCGCAGTCTTATCGTTTCAGGTGGCTGCGGCTGGACGGCAGCATCTGGCAAGGGCGTGCTGGGGGCATCATGACGATCGAAGCCGTGAACATGGAGACGCCGGTCAAGGTCGAGTTCGACAATTTCGAGCACGGCTTTCCCGAAGGTTTTGGCCCCGGCCGCTGGGCCTATCTCGCCTATGGCATCGGTCTCGCTTTCGCGTTGTTCCAGCTCTACGTCGCCGCCTTCAACTATCTGCCGAGCCAGGTGGTGCGCGGCGTCCATGTCGGCTTCCTGCTGCTGCTCACCTTCGGCCTGATCGGCAATTTCACCGCCAAGACGGATGCCGGCCGTATCGCCGGCTGGACCATCGGGGCGATCGGCTTCCTGTGCGGCCTGTATCAGTGGATCTTCTATGCCGACCTGATTGCCCGTGACGGCGATCCCACCCGGACCGACCTCGTCGTCGGAACCTTGCTCGCCGTCCTGATCTTCGAAGGCACGCGCCGCCTGATGGGTCTGGCGCTGCCGCTGATGTGCGGCGCCTGTCTGGTCTACTGGTTCTTCGGCCAGTATCTGCCGGCGCCTCTCAACCATCGCGGCTATGATTTCGACCAGGTGATCACGCATCTGTCGTTCGGCACCGAGGGCTTCTACGGCGTGCCGATCTATGTCTCCGCGACCTACATCTTCCTGTTCATCCTGTTCGGCTCGTTCCTCGAACATGCCGGCATGATCCAGCTCTTCACTGACGTCTCGCTCGGCCTGTTCGGGCGCACGCGCGGCGGCCCGGCGAAGGTGGCGGTGTTTGCCTCGGGCATGATGGGCACGATCTCCGGCTCCGGCGTTGCCAACGTGGTCACCGTCGGCCAGTTCACGATCCCGCTGATGATCCGGTTCGGCTACCGCCGCGCCTTCGCCGCCGGCGTCGAGGCCACGGCCTCGATGGGCGGGCAGATCATGCCGCCGGTGATGGGCGCCGTCGCCTTCATCATGGCCGAGACGCTCGGCGTGGACTACTCGGTGATCGTCAAGGCCGCCGTCATCCCCGCCATTCTCTACTTCGCCTCCGCCTTCTGGATGGTGCACCTGGAGGCCGGCAAGCACGGCCTCACCGGCATGAAGCCGTCGGAGATCCCGAGCGCCTGGAAGGCGCTGGTGGCGCGCTGGTACCTCGTGCTGCCGCTGGCCGCGCTGGTCTACATGCTGTTCGAGGGCTTCACGCCGCTTTATGCGGGCTCGATGGGCCTGGCGCTGACCGTGGCGCTGATCCTGGGCACCTCGATCACGATGGGCTTCTCCAACCAGGTGCTGCGCTACGTGTTCTGGATCGGGCTCGCGCTCGTGGTCGGCGCGCTGTCACGCAACGGGCTGCAGATCGTCCCTGTCGCCTCCGTGGTCGTGGCGCTGGTCATCATCACCGGCTTTGTCCGTGGCGGCATGGCGACGCTGCACGCCTGCCGCGACTCGCTGGCCGAAAGCGCCAAGTCGGCGCTCACCGTCGGCATGGCCTGCGCCATCGTCGGCGTCATCATCGGCATGATGACGCAGACCGGCGTCGGCTCGATCTTCGGCAGCTGGGTGATCGGCCTCGGCAAGACCAGCCTGTTCGCGGCGCTGATCATGACCATGCTGCTGTCGATCCTGCTCGGCACGGGCATTCCGACCATCCCGACCTACATCATCACGGCCGCGCTCGCCGCGCCCGCGCTCGCCAAGCTCGGCGTGCCCCTGATCGCGAGCCACATGTTCGCGTTCTATTACGGCATCATGGCCGACCTCTCGCCGCCTGTGGCATTGGCGGCGCTGGCGGCCGCGCCGATCGCCAAGGAGAATCCGGACAAGATCGGCTGGGAGGCAATGCGCATCGCGCTCGCCGGCTATGTCATTCCCTTCTTGTTCGTCTATTCGCCGGCGCTGATGCTGCAGGCGGGCGATCCGATGGAGGCGCAGATCGGCTTCTACGGGGCGGTGGCGTATGCCTTCGTCAAGGCTCTCGTCGCGATCGGCCTGTTCGGCATGGTCGCGATCGGCTTCCTCTATACCCGCATGACCTTGATCGAGCGGCTGCTGGCGTTCGTCGCGTCGGTCTGCCTGCTCGGCGAATTCCCCTATAGCGACGTGCTGGGTTTCGCGCTGGCGGTGGTGATCGTCGGCTGGCAATGGCGGCAGCGGCCGCCTTCGGCTGTGGCGGCGTCCGCTTGAGCCTCTGTCTCGCGACGTCGGGTGTGGTGAAAGCGCTGGCGCTGGCCGGCTTCACTTTGGCCTGGACGCATTCGGTCGAGAAGACCGCCTGGCAGGAGGATTGGCGCGTCACGTCGGATGGCCTGCAACTGGTGCAGGCCCGCGTGAAGGGCTCCGGTGCCGGCATGGAGCCGCCGCCGGAGGCGCGGCTGGTCGATGGCTGGTACCAATGGCAGATCGATCGCGAGCCGCTGTCGCGCATCGTGCTCGCCAATTCCGGCGCCGCCGGCGAATGGCGGATCTGTCACGACGGACAATGCCGGACGATCTCGGAGATTGTCGGCCATGATATCGGCGCCACGATTACGATGAGCGCCTGTAACGAATAACAAACAACGGGAGAGCGCGATGAGACGTCTCGAGGGCAAGGTGGCGCTGGTGGTGGGCGCCGGCTCGATCGGGCCGGGCTGGGGCAACGGCAAGGCGACCGCAGTGACCTTCGCGCGGCAGGGCGCGAAGGTGTTCTGCGTCGACCGCAACAGGGAAGCGGCGGCCGAGACGGCCGCGATCATTTCAGGCGAAGGCGGGCAGGCCGAGGCCTACACCGCCGACGTGTCGAAGGCGGCCGAGGTCGAGGCGATGGTCAAGGCCTGCTTGGCTGCCTATAGCCGCATCGACGTGCTCGACAACAATGTCGGCATCGCCGAGATGGGCAGCGTCGTCGATGTCGAGGAAGCCGAATGGGACCGCGTGTTCGCGGTCAACCTCAAGAGCGCCTATCTCGCGATGAAGCACGTCATTCCCGTCATGATCGGGCAGGGCGGCGGCTCGATCATCAACATCTCGTCGGTCGCCTCGATCCGGCAGGTCGGCATCTCCTATGTCAGCTACGGCGCCAGCAAGGCGGCGATGAACCAGATGACGCGGACGACAGCGGTGGAGTTCGCGCCCAAGCATGTCCGCGTTAACGCGATCCTGCCCGGGCTGATGAAGACGCCGATGGTTGAGCATTCCGCAGGCCTGGCTGCGAGCTACGCCAAGGGCGATGTCGAGGAGATGTGGAAGAAGCGCGATGCGCAGGTGCCGATGGGGCACATGGGCGATGCGTTCGACGTCGCCAATGCCGCGCTGTTCCTCGCGTCCGACGAGTCGCGCTACGTCACCGGCATCACGCTGGTGGTCGATGGCGGGTTGACCTGCCGGAGTTGACGCGCGGGACGCTTCCTCCGTCATTGCGAGCGAAGCGACGCAATCCAGAGTCCTTGCGTGGCCCCTGGATTGCTTCGTCGCTGTCGCTCCTCGCAATGACGAGGAGGTATCGGTTGGCGGCTACTGCGCCATCGCCAGGATGCTGCCGCCGATCGCATGCCACGCCGGCGTGATGCTGATCGGCCAGTTCAGGAGCTTCACCGCGATCAGCGCAAGGCCGCCATAGACATAGACCGGATGGACCCGCCCGAACGTGCGGCGGTCGTAGATGATGGCGACGACGAGCAGCAGATAGGCGACGAAGGCCGGCGGGATGGTGACGAACACCGGCGGCGGGCCGAGCGGGCCGGGCGGTGCGAGGAAAGTAAGAAACCAGCGCGCCACGGCGGCGTCGAGCAGCGAGATGCCGGCGAGCAGCATCAGCCGCTTGTGCGTCTCCGGCCGCCGCGCGTACATGACGGCGAGGGCAAACATGACGGCGAAGAAGGCGATGCCGCTGAGCGGCACGATCGCGAACGCGATGCCCTCATTGGGTTGTCCGATCGCGGCGGAGCGTTTCATCGCTTCAACCGCCACCAGGAACCCGAAGATCGTCATCGCGGTGGCGAGCGAGACGCCGAAGATGCCGAGCGAGCGGTGCCAGGCGGTCCGGCCTGACGCGGCAAGCCACGTCTGGAGGGTGAAGTACAGCGTCCAGGTGAAGAACAGGAAGCCGTGGAAATGAACCACGGGCGCGCCGGAGAATGAGCCGCGCGCCAGCGGCATCCAGTAGGTCGGCGCAAAGCCGAGGAAGGCGGTGGCCATGCAGGCCAGGGCCATGTTGAAATAAAAATAGCGCGCCGGGGACGCAATGACGCCGCGTGCGCGCGAATGCTCTGTCAGGATCGTCATGGAGGTTGTGTCTGCCGCGACCGCCTGAGGTTCAATTCCCGTGCTATCGCCAAGGCCTCGCTGCATCCACGAGTTCGCGAGCCGGACGCGTCGGATGATCACGCGCATGTCAGTTGCCTGCGGGGACGATTCGGCACGCGCGGCCGCAGCATGTCGGCGTGGAAGGACTTCCGCGGCCGCGCCGCGGCTGTATAGTTGACGGAAAGCACTGCTTTGCCGCCGTTGTCCGGCTTGTCCACGCCTTGAGAGAACCAGCCGCTTGCTGATATCCGCTTTAACGCAGGCCATGAACGTTCGCCGCGGGAATGCGCGGCTGGCCGCGCTCATCACCTCCGGAATGGTGTTCGCGACGGCGGCGCACGCCGTGGGCGCGGCCGAACCGGGCAAGGAGCCCTTGGTCGACGCCGCCGCTTGCATCGCGGCGTCCGAAGCGCGTGACGGCGACAAGGTCCTGACCGAATGCGGGGCGCTGATCGACAATGCCAAGGTTCAAAAGAGCGATCGCATCAATGCGCTGATCGCGCGCGCCTCGATCTACATCGTCCGGGGTGAGGCCGATCGCGCCATCGCCGACTATGGCGTCGCCCTGCAGCTCGATCCGACGCTGGCCAACATCTTCAACGCGCGCGGCGAGCTGTATCGGAAGAAGGGCGACCGCCCGAAGGCCCTGGCCGATTTCGCCGCGGCGCTACGGCTCAACCCGGATCACGTCAGCGCGCGCAGCAACTATCATGACCTCGCCGTCGAGCTCGAGCGTCTCGGCGCGCAGATGGCGGTAGCCGGGCGTCCGAGCTTCAACTGTGCCGGCGCGCGCCGCGCAGTCGAGAAGGCGATCTGCGCCGATCCCGAACTCGCCAATCTCGATCGCGAGATCGACGGCTCGCATGCGCGGGTGATGCGCGAGGCCCAGGGGCCGGCGGCGGCGCGGGCCCTGCAGCGCGAGCAGGAGGCCTTCGTTTCGAAGCGAAACGCCTCGTATGGCCGGCCCGGCTACGATCTCAAGAGGGCGATGCAGGATCGCCTGCGGCGGTTGAACGGCGTCGACGGCTATTAACCATCGGCCAGCGGCTTGAACCCGGTTCCGGGCGCGGACGACAACGGGGGAGACCAGCATCTCCCAGTTGCACCCGTCGGATTCGGAGCCGAGACCACAGCTATGCACACCGTCCGTCATTCGCTTTCATCCCGATCCTCTTACCGCACGCTCCGCCTCGCGGCCGGTTTCGTTCTCGGTCTCGGAGCCCTCCCGGCCTTTGCCGCGGACACGGACTGCACATGGGGCAGCAAGGCGCCGCCGGCGGAGCTGATCACCGCCTGCACGGCCGTGATCGAGCAGGCCTCGAGCTCGCCGAAGGACCAGTCCATGGCGCTCGTCGTCCGCGCCGACATCCGCGCGCGGACGCCCGGTGGAATGACCCAGGCGCTCAAGGATTTCGACCGCGCCATCGCCCTCGACGGCAAGAACGCCCGCGCATACCGGCTGCGCGGCGATTACCTGCGGGTGGCCGGCGGCGACGCCAACAAGGCGGCGGCCGATCTCAGCATGGCGATCTCGCTCGATCCGAACGACGCCGAAGCCTATGAGGAGCGTGGCGTCGTCTATGTCACGCAGCGCCGGCTCGACCGCGCCTTGGCCGATTTCGACCAGGCCATCCGGCTGAAGCCGGATTTCGCGCAGGCCTATGCCGACCGCGGCGTCGCGTTCTATCTGCGCGGCGACAACGAGAAGGCGGTGCGCGACTATGACGAGGCCATCCGGCTCGACCCCGACCGTCCCCGCACCTTCACCAATCGCGGCGCGGCCTACAAGAAGCTCGGCCAGATGGACAAGGCGCTTGCCGATGACAGCGAGGCGATCCGGCGCGATCCGAAGGTGCCGGAATATTACGACAATCGCGGCCTCACCTATGCCGCGATGAAGGACTACGACAAAGCCATCGCCGACTACGACCAGGCGATCAAGATGCAGCCGAAGGCGAATTTCCTGACCAACCGCGGCGACGCCTATCAGTACAAGAACGAGCTCGGCTCGGCCCTCAGCGACTACGATGCCGCGTTGCGCCTCGATCCGGATTTCGCGTCCACCTACAACAACCGCGCCGTTCTGTTCAAGAAGATGGGGGAACGCGCCAAAGCCCTTGCCGACTATGAAGCCGCGCTGCGCCTGAATCCGGGTAACGAGAACGCGGCGGAAGGCCGTCGCGCGATGCTCGCCGAGATCAAGAAGTTCGGTGCCGAGGCGCCGCGTCCGCTGAACGCGCCGTCGGAGCGCAGCGGGCCGTCGTTCGATTGCGCCACCGCCAAGCGCGAGGTCGAGAAGGTCATTTGCGCCGACCCGCAATTGTCGGTGCTCGACCTCGGCATTTCGCAGAGCTATGCCAAGCTCCTGAAATCGTCCCGCGGCCGCGCCGCCGCCGAGCTGCGCAGCACACAGCGCGACTTCCTGACCGAGCGCAACGCCCGGTTCGGCAAGCCCGGCTACGACCTTCGTCTAGCCCTGCAGCGCCGCCTCGACACGCTTCGGGACGCCGCCGATTGATCCATCCGGGAAAATGGCGGGGCCGCAAGGCCTCGCCTGATCCAGATCAATTCATGACGGCTTGAACTGTCGCTTTGTCCCGGACAATAGTCGGGAATAAACACAGATCTTGGGGAAACGTCATGAGCGCTGCCAGCCGCTATCACGAGGTCCATGCCCGGTCGGTGCAGGACCCCGAAGGGTTCTGGGCCGAGGCCGCCCGCGCGATCGACTGGATCGAGCCGGCCAAGAAGGTGTTCGATCCCTCGATAGGCGCCTATGGCCGCTGGTTCGCGGGCGCCGTCGTCAACACCTGCTACAACGCGCTCGACCGCCACGTTGCCGCCGGCCGCGGCGACCAGCTGGCGCTGATCCACGACTCGCCGCTCACCAATTCGGTCACCCGGCTCAGTTATGCCGAGATGCTGAAGGAGGTGCAGACGCTCGCCGCGATCATGCAGGATTTCGGCGTGGGCAAGGGCGACCGCGTCATCCTGTACATGCCGATGGTGCCGGAGGCGATGGTCGCGATGCTCGCCTGTGCGCGCATAGGCGCGGTGCATTCGGTGGTGTTCGGCGGCTTCGCGGCCAAGGAGCTCGCGACCCGCATCGACGACGCGACGCCGAAGCTGGTGCTGTCGGCGAGCTGCGGCATCGAGCCCGGCCGCATCGTGCAGTACAAGCCGCTGCTCGACCAGGCGATCGAGCTGGCCGACAACCGGCCCAAGGCCTGCATCATCCTGCAGCGGCCCGAGCATGTCTGCGAGCTGAAGCCCGGTCGCGACTACGATTGGGCGGCGCTGCGCAAATCGGCGCTGGCCAACGGCAAGCTCGCGCCTTGCGTGCCCGTGCTCGCGACCGATCCGCTCTACGTCCTCTACACCTCCGGGACGACGGGCAAGCCGAAGGGCGTGGTACGCGACAATGGCGGGCATCTGGTCGCGCTGAAATGGTCGATGGAGAATCTTTACGGCATCAAGCCCGGCGAAGTCTGGTGGTGCGGCTCGGATATCGGCTGGGTGGTCGGCCACAGCTACATCATCTACGGCCCGCTGATCCACGGCGCGACCTCGGTGATGTATGAGGGCAAGCCGGTCGGCACGCCCGATGCCGGTGCGTTCTGGCGCGTCATCGCCGATCACAAGGCGGTGGCGCTGTTCACCGCGCCGACCGCGTTCCGCGCCATCCGCAAGGAGGACCCTGAAGGGACGCTGCTGCGAAAATACGACCTGTCGCAGTTCCGCACGCTGTTCCTCGCCGGCGAGCGCGCCGATCCGCCGACGGTGGAATGGGCCGAGCAGCAGCTCAAGGTGCCGGTGATCGATCATTGGTGGCAGACCGAGACCGGCTGGTGCATCGCCGGCAATCCGGTCGGGCTCGGCCTGTTGCCGGTCAAGCACGGCTCGCCGACCGTGCCGATGCCTGGCTATCAGGTCGACATCGTCGACGAGGCGGCCAAGCCCGTGCCCGCCAACACCATGGGCTCTATCGTAATCAAGCTGCCGATGCCGCCGGGCTGCCTGCCGACCTTGTGGCAGCAGGAGGACCGCTTCAAGGAATCCTACCTCAGCGAATTCCCGGGCTACTACAAGACCTCCGACGCCGGCTTCAAGGACGAGGACGGCTATGTCTTCGTGATGGGCCGCACCGACGACATCATCAATGTCGCCGGCCACCGGCTGTCGACCGGCGGCATGGAGGAGATCCTGGCGTCGCATCCGGACGTGGCGGAGTGTGCTGTGCTCGGCATCAAGGATGCGATCAAGGGCGAGGTGCCCTGCGGCTTCATCGTGCTCAAGGCCGGCGTGTCGCGCAGCCCGTCCGAGATCGAGAAGGAAATCGTGGCGCTGGTGCGCGACAAGCTCGGCCCGGTCGCCGCCTTCAAGCTCGCCATCACCGTCGGCCGGCTGCCGAAGACGCGCTCCGGCAAGATCCTGCGCGGCACCATCAAGAAGATCGCCGACGGCGAGCAATGGAGCATGCCGGCCACGATCGAGGATCCCAAGGTGCTCGAGGAAATCGGCGAGGCGCTGAAGAGCCGGGTGTAGTGGTTACCTGCGTGAATACGCTGCTTAATGTGCAGCACCGGTGTCTACGCCACCCCTCATGGTGAGGAGCGTCGCCTTGCGACGCGTCTCGAACCATGAGGCCCGAGCTGGGGCCTCGCCCTTCGAGACGCCCGCCTTCGGCGTGCTCCTCAGGGTGAGGGGTGGAAGACGTCTTCGTGACACGAGAGGCGATTGCCGCACCGGGCTTGACCCCGGCGTCCATTGCCGTCAAGCAACGGCTTCAAACCGCCGATTGACGAGAATGGACCGCCCGATGCGACAGACCTCCGCCCGCCTGGCCTTAGTGCTGATGGCCGCTCTTTCGCTGACGGCTTGTGCCTCTCGCAATCAGGGTCCTGCGGTCGCGCTCGGCAATGATGACGACGATGCGGTGTGCCAGGCCGGTGGCAAGGTCGCGCAGGGGTCCGCGGAATACGTCGCCTGCCGCAAGGATCGCGACGTGCAGCGGCAGCGCGCCGAGGCGCGGGCCGATCGGCGGCAGCGCGATCTCGGCGAATACATGATGAACCATCCCGATCGGCCCTGACGCGCGATTGCAAGTACGTCTCATCGCGCGTGACCGCGCTGCAACACTCGCGACCACATTGGCGTCGCTGACGGGCCGTTTGATCGAGATCAAATTCAACACGGTGTCGTCCCTGCCACAGGTGTGACTGCAAGGCGCGGTTTTGCTCGCGCAAATGTAGCTCAAGTGTGGCTATGGGGACCTCGATGAACAGAACATTCCAAATCTCGTCGTCGCTGCTGGTGCTGGCGGCGGTCTGCGGAGCGATGGGCTCCGCGCAAGCAGCCGATCTGCCTGCGGCGGCGCCGGTCTATACCAAGGCGCCGGTGGTCGAGGCCTGGAATCCCTGGATGCTGCGCGTCCGCGCGCTCGGCGTGCTGCCGGATGGCGGCAGCTCCAGCGTGAACGTCGCCGGCGTGCCGGCGCTGTCGTCGCCGAATTCCGGCCTGAAGATTTCCAACCAGGTCGTGCCCGAGCTCGACATCAGCTACTTCTTCACCAAGAACATCGCGGCCGAGCTGATCCTCGGCGTGACGCGGCACTCGATCAGCGGCACCGGCACGCTGGATGGCCTCAACATCGGCAAGGCCTGGCTGCTGCCGCCGACGCTCACGCTGCAATATCACTTCACCGATTTCGGCGCCTTCAAGCCCTATATCGGCGCCGGCGTGAACTACACGGTGTTCTTCAACCAGAGCGCCGCCAACCAGGTCGTGAACGGTCTTGCCGTCACCAACCTGCACATCTCCAACCAGTGGGGCGCGGCGGTTCAGTTCGGCTTCGACTACATGCTCGACAAGCATTGGGGCCTGAACGTCGACGTCAAGAAGCTCTGGCTGCAGCCGAACTACTCGGCGACCGTCAATGGCGCGATTCCGATCACCGGCCGCGCCAACATCGACCCCTGGCTGGTCGGCGCCGGCGTCACCTACAAGTTCTGATTGTCGCGTTCCTCCCAAGACTGCAATGGCGCCGGTTTACCGGCGCCATTTTTTTGGAACTATGCTTGGGTCGCGAGCCGCGGGCCTGTCAAACTGGAGTCGTCCCGGCCTTGAGCCGGGACCCATACGCCGCAGCGGGTGTGAGGAATCAGGTGCTGAGTCACGACCATCTCGCGCCGTCACGCGAGCCGGTGGCTATGGGTCCCGGCGTTCGCCGGGACGACACCGATGATGGGATAGGCGTCTGCGAATCGATGCCTGAGAGATGGACCCTCGCGCGTCCTACTCTTCCTCTTCTTCCTCTTGCTTCTTGCCGCCGAGGGTCTTGAGCTTGGCGAACACGGCGTCGACGTTGAGGTCGTCCTCGTCGCGGCCGGCCGGCTCGTACTCGTCCTTGCGCGTGGTCTCGGAGGCCGGCAGCAGGGTGGCGCCGCTGTAGTTGGCGTCGAGCGGCTTCTCCTTGGCGGCGCGCTGCACCTCGAAATCGAGCTCGATCTGGGAGCACAGGCCGAGCGTCACCGGATCCATCGGCGTGAGCGTCTGGGCGTTCCAATGGGTGCGGTCGCGGACGCTGGCGATGGTGGTCTTGGTGGTGCCGACGAGGCGCATGATCTGCGCGTCCTTCAGCTCCGGATGGTTGCGCACCAGCCAGAGGATGGCGCTCGGGCGCTCGTGGCGGCGCGACACCGGGGTGTAGCGCGGGCCCTTGCGCTTCGGCTGCGGCGGCAGCACGACCTTGCTCTCCTGCAGCCTGAGCCGGTAATTCGGGTCACGCTCGGCCTTTTCGATCTCCTCGCGGGTCAACTGCCCGGTCGAGATCGGGTCCATGCCCTTGATGCCCTGGGCCGCATCGCCGTCGGCGATGGCGCGCACCTCGAGCGGGTGCATCTTGGTAAAATCGGCGACCTGGTCGAAGGTCAGCGCGGTATTGTCGACCAGCCACACGGCAGTTGCCTTCGGCATCAGCGGGGCGTTGCTCATGGCAAATCTCCTTTGTGCTCCGCCCCGGCCCGGGGGGCGAAACCTGCGGTCATCGGCGATGACGGGGAATTCGTCCTATATAAGCCGTCCCGGGGGCGGGGCGCAATGGCCTGACGAAAACGGCCTTGACAGGGCTCGAAAGCAGTCCCAAGTCGTACCCAAACGCAATCTAGCTCGAAGCCGTGCCGTCTCGACCGCCCCCGCTTGCCGGCCCGGGGTGCTCCGGTCGCCGCAACCAGCCCGCACAGATCAGGCCAATAGATCAGCCCATGTCAGATCACCCGATGGCAGCCAAACCAGACCTCAAAATCGTGCTTTGTTCGCCGCGCGGCTTCTGCGCCGGCGTGGTTCGGGCCATCGATACCGTGGAGCGGGCGCTCGCCATCTATGGCGCCCCGGTGTATGTCCGCCACGAAATCGTGCACAATAAATACGTCGTCGATAGCCTGAAGACCAAGGGCGCGATCTTCGTCGAGGAACTGGCCGAGATCCCCGACAGTACCAACGCACCGGTGGTGTTCTCGGCCCATGGCGTGCCGAAATCGGTTCCCGCCGAGGCCCAGGCGCGCAATTTCTTCTCGCTGGACGCGACCTGTCCGTTGGTCACCAAGGTCCACCGTGAGGCGGCCATCCACTTCAAGCGCGGCCGCGAGATCCTGCTGATCGGTCATTCCCACCATCCGGAAGTGGTCGGCACCGTCGGCCAGCTCCCGCCGGGCGCCGTGACCCTGATCGAGACCGCCGAGGACGCGGCGACCTTCACGCCGAAGGACCCCAACAACCTTGCCTTCGTGACCCAGACCACGCTGTCGATCGACGATACCGCCGACATCGTGGCGGTTCTCAAGGGCCGCTTCCCGAACATCTCGGGCCCGCACAAGGAAGACATCTGCTACGCCACCACCAACCGCCAGCTCGCGGTGAAGAAGGTGGCGCCGGTGGTCGACGCCCTGATCGTGGTCGGCGCGCCGAACTCGTCGAACTCGCAGCGCCTCCGGGAAGTCGCCGAGCGCGAGGGCTGCCCGATCGCGGTGCTTGCGCAGCGCGCCTCGGACATCGACTGGAAGCGCTTCGAGGGCATCAAGAGCCTCGGCATCACCGCCGGCGCCTCGGCCCCCGAGGTGATCGTCGAGGAGATCATGGGCGCGTTCGCCGAGCGCTACGTGCTGCATGTCGAGACCGTCTCGGCGGCCGAGGAGAACGAATTCTTCCCGCTGCCGCGCTCGCTGCGTCCGGAAGCGGCGGCCGAGTAAGTCGGCCGCTTCTTTTCCGACCGACGCGCCCGATCGGCCTTGAACGCGGCGCCTGCATGCGCGATGAAGGCGCAACGGGCCTCCCTGGTTTCGAAGTTCGCATCGGGGGAGGCGAGGGCAGGCGAACTTCGACCATCAGGATAGGGCATGGCGGTCTACACCGACGTCGCCGCCGACGAGCTCGCGGACTTTCTCAAGACCTACGACATCGGCGAGCTGCTCTCCTACAAGGGCATTGCCGAGGGCGTCGAGAACTCCAACTTCCTGCTCCACACCACGAAGGGCTCCTTCATCCTCACGCTCTATGAGAAGCGCGTGGCGGTGGACGATCTGCCGTACTTTCTGGGTTTGATGGCGCATCTCGCCGCGCGCGGCGTCAGCTGTCCGCAGCCGGCGCGCAACCGCGACGGCGCGGTGTATTCCAGCCTGTCGGGCCGCCCTGCGGCGATCATCAACTTCCTCGAAGGGATGTGGCCGCGCAAGCCGGCTGTGGTGCATTGCGCGGGGGTCGGCGAGGCGCTGGCGCGGATGCATCTCGCCGGCCGCGACTTCCCGCTGGTGCGCAAGAATCCGCTGTCGGTGTCCGGCTGGCAATCATTGTTCGCCCAGGCCGCCGATCGCGCCGACACAGTGCAGGCCGGCTTGTCGGCGCTGCTGTCGACCGAGCTCGATCACCTCGCACGCGCATGGCCGACCCATCTGCCCGAAGGCGTCATCCACGCCGACCTGTTTCCGGACAACGTGTTCTTCCTCGGTGACAAGCTGTCCGGGCTGATCGACTTCCCGTTCTCCTGCAACGACATCCTCGCCTATGACGTCGCGATCTGCCTCAATGCCTGGTGCTTCGAAGCCGATCATTCGCTCAACGTCACCAAAGCGCGCGCGTTCTTCCATGCCTATGGCCGCGAGCGGCCGCTGTCGAAAGACGAACTGGAAGCGTTGCCGCTGCTGGCGCGCGGCGCGGCGATCCGCTTCCTGCTGACGCGGCTGGTCGACTGGCTCAACGTGCCAGCGGGCGCGCTGGTGAAGCCGAAGGACCCGCTCGAATATGTCCGCAAGCTGCGCTTCCATCAGGCGGTGACCAGCGCGCGCGACTACGGCCTTGGAGCTGCGGCATGAGCGAGCCTCCGGTCGTCAGCATCTTCACTGATGGCGCCTGCTCCGGGAATCCGGGCCCTGGCGGCTGGGGTGCGATCCTGCGCTTCGGCGACAAGGAGAAAGAGCTCAAGGGCGGAGAGCCGCATACCACCAACAACCGCATGGAGCTGATGGCGGCGATCTCGGCGCTGGAAGCGCTGAAGAAGTCGTGCCAGGTCGAGCTCTACACCGACAGCCAATATGTCCGTCAGGGCATCACCGGCTGGATCCATGGCTGGAAGCGCAACGGCTGGAAGACGGCGGACAAGAAGCCGGTCAAGAACGCCGAGCTGTGGCAGCGCCTGGATGCGGCGCTGAAGCCGCACAAGGTCAACTGGCACTGGGTCAAGGGCCACGCCGGCCACCCCGAGAACGAGCGCGCGGACCAATTGGCGCGCGATGGGGTTGCGATGGCGCGGATGCAGAAGAACGTGCGGGGCTGACGTCTTCTGCTTTTGTGATTTCTGGTCGTCATTCCGGGGCGACGCGTGAGCGTCGAACCCGGAATCTCGAGGTTCCGGGTTCGCTTCGCGCCCCGGAACGACTCATGCGCAGCAGCGCGTGTCAGCTCACAGCTGCCCGAGCAGCGTGTCGCCGCCGGAGACCTCGACCTTGCCGGGGGCGGCTTCGAGGTTCAGCTTGGTGACCTTGCCGTCCTCGACCAGCATCGAGTAGCGCTTGGAGCGGAGGCCGAGGCCGTGGGCGGTGGCGTCGAGCTCCATGCCGATCGCCTTGGTGAACTCGGCGCTGCCGTCCGCCAGGAACACGGCCTCGTCGCGCTGGTCGGTATCGCGCTTCCAGGCGTTCATCACGAAGGCGTCGTTGACGGAGACGATCGCGATGGTGTCGACGCCCTTGTCCTTCAGGGCATAAGCGTTGAGGAAGATGCTGGGCAGATGCATCTTGTGGCAGGTGCCGGTGTAGGCGCCGGGCACGGCGAACAGCGCGACCTTCTTGCCCTTGAAGATGTCGTCGGTGGTTTTGACCTGCGGGCCTTCCTCGCTCATCACGCGGAACTGGGCCTGCGGCAGCTTTTCGCCAACCTGGATCGTCATATCGAAACTCCTTCCCCTGGATCTGCCTTGCAAACGGGCGTTTGCGAACGGATCTCTGCGAATGTGTCTTGCGCGGTGCGCGCTACACTATTCGGCGGGCTGCAAACGGCAACGGCCCGCCGCGTTCACGACTCCGTCATCGCACAACGGTGCTGCGCTGCCAACGGATCAGGCGGCGGCCGCCGGCTTCTTCTTTTCGTCACGCAGCTCGCGGCGCAGGATCTTGCCGACATTGGTCTTCGGCAGCTCGGTCCTGAACTCGATCTGCTTCGGCACCTTGTAGTTTGTCAGCTGCTCGTGGCAGTGCTTGACGATATCCTCGGGGGTGAGGTTTGGGTCCTTCTTCACCACGAAGGCCTTGACGACCTCGCCGGTTTTCTCGTCCGGAAGCCCGATGACGGCGGTCTCCAGCACGCCCGGATGGGCCGCGATGACCTCCTCGACCTCGTTGGGATAGACGTTGAAGCCGGACACCAGGATCATGTCCTTCTTCCGGTCGACGATCTTGATCGAGCCGTCCGTGGCCATCACGCCGATGTCGCCGGTGCGGAAGAAGCCGTCCGACGTCATCACCTTGGCGGTCTCGTCCGGACGATTCCAGTAGCCGGCCATGACCTGCGGGCCCTTGGCGCAGATCTCGCCGGGCTGGCCGAGCGGCACCTCGTTGCCGTCGTCATCGCGGATCGAGAGCCAGGTCGAGGGCAGGGGCAGGCCGATCGTGCCGGTGAAATCGGTCGAGGTCGGCACGTTGCAGGTCAGGACCGGCGCGGTCTCCGACAGGCCATAGCCCTCGGCGATGCTGCAGCCGGTCACCTGCTTCCACTGGTCGGCCACCGGCTTCTGCACGGCCATGCCGCCGCCGTTGGAAACCTTCAGCTTGGAGAAGTCGATCTTCTTGAAATCGGGATGATGCAGCAGGCCGTTGTACAGCGTGTTGACGGCCGGGAAGGTGTTGACCTGGTACTTCATCAGCTCCTTGATGAAGCCCGCGATGTCGCGCGGATTGGGGATCAGCAGGTTGGCGCCGCCGGCGCGCACCGCGAGCAGGAAGCAGCAGGTCAGCGCGAAGATGTGGTAGAGCGGCAGCGCGCAGACGATCAGGAGCTGATCGACATGCGGCGGCTTGTCCATCACCGGCTGCAGCCAGGCGTCGTTCTGTAGCACGTTGGCGACGACGTTGCGGTGGAGCAGCGTGGCGCCCTTCGAGACGCCGGTGGTGCCGCCGGTATATTGCAGGAAGGCGACGTCGTCCGGCCCGATCACGGGCCTCTGGAAGCGCTTGCCGCGGCCGGCGGCGAGCGCGTCGTTGAACGGCACCGCGCCCGGCAGCGAGAACGCCGGCACCATCTTCTTCAAACGGCGGACGACGAGGTTGACGATCACCCCCTTGAAGCCGAGCAGGTCGCCCATGCTGGCGATGACGATGTGCTTGACCTGGGTGTGGCCGACCACCTGCTGCACGGTGTGGGCGAAATTCTCCAGCACGATGATCGCCTCGGCGCCGGAATCCTTGAGCTGGTGCTCGAGCTCGCGCGGCGTGTACAGCGGATTGACGTTCACCACCGCGTAGCCGGCGCGTAGCACCGCCGAGATCGCGACCGGATATTGCAGCACGTTCGGCATCATCAGCGCGACGCGCGCGCCTTTCGCCAGACCCAGGCCCTGCAGATAGGCGCCCATCGCGACCGACATCTCGTCGAGCTCGCGATAGCTGATCGCCTTGTCCATGCAGATGAAGGCGCGGCGGTCGGCAAACTTCTTGAAGCTTTCTTCCAGCAGCTCGACCAGCGATTGGTACTTGCTGGGCTCGATATCGGCGGGAACGCCGGCCGGATAGTGCTTGAGCCAGATGCGCTCCATGAACCTTCCCTCTCCTGATCGTCTTTTATGGTCGCTTGATGTGCCGGCGCGCCGGTCGTCCCGGGGGGCGGCATTCGGCGGCCAAAATCTCACCTCCGGCCGGGCAAGGCAAGCGGTCGGGGCGTAGACGAAAGAGGGACGGGGAGAACGCCGTGCCGGCGCCGTGGCCGGCTGCCAGCGCGGGTGTGCGACGCGGGATCAGCCGTCCTTCGGCGCGGGCTTGCCGTCGGTTTTCGGCTTGGCGGCCGCCTTGGGCTTGGCCGGCTTGGCGGCCGTGTCGGAAGCCGCTGATTTTGGGCTGGATTCGTGCTTGGCGGCGTGCCGGGCGGCGGCCGGCTTGGCGTCGGACGTTTTCGCCTCCGAGGGCTTGGAGCCCGGCTTGGCGGCCGGCTTTGCATCCGCCTCGGACTTGGCGGCGGTGCGGGTGGCTGGCTTCGCCTCTTTGCCAGCGGCGGTGGCATGCGCCTTCTTGCCGCGGCGCTTGGCCGGGGTCTGCGCATCGGCGTCGGCCGCGACCGCCGCGATCAGGGCTGCGCCGGTGCGGGTGGGGCCGGTATAGACCAGCACGGGCTCGGACGGGGCGGGGGCTGCGGCCAGCAGCTCGGACGGCTTCATCGTCGGCGCCTGCAGGCCGGCGAGCAGGGTGCCTCCGGTCGATTCGCCCTCGGCGCCGGCAATCGTCTCCTCGCCGTCATCGTCGCTGGCCGGCCGGTGGCGCCTGCCATTGCACATGTCGTCGCGCAGGTTCGGCGGCGTCGCGTCGACAGGGGCGAGCTGCTCGACATTGCCGAGCGGCGATTTCAGCCAGCTCAGCTGGTTGCCGTTGAAGCCGCGGTCGAGCATCTGGATCGCGCGCACCGCCCGCATCTGGCCCGAGGAGGCGCCGAGCACGACCGCGATCAGGCGCTTGCCGTTGCGCGTCGCCGAGGCCACGAGATTGTAGCCGGAGGCGCAGATGAAGCCGGTCTTGAAGCCGTCGGCGCCGGGATAGCGCCCGATCAACCGGTTGAAGTTCTGCACCACGCGGCGGCCGTAGCGGATCGAGGGGATGTGCACGAAATATTCGTATTCGGGCAGGTCGCGGATGATCGCCCGCGCCAGGATCGCGAGGTCGCGTGCCGATGTGATCTGTCCATCGGCGGGCAGGCCGTTCGGATTGACGTAGCTCGTCTGCGTCATGCCGAGCTTGCGCGCGGTGTCGTTCATCATCGCCGAGAAGCCGTCGATCGAGCCTCCGACACCTTCCGCCAGCACCACCGCCATGTCGTTGGCGGACTTCACCAGCATCATCTTCAGCGCGTTGTCGACGGTCAGCTGCGTGCCTGGCCGGTAACCCATCTTCGACGGCGACTGCGATGCCGCGGTCGGCGACACCGTGAACAGGGTGTCGAGCGAGATCTTGCCTTCCTTCACCGCCTTCAGCGTCACATAGGCCGTCATCAGCTTGGTGACGGAGGCGGGGTACCACGGATAGGTCGCGTTCTGTGCCTCCAGCACCTTGCCGGTATCGGCTTCGACGAGCAGCAGCGCTTCGGCCTGGGCCAGGCGCGGCGCGAGCAAGAGAGCGGCAGCGAGAGCGAGAACTTTCAGCGAGGAATAGCGGGACAACAGGCGAAGCGTCTGCACTGGTCTGGTCCGGTCCTTTGAGAACCCGCCTCGCATCGCGAGGTGGGCAAGAGGGCTTTCGGGTTTCAAGCGTGTCCGGCGCCGCGTCGGTTGCGGCAGGTCGCGAACCTATACCGGCTCGATCCTGGTTAACAGGGGCCAGCCATTCAATTCCACGATGAAAGCGTCCCGCGATCAGGCCTTGACGGTGTTGCCGTCGCCCTCCGGCGCGGTGAGCGACGCGCGCGCATTCTCCTGCACCATGAACTGGGCCTTTGCCAGTTCCGAGAAATGACCGCCTCTGGCAACGAGTTCATCGAACGTTCCGCTTTCGATCACGCGTCCGTTCGCAAACACCAGGATCCTGGTGGCGTTGCGGATGGTGGAGAGCCGATGCGCGATCACGAAGGTCGTGCGTCCCTTCATCACCTCGTCGAGCGCCGCATTGAGCTTGGCCTCGGTCACGGCATCGAGCGCCGAGGTCGCCTCGTCGAGAATCAGGATCGGCGGGTCCTTCAGCAGCGCGCGGGCGATCGACAGCCGCTGGCGCTCGCCGCCCGACAGCATGCGGCCGCGCTCGCCGGCATTGGTGTCGAAGCCCTGCTCGGCGCGGTCGATGAACTCCAGCGCCTGGGCGCGGGCTGCGGCTGTGCGCAGCTCCTCGTCGGTCGCATCGGGCTTGCCGACCAGCAGGTTCTCGCGGATCGAGCGGTTGAACAGCAGCGCCTCCTGGAACACGACGCCGATGTTCCGTCTGAGCGATGCGAGCTTCAATCCGCGCACGTCCATGCCGTCGATCTTGATGAAGCCGGATTGCGGATCGAAGGCGCGATGCAGCAGCGCGATCGCGGTCGACTTGCCGGCGCCGGTGGGGCCGACCAGCGCGATGGTCTGGCCTGGCAGCGCGGTGAAGCTGAGATCCTCCACCGCCGGCCGCTTGCCGTCATAGGAGAACGACACGTCGTTGAATTCGACGAGGCCGGACAGCCGGCTGACCTCGATCGCATCCGGGCGGTCGCGCACCGCGGGCACGGCGTCGAGCACGGTGAAGAATTCGGCGAGCCGCGGCGCCTCCATGAACACGTTGTTGATGAAGGACACGACCTGCTCGAGCTTCTGGATCAGCATGGTCGCGAACGACACGAACATCACGATCTCGCCGACCGAGGTCAGCCCGGCCTGGTGCAGGGCGATGCCGAGTGTGAAGATCGCGAGCACGGTGATCGTGGTGGAGGCACGCGTGATCACCGTCACCAGCGCCCACCAGCCGAGCACAGGCATCTGCACCGAGAGCAACTGGCCCGCCACGCTGCGCAGGCCCTGCACCTCGGCATCGATGCGCACGAAGCTCTGCACCAGCGCGACATTGCCGAGCGCGTCGGAGGCCCGCGCCGAGAGATCGCTGTAATGCTCCTCGACCTCGCTCTGCATGCCGTAGGTCTTGCGCACCACGAGCGTGGTCAGCACCGTGAACACCACGCAGAGCACGAACAGCAGGATCGCGAGCCGCCAGTTGAGATACAGCGACAGCGGCAGCAGCACGAGCACCGACATGATCGCGGCGAAGTGCTCGCGGAAGAACGACAGCCACAGCTTCCACAGCGCGTCGGTGCCGTTGATCATCACCTTCATCAGCCGTCCCGAATGCGTGCCGGAGTGGAACGTCAGCGGCAGCTGCAGGATGTGCTCGAAATAGCTGGTCAGCACCGCGTGGCGCTGGCGATGCGCGAGGCGGTCGGCCTGCAGGGCGACCCATGCGCTGGCGAGGATCGTGAACAGGCCAAACGCCGCCCAGGCCGCGAGCAGCGGCCAGGCCGTGGCGGTCGAGGCGTTTCCGGACAATGAATCAACGATGCGCCCGAACAGCACCGGCTCGGCGAACTGCGCCACCGCCAGCGCCAGGTTGGCCACGGCGACGATCCAGCCCAGCCGCGCCTCCTTTCCGAGCAATTGGAGCACGCGGAGATAGATGCGGAGCAGGGACATGGCAGGGCGCTTCGTGAGCAGAGGTGGAATCACCGCCAGCCGGCGGTTCACCCGATGTTAGCAAGGGATCGGCAATCGCGGCGAGCGCTCAATTGACGAGGCGGCTGTCGGCCGGCGGCAGAAAGCCGTTGTCGAAGATATCGGCCGGAGCCGGGCGCTTGTGGGTGAATTTGCGATCCTCGGCGATCTGGTCGAGCGCGCGCTCGAACCGGGCGGGATCGATGCCTCCGAGGCCGTCGCGGCGGACGTCCGAGGTCAGCACATTGTCGGCGAGCACGGCCTGCAGCCGCTCCAGTTCCAGCTCGCGCGATGGATCGTCCATCTTGCTCGCCACCTCGGTGATGGCCGCCGCCGGGTCCTTGATCGCGAGCAGCACGCCTGAGGTCAGCGCCCGCAGAAAGCCTTTCACGGCTCCCGGCTGCTTGGCGGCAAAGCCGGGACTGACGATCACCGCGTGGCCATAGGCCTCGCAGCCATAGTCGGCGAAGCGCAGCACGGCGAGATCGGCGGCCGGCACGCCGCGGTCGCGCAGATTGATGGCGGAGAGGTAGGAGAAGCCACTGACGGCGTCGACCTGTCCGGCGGACAGGATCGGCTCGCGCACCGCCGCGCCGACGCGCGACAGCTTGATCGTCTCCGCCTTGAGATGATTGTGCTTCACCACCGCCGGCCACAGCCGGATCGAGAGATCGCCCTCGGCGACGCCGACCGTCTTGCCCTCGATGTCGGCGAGCGCGTTGATGCCGCGACTCTTGCGCGCGATGATCGCATAGGGCGCCTTGTTGAACAGCACGAACACGGCCTTGATCGGCTGGCTGTTGGTGCCGTCGCGATAGCGGATCAGCTCGTTGATGTCGGCCAGCGCCATGTCGGCCTCGCCGGCCGCCACGCGGGCGATCGCCTCGGTCGAGCCCTTGGCCGTGGTCATCGTGACGGTGACGCCCTCGGCGCCGAACAGGCCGCGGCTGCCGGCGAGCACGAACGGCGCCAGGCTGCCATCGAGCGCGCGGTCCAGCGCGAACATCACCGCGACCGGGCGCTTCGGCTCCTCAGCCCTCGCGCGTCCTGAGGACAGCCATCCAGGCGCGACAGCCGCGAGCAGCGCCAGAGCAAGCAGGGTGATGGGTCGTCGCATACGCATCAGGTCACGCGCATCAGGTCACGCCGGTATTGACGAGGCCGCATGGTCTCGGCGCCGGTATTCTAATCAGTTCAGCGGCCGCGACGGCGATCTCGATGTGTCAATTTCGTGACAACGCCGCTCGGGGCCGGCGGTGCCTGATCATGTCCGATGGAATCTGAACGGTCCATGAGCAAGGCCTGCGGCGATTTGCGGCTTCGACTCGCGGTTTCGCCGGGGGAACTGTCACCCCAGTTGAGGAGTTGATTTGGCGAGTTTTGATCACACGGAGGATCCACATGATCGCACAGCGCGGAAGTTTTTCACGCTTTGGCCGTGCTACCGTCCTGGCGACGGTGGCCGCGGTGACGTTGACGACTGTTGAGCCGACCCTCGCCTTCGCCGGCTCCGCGCCGGCTGACAAGGGCACTGTCGCCAAGACGGCCAATGACGGCGGCCTGACCGACGTCAGCGCGCGCCGGCGCCACTATCGCGGCAATGGCGGTGCGGCGGCTGCCGCGGCCTTCGCCGGCATCGTCGGCACGGGTCTCGCCATCGCCGCGGCGCAGAACCGTCGCGCCTACTACGAGGACCACTATTACTACGGTCGTCCGGCCCATTACGGCTACGGCCCCGGCTATAACTATTATGGCGGCGGCGGTCCGTATTACGGCGGTGGCTACTACAATCGCTGGTGATCAACGATCACCCCTCAGAAAATCCGCCGGCCTCGCGCCGGCGGATTTTTTCATGTCTGCCGCACTCGTTAACACCACCGCCATTGATTTTAACTATTGTGGCCGAATGACTGATTCGATCGAGCGGCTCTATCGCGCAGTTCTCGCGGCGAGGGATCTGGATCCCGCGCGCTCGCGCACGGCCAAGCTGATGCAGCAGGGCACCGGCAAGATGGCCAAGAAGCTCGCCGAGGAGGCGATCGAGGTCGCCATCGATGCCGTCGGCGGCGATACGCAGGCGGTGGTGCGCGAAAGCGCCGACCTGATCTACAATCTCGCCGTGCTGTGGGCCGAGCTGGGCATCCAGCCGGAGGACGTCTGGCGCGAGATGGAGCGGCGCGAGCTGATGCTCGGCATCGCGGAGAAACTGCCGAAATCGCCGGTGAAGGTCGCCAAGGCGGCGTCTGCGCGTGTTCCGGGGCGACCGATCGTCGCGGCCGACAACCGGATCATCCGCAAGCGGCATTAGCGTCGCCGAATGGGCACATCGCCCAAAGACAAACGCATGGACAAATGCGGCCCGGTTTGCTTCATCCCCGGCCATGCTCAAACGGATCTACGATTGGTGTATCGACGCCGCCCACAAGCCGCATGCTCTCTGGATCATGGCGGCGATCGCCTTCGCTGAAAGCTCGTTCTTTCCGGTGCCGCCGGATGTGATGCTGATTCCGATGTCGCTGGCGAAGCCGCAACGCGCCTGGCTGTTCGCCGGCGTCTGCACCGCGGCCTCGGTCGCCGGCGGCGTGGTCGGCTATGCCATCGGCGCGCTGCTCTACGACTCGCTCGGCCAATGGCTGATCCATCTCTATGGTCTCGGCGACAAGGTCGACGCCTTCCGCGCCTCCTACGCTGAATGGGGCGCCATCATCATCCTCCTCAAGGGGCTGACGCCGATCCCGTACAAGCTCGTCACGATCACGTCGGGCTTTGCCGGCTACAACCTGTTCCTGTTCGTCATCTGCTCGATCGTAGCCCGTGGCGGCCGCTTCTTCATCGCCGCGATCCTGCTCAATCGCTACGGCGAATGGATCAGGGTGCACATCGAGAAGCATCTCGGCCTGTGGGTGGCGATCGGCGCGGCCGTGCTGGTGGCGGGCTTCGTCATCGCCGTGAAGCTCATCTGATGCGGACGCGGCGCGCCGGGCTGATCGCAGGTTCGGCCTTGATCGCAGCGATGCTGTTCACGGCCGCGGCATGGGCGCAATCGGCCCCTGGCGCTGGCCTGCGCGAGGCACCGCCGCCGCAGCCACCTGCCGCCACGCCGCCTCCGCCGCCCTCCAATCCCGGTCTGGTGGAAGAACTCGGCAAGCTGTTCGACAAGATGTCGATCATCCCGCTGAAGCGCCCCGAGCCCGCCGAGCCGCCTGCGACGGACGATGGCGCGCAGGCCGCGCCGTCGGAGCCGCCGCAGCCGCCACGGCAGGCCGTCCAGCCGCCCGCGCCCAAAGGCGGCGACAACCAGGGCGGCGTCCTGAAGGAGACCGGCGACACGCTCTCGCGGCTCGCCAAACCG
Source organism: Bradyrhizobium sp. HKCCYLRH3099 (assembly GCF_051167855.1). Taxonomy (NCBI): domain Bacteria; kingdom Pseudomonadati; phylum Pseudomonadota; class Alphaproteobacteria; order Hyphomicrobiales; family Nitrobacteraceae; genus Bradyrhizobium; species Bradyrhizobium sp. HKCCYLRH3099. Next base: position 100,043 of record NZ_JBNPTW010000023.1, read on the forward strand.
TCCACGATGGTGTCCGGCCGCATCGTCTGCCCGATCGCCACCAACGGCACGCCGGACTGCAAGCTCGGCGCCGACAAATTGTGCCAAGGCAAGGGCTACAAGGAAGGCAAGAGCCTCAACACCGATTCCGCCGAGACCTGCTCGGCAAAGGTGCTGATCCCCGGTCGCCAGCGCAAGCCGGACGACTGCCGCACCGATACCTTCGTAACCTCGGCGCTCTGCCAGTAGACCGTCGCGTTCTGGCCAGCGCCTCAACGCAAGACCCTCCACGGGCTTTTCCGGTCCCTCTGCGAGCGAATTGCCATCACGGCATGATGTCGGGCATGCTCGGGATCACGAGCGACCGCATTTCACCAAGAGGAATTCCTGTCCATGTCCATGCCCGCCTTGTTCAAGGGACGCCTGTCGATCCCGGTGATCGGCTCGCCGCTGTTCATCATCTCCGTGCCCGACCTGGTGATCGCGCAATGCAAGGCCGGCATCGTCGGCTCGTTTCCCGCGCTGAACGCGCGCCCGGCCGCGCTGCTCGACGAATGGCTGGCGCGCATCACCGAGGAACTCGCCGCCTACGACCGCGCGCATCCCGAGCGTCCATCGGCGCCGTTCGCGGTCAACCAGATCGTGCACCGCTCCAACAACCGGCTCGAGCAGGATCTGGCGCTGTGCGAGAAGTACAAGGTGCCGATGATGATCACCTCGCTCGGCGCACGCGAGGAGCTGAACCAGGCGGCGCATGCCTGGGGCGGCATCGTCTTCCACGACGTCATCAATCAGTTCTTCGCCCACAAGGCGATCGAGAAGGGCGCTGACGGCCTGATCCTGGTCGCAGCCGGCGCCGGCGGCCATGCCGGCACGATCTCGCCGTTCGCCTTCGTTGCGGAGACGCGCAGCTGGTTCGACGGTCCGATCGCGCTGTCGGGCGCCATCGCCAACGGCCGCGCGATCCGCGCCGCCCGCATCCTCGGCGCCGACTTCGCCTATATCGGCTCGGCCTTCATCGCCACCAAGGAGGCCAATGCGGTCGAGAACTACAAGGACATGATCACCAAGTCCGGTGCCGACGACATCGTCTATTCGAACCTGTTCACCGGCGTGCATGGCAACTACCTGAAGCCGTCGATCGTCGCCGCCGGCCTCGATCCGGACAATCTGCCGACCTCCGACCCCTCGAAGATGAGCTTCGGCACCGATGCCTCCGGCGAGCGAGCCAAGCCGAAGGCGTGGAAGGAGATCTGGGGCTCCGGCCAGGGCATCGGCGCCATCAAGGAGGTGCTGCCCGCCGCCGAGCTGATCGCCCGCTTCAAGAAGGAATACGACGAGGCCATTGATCCGCCGCTGTGAGCTTGCGGCCTGCGGCCGTGCTCCCATCTCGGTGTCATTCCGGGGCGACGCGCGCCAGCGCGATGAGCCCGGAATCCATCGGGCTGCATGATCTGCCGTGAGATGGATTCCGGGCTCGTGCTGCGCACGCCCCGGAATGACGGAGCAGAGAGCTTCCGCTGCGATTGGAGCAGCCGCGAGCTGCGGGCCGTCGGAATGCTACATGCGCGGCTGCGATGAGCCGCCGCATCACGTCAAACGCAAAAGCGCGGCAGCCGGGGCTGCCGCGTTTCTGTCTCGGGGTCCCGCTGGGATCGACGGGGCTATTCGAGCTCGATCGCCTGGAACTTGCCGCGCTCGTCGAGCGCGGTGCCCCAGATCTTGTGCGAGGCCTGGTGTTCGGCGCGGCCGAAGCCGAGCTTGGCGCCGAGGCCGAGATCGATGCTCTGCATGTTCTCCAGCGTGTCGATCAGCGCCTCGGTGTCGAGCTGCGGACCGACCTTGCGCAGCGCCTGGATCAGGACGTTGGCGGCGACATAGCCCTCGAACGAGACGTAGGACGGCGCCTCGCCCGGGAAGTACTTCTCCAGCGCGCCCTTGTATTCGAGGACCGCGCTGGAATAGCCGCCGACCGCCGGCACCACCTGGGTGACGATCACGCCCGAGGCATAGCGCGGGCCGAGCAGCATCAGCTCATCCGACAGCTCGGTCGAGCCGACGAAGGAGACGTTGGTGTAGATCATGCTCGGGTAGAGGTCGCGGGTCTTCTCGATGAACTTCGCGGCCGCCCGGTAGGTCGCCACCATGACGATCGCCTTGGGTGGGGTCTTCATCGCGCGGAGCTGGTTGACCGCCTCGTCGACGTCGACCGTGTTGCGCTTGTAGTTGAAGCGCGTGATCGCGGTGTCGGCCAGGCCGAGCGAGCGGAACGCCTTCGCCACGCCGGAGAAGCCGGCATCGCCATAGGCATCCTGCTGCGCGAACACGGCGATGTCACGCGGCTGCAGGCGGCGCAGCTTCACGAGATAGCGCACGACCGTGTCGGTCTCTTCCGCATAGCTGGCGCGATAGTTGAATACGTAGCGATCCGGCGGATCGTTGCGCAGGATGTTGGCCCCGGTGAACGCCCCGTAGAACAGGGTCCGGCGCTGCAGGGCGTAGGGCATGGCGACGGCCGACGTCGGCGTGCCGACATTGCCGATGAAGCCGAACACCTTGTCCTTTTCGTAGAGCTGCTTCATCGCATCGAGCGTGCGCGACGGCTCGTAACCGTCGTCGGCGGAATAGAGCCGCAGCGATCGGCCGGCGACGCCGCCGGAATCATTGGCGCGGTTGAAGGCGGCCTCGATGCCCATCTTCATCTGCCGTCCGAGCTCTTTCGACGCCCCGGAGAACGGAGCGGCGATGCCGAAGCGGATCTCGTTGGCGTTGACGCCCTGGACATTGCTGGCGGCGGGCGGCGGCAGGGTGGCTGTTGGCGCGGTGGCTGCGACGGCCGCGGACGGCGCGATCACCCCGGCAAGGCTGGTGGCCGTCTGGCTCGGCGCGCTCTGCCCCAATGAGCGCTCGAGTTCGGCCAATTGGCGTCCAGCCGTGTTGCAGTCGGTCTGCGCTGCGCCCACGCGGTTGCGCCCGTCCGCGACATAGCCGTTGAAGACGCGCGTGAGTTCGTCGCGATCCGAGCCGCCCGTGGATGCCTCCCGGATCACCTCGCGAAACTTGTCGACAATGGCCTGAACGCGGCCCTGGTCGATCGCCTGACACGCGGACGCTGCTCCCACGATCGGACCGACCCGGCTCGCGAGATTACGTACGACATCCGCATTGGTGCCCGCCGCGCTGGCGGGAGTTGCGAGCAATGCCGCAACCAGAAACACGCTAGAACGAAAGCTCATTGCCACTATCCCACTATCGACCCCAATCCAGGTCTTCCGCCTGGTGAATTGACGCTCTGTCCGCGACGGATAAGCCATAAGACCGTCACCATGCACAGACCAGCCTTTCCTAAGAGCATGACCATTTCGGTAACCCGGCACGGCTTTCTCGGATCATGCTTTAGAACCTGCTAACGGAGCGAATCCACCACCTCTTCCCCTTCGAAGCTAATTCTACTCAAGTTCGATCGCCTGGTACGTGCCGGTTTCATCGAGGGCAGTGCCCCAGATCTTGTGCGAAGCCTGATGCTCGGCGCGTCCAAACGCGAGCGTCGTGCCGAGGCCGAGATCGAGGCTGCGCATCGATTCGAGCGTGTCGACCAGACGCTCGGTGTCGAGCGGATTGGTCTGCTTCAGCGCCTGAATCAGGATGGTCGCCGCGATGTAGCCCTCCAGAGACGTGTAGTCCGGCGCTTCGCCGGGCGCGTATTTGGCAAGCGCATTCTTGTAGTCGAGCACGAGGCTCGAATAGCCCGAAACCGCCGGCACGCCCTGCGTCACGATGACGCCGTTGGTGAAGCGCGGCCCGAGCAGCTTCAATTCGGTCGCAAGCGACGTCGATCCGACGGCGGAGACGTTGGCGTAGATCAGGCCCGGTATCGCATCGCGTGTCTTCTCGATGAACTTCGCGGCGGCGCGGTCCGTCGCCACCATGATGATGGCCTTCAGCGCGGGCTTGTGCGCCTTGATCTTGTTGATCGCATCGTCGACCTCCATCGTGGCGCGCGGAAAGGTGAAGCGCGCCACGGCGTCGCTGATGTTCAGCTGGCGATAGGCCTTCGCCACGCCGGCGAAGGCATCGTCGCCATAGGCGTCATCCTGCTGGAAGACGCCGATCTGCTTGGGCGGAATGCGCTTCAGCTTGATGAGGTAGTTGACGATCGCGGCCGCCTCCTCGGAATAGCTGGCGCGATAGTTGAACACATAGCGGTCCGGCGGGTCACGGCGGACCACGGCGGCGCCCGAGTTCGGCGCGAAGAACAACGCGCGCCGCTCGAGCGCATAGGGAATGGCGACCTGGGCGTTGGCGGTGCCGATGTTGCCGATGAAGCCGAACACCTGCTCCTTGTCGTAGAGCTGCGTCATCGCCGCGAGGGTGCGGTTTGGGTCGTATCCATCATCCGCCGCGACCAGCCGCAGGGTGCGGCCGTTGATGCCGCCGGAATCATTGGCGCGGGCGAACGCGGCCTCGATCCCCTGCCGCATCTGGCGGCCCGTCTCCTTGCGGATGCCGGTGAAAGGCAACACCATGCCGAAGCGGATCTCGCGGTCGGTGATGCCACGAACGGGCCCGGTGCTGACGGCCCCGATCGTCGCGTCCGCCTTGGCGGGCGGGGTAGCTGCGGCCGGCTGGCCGAGCGAGCGCTCGAGGTCGGTCAGCTGACGTTCGGCGGCCACGCAGGTGGCCTGCGAGGTGCCCGTGCGACTACGGCCCTCGGCGATGTAGCCGTTGAAGGTGCGCGTCAGCAGGTCGCGTTCGGTATCGTTCGTCGTGGCCTGGCGGATCGCTTCGCGAAATTTGTCGACGATGGTCTGAACGCGGCCCTGCGCGATGTCGGGGCAGGCCGAGGCTTGTCCCACGACCGGCCCGACACGGCCCGCAAGCTCCCGGACGACGTCGGGAGCCGCCGCCAGAGCGGGGCCGAAGGGAGCGGCGAGCAGGCCCCCCAGGATCAACGCGGACCAACGAATGGCCATCGAACTATCCACCTTCTCAGTTGCTTCCAACCCTCATTGTTCTGCTATTCGCGGCATTTCGAATTAATGTGGGGTTTCTCTGTCGTCGATTTGTCGTCGTCGTCGTCCGGACCGTGCTGCCTCCAGCGGTATCCTATTCAAGTTCGACAGGTTGGTAGGTCCCGCTTTCGTTGAGTGCGGTGCCCCAGATCTTGTGCGAGGCCTGATGTTCGGCGCGGCCGAAGCCGAGTTGCGCACCGAGGCCGAGATCGATGTTGCGCATGTTCTCCAGCGTCTCGACCAGCTGCTCGGTGTCGAAGCTCGGGCCGGCGCGCTTCAATCCCTCGATCAGGATGTTCGCGGAAATGTAGCCTTCGAGCGATGTGTAGTCCGGCGGCTCGCCCGGGAAGTACTTGGCGAGGGCGCTCTTGTAGTCCAGCACCAGGCTGGAATAGCCGGAGACGCCCGGCACCGCCTGGGTGACGATCACGCCGTCGGCGTAGCGCGGTCCGAGCAGCAGCAGCTCGCTGGCGAGTGCCGAGCCGCCGACCGCGGAGATGTTGGCGAAGATCGCGCCCGGAAACACGCCATGGGCCTTTTCGATGAACTTGGCGGCCGCGCGGGTGGTCGCCAGCATCACCACGGCCTTGACCGGCGTCTTCAGCAGCTTCAACTGATTGATCGCGTCGTCGACCTCGACGGTGTTGCGCGGATAGTTGACCCGCACGATCGAATTGTCGCTGGCGCCGAGCGCGCGGAACGCCTTGGCGACGCCGGCAAAGCCCGCATCGCCGAACGCGTCGTTCTGCGCGAACACGACGATCTGCCTGGGCTGCAGCCGGCGCATCTTGACGAGATAGCGCACCAGCGCGTCGGTTTCCTCGGCATAGCTCGGCCGGTAGTTGAAGACGTAGCGATCCGGCGGGTCGTGGCGCACCACGTTGGCGCCGGTATAGGGCGCGAAGAACAGCGCGCGGCGCTCGAGCGCGTAGGGGATCGCGACCGCCGCGGTGGCGGAGCCGAGATTGCCAATATAGCCGAACACCTGCTCATTGTCGTAGAGCTGCTTCATCGCATCGAGCGTGCGCGCCGGATCGTAGCCGTCGTCGGCGGTGACCAGCTTCAGCACGCGGCCGTTGACGCCGCCGGCCTCGTTGACGCGGTTGAAGGCGGCCTCGATGCCGACCTTCAGCAGCCGCCCGGTCTCCTTCACCGGCCCGGCATAGGGGATCACCATGCCGAGCTTGATCTCGCTTTGCGTCACGCCGCGGACGTTGCCGGCGGGCGGCAGCATTTGGGCCGGCGTCGTCGCAGCCTGCGCCATGGCCGGCCCGAAGCTCACGATCGGCCTGTTCGTGGGCGGCGCCGCGATCGACTGTTCGAGATCGGCGAGCAGGCGCTCGGCGCCGGGGCAATCCATCCGGCCCGACGTGACGAGGCTGCGGCCCTCCGCCACGTAGTTGTCGAGCAGGCGCGTCAATTCGTCCCGATCGGCCTCGCTGCTTGCGGCCTCGCGAATGACGAGCTGGAACTTCTCAAGGATGGCCTGGATGCGCGGACGCGCAATGTCGCGGCAGGCCAGCGCGGCGCCGATGATCGGACCGACGCGGCCGCCGAGCTGGCGCGCCACGCTCACGTTTTCGCCGGGCGCAGCAACGGCTCCGCTCGGCGCGGCTCCGCTCGCGATCAGCGTCGCGAGCAGGGCGGCTGCGATACGGGCGTGAGCCTGCGTTCGGCGTGCTGCCGCTTTCTGCGGTAGGACGTCGGTCATCGTCGCCTGTAAGGTGTTGGAAACGGATCAGTCGTAGAGGGTTAGCGAACCCGCTCCATCTGACCCGTCTTCTGGTTCCACTGCATGAACTGCTGCAGCATCGGCTTTTCGGACGTATCGGCCTCTGCCGCCGGCGCCGGAGCGTCCGCGAGCAGCGACTTGAACTGCGTCAGGGCAGGGGCCGGCGGCTCGACCCGCTCGGGCAGCGCGCTGGTCTGGTCGGCCTTGACGTCCTGCACGTCGGCGGCGACCGGCGGCAGCGACTTCATCGACTGCACGGCGGCGACGAAGGACGAGCTCGCATCGGGCTGGCGCCACACCGGGACGATGTTGACGAAGAACAGCGCGACCACGGCGGCGACGCCGGTGGCGGCGGCGAAACGGCCGGCGATCTTGAACACGACCGAGCGGCGGTCGCGCTCACGCTCGAGATCCGGCGGCTCGCGCATGACCTGCGGATTCAGTGACTGGCGGAGGGATTCGAACACGGCGGTCTCCAGGCGAGCATCGAGTGGACCCTGCTGTCCCGGAGCGGGACGCTCGGCCGCCTCCGCTGCCTTGGCGGTGTCACCGACGAGAGATAGACGTGCTGCTTCCGGGCGTTCCCGCAGCCACCGCGGCGCATAGTGCAGCGGGTCTTGCGGGTTCATCGGATTCTGTTCACTCAACGAACTCATACGCTACTCCTCTGACGCTCGATTCCGGTAAACTGATGCGCTTCTGCCACGGTCGTGAGAGCAGTTTTCGAGCCGGGTGCGAGAGCGCGTCTGCCACGTCAGTTCAGCCGGAATCCTTTGCAGAATCGGGCGCTTCGCGTCGATCAGCGATCGCACGCCAAAGGCCTTGTCCTGCCTGGCGCCAGAGTACGGTGAACGTACCGTTAGCGCCTCCCTCGATCCCATGCCCCGCCCCCTGACGAGTGTCAATTGATCGGAACCGCCTAAAGCCATCGGCTCCGAATTATATGTACGTTAAAGTTATCATCATGATGTGATCGAAATGAGGCATGACAGGTCTTGACGCAGATGTTCGGAATTTGCGTCTCAATCGCGCCAAGATTCGGCCTCGATTCGATCATCATCGAAGCATGTCAGGCGTGCGTCTGTCGATTTTCGAGCGACTTAGCCGCGATTTAACCATCCGTTAACCATCTGGCGCCGACAGTTAACCAATCACTAAGAAGGGTTGGGTCGGATGGTCATGAGTGCCAGCGCTGAAGCGGTACGTCCTCTTATTCGTCTGCGCGGGCGCTCCTACGTCGCCTTCGTGTTCTCGCCGGTGGTGCCGATCGCCGACTGGCTCAACGAGCTCGACGCGACCCTGAAGGGCTCGCCCGGCTTCTTCGTCGGCAAGCCGATCGTGCTCGATCTCTCCGCGGTGGACCTGAGCCCGCTCGCGATCACGCATCTCGTCAAGAGCATCGAGGCGCGCAACATCCGCGTGCTCGGCCTCGAAGGCGTCGAGCCGGGCCGGCTGTCGCCCGGCATGCCGCCGCTCTTGTCCGGCGGCCGCCATTGCGCCGTGCAGGAGATCGAGCCGGAGAAGCCGGCGTTGCAGCCGCCGACCTCGCTGCTGCTCGATCAGCCCGTGCGCTCCGGCCAGTCGATCGTGTTTCCCGACGGCGACGTCACCGTGCTCGGCGCGGTGTCGTCGGGCGCCGAGATCGTCGCCGGCGGCTCCATCCACATCTACGGCGCGCTGCGCGGCCGCGCGATGGCGGGCATCAACGGCAACGGCGCGGCGCGCATCTATTGCCAGAAGATCGAGGCCGAGCTGGTCGCGATCGACGGCTACTACCAGACCGCCGAACAGATCGACGATGCATTGCGCGGCCGGGCCGCCCAGGCGCGGCTCGAAGGTCATTCCATGAAGATCGTTGCATTGAACTGAGTAGCAGGAGGATTCGAACAATGGCGAAAGTACTTGTTGTGACGTCGGGCAAGGGTGGCGTCGGCAAGACCACCACCACGGCGGCGATGGGCGCGGCGCTGGCGCAGGCCGGCGAGAAGGTCGTGGTGGTCGATTTCGACGTCGGCCTGCGCAACCTCGATCTCGTGCTCGGCGCCGAGCGCCGCGTCGTGTTCGATCTCATCAACGTCGTGCATGGCGTCGCCAAGCTGCCGCAGGCGCTGATCCGCGACAAGCGCCTGGAGAATCTCTGGCTGCTGCCGGCCTCGCAGACCAAGGACAAGGACGCGCTGACCGAGGACGGCGTCGGCCGTGTCATCCACGAGCTGCGCAAGAGCTTCGACTGGGTGATCTGCGACAGTCCCGCCGGCATCGAGCGCGGCGCCATGCTCGCGATGCGCTATGCCGACGAGGCGCTGATCGTCACCAATCCGGAGGTGTCGTCGGTGCGCGATTCCGACCGCATCATCGGCATGCTCGATTCCAAGACCGTGCGCGCCGAGAATGGCGAGCGCGTCGAGAAGCACATCCTCATCACCCGCTACGATGCCGGCCGCGCCGCGCGCGGCGAGATGCTGTCGATCGAGGACGTGCTGGAAATCCTGGCGACGCCGCTGCTCGGCATCGTGCCGGAAAGCCAGGACGTGCTGCGCGCCTCCAATGTCGGCTGCCCGGTGACGCTCAACAGCCCGGCCAGTGCGCCGGCGCGCGCCTATCACGACGCGATGCGCCGCCTGCTCGGCGAGCAGGTCGAGATGCAGATCCCGACCGAGCGCAAGGGCCTGATGAACCTGCTGCTCGGACGGAGGGCTGCATGAGCGTATTGCGGCTCTTTACCGGACGTGCAGCCTCGGCGCCGGTCGCGCGCGAGCGGCTGCAGATCCTGCTCGCGCATGAGCGCAGCCTGCGCGGCCAGCCCGATCTGCTGATGCAGCTGCGCGAGGAAATCCTCGCCGTGGTTTCGCGCCATGTGCTACTCGATCCGGACAAGGTCATCGTCCGCATGGACCGGGGGAAACATGTCTCGACGCTCGAGGTCGACATCGAACTGCCGAACGGCGCCGATCGCGCCTTTGCCAGCGCCGGCTGAGACGTGGCGAGGCGTGCGCTGATGCGGCCGATCTTCCGCGTCGCGGACAACAGCGTCACCGTCAGCCCCGATGCCGCCGGACCCTGGGATCCGACCATGCAGCATGGGTCCGCGCCCTCGGCGCTGGCCGTCTGGGCGGCCGAACGCATCCCGACCAAGTCGCCGATGCGCATCGCCCGCGTCACCATCGATCTGATGCGCCCGGTGCCGCTCGCAGAACTGACGGTCGAGACGGAAGTGCTGCGCGAGGGCCGCAAGATCCAGCTCTGCGCGGTGCGCCTGCGCGCCGGCGATACGGTGGTGGTCACGGCGACGGTGCTGAAGATCAGGCAGGATGCGGTGCCGCTGCCGGAGGATGTCCGCGAGCTGCCGGTCGATCTCGTCGGCCCTGATGACGCCCAGCCCGAGCCCGCCGATTTCTCCACCAGCCCCTTCGTCCGCGGCATGACCTTGCGCGCCGCGCGCGGCCGCTTCGGCGTGCGCGGTCCCGGCGCGATCTGGTATCGCGTCGACTGGCCGCTGGTCGAGGGACACGCCGTGTCGCAAGCGATGCGCGCGGTGGTCGCCAGCGATTTCTGCAACGGCACCTCGGCCGCGCTCGACTTCCACAGCTACACGTTCCTCAATGCCGACCTCACCGTCAACATGGCCCGCGAGCCGGTCGGCGACTGGATTTTGCTGGACGCCGAGAGCTGGATCGGCCCGGACGGCGCGGGGCTGGCAATGGCGCGGCTGGGGGATGTGAGGGGGTATTTCGGGCGCGTGGTGCAGAGCCTGGTGATCGAGAAGCGCTGAGCTTGATGCGGAGATGTGGTCCTGCTCGCGTCTCATCAAGAGCGAGGGTGCGACGCTCCTGATCAGGTGGCGGTGCGCTCCCCTCCCCCTTGCGGGGAGGGGTCGGGGGTGGGGGTCTCCGGGCGCTGATCTTCGTGAGTTCCTCGATACCTTAGAGCCATCAACGGCAACGATCTCCGCGTGGATACTTCTCTCCGAGCTTCACAACTAACAGCAGGACTCGGGGACCCCCACCCCCAACCCCTCCCCGCAAGGGGGAGGGGAGCTCACCGCTGTCGCGGCGAGAGCGGGGCCACTTAGAATGATCTCTCCGTTACGCCGCCCGCACCGTGCTCAGGAACCGTCCCACCTCCAGCTTCAGCTTGTTGCTGTCCTGTGACAGCGACTGCGCCGCTGACAGCACCTGCGTGGAGGCCGAGCCGGTCTCGCTGGCGCCGTGCTGGACGTCGGTGATGTTGGACGACACCTCGTGCGTGCCTTGCGCGGCCTGCTGGATGTTGCGCGAGATCTCCTGCGTGGCGGCGCCCTGTTCCTCGACCGCCGCGGCGATGGTCGATGAGATTTCGGCGAGCTTCTCGATCGTGCCGCTGATCTCCCTGATGGCGCCGACCGACTCTTGCGTCGCCGCCTGAATGCCGGCGATCTGCTGGCCGATCTCGCCCGTCGCCTTCGCCGTCTGCTCGGCGAGCGCCTTGACCTCGGTTGCGACCACCGCGAAGCCGCGGCCGGCATCGCCGGCGCGCGCCGCTTCGATCGTGGCGTTCAGCGCCAGCAGGTTGGTCTGGCCGGCGATGGTGTTGATCAGTTCGACCACATCGCCGATGCGCGCCGCCGCCTTCGACAGCTCGCTGACGCGGTCATTGGTCTTGCGCGCCTGATCCACCGCCTCGTTGGCGATCCGCGCGGAGTCCTGCACCTGCCGGCTGATCTCGGTCACCGACGAGCTCAACTCTTCCGTCGCCGACGCCACCGACTGCACATTGGCGGTCGCCTGCTCGGAGGCCGCGGCCACCGTGGTGGTGCGCTGCTGCGTCCGCTCGGCGGTCGATGTCAAGGTCGTGGCGGAGGCTTCGAGCTCGGTCGACGCCGAGGAGACCGTGTTGATGATCTCGCCGACGGCGCCCTCGAAGCGGTTGGCCAGCTCGTTCATGTCGCGCTTGCGCTGCGCTGCCGCGTGCTTCTCGGCCTCGGCCTGCTCGGCGCGCAGCTTCTCGGTCTCGATCGCGTTGGTCTTGAACACCTGCACGGCGCCGGCCATGTTGCCGATCTCGTCCTTGCGGCCCACGCCGGGGATGTCGGCCCGCATGTCGCCGCCGGCGAGACGGCGCATCGCCTCGGTCATCGCGGTGATCGGCCGCGCCACGCCGGCCACGATCAGATAGCCCATGGTGATGCAGAGCAGCGCGGCCAGCGCGATCACGCCGAAGATCCAGATCCGCGAGGACGTATAGACGGCTGCGCCCCTGTCGGCTTCCTTCTTGCCTTGCTCGACATTGAACGCGAGGTCCTGCTCCAGCGCCTTGCGCACGCCGGCGAAAGTGTCCCGCATGCGGCCGAGGAACAGCGCCCTGGCGGCCTCGATCTGGTTCTTGCCAATCAACTCCTGCAACTGCTTGCCATCGGTGAGATAGGCATCCCACGAGCTCTTGAAGGCCGCGACGATGGCCTTCTCTTCCGGCGTCGTCACCGTCGGCTCGTAGAGACGCCAGTTCTTCTCGAAGTACTGATGGGCGTCCGTCATGTACTTCTCGTATTGGCTTCGTTCCGCCGCCGTGGTCACCATCAGCATCTGGCCCTCGCGGCTGCGATATTGTTCCGTCGCCTTCGCCATGGCGCCGATCCATCCGGTGGCCGGCAGCCAGTTGTCGCGCACTTCCGCCGCCGAGCCGTTCACGCTCGACAGGCGATCGATCGAGAAGCCGCCGAGCCCCATCGCAGTGAGCAGCACCACGCCGAACGCCATGAGAACCTTGTTGCGAATGGACAGGTTGGAAAAGAACGACATGAGCAACTCCAAATCGGGTCGGTCCGGGAGGATCGATGGGGGGATAGGCCCGGGCAGAGCAGCGCGCGGCTCGTCTGCGGATGGTGGCTCGTCGTTGAGTCGCCGTATGGGGCTTGCGGTGATTAGCGCGCGAACAATTAAACTTTGCCCTAAAGTTGTGCAGAGTATGCTGGCCGTAGAACTACGGTTCAACGAGTGCAGGGAGGGGCAAGGATGATGAGAAAGCCGGGTGCGGCCGCGGAACCTCACGAGGCGTCGGCCTCGCAACTGATCGACGCAAGGATCAAGGAACTCGGCGACTGGCGCGGCGCGATGCTGGCGCGCGTCCGCGGCCTGATCAAACAGGCCGATCCCGACGTGGTCGAAGAATGGAAATGGCGCGGCGTTCCCGTGTGGTCGCATGCCGGCATCATCTGCACGGGCGAGAGCTACAAGGCCTATCTCAAGCTGACCTTCGCCAAGGGCGCCTCGCTGCCCGACCCAAAGGGCTTGTTCAACGCCAGCCTCGACGGCAACGCCCGCCGCGCCATCGACATTCACGAAGGCGACGAGATCGACGAGACCGCGTTCAAGGAACTGATCCGCGCCGCGGTGAAGCTGAATGCGACCAAGGGGAAGCGGTAGGCTCCGCGGAGGCATGAGCGTTCAGCTCCCTATGATGCAGCATGGTGTCGAGCGCGCTCTTCTGACTGGTAAGGTGCTCGCACGGCACCCGACCGCGTCCTGATCAATCCATTCATGTCAGATCAATCGATGTCGGACCACGCGACGATCGTTTCGCGGGCCGGCGATACGCCAAAGCGAGCCCGCTTGTATCGAGCACGCGCGCGGTCGGCTTTCAGGCGATCACCGATGGCAATCTTCAGCGCCTCATGTCGTTTCCGGTCGTCAGGCAGGGCAGGATGGGTGTGATGCGGGACCTCGCCTCGCTTGAACGCCGCGTCCCAGCGCAGCCAGATGTCCCAATCTTCGACGATGAGAGCAAAGAGCTGCGGGTCGACCGACGAGACGAAATACGTGTCGCCATAGTCCTCCGTGCTATGGTCGAATTCCGCCTCGTAAATGTGCGGAACGCCGTCGACGTCCGCCAAGCCGAGACGCGGACCGTCGTAGTAGTCGTTGACAGTATAGACGCGATCCCAGGCCATCGGTCCCCTTCGCTCACGGTCGAGTGCCCACGCTCAGTTGCGTAGGAACGAGAAGCAGGATAATGAACGCTCACTCAACTTCAACGCAGGAGGCGACGATGTCCAGACTCACGCGCTTCCCGGGCTCGCTGCGCGATCATTGACGCAGGCGCCGGGATGATTGTCCCGGCTACGATTTGACGATTTCACACTTCATCAAAAAGCCCGCGGCCGTCCTGGCCTGCGTTTGAACAGTCGTGTCATGACATCTCATCTATTGCTTGCTCCCCGCCGGGAGCTGGTGCGTTCGTCGCTGTGCGAACGCCGGCTGCGGCGTTATTCGTCTCGCTTTCAATCCCGCGTCCGCGCCTGCGCGATGCGGCACCCGCATCTCGCCGATCTTGCGGTGAGCTTTCCGGCGCTGCTGTTCGCGCTGGCGGTGCCGCGCCGGACGATCGATCCGCAGCCGGCGATCGCCAGCGTCATCGCCGGACGCTCACTCACCATCGCCGCTGCCCTGGCGGCGCTGCCGGTGTGGCTGCGCAAGCTGCCGCCGGAGGCGTTCATCCGTCCGATCGACCCGCTGCCGAACGGCGAACTGTTCCGGCGGCAGATCGGCAATCACTTGCCGCGATCGCCGAAGCTGATGCCGATCTGGCTGCAGCTCGTGGCCGAGATGGCCGCGCTCGCGCATGAGCCGGCCGCGGTGTGGATCGCGCGCGAACTGGTCCGCGTGCCGAAGATGGTGAGGCGGGAGCGCGCGCATCTGCTGGCGCTGTGGATCTGGTTCTCCGGACAGCCTGGCTGCTTCGCTCACGGACTGATCGAGCGGCCGTGGACGCCGGACATCAGGCTCGACGCCGCGCTGACGGCCGCCTTCGATTGGCGCAGGCAGGTCGCGCTGCATCTCAACCTCGGTCAACGGCCGGTCAGCGACATGTGGCTCGATCCTGGCCGCATCGGCGACTACGAGTTCCGGCCGCTCTCGGATGTTTCCGATCTGATCGGGGAGGCGGTCGCCATGCGCAATTGTGTCCGCACCTATGGCGGCGACATTGCTCATGGTCGGGCGCGGCTGTGGAGCGTGCGCCGCCGGGGTGAACGTGTGGCGACGCTCGAGGTCGGCCGTCATTGGCGCGATCCTTTGTTGAACATCTTTCAGCTCACGGGGCCCGGCAATGCGGCCGTGTCTCGTGAGCTGTGGTGGGCGGCGCGACGCTGGCTGCACCTGCACGATCTCGCGCTGATCGACCCACCCATGATCAAACGGGGTGAGGCCCCGTTCGACCTCGCCACCTGGCGCGCGCTGTGGAGACCGTATTGGGTCGCCAAGCGGCGGATTCCGGATTGGCTGCCGCTCGCTCCGTCGCGTGATGCGTTCGGGGCCTTGTGAGCTTGCGGACGGCCCTCCGATGCGCTCGCGCGCATCGTAGCTCGTCCGGGACGACAGCGGCGGGTGAGGCGCGACCCCTGTCAAACAACTCAGTACCGTAGGGTGGGCAAAGGTGCGCCCAGCTACTTGCTTGCGACGCCGAGCTATCGCGCGCCGTGCCCACCATCGTCACCACCGATGCGGATGCGCGGTGGGCACGCGACCGCCCTGCGGGCGGCTGCTTTGCCCACCCCACGGCCTGCCATGTCTTGATTTGCCCGACGACCACATTTGGGCTCGAGCTCATCGCTGTTGAAGAACGATCAGGACAACGACAGGCCGTGCGCCGACACGTCGAATTCCCCAATTGGTTCAAGCTGATTTGGTCTGTCCAGATGCCGCGCGATAAATATTCGTCTTTGCATTTTCCGAAGTTCATGTTTTTCTCTCCGCATCCCGCCTCATCCACGAGGGGCGCTTCGCGAACGTCACGACGCGTTGGGGTGGGAGGCGGTGGCCGCGATGAGGCGCAGCGTGCTGTGAGCATGCCGACGTACGTCTCGTCGCGGACGGTGAAGTCGCAGGGTCCTGGCCTCCCGACGCTGAGGTCTGCGCAACGCTTGAAACGCGTTGTCGCTACGGTGGCAAACAAGCCCGGTCGCCGGGGAGACTGCGTATAATCCGTCAACCCATCGCGCAGGGAGGGCCGGGTCTGTCCGGCCGAACCTGTGGTTCTGCCGCGTGCTTTGTTTGCTGCACGCGGACCGCAGGCCTCGGTCGAGGCCTGGCCTTCCCTGCACCCTCCGTTCCGATGGAGGGGACGACTGCAGCAAGACTCGGACGCAGATGCGCCGCGAGGCTGCGATGCCGTGTTCGCAACTCGCCCGGCGCACTCCGCTGTCGTCCCGGCGAACGCCGGGACCCATAACCACAGGCCGACGCATGAGGCACGCTTGTCGATCCAGCTTCGCTCACCACATCCTGCTGTGGTTATGGATCCCGGGTCGCGCTGCGCTTGCCCGGGACGACAGGGGAGTGCGGCGCTGGCAGGTGGGGCTGATCAGACATCCGCGCCATCCCGCCGTCGTGACTCGGTTGTTCGTAAGACCCCCGTCATTGCGAGCGAAGCGAAGCAATCCAGGGCCATGCGTGCCGCCCCTGGATTGCTTCGCTTCGCTCGCAATGACGAAGGAATATAGCCGCGTCGCCGCGCCGCTACCCCACCATACGCCCGCGGCCTTCCCAATACCGCGCGCGCAGCACCTTCTTGTCGATCTTTCCCACCCCCGTGACCGGCAGCTCCTTGACGAACTCGATCCGCTTGGGCGCATGCGCCGAGCCCTTGCGCGCCTTGACCAGCTCGATCAGCGCATTTGCGTCAGGCTGCGCGCCCGCCCGCGGCACCACGATCGCGGTGACGGCCTCGCCCCATTTGTCGTCGGGCACGCCGACCACCGCGCACATTGCGACATCGCTGTGCTGAGTCAGCACGTCCTCGATCTCGCGCGGGAAGATGTTGAAGCCGCCGGAGACGATCATGTCCTTCTTGCGGTCGAGGATGTACATGTAGCCGCGCTCGTCGCGGCGGGCGATGTCGCCGGTGTGCAGCCAGCCGTTCTTCAAGGTCTCGGCGGTGATGTCGGGCCGCTTCCAATATTCCGTCATGACATGCGGCGCGCGCACGCAGATCTCGCCGGCCTCGCCCTGCGGCACTTCCTGGTCGTTGTCGTCGAGGATCTTGACCTCGCAGGCCGCGATCGGGAAGCCGCACGACAGGAACAGCTCGGGCTGCTTCGGATCGTGGTCGGCCTTGCGCAGCACCGAGACCGGATAGCATTCGGTCTGGCCGTAGAGCTGCGAGAACACCGGGCCGATGCGCTCGATGCCTTCGACGAGGCGCGTCGGCGACATCGCCGAGGCGCCGTAGAGCACGAGCTCGAGCGAGGAGAGATCGGTTTTCGCCAGCGCCGGATGATCGAGCAGCACGTAGATCATGGTCGGCACGAACAGGGTGAAGTTGATGCGCTCGCGTTCGATCGTCTGCAGCACGGCTTCGGGATCGAACCCCTTGAGCATGTGCACGGTGCCGCCGCGCATCAGGGTCGGCAGCACCTTGGTGCCGGCGACATGGCTGATCGGCGCCACCGTCAGATAGCGCGCGCGCTCGGGGATCTCGAAGTCGGCCAGGATCGCGGGGGCGAAGCCGCCATATTCGCGGTGGTGACGCAGCGCGCCTTTCGATTTGCCGGTCGTGCCGCCGGTGTAGTTCAAGGTCGCGACATCGTCCGGCGTGGCGAAATTGCGCGCCGTGGCATGGCCGGCCTGATCGAGGGCGGCCAGCAGGTCCGATCCATATCCGGCCGGTCCGAGCGTGAAGACGTACCGGACTCCATCGGCGCGTGCGGCCAGTTCGCCGCCGCGGTCGCGGAACGCCGCCGCATCGATCACCAGCACCTGCGATTCGGAATCCGCGAGCTGGAACAGTTGATCCTCCAGCGATCCCAGCGGGTGCAGCCAGGTGATCGCGAGCCGCGACAATTGCGCGGCCATGCCGGCGCACCAGGTGTCGGCGCGGTTCGCGGTGAGGAACGCGACACATGTTCCCGGCCGCAAGCCGAGCCGCATGAACACGCCCTGCATCCGCCCGATCAGGTCGATCGCGCCTTGATAGGACAACGATCCGTCCGGCCAGCTGAAGGCGGTGCGCGTCGGATGCCGCGACAGCGTCAGCAAGGTCTGCTCGCAGACGACCGGAAACGAATGAAGCTGATGGCTCATGGAACGTCCTCCCGAATGCCGCGATCGTTGTTGCGTCGCATGGCTTGTGACGAAAGCTATCAGAATGCGGGTCGCGCTCAAGCGCGTCACGATGCCGTCCGGAACATCGTCGCGCGCGCCGCGTTGCCCGCCCGAACAATCAGGGAGTACGGCCGTGCGCAGCTCGACAGCTTTCTTTGCAGGCGCGGGAACGGTTGCGATCGCCGTCGCAGTCGGTCTCGGTGGCGGGCTCGTCATCGCCGAGAAGATGAATCCAAAGACGCCTGTGCTCGAAGCCCGCGCCGAGCGTCCGGCGCCGGAAGCCTCACCGAGCCCGACCGCGTCGTCCTACCTCGCAGCCACTCAGGCGGCTGCGATCACGCCGGTCAAGGTTGCGCCGGCCGCCGCCGAACCGGCTCCGGTCACGCCGGTGTCGACCGAGCCCGCGGCGCAGCCGTCGGCCTCCCCGGTTACGGCGGCCGCGGCTCAAGCCGCGCCCGGTGCGCAAGACACATCGCAGAGCAGCGGCCCGGAGAAAGTTGCGGACAAGTCGCCGGATGCGGATCAGAAATCGCGCGAGGCCGACCGAAAGCGTACGGCCGAGCAGCGTCGCGCCGAGCGGCACCGGCAATATGTCGAACGCCGCCGTCTGCGTCGCGAGCAGGATCTGCGCGCGGTCGAGCAGGCCGTGCGCGACGATTCCACGCCGCGGACTTATGCGGCGCAGCCGGTCGGCATGGACGGGCCGCGCTTCAGCTTCTTCGGCGACGATTGATCGCGCGACGCCGCCTCGCTATCCCTTGGTCAAACACGGACCAGGGAGGAGACGCGGTGCAGCAGACGAGATGGGCCAGCCTGCGCGCGCGGCTGCGATTGCCGCTGATCGCGGCGCCGATGTTTCTGGTCTCGGGCGTCGAGCTGGTGAGCGCGGCCTGCCTGAACGGCGTCATCGGCGCGTTCCCCACCGTCAACTGCCGCACGTCAGACGAACTCGACGCGTGGCTGCGCGAGATTCGCGCTCGGCTTGCGCGCGCGGGCGAGGTCGGCGGCGCCGCGGCCGCGCCGCCGTGCCCCAACCTGATCGTGCACCGGTCGAATGCGCGGCTGGCGGACGATCTCGCGGTGCTGCTGCGGCACAAACCCGAGTTCGTCATCACCTCCGTCGGCTCGCCGGCGCCGGTCATCGCGCCGCTGCATGATGCCGGCGCGCTTGTGTTCGCCGACGTCGCCTCGATCCGTCATGCCCAGCGCGCGGTCCAGGCCGGCGCCGATGGACTCGTGCTGCTGACGGCGGGGGCGGGCGGCCAGACCGGCTGGCTCAATC
Source organism: Bradyrhizobium sp. HKCCYLRH3099 (assembly GCF_051167855.1). NCBI lineage: Bacteria > Pseudomonadati > Pseudomonadota > Alphaproteobacteria > Hyphomicrobiales > Nitrobacteraceae > Bradyrhizobium > Bradyrhizobium sp. HKCCYLRH3099. Next base: position 119,123 of record NZ_JBNPTW010000023.1, read on the forward strand.
CGTTCGCCTTCGTGCGCGCGGTCCGCAGCTTCTTCGACGGCCCGTTAGTGCTCGCCGGCGGCATCAGCGACGGCGTCGCGCTGCGTGCGGCGCAAGTGCTCGGCTGCGAGCTCGCCTACATGGGCACCAAGTTCATCGCGACGCAGGAGAGCATGGCCGATCCGCGCTACAAGGCGATGCTGGTCGAGAGCTCCGCCGATGACGTGCTGCTGACCTCGGCCTTCACCGGCCTGCCGACCAGCATGCTCAGGCCCTCGATCGTCGCCGCCGGGCTCGATCCCGACGATCTGCCGGCGCGCGGAGCGATCGAGATCGGCAAGGACATCGACATCGGCGCGCGCGAGCGGCGGCCGACGCGCTGGCGCGACATCTGGAGCGCCGGCCATGCGACGTCGGGCGTCACCGACATTCCCGCCGTGGCCGAGCTCGTCGCGCGCACGGCAGATGAATACCGTCATGCCGGCTTGCCGGGATAGGAACACCGTGTAGTTCAGTCAGCGAGGGCGGCAACTTAAGTCAGCATTAACCATCCCGTCTCACAATCCACCGAGTTGAATGAGGTGGAAATGCGCAATGGGACTGGCGTGGGTGGATAAGAAGGAGCGGGCGACGCTCGACGAGATCCGGATCCGGGTCGGACACGCCCTGCAGCGGCATCCGCTCTGCCGAAACGTTCAGTTCGACATCATGAGTGTTGCGCGCACCGCCCGTGGCGGGAACTGGACCATCAGCCTGCATTCGGTGGAACCCGAAGCGCTGTGGGAAGCCTCCGACATCGTCGCCGACATCCAGGCGGCCTATGACCTGGAACTGCCCGCCGAGCTGTCTTCGGCGGCCTGAGAAAAAAAATATCCGCCATGTTCACAGGGCGGAATGGTGGCCCGGGTGTTTCTGTGGCATCGTAAAGCCTTAATTAACTCCCACTTTACGGCAAAGTGCGGCCTGTCGGCCGGGATACGGAGATGTGCGTGACGAAGTCGATCGCTTTTGTCGCTTTGCTGGGCGTGCTGATCGCCGGCGCCGCCGTGACGAGCGTCCTGATGCGGGACAGCGTGCCTTCGGCCGGTGCGATGATGCCGGCCGTGGTGGCCAAGAGCCCGACCTCCAACCGTGAAGCCAAGGGCGATCGCCTCGCGATGGTCACACTTGCGGCCCCCGAGGAGAAGCAGCAGGCGGCCGCCTCGAGGGCGTCGCTGCGCCAGGCCTATGCCTATGCGCCGGCCGAGCCGGAGATGCCGAAGGCGCCGGCGGCTGCCGCCGTCACCGCCGAGCCGATCGTGCCGAAGTCCAAGATCCTCGCCAAGAGCGAGCCGGCGCCGGCGCCGCTGAAGCCGGAGGTGCAGAAGGCCTATTCGCTGCTGTCGGACACGCAGATCGCCGGCATCAAGGAACGGCTGCGACTGTCCTCGAGCCAGGAATATTATTGGCCGGCGGTGGAGACCGCTTTGCGGGCGGTCGCCAGGAAGATTCACACTGCGCGGCAGGGCGCCGCCAAGCCGGGCGCGGTGGCGATCGATCCGGATTCGGACGAGGTGCAGCAGCTCAAGTCCGCGGCGATGCCGTTGCTGTGGCAGCTGCGCGAGGACCAGAAGGACGAAGTCCGCCGGCTCGCCCGCACCATCGGCCTCGACAAGGTGGCCTCCGCGATCTAAGGCCGGCGTGACGTCACGCGTCCAGCGTTGCCACATGAAACAAATGAAAAAGGCCGCGCCAAGCGCGGCCTTCATGCGTTTCGGGTGCTTTTTCAGCGGGCCGGCGGATTGGCCTCCGGATGACCGCCGCTTTCCGGACCAGCGCCGGTCGGCGACGAGGCGGGAGCGGTGCGCAGGTCCGGATCGGGCCGGGCGGGCTGGGTCATGGTCGGGGCCTGCGGCGGGGTGATCGCAGCGCCGGCGCCCACGGTGGTGCCGCGGTCGGTGTTGGTCGGCGCGGTCGGAACCGCGGTCGGCTTGTCGCCGCCGGCAAAGCGGGTCGCGCCGCCGCTCTGGTAGCCGGCGACCAGGAGGCCGGCGACGACGAGCCCGAGCACGACCATGCCGCCGATCTCGGGCAGTGCGCCTGAGGGCGCTATGCCGCGGCCGCGGCCATCGCCTTCGAGCGCCACCGCCGCGATCTCGCGATTCTGGCGCGAGCGCAGGAACGCGAGGAATGCGCCGGCGGCAATGACGATGCCGGCGGCGAGGGTGAAGAACATCAGCCAACTGATGGGTTGATCGCCTTGCATGTCGAACATCCTTCGTGTGAGGGGGATGCGACGTCCGGTCGCGTCAGCCCCGCATGACAATCTCTGTTCGTGGCAATCGTCGATGGCGCGAAAGGTTTCGTGGGGTTTCTCAAAAACTCAGCCGCTGCCGCCGTCCGAACTCAGCGCCGCGCCGGTCGTGTAGGTCAGTTCGGGGGAAGCCATGGCGACGGCGAACTCGGCGATTTCCTCGGGCGAGGCCATGCGCTTGAGGCCGGGCATCTTGGCGCGAGCCCATTGCGTCGCGGCGATCTGCCACGCCGCATCCGGCATGCCTTCCGTGCCGGCCACGCGGCGGACCAGCGCGGTGTCGGTGGTCCCCGGCAGGATCGCGTTGATGCGGATGTTGTCGTCGGCGTAGTCGAGCGCCGCCGACCTGATCAGCCCGATCAGTCCCGCCTTGGTTGCCGTGTAGATGCTCCGGCGCGGCCCCGTGCGATGCGCCACCGAGGACGAGGTGACGAGGATCGTGCCGCCGCCGCGTGCCAGCATCTCGGCGATCTCGTATTTCATGGCGAAGAACACGCCGCGCAGATTGGTGTCGACGATGTCGTTCCAGTCACCGGCCTCGTATTCGTGCAGCGGCTTCTCGATGGTGATGCCGGCATTGTTGAGCGCAATATCGAGGCTGCCGAAGCTCGCGATGGTCTGCGCCACGAGGTCGCGCATCTCGGCTTCGACGCGCACGTCTGCCCGGATGTAGCGCGCGCGGCCGCCCTGGGTCTTGATCTCGGCTTCGAGCTCGCGGCCGAGCGCCTCACGCCGTCCGCAGAAGACGACGGCCGCACCCTGGCGGGCGAAAGCGATCGCGGCGGCGCGGCCGATCCCTGACGTGGCGCCGGTGATCAGCACGGTCTTGCCGGCAAACCGCTTCGGCGCTGCGATAATGGTCGGAGCGGGACGTTGGCTTGCCTGCGCCACCGCCGCGGCGCCCGCGATCGCACCCAGTGCGAGCCCTCCGGCGGCGCCGACCAGGGCGCTCCGCCGGGAGGTCGTGGACGACGACGGCGGAGAGATGTTCGCTTCGGTCATGAATCGGCTCCAGGTCTGGTTTCATCTGGATATGAGCAGTGTTAACATCATCGGACCGAATATGATCACTGTCAATATTGAATTGCGATGACCAAGCCGCCTGCCAGAACGCCGTCCACGACACCGCCCTCCCAGCCCCAGCGCAGGCCCTATCACCATGGCGACTTGAAACGTGCGCTGATCGGGGCGGCGACCGACCTGCTCGAGCAGGAAGGGGCGGAGGCGCTGTCGTTCCGGGCGGTCGCACGCGCGGCCGGAGTGTCGCAATCCGCGCCCTACAATCATTTCGCCGGCAAGGAGGATCTGCTCGCGACCATCGCGGAGGCCGGCTTCGTCGCCCTGGCCGCCGCGCAGACCGAGGCCGCGGCGCGCTGGCCGGCCGGCGAGGATCGGCTCACCGGCCTCGGCCTCGACTACATCCGTTTCGCAGTGAGGCAGCCGCAGCTCTACCGCCTGATGTTCGGCGTCGGGGTGAACGATTGGCACGCTCACCCCGACATCTCCGCCGCGAAGCGGGCGACGTTTGCGCCTTTGCGCCAGGCTCTCGCGGAATTTCTCGGTTCAACTGCTCCGGCGGCAGCGCTCGAACAGGCCGCGGTGGCGGCCTGGGGGCTCGCGCATGGGCTGGCCATGCTCCGGATCGACGGCTCGCTCGCCGGCCATGACGGCGAGGCCGGGCCGGAGGAGGGGGCTTTACGGCTGTTCGGGCGCGGGCTGCGCGCGGCCTGCGCAGCCGTCTCCTGAGCCGTGTTCGCTCGCTCAGCTCCGCCCTTCCCCCGCCGCCCACAGCGCGTCCAGCCCGGCGCGATAGGTCGGATAGGCGAACACCAGGCCAAGGGCCTGCTTGGCCCTGCTGTTCCGGATGCGGCGGTTGCTGGCGTAGAAGCTCTTCGCCATCGGCGACAGGTCGACGGTGTCGAACGGCAGCTCCGGCGGTGGCGCGATGCCCATCAGCTTTGCGGCGTAGGCGATGACGTCCTGCGGCGGCGCCGGCTCGTCGTCGACGATGTTCCAGGCGCCGCCGGTCTCGCGCCGGATTGCGCCCCAGATCGCGCCGGCGATGTCGTCGACATGGATGCGATTGAACACCTGGCCCGGCTTGACGATGCGCCGCGCACGCCCCGCCCGCAGCTCGACCAGCGCGTTGCGGCCGGGGCCGTAGATGCCGCCGAGCCGGAGCACCGCCAGCCGGTCGCCGATCCTGCTGCGCCAGTGCTCCTCGACGCGGACGCGCGCCTGCACCCGGCCATGCTCCGGCGCCAGCGGCGTATCCTCGTCGATCCAGGCGCCCTGGTGGTCGCCATAAACGCCGACGGTGGAGAGATAGACGACGCGTGCGCGGCCCGACGTGATCGCATCCCCGAAATGCGTCAGCGCCGGATCATCGCCTGCGCCGGGCGGGGCCGAGATCAGCACGACATCCGCTTGGGCCGCCTTGGCCAGCGTCGCCGCGGCCGGCACCGCGCCGTCGAACAGGTCGATGTCGTGGGGCGCCAGTTGTGCGCGCTTCTCGGCGCTGCGCACCGTGCCGCCGATCCCTGCGAAGGCGCTGCCATGCATGGCGACGAAGCGCTGGACGCTATAGCCGAAGCCGATGACGAAGAGATTCATGCCTGCGCTGGACCGGAGCTGCTCGAATGGACTCGGACCCGAGTTAGCCGTCCCTGGGCGGCCAGTGCAAATCAAATGACGTGCCGTCTGCGGCTGCGGCGGTGCTGACCTGCCGCCCTTGTCATGGCTCCCGTCATGGAACATGTCTTATGATCAGGCGACAGGAGATGGACTACCCGATGAACTTCCATTCGATCTACCGCCATGGCTTTGCCCGCGTCGCCGCCTGCGTCACCGCATCCAGCGTCGCCAATCCGACCGCCAACGCGGCGGCGATCCTGGCGGCCGCACGCGCCTGCCACGACAACGGCGCGGCGGTCGCGGTCTTCCCCGAGTTGTGCCTGTCCGGCTACGCCATCGAGGACCTGGTCAAGCAGGATCCGCTGCTCGACGCCGTGCAACGTGGCTTGCTCACCCTGGTCGAGGCCTCGCACGATCTGATGCCGGTGCTGATCGTTGGCGCGCCGCTGCGCTTTGCGCACCGCGTCTACAATTGCGCCGTCGCGATCCATCGCGGCGAGGTGCTTGGCGTCATCCCCAAATCCTATCTGCCGACCTATCGCGAGTTCTACGAAGCCCGCCACTTCGCGTCCGGCGCCGGCATCCGCGGCGAGATGATCGAGGTCGCCGAAACCATGGCGCCGTTCGGCACCGACCTTTTGTTCGCCGCCGCCGATGTCGCCGGCCTCGTCATCGGCGTCGAGATCTGCGAGGACATGTGGGTGCCGGTCACGCCGGCCTCAGAGCTCGCCCTCGCCGGCGCCACCGTGCTCGCCAATCTCTCCGGGAGTCCGATCACCGTCGGCCGCGCAGAGTCACGCTCGCTGCTGTGCCGCTCCACCTCGGCGCGCTGCCTCGCCGCCTACATCTACGCTGCCGCCGGTGTCGGTGAGTCCACCACCGATCTCGCCTGGGACGGCCAGACCTCGATCTTCGAGAACGGCGTGCTGCTCGCCGAGAGCGAGCGCTTCCGACAGACCGGCCAGACCATCTTCGCCGATGTCGATCTCGACCTGCTGCGGCAGGAGCGCGCGCTGATGGGCACGTTCGACGACAATGCGCGCGCGACCGAGAGCGGCGTGCATTGGCGCCGCATCGGCTTCGAACTGCAGCCGGCCGAGGGCGACATCGGCTTCCGGCGCAGCATCGAACGCTTTCCGTTCGTGCCGAGCGATCCCGCGCGGCTCGATCAGGACTGCTACGAGGCCTACAACATCCAGGTCGCCGGCCTGACGCAGCGGCTGCGCGCCACCGGCACCAAGCGCATCGTGATCGGCGTCTCCGGCGGGCTCGATTCCACGCATGCGCTGATCGTCGCCGCCAAGGCGATGGACCTGCTCGGCCTGCCCCGCACCAACATCCTCGCCTACACGATGCCGGGCTTCGCCACGGGCGCGCAGAGCAAGTCCTACGCGCATGCGCTGATGACGTCGCTCGAGGTCAGCGCTGCCGAGCTCGACATCCGCCCCGCGGCGACGCAGATGCTGAAGGACATCGGCCATCCGTTCGGCCGCGGCGAGGAGGTCTACGACGTCACCTTCGAGAACGTGCAGGCAGGCTTGCGCACCGACTATCTGTTCCGCCTCGCCAACGACCGCGGCGGGATCGTGCTCGGCACCGGCGATCTCTCCGAGCTCGCGCTCGGTTGGTGTACCTATGGCGTCGGCGATCAGATGGCGCATTACAACGTCAATGCCGGCGTGCCGAAGACACTGATCCAGCATCTCATCCGCTGGGTCATCGCCTCGCATCAGTTCTCGGCCGATGTCGACCGCACCCTGGAAGCCGTGCTGTCGGCGGAGATCTCGCCGGAGCTGGTGCCGGTGAAGGAGGGCGAGACGCCGCAGAGCACGCAGGCCGCGATCGGCCCCTATGAGCTGCAGGACTTCAATCTGTTCTACACGCTGCGCTACGGCATGCGTCCGTCGAAGATCGCCTTCATGGCGCATCATGCCTGGAAGGATGTGCACGCGGGCGCCTGGCCGCCGCACTTCCCTGACGACAAGCGCAACGCCTACGCGCTCGGCGACATCAGGAAGTGGCTGGAAGTGTTCCTCAAGCGCTTCTTCGCCTTCAGCCAGTTCAAGCGCTCGGCGATGCCCAACGGCCCCAAGGTTGTGGCGGGCGGAGCGCTGTCCCCCCGCGGCGACTGGCGCGCGCCGTCCGACGGCAATGCCGCAGCGTGGCTGGAGGACCTGGAGAGCGTGCCGAGGTAGGGACTGCGGTTTGGACGACGAGGCGCGATGTCTCAGCACGGGCAGTGCGCTCCCTCTCCCCGTTCTTACGGGGAGAGGGTTCGGGGTGAGGGGCAGCCCCACGGGCAGACTTAGTTATGAGACCGGAGTCTCCTTCTGCAGCAAGAAATCTGCGATGTAGTCGACCTTCCGAAGCGTTTTCATCGCAATCGTGCCCCATGAACACCGCCGATGCCGCTGCCCCTCACCCCAACCCTCTCCCCGTGAAGAACGGGGAGAGGGAGCGCAGCGGCGCTCGCCGCGACATCGTCGCATCCCTCTGCCTTGCCCCGCGGCCCCGCTTGCCATACCGATAAGACGTCGCAGCGCGTCGTCTCGGAGCGCTGCAATTCTCTCGTCCAACGGAGTCTCCCATGAGCGTCACCGCCGCCGGCATTTCCTCGATGGCGACCCGGCAGATCCTCGCCGAGCTCGCGGCCGCCTATGAGGAGGCGACCGGGGAGGTGATCACCATCGAATCCGTCGGCGGCGTCGATGCCGCCAAGCGCATCCGCGCCGGCGAGGCGCTCGACTTCGCGGTGCTGGCATCCGACGCGCTGCAGAAGCTCGAAGCCGATGGCCATCTGGTCCCCGGCAGCATCATCGAGATCGCGGAATCGCCGATGGCGATGGCGGTGCGCGCAGGGCAGCCAAAACCCAATCCGCTCGACGAGGCCGCCGTGCGCAAGGCGATGGAGAGCGCCAAGGCGATCGGCATCTCCACCGGCCCGAGCGGCACCCATGTGCAGAAGCTCGCCCGCGACTGGGGCCTGGAGAGCGAGGGCGCCTCGCGCCTGGTGCAGGCGAAGCCCGGCATTCCCGTCGCCAAGCTGCTGGCCGACGGCGAGGTCGACGTCGGCTTCCAGCAGCTCAGCGAGATGCTCGGTGCCCCCGGCATCGACATCGTCGGGCTGCTGCCGGACGCCCTGCAGCCGGGCACGGTGTTCGCCGTAGCGCTCTGCAAGGCCGGCGCGCATCCCGAAGCAGCCCGCGCCTTCATCGAATATCTCGTCTCCGAGGAGACCGCCGAGACCAAGCGCCAGCACGGCATGACTCCCGTGTGAGCCGGAGAGGACTGCCATGGTCTCCAGCGCGCCGCTGACTGCCAAGGCCCTGGAGCAGCTCGGGGCGCAGCGCCTCGCCGAGCTGCTGCTGGAGGTCGCCGAGCGCGATGCGGCGATCAAGCGGCGCCTGAAGCTCGAGGTCGCGACGCCGGCCAAGGTCGCAACCGAGCTGCGCAAGCGGATGACGCAGATTTCCCGCGCCGCGACCTTCCTCGAGCGCAACAAGCTGCGCCCGCTGGCCGGCGATCTCGAGGCGCTGCGCGGCAGCATCACCAAGCAGGTCGCGGAACACGACGCATCGGCGGCGCTGGAGCTGATGTGGCAGTTCATGGATCTGGCGAACGGCGTCCTCAGCCGCTGTGACGACAGCGACGGCGTGCTTCACGACATCTTCTGCGCGGCCTGCGCCGATCTCGGCCCGCTGGCTGAGGCCGCCAAGGCCGATCCCATCGCCCTGGCCGACCGCGTCTTCATCGCTCTCGACCGCAACGCCTACGCACAATATGGCAATCTGATCGAGACGGTCGCCCCGGCGCTCGGCGAGCGCGGGCTTGCGCATCTCAAACAGCGCTTCATCGTCTTCGCCAAGACACCGGTCGAACGCCCCTCGCAAACCCAACGCAGGGCCGCGGGTTGGGGCAGCAGCGATGCCCGTTATGAGCAGGAGGCGGAGCAGCACCGCCGCAGCAGCAATTGCCGCGCAGCGTTGCTGGCCATCGCGGATGCGACCCATGACGTCGACCTCTACATCGCGCAATTCGACGAGGAGGAGAGCAGGCGGTCGGAGATCGCGGCCTATATCGCCCTGCGGCTGCTCTCGGCCGGGCGGGCCACGGAGGCGCTGCAGGTCCTCGACGCGGCCGAGCTTCGCAATCCCGCCAGCCCCGATCCGGATTGGGAGGAGGCGCGCATCCAGGTGCTCGACGGCCTCGGACGCAGCGAGGAGGCGCAGGCCGCGCGCTGGGCCTGCTTTGCGCGCAGCCTCGACGCACGGCAGCTGCGGGCTCATCTCAAGCGGCTGCCGGACTTCGACGACGTCGAGGCCGAGCGGCGCGCGCTCGATCACGTCGAACAGTTCCCGCGGTTGATATGGGCGCTCGACTTCCTGATCCGCTGGCCGGCGCTGGATCGCGCCGCGAAGCTGGTGCTGGCGCGCAGCCGCGAGCTGAACGGCGAGGCCTATCACGTGCTCGCCCCGGCCGCGGATGCGCTCGCCGGCAAGCATCCGCTTGCCGCCACGCTGCTGCTGCGCGCGATGATCGACGACACGCTGCAGGGCAGCCGCACCAGCCGCTATCGCCATGCCGCCCGCCATCTGCTCGAATGCGGCAGCCTCGCTGCGGTCATCGCGGATTTCGGCCCTGTCGAGCCGCACGCGGCCTATCTCGCGCGCCTGAAGTTCGAGCATGGCCGCAAGGCGAGCTTCTGGGACCTGATGAGTTGACGCGGAACGTTCGATCGCGTGATGTCGCAGCGATCGATTGCGACATCCCGCGGTTCCGCACGGTCGCCCAGAAAAAATGCGATCCCCTGTCGTCCCGGCGCCATCCCACACGTCTTCCAGACAGAGCCGGGTAGAACGGAGACGACCGATGAACGCATCTCGCTATCGCTGGGTGATCGTGGCGGCGGGAGGCGTGCTCGGCTGCGTCGCCGTCGGCGGCCTGTTCTCGCTGCCGGTGTTCCTCAAGCCGATGGCCGCCGCGACCGGCTGGTCGGTCGCGGGCATCTCCAGCGCGCTGACGATCGGCTTCCTGGCGATGGCCTGCACCAGCATGGCCTGGGGCACGCTGTCCGACCGCATCGGCCCGCGGCCCGTGCTGCTGATCGGCTCGACCCTGCTCGCGTTGAGTCTTGTGCTGGCCAGCCTGACATCATCGCTGCTGATGTTCCAACTGCTGTTCGGCCTGATCGCGGGCGTCGCGACCGCGGCGATCTTTCCGCCGGTCATGGCGACCGTCACCGGCTGGTTCGACACCCATCGCAGCCTCGCGGTCTCCCTGGTGTCGGCCGGCATGGGCGTGGCGCCGATGACGATGTCGCCGCTCGCGGCCTGGCTCGTCTCGACCTATGACTGGCGCACCGCGATGCAGTGCATCGCCGCCATCGTCGCCGCCATCATGATCCCGACGTCGCTGCTGGTCGGCCGCCCGCCGCTGTCGGCGCCCGGCGCCGTCCTCGCGGCTGGGCCTGACGCCGCGCCGGCCGAGATGACGCGATCGGCGGCGCTGCGCTCGCCGCAGTTCCTCATCTTGCTCGCCACCAACTTCTTCTGCTGCGCCACCCATTCCGGCCCGATCATCCACACCGTCAGCTACGCCGTCACCTGCGGCATCCCGCTGATGGCGGCGGTGACGATCTACAGCATCGAGGGCCTTGCCGGCCTCGGCGGCCGCATCGCCTTCGGCCTGCTCGGCGACCGCTTCGGCGCCAAGCGCGTGCTCGTTCTCGGCCTTTTGGCCCAGGCCTTCGGCGCGCTCGCCTATGTGGCTGTGCGCGATCTCGCCGCGTTCTACGCGGTGGCCGCGGCCTTCGGCTTCCTCTATGCCGGCACCATGCCGCTGTACGCATCGATCGCGCGCGACAACTTCCCGCAGAGCATCATGGGCACGGTGATCGGCGGCACCGCGATGGCCGGCAGCCTGGGCATGGCGACCGGCCCGCTCGCCGGCGGCCTGATCTATGACAGCTTTGCCAGCTACACGTGGCTCTATGTCGGCTCCTGGGTGATGGGCCTCGGCGCCGTCCTGATGATGATGACGTTCAGGCCGTTCCCGAAAACGCAGCCGGCGGCGGCGCCGGTGCAGGCCACGGCGTGAGCCTGTTGCGAAGCAGCAATCGCCCGCTGCGCCACGACTAACAGCATTCCGTTCCTCATCAGCCAGATCCAGCGCACACCAACGCTTGATCGGTGATCCGGAACGCGGTCGTCAGCAGCGGGTTGGGCGAGCGTGTCGTTTCAACCCGATGGAGATCGGATCCATGAAGAAGACTCAGCTCGCCCTCGCCACGCTCGTCGCCCTCAGCTTCGCCGCCGCGCCGTTCGCCGCCGAAGCCAAGCACCACAAGAAGCATCAGTCCTCCATGTCGACGAAATCGTCGCAGACCACTGGCGCCAACATGCAGCCCGGCACCACCAACATGAAGTCCGGCCGTGATTCCACCTCGTCGAGCCAGGGCAATGTCGGCCCGGGCACGAACCAGGCAGGAAGCATGGGGAAGTAGGAGTCAGATTCGTCCTTCCTGAGCGTCGGAAAGCCGCCTTGGCTTTCCGACGCAGTCATAGTAGGTGTCCTTGCAATCTCTTTGCTTAGTCTGTGCCTCTGACCAGATTGCGTACCTCTGAATTCGAGGGCGCCGCGCCTTAGCGAAACTGCGGCAAATCCATTCTTCCATACAAGGCTGGCACTCCCTTCATATCGGTGAGGCGCGCCGATTGGGCGGATGAGAGGAGCGTGGGTCTTTGCGACGGGGCGGGACTATTATTTCGCGCTGAGACGCCGTTGTGAGCAGAAGGTCGCGAGGCTCTCGATCGTCGCGGGATCACCGCCAGCATCAGGAACGTATTTGTGACCTGACCTGCCACCGAAGTTTCATCCAGCAGCATCTAGAGTCCGAGTGGGTTTTACGCCGATTGGCGCGGGTGGAGCAA
>NZ_JBNPTW010000024.1:0-123356 GCF_051167855.1 Bradyrhizobium sp. HKCCYLRH3099
GCTGGAGATCTCCTCGATCTCTTCCCGGAAAAGGAGTGCGCCAACTATCTCAGAAACTCAGGATATGTTTCCGTATAGAAACAGTATGCTCTAGGTGGTAGTTTGCGGCAGCGATGTATCGCGCTTTTTGGGTGGGATCGAACCAATGCCGGCCAAGACCGACGCCTATTTCCGGCACCTCAAGCCGGCAGAGAAGGACTACAAGCGCTCCGACGAAGGGGGGCTCTTCATGATTGTCACTAGGACGGGCTCGAAGCTGTGGCGCTTCGCTTATCGCTATGACGGCAAGCAAAAACTGCTCGCGCTCGGGCAATATCCAATCGTCTCGCTGTTGGACGCCCGTATCAAGCGGGACAACGCCAAACGGCTCCTGACGGAAGACATCGATCCCTCAGTTGAGCGCAAGGCCGAGCGCCGCGACGCCAGGATGGCTCGGGCAAATACGTTTGAAGCCGTGGCTAAAGAGCTCATGGACAAGTTCGAGGGTGGCGTTGAGCTTTGTGAGCGGTTGCCCCTGGCCGTTCCTCTGAGCGCGGAGCGTTGCGATGCGGGTCTCAACCTCGACCAGCCATTCGCTGTGCTAAACCTTTGCAAGCGCCTTCGGCGCTCCGGCAGCGAGGCGCAACTGTGCCTCCCATCGTACGGCATAGAGGCGCGCGCAATCCGCTCGGACGTCGGAGGGGATGCCCTCGCGTGCAACCAAGTCGCCATTTTTTTGCTGGAACCAGCCCAACCATCGGCAACACCATTTGTACGCCGTCTTGTATCTAGGGCGCTCAAATACGGCTGGTCTATCAGCAAGTTATCGGAGAGACAGGGATTTCCACCATTTTGGTACAGTTGGGTGGGCTCGAACCACCGACCTCCTGTTCCACAGACAGGCGCTCTAACCAACTGAGCTACAACTGCATCCGCAACGGGGATGGCCCCGCGAGAGGGGGCGCCCGAACGGGCCGGAAACTAGGTGCAACGGGGGGATTTGGCAAGTCCGAGAACGGATAAAGTCACCCGCCTCCCCGGCGATTTTTGCCGCGATTGTGAGCGGTTTTGGCGACTGCCCAGAATGCGGGCTGAAAAGGATCGAGCCCGGACGCAGGACGCGCCGGGCTCGGGATTCGCGGCCGTCCGCTGGCGCCTCGGGGCGCCGAGCGGGGCTCAAGCGGTGATTCAGGCCGCCGGCTTGAACAGCTTGGTGGCGCTTTCCTTGATCGGCTCGACCGTTTCGGTGGCGACCTTCTGGCCGAGCTCGCCGAGCTCCTTGGCCTGGGCGGTGAAGGCCTCGAACTGCTTGCGGGCGAAGCCGGCCCACAGCTCCATCGCCTCCGACGGCGACTTCACGCTGAAGAGCTCCTGGGCGAAATCGAGCGACGCCGTGGTGTTGGCCTTGGTGAACTCCATCACCTTGGACGAATAGGCGCCGGCACCCTTGCTGGCGTTGGCGAAGAAGGCCTCGATGGCCGAATTGTGGGTCTCGGCCGCGTCCTTGAACTTGGCGTAGTTCTCGCGGGCCTGCGACACGCCCTTTTCGGCGAGCGCCCGCACCTGCTCGGGAACCTCGAACGGAATGATGGACGCGGAAAAAGGATCGGTGGCATTGGTCATGGCATGCATCCTTCGGAACATTAAGGCTGAATCGTCCCGGCTACGAGACGTCGCTTGGATCACGGCTTGGGATCACGCAGAGGAACCGCCCCTGGGAGGTAACAACCTCGCGTAGAGCTATATCGTGTCGAATTTGTGCAACGCAACGGTAAATTCCGAGAACTGGAACTCTTTGTCGCGGCGCGGCCATTGAGCGGACGGGCCGCTCAATTCAAGCGTGCACCACGGGATGGTCAGGCTGGCGCGTCACTCACGCCTGCGTCTTTTAGGCTTTGGGCTTGGTGGCGTCGATCGCTGCCTTCTGAATCGCCTGACCCATCTCGCTCGCCTGTTCGGCCAGCGATCGCATCTGCCCCTGGATGTAGTCGCTGTGCAGCTTCAGCACCTCGGGCAGATCCTTCGCGTGGACCAGCGACTGGGCGTAATCGAGCGAGGTCTGCACGTTCTTCTCCGCGTAGGACAGCACCTTGGCGCCTATGTCCTTGGCGCCCGCGCGCACCGTGGCGCCGCGCTCCTCCAGCGAGCCGGCGGTCGCTTCCGCCCCGGCCAGGAACTTCTCGAAGGTCTGCCTGGCCTGGTCGAAGCCGGCCTCGGCCATGGCCCGCATGTCCTTCGGAATCTCGAATCGGCGTCCGTCGTCCGTCATGTGTCTCTCCTCCCGATGCCCAAATTGGCTTGCGGGGCGCCGGCAGGGCCGGAGCCCATCCGCACGTCCCGTCCGGTCCACTTTCATCGTGACCGCCCGCGCCGCAATTGCAACGCCCGGAATCTCATGTCCGCCTCGAGCCGCGCCCGGGCGCGGCGGAGGAACACATTAAGGTTATCCAAGCTTTAGCAGGACGGCCCGCTGGCCGGGCCGTGGACCTCGGCCCTCAAAACGCGCGATAGTAACGAATTCTTAACGCTGCCAGTTCCGGCCGCAGATCAAAGTCAAAGAGCCCTTCGTCCTCGCCGCCCATGACCCACGCCGATCTCGAATTGCAGGCCCTCAGCGATCCACGGCTGGCCGTTCATGCCGCCGGCGCGCTGCCGGCGTGGCTGTGGGCCGCCGACGGCAGCCGCGTGCTCTGGGCCAATGCCATCGGCGCGCGGGCGCTCGGCGCGGCCAACGCGCCGGCCCTGGTCGCGAAGACATTCGGCCCGGCCGATTCGCATCGCCGCCAGATCGCCCAACTGGCGCGTCGGCTGCCGGAGAACGGCACGCTCCGGCTCGAGCGCCTGCGCGGCTTCGGCGCGCCGCTCGGGACGCTCGCGACCTGCGGCTGCGCCAGGCTCGATTTAGCGGATGGCACGCGCGCCGTGCTGATCACCAGCACGGACAATGCCGGGCGCAACGTCCCGTTTCCCGAACGTCTGAGGCGGCTGGTGGAAACCAGCGGTCACGCGCTGATCGCCTTCACCCAGGACGGCCAGTTCGCCGGCATCAGCCCGGCCGGGCGTCAGCAGTTCGGCATCCACGATCTGAGCGAGCCCAGCTACGCGGCGCCGCGCCTCGCGGCGCTGGCCGACGGCGTCGCCGAGGTGACGTTCGGAGCGAACTGCGCCGTGCTCTGCCGCATCGGCAGCGGCAACCAGATCGGCCTGGTGGCGGCGCCGCTGCCGGCCGTCGCCGATGAGATCGAAACATTGAGTGCGGCACAAGCGGACGAGACGCCGGCGCCCCCCGCTTCCGAAATGCGTGCCGCTGACCCGAGCGCCTCTGACACGAGCGCCTTTGACACGAGTGCCCCCGAGCCGATTGCCCCCGAGGACGCGGCCGAACCTCCGCCTCCTGCTTCGATGGATGCAATGACCGAACGCGACACCGACTACGAAGCGCCTGCGCTGTCCAACGAAGCGCCGGCGGAATTCCTGCTGATCGACGATCCCGCGGCCGCCGATCTGTTCGAGCCGCTCGCGCCGGAATCGCAGACGACGTCCGACATCCATGCGCCGGTCTCCGGAGCTGAGGAAGCATCAGCCTCACACGCGCAGGAGATCGCCGAGACCGCGACCATGCAGCTTTCGCCAGTGGTGCAGGCTGATGCGGAGCCCGCCCATGAGCAGGCCGGCACGGACATGGCATCGAACGGCGGGCGGCGCCATCCGTTGCGCCTGTCGTGGCAGATCGATGCGGAGGGACGCTTTTCGATCGGCTCCGATCCCTTCATCCGCCTGATCGGGCCTGATAGCGCCGCCCAGCTCGACCGTCCGTGGCATGATCTTGCCGCGGCGCTGGGCCTCGATCCGGAGGGACGGCTGAGCGCCGCCCTCGAGACGCGGGAGACCTGGAGCGGCATCGTCGTGACCTGGCCTGCCGATGGCGGCGAGCGGCTCGCGATCGAGATGTCCGGCCTGCCCGTCTTCATGACCGCCGACAAGATCTTTGCCGGCTATCGGGGCTTCGGCGTCTGCCGCGATCTCGACGCGCTGGACCGGTTGGAGGCGCTGCGCCGCAACGGATCGGATGATCCCGACGCCGCGGATGTTGTCGAATCCGACCATCCGCCGGCCGCAGATGCGCCGCCCCGTCCGGACAATCTCACCCACGCCACGCGCGACGCTTCCATTGCGGCCGACAGGCCCCACATCGATGGGATCGGCCTGGAAACGACGGGCAATGTGGTGCCGTTCCGCGCCGTCGGCGAGGCAAAGCATCCGGCGCTGACGCCGGTGGAGAACAATGCGTTTCATGAACTCGCGCGACAGCTGTCGGCCCGGCTCGAAGGCGACGCGCGCACCGCGCCGGCGGAAGCCGCCATCGCACCGTCCGATGCGGGCGCGCGCGTGAGCGATCCGTTCGTGCCGCCATCCTCCCCGGAGGCGCCGGGCGCGGCCGAGGCGGCCTACGCGCACGGCACCGAATTGCAGACCGAGTGGCTCTCTCCGGAAGCGCCGCCGGCGCAAGGCGACAGCCAGCGCGACCGCATCCTGCTCGATTTGCTGCCGACGGGCATGCTGATCTACCGGCTCGACCGGCTGCTCTACGGCAACCCGGCATTCTTCAAGCAGATGGGCTATGCCGATCTCGCTGCGCTGGAACAGGCCGGCGGGCTGGATGCGCTGTATGTCGAGCCCGGCGTGTCGTCATCATCCAACAAGTCGGAAGCCGGCACGCCGGTGACGATCTCCGCGGCCGACGGCTCCTCCAGCGAGGAGATCAAGGCCGAGGCGCGGCTGTTCACGATCACCTGGGATGGCGACACCGCACATGCGCTGATCTTCGCGCCGCCGCCAGGCCCGGCAGCGGCCCTTCCTCCCGCTGTGGAAACCGCGGCGGCGCCGGCGCCTGCTCCGCTTGCACCGGCTCCGCTGGTCGTTGCGCCGCCGGCTGCGGGCCATGCGGATGCCGAGGATCTGGCGGTGATTCTCGACGTCACGTCCGAGGGCGTCCTGATGTTCGATGCCGGCGGCAACATTCACGCCTGCAACCGCAGCGCCGAAGCGCTGTTCGGCTATGACGGCGCGGCGCTGGTCCGGCGCAACCTGATCGAGCTGTTCGCGCCGGAGAGCGCCCGCCTCGTGCTGGACGATCTCGACAGCGTGCAACAGGCAGCAGCCCAGTCGGGGCTGCTCGACCAGAGCCGCGAAGTGACGGCCAAGCTCGCCCAGGGCGGCGCGATTCCGCTGTCGATGACGATCGGCCGGACACGCGCGGATGGGCCGAACTTCTTTGCCGTATTCCGCGACCTGTCGCAGGCGCGCCGGGGCGAGAGCGAGCTGTCGCAGGCGCGCCGCGTCGCCGACCGCGCCGCCAACGCCAAGGCCGACATGCTGGCGCGGATCAGCCACGAGGTGCGCGCGCCCCTGAATGCGATCATCGGCTTCGCCGAGGTCATGATCGGCGAGCGCTTCGGCACCATCGGCAACACCCGCTATGCCGAATACATGAAGGACATCCGCGCCTCCGGCGAGCGCGTGGTGTCGCTGATCGACGATCTGATGGAGCTGTCGCGGATTGAGACCGGCAAGCTCGAGCTCGCCTTCTCCAGCCAGAACCTCAACGAGCTGGTCGAGAGCTGCGTCGGCGTGATGCAGCCGCAGGCCAATCGCGCCCGCATCATCATCCGTACCTCGCTGTCGCAGATGCTGCCGCCGGTGATCGCCGATGCGCGCGCGCTGCGCCAGATCGCCATGAACCTGATGTCCGCCTCGATCTCGCTCGCCAATCCCGGCGGCCAGGTCATCGTGTCGACGGCACTGTCGGATTTCGGCGAGGTCGTGCTGCGCGTCCGCGACACCGGACAGGGCCTCAACGACCAGGAGGTCGCCGCGGCGCTCGAGCCATTCCGCGCCGCCGGCGCCGCCGAGCACAGTTCCGACGGCGCGGGTCTCAGCCTGTCGCTGACCAAGGCGCTGGTCGAGGCCAATCGCGCGCAGTTCCACATCAAGGCGGCGCCGAAATCCGGCACCATGATCGAGGTGGTGTTCCCGCGCGCGATGGCGCGCAATCAGAGCGCCGGCTGAGCCGATCTCTCCGCGCGTACCGCGAGGGCGCGGCGCTTGAGGCCGAGCAGCAGCGGACCGAAGGCGAGGGCAAAGCCCGCGAAGGCCGTGATCCACGCGAACGCCGCGGCATGCAGCAGCAGCTCGGCGTGAGCCGGCTGCAGCACCGCGCAGACCCGCGCGATGGCCGCGAGAATGATGCCGAGATAGATCGCCTGCGTCGCCGGCGTGGCCGTCAGCGCATGGCCGGTGTGACCGAGCGTGGCGCGCGTCATCACCGCCAAGGTCATCACGCCGGCCGCGCCGACCATCCAGGCATGCAGGCCGGCGCTCGGCAGCACCCATCCGGCGCTCGCCGCCGCGCTGGCGAAAAAGCCCAGCGGCACGAAGGCGTAGCCGACATGCAGGATCACCAGCAGCCGCTCGCGCAAGGTGCGGTCGCCGGCCCAGCGCGCGAGCCGCGCTGTATGCAGCAGGCCAGCCAGAGCCAGCGTCAGCGCGGTCGCGCGGCCCTCCGGCACGATAATCCAGCCGAGCAGGCTGAGCGCACTGAGCAGCACGACGACCATGTCGAACTTGCCGAACGGCACCGGCAGCCGGCCGGGGTTGTGCTTGACCAGCCAGTTGCGGGTGAAGCTCGGCGTGATGCGGCCGCCGATCAGCGCCAGCAGCAGCACGATCACGGCGACGCCGATGCGGATCGCAACATCGGCCGCGCCGCTGACATGCGCCTCGATGTGGAATGCGATGTTGCCGACGCAGAGGATGCCGACGATCGCGACGACGGGTAGATTGCGCCAATTGCGCCCGGCCACGATCTCCCGCGCGGCGGCGAGCACGACGAGCAGCAGGAAGCTCGCATCGATCGCGAGCACCGCCCACCAGGGCGCCGGCGCAGCGAGCGTCACCGCCAGCCGCCCGGCCATCCACACGAGGACGAGCGTGAGCAGCGGCAGTCCGCGGATCGGCAGGCGTCCGGTCCAGTTCGGGATCGCCGTGAACAGGAAGCCGGTGACGATCGCCGGCAGGTAGCCGTAGAGCATCTCGTGCACGTGCCAGTCACGCGGGGCGAAGGTCGAGTTCAGCTTCAGCTCGCCATAATAGACCGGAAGCCAGATCAGGATCGCCAGCGCGGCCTGGATCGCGCCGAGCAGGAAGAACGGGCGGAACCCGTTGGCGAGAACGATCCAGCCTTGATAGTTGCGGGGAATGGCCATGGGCTTGCTCGCTTCGATCTGGTGACGGAACCGCGCGCGCGGCGCTGCGTCTCAGATGTAGTTGCCAGCCATTCGCGGTGGGTTGCGCCAGCACAAACTTCCGGCCGATCGCAAAACCGTGCTAAGCAGCGGCGCACATTCGCCGTGGCCCGCCGGAGACCCTCATGGCTTCCATCGACCGCTCGCTGGTCGCGCATCTGCCGCTGTTCGCGGGCCTGTCGGCCGAGGATCTCACCGACGTGCTGCGCGAGGCCCGCTCCATCCGCGTGGCGCGCAACGGCGCGGTGTTCGAGCAGGGCGCCGACGCGACCTCGTTCTTCCTGCTGCTGCACGGCCATGTCCGCGCCAGCAAGACGACGCCGACCGGCGATCAGATCGTGGTGCGCTACGTCGTGCCGGGCGACACTTTCGGCGTCGCGCCGGCGATCGGGCTGCAGCATTATCCGGCAACGGCGACCGCTGTCGACGACAGCATCGTGCTGGCGTGGCCGTCCGCCGCCTGGCCGCGGCTGGTGGCGCGGTTCCCGTCATTGGCGGCCAATACGCTGCAGACGGTGGGACAGCGGCTGCAGGAAACCCACGCCCGCGTCATCGAGATGTCGACGCAGCAGGTCGAGCAGCGCATCGCACATGCTTTGCTGCGACTCGCCAGCCAGGCTGGCCGCAAGCTCGATCACGGCGTGCAGATCGACTTCCCGATAAGCCGCCAGGACATCGCGCAGATGACCGGAACGACGCTGCACACGGTGAGCCGCATTCTCTCCGGCTGGGAGCAGCAGGGCCTGGTCGAAAGCGGGCGCCAGAAGATCATCCTGCGCGAGCCGCACAAGATCGTGCTGCTGGCGGAGCAGAGCGCGGAGAGCCCGTCGTCACGCGGCTGATCAGGTGCAGGCGCACAGCGCTGACAGGAACGCGTCGGGATCGACGCCGTGCTCACGGCAGGCATCGGCGACATTGTGGAAGCAGGCGATCGGACAGCCGACGCAGCGCATCTGGAACGCAAGGAAGACGCGGATCGTCTCCGGCCTGCGCCGCATGACGTCGTCGACCAGGTCGTCAAATGAGATGGACATGCGGGCCTCCATTCGAAAGCGAATGGTAGCCGGCGGACCTGTGATCGTCTTTGTCGCGGCACAAGCACCGTGCCGCAACGTGATTCTGTTTGGACCCCAAGGCAATCGCTTCTTGTTACGCGCCGTCTGAGGCCTCATGGTTCGAGACGCGTCGCAAGAGCGACGCTCCTCACCATGAGGGTCAATAGCTCTCCGCGAAATCCGCCCTCGTCCTGAGGAGCCCGCCGCAGGCGGGCGTCTCGAAGGACGTTGGAACGGCGCGCTGCCTGCTACACATTGTATTCGTATGCGACCGGTCCGCCTTACACCGCCCGGCTGTGCAGCTGCTTCGAGGCGTCGAGATGGGCATCGAAGGCGGCGGCGACGCTGCGGACCAGGAACCGCGAATGCTCGGTCACGGCGAGCGCGCTGCCGTTGAGCTCCACCACGCCGTCGGAGATCAGCGATTGCAGCCGCGGCGCCGAGCGCAGCATGTCATCCGTCTCGGTGCCGTGGCGGGTGCAGATGACATCAAGGTCGACGCCGTAGTCGCACATGATCCGCTCGATGATGTCGGCGCGCAGCCGGTCGTCATCGGTCAGGCCATAGCCCTTGACGGTGGCGAGGCCGCCGGAGGCGATCTTCTCCTCATACGCGCGCACCTGGGGCGCGTTCTGTACGTAGCCCTGCGGCAGCTGGCCGATCGCCGAGGCGCCGAAGCCGAGCAGGAGATCGTTGGCGTCGGTGGTGTAGCCCTGGAAATTGCGGTGCAGCCGGCCTTCGCGGAAGGCGACCGTCATCGTGTCATCCGGCAGGGCGAAATGGTCGAGCCCGATCTGGACGTAGCCGGCGTCCTTCAGCGCATCGGCGATTGCGCAGGACTGATCGTAGCGCTCCAGACTGTCCGGCAGCGAGTTATCAGCAATCTTGCGCTGGTGCGTCTTGAACGATGGCACATGCGCATAGCCGAACACCGACAGCCTGTCCGGCCGCAGCTCGATGGCGCGGCGGACCGTGTCGAGGCACGACGCCACGGTCTGATAGGGCAGCCCGTAGATCAGGTCGAAATTCACGCCGGCAACGCCCGCCTGGCGCAGACCGTTGGTGGCGGCGGCGGTCTGCTCGAAGCTCTGTACCCGGTTGATGGCCTGCTGCACGCGCGGATCGAAGCTCTGCACCCCCAGGCTCGCCCGGTTGACGCCGCTCAGCCCCAATGCGCGGATCATCGCCTGCGTCAGCGTGCGCGGATCGATCTCGATGGCGATCTCGGCCGAAGGCTGCACGAAGAAGGAATGGCGCAGCGAGCCGACGAGGTCGACGAAGGACTCCGGCGCCATGATGGTGGGTGTGCCGCCGCCGAAATGAATATGGCCGACCGGAAGCCGCCGGCCGATCTGGCGCGCCACCATGTCGATCTCGCAGCGCAACGCGGACTCATACACCGCGATCGGCTCGTCGCGCTTGGCGACCATGGTGTTGCAGCCGCAGTACCAGCACATCGAGCGGCAAAACGGCACATGCAGGTACAGCGATGCCGTTGCGCTCGCGGGGATTGCGCGCAGCCACTCCGCATAGGTCGAGGCGCCGACCGCGGCCGAGAAATGCGGCGCCGTGGGATAGCTGGTGTAGCGCGGCAGGCGCTCCTGCCCGTAGCATGCTGCAAGGTCTGGTCTCATGTCCCGCCTGTCCACCTGGGGTTTGGACGCATTTGACACGAGGCCAGGGCGACGGCCTTGAGCTTCCTCAAAGCGCGCGGCCGGCACATGCCCCCGTCAATTTTGCCAGTAGAACTCCGGCTTTCGCCCCCGACTTTGCGCTTGGTCAAAGTCGCCGGCCTATTTCGCACCATCCTTGAGTCATCGACGATTCGAGGAATCCGCAATGGAAGCTCTGCACCTGCTCATCCGCTCGTTTGCGTTCATTGCCGGTGTCCGCGGCCATATCCCCCAGTCCGACGGCTTCGATTCGTTTCACGAGGACTCCGGGCCGACCGGTCTGGCCGGCAACATCGCGATGTTCCTGACCACCGTGTTCTGCATCGCCGCCGCGATCGCCTTCGTCGTGCTGCTGGCGGTGCGCTGGCTGAGCTGAGGCACGGCCGAGCTCGACCACATCCGGCAAACTCCGTTTGAGCCCAACTCCCTCCGCGTCATGGCCGGGCTTGTCCCGGCCATCCACGTCGATCGGCGCACTCGGAAGGACGTGGATGCCCGGGCCTTCGCCGCACCGAAGCGGCTTCGGCCGCGCAGGCGGGACAAGCCCGGGCATGACGACGTGGAGACAGCGTCGTACCCGTCTCGGACCTCACACGTGATGACCAGCGTGTAGTCCCGCACTTGCTGACTCGATCGTTGGACGCGCCCTCCGTACGCGCTTGCAAATCAATTGCGGGCGCGTTGCTGCGCGCCGAGCACAAGCTCGCCCTCACGCTCCCGCAATTGCTAAGTTGCTTGTTGCAGCACAAACAAGCTCGGTTCCCACGGGCGCATGCTCATCGCGGCTAAACAACAGGTCCAAACGAAGGAGCGATCCATGTTGACCCGCCGCACCGCCCTGCTCAGTGCAGCCATCGCCGCGATGATGCTTGCGGCTCCCGCTGTTGCCGACGACCTCAAGCTGCCGCGCCAGAAGGTCGATCTGGTGGCCCCGCCGTTCGTGCATGTGCACGAGCAGGCCACCAAGCAGGGGCCGAAGATCATGGAGTTCAAGCTCGTGATCCAGGAGAAGAAGATGGTGATCGACGAGAAGGGCACCACCTTCCAGGCCATGACCTTCAACGGCTCGATGCCGGGTCCGCTGATGGTGGTCCACGAAGGCGACTACGTCGAGGTGACGCTGGTGAATCCGGCGACCAACACCATGCCACACAACATCGATTTCCACTCGGCAACGGGCGCCCTTGGCGGCGGCGCGCTGACGCTGGTCAACCCCGGCGAGCAGGTCGTGCTGCGCTGGAAGGCGACGCGCACCGGCGTCTTCGTCTATCACTGCGCCCCGGGCGGCCCGATGATCCCGTGGCATGTCGTATCCGGCATGAACGGCGCCGTGATGGTGCTGCCGCGCGACGGCCTGAACGACGGCCGCGGCCACGCCCTGCGCTACGACCGCGTCTACTACATCGGCGAGCAGGACCTGTATGTCCCGCGCGACGAGAAGGGCAATTTCAAGTCCTACGACTCGCCCGGCGAAGCCTATTCCGACACCGAGGAGGTGATGCGCAAGCTCACGCCGACCCACGTGGTGTTCAACGGCAAGGCCGGCGCGCTCACCGGCAAGAATGCGCTCACCGCCAATGTCGGCGAGAACGTGCTGATCGTGCATTCGCAGGCCAACCGCGACAGTCGCCCGCATCTGATCGGCGGCCATGGCGACTATGTCTGGGAGACCGGCAAGTTCTCCAACGCGCCAGAGACCGGGCTCGAGACCTGGTTCATCCGCGGCGGCTCTGCCGGCGCTGCGCTCTACAAATTCCTGCAGCCGGGCATCTACGCCTACGTCACCCACAATCTGATCGAGGCGGCCAATCTCGGCGCCACCGCCCATTTCAAGGTCGAAGGCAAGTGGAACGACGACCTGATGATGCAGGTGAAGGCTCCGGCGGACATTCCGACCGGCTCGACCAACTGATCAACCGAGGGGGCCGGCCGCTCCGGCCCCCTCACTCTCCGATGTGCTGCCATGCTGCTCGCTTTCAAGCTCAAGCTCGCTCTCGCCTGCATCGTCGGCCTCGCCGGTCCGACCGCGATGGCTCCCCTGGTCACCGGCCTGAACGACACCGCAACGCCCGGCTTCGACGGTCCGGCAATGACCGAGATCGCGCCCGCGACCATCCGCTATCGCGATTCCGGAGACCACCTGCGCAACGGCCGTCCGGCCGAGGCGCCGCTCACGGCGATCCGCTTCGCTCATCCCTTGACGATCATGACCAACCAGGTCAGCGCCGCCGACTATCAGGCCTGTGTCGAGGAGCGTCGCTGCCGGGCGCTTGATCGTGACGTGTCGATCGCCATCGACCGGCCGGCGGTGCAGGTCAGCTGGCATGACGCCGTCACCTACGCCGCGTGGCTCTCGCACAAGACCGGCGATCTCTATCGGCTGCCGACGGATGTGGAATGGGCCCACGCCGCCGGCAGCCGCTTCAAGGACGACAGCGTCACGGTCGACGACGCCGATCCGTCACGACGCTGGATCGCCCGCTACGAACGCGAAGCCGCGCTGCCTGAAGATGCCAGAACTCGCAGCTTCGGCGCGTTCGGGATCAACGAACACGGCCTCGCCGACATGGCCGGCAATGTGTGGGAATGGACATCGACCTGCTTCACGCGGAAGCTACACGATGATGCCGGGCGGGTGACGAAGACCGTCAGCAATTGCGGGGTTCGTCTGGCCGAAGGCGCGCACCGGGCCTATGTGACCGACTTCATCCGCGATGCGCGAGCCGGCGGCTGCGCCTCCGGCACGCCGCCCGCCAATCTCGGCTTCCGCCTGGTGCGCGAGCAGCCAAGCTGGAGTCGCAGCATGGCGCAGCGGCTCAGCCGGCTGCGCGGCGCAACGGGAGTTTGATGGGAACCTGAGGCCTCATCCCGCCGCGGCCCGGGCGGACACGCCCGGGCGCGACGGTGCGCGGACACTGGCACAAATTCCAGTCACGCAATCTCAACTTTCGGTTGCGATCATGGAGCTACAAACGTTACACAATTGAAATGAGAGACGCGATGAGCGGGCCAGGAGGCGAGTGTGGTTCCTCGACATCCGCCGGTCTTCTTCACGTCCGACCTGCATGGGTATGGCATCGGTAACACCAGCTGGTTCGACGATCATTCGCCACGGGCCCTGGCCGGGCGCTGCCTCATCGATGCGCTCGAGTATCTTCGGATTCCGCTGAAATTCGCCGCCAAGGATTGGCACGTCGCCAATGCGGCTGCGGTGAGGATCGTCCATCAATGCCTCACCGACGCAGCCCTTGCGCGTCACGACATTCTCAGCCGTGTTGCACCGGCCGTCGAAGAGGTCTGCGCACGGATCGTCGCGAGCCGCCAGTATCGTATTCCATTCTATGGCGACGATTTCTGGGATTGGGCCAGCGTGGTCGATGGCCTGTGCGAGGTGCAGCCGATCTCGGCCACCGCTGCGAGGGTTGCCAAGCGCGAGCTCGATCAGTTCCGCAGGACCGTTCAGATCCGCATGCCAAGCGGACTTTCGGTCGGCGCCCCCGATCAGGAATGGTTCGGACCGGCCATCGCGGCGCGCGCCTATCGCCTGCTGGATTCGCGCGCGGGCGGCGTCGATCCCGACCTGCGCAACGAATTGCAGGGGCAATCGCTCGAGCGCATCGAGCGCGGCCGGTATCGCGGCCGCCAGGTCATGCCCTGGCAGCTCAGCTGGCACTATGGTCAGGTCGTCAGCGAATTCCAGCGGGCCGCCACGGAGCAGGCCGCGGAACTCGCCGATTTCGCCTGGCTGGCCGTTCCGCTCGACCTCGGCAAGCGCACGCAGGTCCTCGCCCGGGTGCTGCAAGGCGCCTGTGCGGTGAAGGATCGCCGAACGATGCTGCAGGCGCTGGAAGAACTCTACGGCTGCGAAACTCCCGGGCGCCCGCTCGGCCAGGGCGTGATCGGTGCGGGCATCGAAGCGTCCTTGGACGTGCTGGAAGCGCTTTGGCAACAACTCGACGGCCGTGAGAAGGCCAGCATCAATGCAATGCTCGACGCGCTCAACTTTCTGCACGCCAAGGCCAACACGATCGGCTTCGTCGTGGAAACGCCGGAGGACATCGAAGCCCTCATTCAGGCCATGGGTCCGGGCGCGCTCATCGAACAGCGCAACGCGACCCGCGCGATCATCCGGCACGGCTGCTTTCATGCCGTCATATGCCTCGGACGGTCGATGACCGAAGTGGCCGGCGCGGCGGCCATGGCCATCGAGGAGCATGGCGCCAAATGGCTGATCATGCCGGGGTGGGCCGAGGCGCTGGGCTCGAAGCTTCCGCATGTCGCTCGCGGACCCCGCTTCGTTGGCGCAGGCCCCGGCGACCTCGTTATCGCCACGTCGGTCGCGCCGTTCCGGATACAGCTCAAGCTGCGCGATGCCCTCAGCATTGCCGACCCACCCTACCTCAGCGACGGCGGCATGATCATTCCCGCCGATCCCGAGCTCTGCCGTCTGGCGCACGAGGCGGCGGACGCCATGCTGGACGACATCGGCGTATTCTTCGAAGGAATGACCGTCACGCGCGACACCGACGGCTCCGAGGCCGACGTCTCGGCGGCATTCCCCGGCGCATTGGGGATGGACGGCGTGGCCTATGTGATGGGGCTGATCTGTCTCAGCCGCAGCGTGCCGTGCCTCGTGATCCAGCGGCTGGTGGACGCCGGGCCACACGCGGCAAGCCCGGCGCGCGATGCCGCGTGCCGGCTGGCCGTGAAGGTAGCGGAGATGCTGTGCCGACGCTGGTAGCGGCGCCCTCTTGGGCCCGCAGTGGGGGGGAGCGGATCGTCTGCGGGGACGCAGTGTCGCCGTGAGTTAGTCCGCTCTCAACTGGGGCCACAGCGTCGCTATGAGTTGCTCCGCTCTCGCCTCGGCAACGGCGGACTCCCCTCCCCCTTGCGGGGAGGGGAGCGGACCGTCTGCGGGGACACAGCGTCGCCGTGAGTTAGTCCGCTCTCAACTGGGGCCACAGCGTCGCTATGAGTTGCTCCGCTTTCGCCTCGGCACGACGCTCTCCCCTCCGCTTGCGGGGAGGGGATCAAGCCCTAGGTATTCTTCAGCGCGACCCGGAATTCGGCTTCGGTCTTGGCCTTGACCTCGTCGAGCGTGACGCCGTCGGCGAGCTCGATCAGGGCCATGCCGTCATTGCCGTGCTTGTCGATCGTGAACACGGCGAGATCGGTGACCACCATGTCGACCACGCGTTCGCCGGTGAGCGGGAGCGTGCACTGCTTGAGCAGCTTCGGGCCGTCCTTGGCGCTGTGCTCCATGACGACGACGACGCGCTTGACGCCGGCGACGAGATCCATCGCGCCGCCCATGCCCTTCACCATCTTGCCCGGGATCATCCAGTTGGCGAGATCGCCGTTCTGGGCCACCTGCATGGCGCCGAGGATGGAGAGATCGATATGGCCGCCGCGGACCATCGCGAACGAATCGGCCGACGAGAAGTAGCTCGTGATCGGCAGTTCGGTCACCGTCTGCTTGCCGGCGTTGATGAGGTCGGGATCCTCCTCGCCCTCAAAGGGGAACGGACCCATGCCGAGCATGCCGTTCTCGCTCTGCAGTGCGACGTCGACGCCCGGCGGGATGTAGTTCGACACCAGCGTCGGAATGCCGATGCCGAGATTGACGTAGTAGCCGTCCCGCAGTTCCTTGGCGGCGCGCGCCGCCATCTGCTCGCGTGTCCAGGCCATCAGACTTCCTCCCCCGCTGCAGCGGCGGCTTCACGTTTGCGGACGGTGCGCTGCTCGATGCGCTTGAGCGCGGTGCCGACCTCGATGAGGCGCTTCACGAAGATGCCCGGCGTGTGAATGTGATCGGGATCGATCTGGCCGGCCGGCAGGAGATGCTCGACCTCCGCGATCGTGACCTTGGCCGCCGTGGCCATCATCGGATTGAAGTTGCGCGCGGTCTTCCGGTACACGAGGTTGCCGGCGGTATCGCCCTTCCAGGCATGCACGATCGCGATGTCGGCGAACAGGCCGCGCTCCATCAGATATTTCTCGCCGTCGAATTCGCGGACTTCTTTGCCCTCGGCGACCAGCGTGCCCACACCGGTCTTGGTGAAGAAGGCGGGAATGCCGGCGCCGCCGGCGCGGATGCGCTCGGCCAGCGTGCCCTGCGGGCAGAACTCCAGCTCCAGCTCGCCGGCCAGATATTGCTGGGCGAACAGCTTATTCTCGCCGACATAGGACGAGATCATCTTCTTGATCTGCCGTGTCTCGAGCAATCGGCTGAGCCCGATGCCGTCGACACCGGCATTGTTGGAGATGACGGTGAGGTCCTTGACCCCTGACTCACGAATGGCATCCGACAGCGTTTCCGCAATGCCGCAAAGACCAAACCCGCCGGACATGATGGTCATGCCGTCCTTGAGGAGGCCCGCAAGGGCGGATTTGGCGTCCGGGTAGACCTTGTTCATACGGGAATGACCTAATGGAGGGCGGCAATCGCACGGGTATCAACCGGATTATTAGGCGAAATCTTCGCAATGCGTCAATGATGCCTTCCCAAGGGACACGTCCTGCTTTAGCAGTCGCAACGATCCGCGTCCCCGGGATCGACCGGATGCCGGACTCTGTGGACGATGCGGGCTCCGCCGCAATCCGGCCACACCAGCGGCGCGGCCTTGAAAGCGTCAAGAAAGCGCATCAAGTTGTTGATGTTGGCAGGGGTTTTCGGCGCACCCTGCCCGTCTTTCGTAACCAGCGATCCGACCATCCAAGAGATAATCCCAGGACATGCCCGTCACCATGGCCCAAGGAATGAGGCGGTTAGGCACACCGATTGCGGTGCTGCTCGGCATCGCCTTGGTGGGCCTGCTCGCGAGCTCCTGGCTGGTCAATCGTGAGGCACTGCGAAAAGCGGTCGAGACCCAGATCCGTGCCGTGACCGGGCTCGAGCTCGTCGTCAAGGGACACATCGACGTCTCGCTGTTTCCCGGCAGCTACGTCTCCTTCCATGACGTCGGCCTGAAGGGCAGCGGCGCCGACGACCCCGCGCTGCGCGTCGACGTGCTGACGGCCAATCTGCAGTTGCTGCCGCTGCTGTTGCAGCGGTTCGAGATCGCCGACGTGATGATGCTGCGGCCGCAGATCAACGTCACCCGCGAGGCCGACGGCAATAGCAACTGGACGCCGTTCATCGAGACCATCGCGCGCACCATGCGCCCGGGTCCCGACAGCCAGATGTCGTTCTCGGAGATCCGCATCCAGGACGGCATCCTCGTCTATCAGGACGAGTCGCATCATGCCTCCGAGCGGCTCGACGACATCGACCTCTCGCTGGCCTGGCCGTCGATCTCGCGCTCCTTCGCTGCGACCGGACAGTTCGACTGGCACGGCCAGCGCATCGAAGGCTCGATCAGCGTCAGTGATTTCCTCGCGGCGCTGTCGGGCGACCGGTCCGGCCTGAAGATGCGCCTCGCCAGCCCGCCGTTGAAGGTCGCGTTCGACGGCACGGTCGCCAACCGCACCAGCGCGCTGATGGAAGGCACGCTCACGGTCGACAGCCCCTCGCTGCGCGACGCGCTCCGCTGGACCGGACAGACGCCGATCGGCGGCGGCGGCTTCGGCCGCTTTGCGCTGCGCGCGCGCGCCAATGTCGTCGGCGCCTCGATCGCGCTCACCAATGTCAATGTCGAGCTCGACGGCAACACCGCCGAAGGCGTGATGACCTACTCCAACAACGGCCGGCAGGCGCTGCAGGCGACGCTGGCCGCGGATGCGCTCGACTTCACCCCCTATATCTCGACCGTCCGTCTGCTCGCCAATGGCGCGCGCGACTGGAACCGGCAGTTGTTCGACCTCAAGGCGCTTTCGACCACCGATCTCGACATGCGGCTATCAGCCGCAAAAGTCAC
This sequence comes from Bradyrhizobium sp. HKCCYLRH3099, assembly GCF_051167855.1. NCBI lineage: Bacteria > Pseudomonadati > Pseudomonadota > Alphaproteobacteria > Hyphomicrobiales > Nitrobacteraceae > Bradyrhizobium > Bradyrhizobium sp. HKCCYLRH3099. The sequence continues at coordinate 17,868 of NZ_JBNPTW010000024.1, forward strand.
GGTCGGGTCGTCGAAGCTCGGACGCACCGCCTTCGGCGCCAACCTGCGCAACGGCGTGCTCGCATTGTCGGTCGGCGAAGCGCAGATGTATGGCGGCATCGTGCGCGGCTCGTTCGGCATTGCCCGCGCCGACACCATCGCCGACGTGAAGGCCGAGCTGCAGTTCAACGACGTCGACCTGCAGACCTGCGCCAACGAGATGTTCGGCATCTCCTCGCTGTCTGGACGCGGCAATCTCAACATGTCCCTGACCGCGTCCGGCTCCAGCCCGTTCGGGCTGGCCCAATCGCTGGACGGCAGCGCGACATTGCAGGGGCGCGACGGCGCGATCTCGGGCTTCAACGTCGAGCAGTTGTTGAAGCGCCTGGAGCGCAGCCCGCTGTCGCGGGGCGGCAATTTCCGCTCGGGGTCGACACCGTACGATTCGCTGACGGTCGCCGTGAAATTCTCCGACGGTATCGCCACGGCCGAGGACATCCGCGTCGAGAGCCAGACCTCACGCATCACGATGACAGGCACGGCCTCGGTGCCGAGCCGCGAATATGATTTCAAGGGCGTCGCGAGCCTGTTGTCATCGGGCAATGGCGGCAACGGCTTCGAACTGCCCTTCGTGGTGCAGGGTCCCTGGGAGGATCCGCTGATCTTCCCCGATCCGGAAAGCCTGATCCGCCGCGCGCCGGCGGCGGCGCCGCTGCTCGATGCCGTGAAGGATCGCAAGACCCGGGACGCCGTGCGCTCGGTGCTGGAGCGCTTCACCGGGGGCGGGCTGCGCCCGCCACAGCAGGACAACGCGCCGCAGGCCGATGCTCCCACGGGCGGCACTTCCACCAAACAGAACTGATCGCACCGGCCCCGTTCAGCGTGGTCAGGCAACGCCCGCGGCCTCGACCTATGTCTGATATATTACTTCTGGATCACGCCGAGCCCGTGGGCTAGTGTCCGCCCACAACCGATCAAGCAAGATCGGCGGATCAGGGAGAGACACGTGAAATCCAGGGGAATGGGTGCGCTTTCAGCCGCAGTCGCAGCCGCCGGGCTTTTTTGCGCTGCAGCACCGGCCATCGCTCAGGACACTATCACCATCTGGTGGAGCAAGGGCTTCTACAAGTCCGAGGACGATGCGCTGCTCAACGTCGTCAAGAAATTCGAGGCGAAAACGGGCATCAAGGTCGAGCTGTCGCAATACGCGATCCAGGACATGATCCCGAAGACGGTCGCAGCGCTCGATTCCGGCACCGTCCCCGACGTCGCCTATGCCGACACCTATGACGTCCAGGCGCAGGGCAAGTGGGCCTATGAGGGCAAGCTCGAGGACCTCACCGACATCCTGGAGCCGATGAAGTCGGCCTTCGCCCCGAACACGATCGAGACCGCCTATCTCTTCAACAACGTCACCAAGAAGAAGGCCTATTACGGCTTCCCGCTGAAGCAGCAGAGCATGCACGTCCAGATCTGGGGCGACCTGCTCGAGAAGGCCGGCTTCAAGCAGGCCGACATCCCGACCAAGTGGGAGGACTACTGGACGTTCTGGTGCGACAAGGTGCAGCCCGGCATCCGCAAGGCGACCGGACAGCGCCTCTATGGCGTGGGCCAGCCCATGGGCGTCGAGTCGACCGACTCGTTCCAGTCGTTCTACACCTTCATGGACGCCTACAACGTCAAGCTGGTCGATGACGACGGCAAGCTGCTGGTCGACGATCCCAAGGTGCGCGAGGGCCTGACCAAGGCGCTGAAGGACTATACCGACACCTACATCAAGGGCTGCACGCCGCCGTCGTCCACGACCTGGAAGGACCCGGACAACAACGTCGCCTTCCATAACAAGACGATCGTGATGACCCACAATTTCACGATCTCGATCGCTGCGAAGTGGTTCGAGGATTCGACCAACCAGGCGCTGACGCCCGAGCAGCGCGCCGCCGGCAAGAAGGCCTATGAGGAGGACATCATCACCGCGTCCTTCCCCAATAAGCCGGACGGCACGCCGATCAAGTATCGCTCCGACGTCAAGACCGGTCTCATCTTCAGCAACGCCAAGAACAAGGCGCAGGCCAAGGAGTTCATCAAGTTCCTGATGCAGGAGGAGAACCTCGGCCCCTACGTCGAGGGCGCGCTGGGCCGCTGGTTCCCGGTGACGACCGCCGGCCAGAAGAGCCCGTTCTGGCAGGCCGACCGCCACCGCAAGGCCGTCTACACCCAGTTCACCGGCGGCACCTCGCCGTTCGACTTCACCAAGAACTACAAGTTCACGATTCTCAACAACGAGAACGTCTGGGCGAAGGCGATGAACCGCGTGGTCAGCGAGAAGGTTCCGGTCGAGAAGGCCGTGGACGAGCTGATCGCCCGCATCAAGGAGGTCGCGGGCTAGTCTCTCGCATCGCGATGCACTAGCCTCACGTCCTGACAACAAAGACTGCCGGCCGCAGCCCATGCGGCCGGTTTGGTACTCGGCGGGAAGAGACGACCAGAAGAGACCACCATGGCGATCACGCTTTCAGCTTCCGACTCCGCGCTCGCGGAGGCCCCGCGCCCGGCGCGGCTGACGCCGCCCCAGATCTGGGGCATCGTGATGCTCGCGCCTTACATCCTCGTATTCCTCGCCTTCGTCGTCTATCCCGTCGGCTACGGCCTGTGGCTGGCGCGCGATCCGGCGAGCTACGTCGCGCTGTACAACGATCCGATCTTCGCGCGCGCCGCCGTCAACACGCTGATCTTCCTTTTGGTCGGCATCAATCTGAAGATGCTGATCGCGCTGTTTTTGTCCGGCTTCTTCATCCAGCAGCGCGGCTGGATCAAATGGCTCTCGGTGATCTTCATCCTGCCTTGGGCGGTGCCGTCGATCCCGACCATTTTGTCGGTGCGCTTCATGCTCAATCCCGAATGGGGCATGGTCAACCATTTGATCTTCAGCCTGACCGGTGACGACGGCCCGAACTGGCTCAACGACCCGACGATCGCGCTCGGCATGGCGATCGGCATGCACATCTGGAAGTCGCTGCCGTTCTGGACCCTGATCCTGATGACCGGCCGGCTCGCGATCTCGCAGGACCTGTTCGAGGCCGCCGAGGTCGACGGCGCCACCTGGATGCAGAAGTTCCGCTACATCACCTGGCCGTCGATGCAGACGCTCTACATCACCTGCACGCTGCTCTCGATGATCTGGACGCTCGGCGACTTCAACAGCGTCTATCTCCTGACCGGCGGCGGCCCGGCCGATCTCACCCACGTGCTGTCGACGCTCGGCATCCGCTATCTCCGGCTCGATCAGCTCAATCTCGCGATGGCCTCGATCGTCTGCGCGATGCCGCTGGTGCTCCCCCTAGTCTATTTCATGATGAAGCGGTTGTCGCGATGAAGCTCCCTACCCTCCGCGAAGTCGGCACCGAGGCCCGGCTGCTGCTGATCGGCATTCCCGTCTTCATCTGGACGATGATCCCGATCTATCACATGTTCCTGTTCGCGATCTCCCCGAAGGAGGATGCGTTCTCGGGCAAGCTGTGGCCGGATCATCCGACCCTGCACAATTTCTCGATCGTGTTCCACCAGCAGCACTACTTCCTGCGCGACTTCTGGATCCAGTTCGGCAATTCCGTGATCATCGCGGTCGCCGTCGGCGCGCTGACCTTGATCATCGCGACCTGCGCGGCCTACGCGATCTCGCGGCTGCGCGTGCCGGGCAGCCGCGTCGTGATGAATCTGGCGCTGTTCACCTACTTCATCCCGGCCGCGTTCCTCGCGGTGCCGATGTATCGCACCATGGGCAAATACGGCCTGCTCAACAACGACTGGTCGCTGATCCTGGCGATGGTCACGATCGCCTCTCCCTACGCGATCTGGGTGCTGAAACAGGCCTCCGACAAGCTGCCGGTCGAACTCGACGAAGCCGCCGTCATGGACGGCGCGAGCCCGCTGCAGATCTTCCGCCTGGTGTACGTGCCGCTGATGATGCCGTCGCTGGTCGCGATCGGCACCTATGCGGTGCTGCTGGCGTGGAACGAGTATCTCTACGCCTTCCTGCTGCTGTCGAACGACAAGGCCATCACCCTGCCCGTGGCGCTCGGCAACTTCCTGGCCGCCGACGACTCGCCGTGGGAGCTGCTGATGACTACCGGCTTCATCTATGCGCTGCCGCCGGCCGCGGTCTATTACGCCTTCAAGCGCTACATGGTGGGCGGCCTCACCGCCGGCGCCGTGAAGTCGTGACGGCGTGATGCGGGTCGGTTTTCGCCAGGGCCGCATCGCCGATGTCTCGCGGCCGAACTGGGATGGCAACGGGCCGCGCCCGATCGACTGGTTCGCCTGGTACCCGGCCGCGGACGGCGCGACCGAAGCAGCGTTGCCTGTCGCGCCATGGCCGCAAGGCTGGTTCAAGGCAGGACCTGCCGCCTTGAATGCGCCGCTCGCCGCCGCCGGGCCGTATCCGCTCGTGGTCTACTCGCACGGCACCGGCTGCAACGGCCTGCAGGTCGAATGGCTGGCGCGCGAGCTGGCGGCCCGAGGGTTCATCGCGGCCGCGCTCAATCATCACGGCAACAGCAATGCCGAACCGTACCGGGCCGAGGCCTTCCTGTGCTCATGGGAGCGGCCGCGCGACATCTCGTTGCTGATCGACCACCTCACCGTTCGGCCCGGCCTCGCAGGCCGCATCGATCCCGATCGCATCTTCGCGGTCGGCTATTCGCTCGGCGGCGTCACCGCTACCGCCCTGCTCGGCGCCATCATGATCCGCTCGCCCTTCGCGCCCGGCGCCAATCTCGGCCGCGGCCCGCGCGAGTTTCCCGACCTCGTCGACCACCTGCCGCGGCTGATGGAGACGAGCCAGATCTTCCGCGACTCCTGGGCGCGCATGTCGGCGTCCTATCACGATCCGCGCATCAAGGCGGCCCTGCTGCTGGCGCCGGGACGGTCGGTGCAGGGCTTCTCCGAGGACAGCGTCGCCGCGATCGACGTGCCGACACACATCATGGTCGGCGGCGCCGATGCGCTGCTGCCGTCCGCGCGTTGGCTGCATGACCGCTTGCCGGGCAGCGCGTTCGATGTCGTTGCTGACGATGCCGGCCACTACGTGTTCTTGCCGGAGAGCACCGAGCTGGGCCGCAACTCCGATCCCGCCAGTTGCGTCGATCCGGCATCGGTCGATCGCGGTGCAGTCCATCGCGCAGCGGTCGACGCCGCCTTGAAGCTGTTCATGGTTTGAAGACGGTGCCTCAACACTCTCCGTCATTGCGAGCGAAGCGAAGCAATCCAGAGTCCTTGCGCTGCCCTGGATTGCTTCGCTTCGCTCGCAATGACTGCTGCTAGAGTGGCGCAGCGCTCTCGCCCCGGTCGCTGGACAGCTTCGACGCCAGCGACGCGATCACGATGACCACCGCAATCAAGCCGATCACCAGCGTGCAGATCGCGTTGATCTCCGGCTTCACCCCGAGCCGCACCTCCGAATAGATCCGGATCGGCAGGGTCGCCGAGCCCGGGCCCGTCGTGAAGCTCGCGATCACGAGATCGTCGAGCGACAAGGTGAAGGCCAGCATCCAGCCAGCGACCACCGCAGGCGCGATCAGCGGCAAGGTCACCATCGCAAACGCCCGGAACGGATCGCAGCCGAGATCCATCGCCGCCTCCTCCAGGCTGCGGTCGAGCGAGACCAGCCGCGACTGCACCACGACCGCGACGAAGCACATCGTCAGCGTGGTGTGCGCGATCGTCACCGTCCAGAAGCCGCGCTCGGCGTCCAGCGCGACGAACAGCAGCAGCAGCGCCAGGCCGGTGATCACCTCGGGCATGACCAGCGGCGCATACAGCATGCCGGAGAACAGCATGCGACCACGAAAGGCCTGGCCGCGCGACAGCGCCACCGCGGCGAGCGTGCCGAGCACAGTCGCAACAGTTGCGGAGGTAGCACCGACGCGAAGGCTCATCCAGGCCGCATCGATCATGGCGCGGTCGTTGAAGAACTCGTAGTACCAGCGCAGCGACCAGCCGCCCCACACCGTCACCAGCCGCGAGGCGTTGAACGAGTAGATCACCAGGATCAGGATCGGCAGATACAGGAAGGCGAGCCCAAGCGAGAGCGAGGCGATGTTGAAGCGGGAAAGGCGGGAAGGCTTAGGCAAAGGCGCCTCCTCCGCTCCAGCCGCCACTCTGTCCGTTCCCTCCCCCCTTGTGGGGGAGGGTCAGGGAGGGGGGGTCCCAGCAAAGACTGCCGATGTGGACCCCCACCCCCGACCCCTCCCCGCAAGGGGGAGGGGAGCGAGAGAGCATGCCTTGCTGCAGTCGATCCATTACCGGCTCTCCGCCAGTTGCCGGCGCTGGAGGCGGTCATAGAGCAGCAGCGGAAGCAGCAGCACCGCCAGCAGCACCACGGCGATGCTGGAGGCGACCGGCCAGTCCTTGTTGGTGAAGAACTCCAGCCACAACGTCTGGCCGATCATCAGCGACTTGGAGCCGGCGAGCAGGTCGGGAATGACGAACTCGCCGACGATTGGGATGAAGCACAGCAGGCTGCCTGCGCCGACGCCGGGCAACGACAGCGGAAACGTCACCAGCCAGAACGTCTCGCGCGGGGTCGCGCCGAGATCCGCGGCCGCCTCTTCCAGCGCCGGCTCCATCTTGGTGAGCGTCGCGAACAGCGGCAGGATCATGAACGGCAGATAGGAGTAGACGATGCCGACATACATCGCGCTGTCGGTCGACAGCCACACCACCGGCGTCGACACCAGATGCAGCGCGAGCAGGATCTGGTTCAACAGGCCGTCATGCTGGAGGATGTTGACCCAGGCATAGATGCGGATCAGGAACGACGTCCAGAACGGGATGATGACCAGCATCATCGCAATGCCCTGCCATCTCTTCGGCAGCCGCGCCATGCCATAGGCGATGGGATAGCCGATCAGCAGCAGGATCGCCGTCGAGGTCAGCGCGACCACGACGCTGCGCAGATAGGATGCGAGATAGAGATCGTCGGAGAGCAGCAGGCGGAAATTGTCGAGCGACAGCGCCGCGAAGCCCTCGCGCAGCGACGACCAGCCCTCGGCCAGCGAGAACACAGGCGTATAAGGCGGCTGCGCGATCGCGGTCTGCGACAGGCTGATCTTGAGAACGAAGAGGAACGGCACCACAAAGAACAGCACCATCCAGACGTAGGGCGCGATCGCCGCGAAGCGCGCCGGACGCGAGAAGATGCGGCGCGCGCTCATCGCTCCAGCACCACGCAATCATCGGGCGTGAACCAGGCGACGACGCGCTGGTTCAGGCCATAGCCGTCGGCATCGAGCCGTGCCGTGTTGGCCTGCGCGGCGTGCAACACGGCGCCGCCGTCCAGCTTGATCTTGTAGACGGTCTTGCCGCCGAGATAGCTCGCATCGGAAATCGCCCCTTGCACGCAATTGATTCCGGCGGCGTCGGCAGCCGGGCGGCGGAGCGCCAGCCGGACTTTCTCGGGCCGGATCGCGACCGCGACCTTGCTCTCGCTGATCGGGCTCACCGGCTGGGCTGCGATGATCTCGCCCGCAGTCTGTGTCGCCACCCGCAGCCGCAGCGGCTCCCGCGCCGTCACCTCGCCCTCGAACAGATTGATATCGCCGACGAACTCCGCGACCCAGCGCGTGGCCGGCTCCTCGTAGAGGCGGCGCGGCACCGCGACCTGTTCGAGCCTGCCGGCGTTCATCACGCCGATCCGGGTCGCCACCGTCATCGCCTCCTCCTGGTCGTGGGTGACGATGATGAAGGTCATGCCGAGCCGGCGCTGCAGCTCCATCAATTCGAACTGCGTGCTCTCGCGGAGCTTCTTGTCGAGAGCCGCCATCGGCTCGTCGAGCAGCAGCACCTTCGGCCGGCGCGCCAGCGAGCGGGCCAGCGCCACGCGCTGCTTCTGGCCGCCCGAGAGCTGATCGGGCTTGCGCTTCTCCAGCCCCTCGAGCCGGACCAGCGCCACCATCTCGGCGACGCGCGTCGCGATCTCGGCGCGCGGCATGCCGGCGCGCTTGAGGCCGAAGGCGATGTTGTCGCGGACGTTGAGATGCGGGAACAGCGCGTAGTTCTGGAACATCATGTTGACCGGCCGCTCATGCGGCAGCACGGGCGCGATGTCCTCGCCGGACAGCAGGATGCGGCCCTCGTCCGGTGTCTCAAACCCGGCCAGCATGCGCAACAGCGTGGTCTTGCCGCAGCCGCTGGGCCCGAGGAGCGCGAAGAACTCGCCGGCGCGGATGTCGAGCGAGACGCCGTCGACGGCGCGGAAGCTGCCGAAGGCCTTGACGACGTTCTCGATCCGCAGGATCGGCGGCTGGGGATCAGGACGGGGTTCCGGCGGGGGCGTGGCCGCCGGCTCGGCGGCAGGTTCGGTAGTCGCGATGTCGTCAGCCATGATCCGGTCTAGTCACCCTGCCGGCTCATAATGGCGCGGCGCAGCGCAAGCTAGCCGCCGATCGACTGCAGCTCAACCTTACGGGCCGGACTATCCCCGCCCGCTTCGCCAAGCCGGGCTGCGTTCTGGCAGGAGGCCGTGGCCATGAACGCGGCCAGGGCGTCGCGATCGGCTGCGGCCATGGTCAGACCGAGCTTGGTCCGCCGCCACAGCACATCTTCGGGAAACCGCGCCCATTCCCTGGTCATGAGGTAGCGGACTTCAGCCTCGGTCAGCTCGGACCCGAACGTCTGGCCCAGATCGGCGCGCTCGCGGGCGTCACCGAGGATCTGCGCCAGCCGGGTGCCGTAGGCGCCGACCAGCCGCCGGGCCTCGGCCTCGCCAAGGAAGCGCCAGCGATCGCGGGCGTCATCGACGAGGTCCTCGAACCGCTCCCAGCCGAAATCGCCGCCCGGCAGCGGAGCCCGCGCGGTCCAGCGCGGCCGCAACTCATAGAATTTCGCCAGGCTGGAGACCGCCTGCTCGGCACGGCGCCGCGCGGTCGTCACGTCACCACCGCACATCGTCAGCAGCGGCGCCAGACGGCGGCTGGCATGCAGGCTCACGACGGACTCGAGTGTCTCTGCGCCGGCGTCACGGAGCAACGTCGCGTTGGCGCCGGAGACGGTCCTCACCACATCCACGGGCTGGATGTCGGAGCGGAAATAGCGGTTCGCCGCCTTGCAGAGATACGCCACATCGGCCGCGGGCATGGACACGACGGCCGGATCCCCCTTGAAGCCGTGCGCCACCGAGCCGATCAAAGTGTGCTCGCGGTCATAGGGCTGAGCGAAGATCAGCCGTCCGTCCGAATTCTGAAACACGTAGACCGCGTCGACGTCGAACAGCCTGGGCACGACGATCTGGCTCACTTGCCGCGCCGTGACGCGCGGCGGCGGCTGACGCAGCACGGTCTCGGCGGTCGAGACGCTCCAGGCGCCGGTGGCGTTCGCCAGAGCGGAGGCGGTGACGATGCGGCGGTGGCCGCGATCGATGATTGCGAGCCGCCAGATGCGATCGCGATCGGCCCGGATGCAGCGGGTGCCGGTTCGGATCGCGGCTCCGCGCTCGGCAGCATCCAGCGCGGTCAACACGACAAGCCGCGAATCATCGACGACGCAGTCGGAGTATTCGAAGGCCGTGCCGAACGGACGTTTCAGGGCGTCGCCGATCGGATGGTGGGTGACGTCGAGCGCCTGCGCCGCCGGCAACCGTCGTCCCGGGCCGAGCCGGTCGTAGAGCCAGAGCCCGGCGCGCAGCTGCCAGGACGGACGCTCATTCGCGTGCGCAGGAATGGCAAAGCGAACCGGGCGAACCAGATGCGGCGCGATCCCGAGCCAGACGGCCCGCTCCGCGAGCGTCGCGCGCACGCGCCAGAGGTTGCGGCGCTCCAGGGCTGCGAGATCTCCGTGGACGAGGCGGGACGTCGCCGAGGACGCCGCGCCGCCGAGATCCCCCTGCTCCACCAGGAGCACGCGCAAGCCGCGGCCAGCCGCATCGCGCGCCAGACTGACGCCGTTCAGGCCTCCACCAATGATCGCAAGATCGTAGTCCGCCATACGCAACGTCTTCGAGCGTGTCAGGACGTGCGATCGTAAACCTGCGTTTGTGATTCTCGTAGTGTCCGGCGCGACGGATCAGCTGATAAATCGATGCTGTTGCGTGCCGGCCTCTGACCGCAATCTTACGGTCAGCCCGTCTTGCGCACGGTCGTAACGATGTCGTCGGAAGCGCGGCCCACCACGCCGTCATACTTGTCGATCGGCAAGGGCTTGCCGAGCAGATAGCCCTGGACGGAGTCGCAGCCCTGTTCGGCGAGGAAGCCGAGCTGCTCCGGCGTCTCGACGCCTTCGGCCACGATCGACATGTTCATGCCGTGACCGAGGCCGATGACCGCACGAATGATCGCCGCCGATTGCGGGTTGCGGCCGAGATTCATGACGAAGGCGCGATCGATCTTGATCTTGTCGAACGGGAAGGCCTGCAGATAGCTCAGCGAAGAATAGCCGCTGCCGAAATCGTCCATCGACACGCGGACGCCGAGCGCCTTCAGCCGGCGCAGCAGCGAGACGCCGCGATCGAAATCCTCGATCAGGACGCCCTCGGTGATCTCGAGTTCGAGCCGGCCGGGCGACAGCCCGGTCTCGAGCAGGATCGAATGCACCAGCGCCACCAGATCGCCATGGACGAACTGGGCCGGCGACAGGTTGACGGCGACCTGCAGCGGCTTCGGCCAGGACGCCGCCTCGCGGCAGGCTTCGCGCAGGATCCACTCGCCCATCTCGACGATCATGCCGCTTTCCTCTGCGAGCGGAATGAAGTCGCTCGGCGGCACGAAACCGCGGACCGGGTGCTGCCAGCGCGCCAGCGCCTCGAAGCCAATGATCTCGCTGGCATCGACGGTGCGCCCCGAACTGGCCTGCGGCTGGAAGTACAGCGACAGCTCGCCATTCTTGATCGCGACCGACAGCTCCTGGTGCAGAACGCGGCGATCGCGAATCTGCTGGTCCATCTCCGCCTCGTAGAAGGTGATGCTGCCGCGGGCCTTGGCCTTGGCGCGGAACAGGGCCGCGCCGGCATTGGCGAGCAGCGAGGCCGGCTCGTGCCCGTTGTGCGGGAACACCGAGATGCCGGTGGTCAGCGCGGTGCGGATGGACTTGCCGTCGATATGGAAGTCCACCGCGATGGCCGCAGCCAATTGTTCGGCGAGCGCCCTGCCCGCCTCCGGCTGCTTGCCGTCGATGATCAATCCGAACTCGTCGCCCGACAGGCGCGCGACGACGCCGCCGCGGGCGACAGCTTGAACGCGCCGCGCGACCTCGATCAGGAGCTTGTCGCCGACGGCGTGTCCGAAGACGTCGTTGACGTCCTTCAGGGCCTTCAGGTCGACGTTCAGGACGGCGAATTCCTCGTCGGTGTCCCGGCAGGCCTCGATCATCTGGCTCAGCGCCTGCAGGAAGGCGGCGCGGTTCGGCAGATCGGTGAGGCCGTCATGATAGGCCATGTGCGCCATCCGCGATTCGGTCTGGCGCCGGTCAGTGACGTCCTCATAGGTCTTGATCAGATATTGCGGCTCACCGGCATCGCCGAGCACCGTCACCCGCCGGGTCAGGAACAGCCGCAGCCCGTCCTTGGTCGAGATCGGGTGCTCCTCGGTCAGGAGCGTGCGCTTCTTGATGGCGGCCTCGTCGCGCGCGATGATCAGCCGCGCCTCGCGCGGATTGAAGATGTCGGTGGCGGTGAGGCCGGTCGCGTCCTCGCGCTTGCGGTTGAGGATGATCTCGGCGCTGCGGTTGGCGAGCAGATAGCGGCCATCTTCGACGCTCTCGACGATCAGCGAAACCGGGATGTTGTCGACGATGAGCTCCAGGAACTTCTTGGTGTTCTCGAGCTCGAGCCCAAGCGAGCGCCGCTCGGTCGCGTCCTCGAACACCGAGATGAGGAATTGCGGCTCGCCCTTGTCGTTGGTGGCGAGCACACGGTTGGAGTCCAGGATGCGCTGCTGTCCCTTCCGATGCACCACCAGCTCGTTGCGGTAGCACGATCCGGGCATGCGCATGGCGGCCTGATCCGCGGCTTCGATATTGGCCGCAGTCTCGGCCGAGAACAACTCGGCGGGCCGGCTGCCGACGATGCGTTCGCGCGGAATGCGTGAAAACTCCTCGAAGGCCCGGTTGGCGAACACGTAGCGGCCGTTTTGCAAGTCCCTGGCCGCGACGCAGACCGGAACATGGTTCAGCACCGATTCCAGGAACTGCTTGGTCGAGGCGAGCTCACCTTCGAGCCGGCGCTGGGCGGTGCAGTCCTCGTGAATGCCGATCGATCCTCCGGTTGGGAGTTGGAAGATCGTGACGCGAATGGCCCGTCCATCCGGAAGCTCGGTCAAACATCCGCCGGGCTCGTTCGCCTGGCGCGCAAATTCTTCGGCAGTCAAATTGAGCAGACCGCGCGCCCGCCGCAGTTCGACCAGTTCCCGGCCGGTGCAGCCCGGCGGAATGTCCGCCCGGCTCAGACCCCAGATCTCGAGGAAGCGATGATTGTAGAACACGACGCGATTGGCGGCGTCGACGAGTATCAGCCCCTGGCTTAGATTGTTCAGCGCGGAGCTGACGAAGGCGTTGCGCCGTAGCTGCGTCCGTTTGGTCCGCCGCAGCGCGGAATGGACCCAGATCACGATGGACGCGAGGAAGGCGCAGACGACGACGCCTGCGATCAGCACCTCCCAGAGCACCTCGGGTTCGACGCTGCCGATATAGCCGGACGGAAGAAAACCGGGCGATGCCGCCGAGGCGCACGTCGACGCCGCCGCCGTGACGGCCATCGAGGCCGCAACGACACGCGCCGTAAACGCGCCTCGGTCGCTCGCCTGCCAATTCTTGCCAGCCATCAATCACCCGCGGTATTCGGATGGCATTCTCTGGCTCGACCGGTTGGGATCGGGTAAACGGTTTCCACAAACTTCGAAAAACACGAAGCAAATTCTGGCGATGACCTTCTATGATGAATGGTTTGCTAAGCAGTGGCATGCCTAGCGGCGAATTTCGCCCACCAGCGATTGCAGGGGATCATGAGCTCTCGGGATTGTTTCAGGAAGGCGTATGGAAAAGGTTGACTGCGTCGTCGTCGGTGCTGGTGTCGTAGGACTTGCGATCGCCCGCCAGTTGGCCGTGACAGGCCGTGAGGTGATCGTTCTCGAGGCCGCCGAGGACATCGGCACCGTGACCTCATCTCGCAACAGCGAAGTGATCCATGCCGGCATCTATTACAAGGCCGGCAGCCTGATGGCGCGGTTCTGCGTCAGCGGCAAACGCATGCTCTACCGCTATTGCGACGAGCATGGCGTTCCCTACCGCAATTGCGGCAAGCTGATCGTCGCGACCAGCGCGGCCGAGACCGAGAAGCTGCAGGGCATCCGCGCGCATGCCGAGGCCAACGGCGTCGAGGGCATGCGGCTGCTGACCGCGTCCGAAGCGCTGGCCCTGGAGCCGGCGCTGGCCTGCGAGGCGGCGCTGCTGTCCCCCTCGACCGGCATTCTCGACAGTCACGCCTACATGCTGTCGCTGCGCGGCGAGATCGAGGATGCCGGCGGCGCGCTCGCGTTCCATACCCCGCTGCTGCGCGCCAAGGCCGCGGGCGGCGTCATCGAGATCGAGGCCGGAGGCGAGCAGCCGATGACGCTCGCCTGCCGGCTTCTGATCAACGCGGCCGGCCTCGACGCTCCCGCCGTGGCGCGGCGGATCGAGGGCATGCCGCCGTCACACGTGCCGACGGCCTATCTCGCCAAAGGCAACTACTTCAGCTGCAGCGCCAAGGCGCCGTTCACGCGGCTGATCTATCCGGTGCCGGAGCCGGGCGGGCTCGGTGTCCATCTCACGCTCGACATGGCCGGACAGGCGCGCTTCGGACCTGATGTGGAGTGGGTCGATAGGATCGACTACACCGTCGATCCCGCGCGCGCCGACCGTTTCTACCCGGCGATCCGAAGGTACTGGCCGGCGCTGCCGGACGGCGCCCTGATGCCGAGCTATTCGGGAATCCGGCCGAAGATCGTTCCGCCGGCGATCGCATCGCAGGACTTCGTGATCCAGGGGCCGCGCGATCACGGCGTCGATGGATTGATCAATTTGTTCGGAATCGAATCGCCGGGCCTGACCTCATCGCTCGCGATCGCCGCTCATGTGGGCGAACTCATCACGAGCTGACGAGGCGCAGGATCCGGGTATGAAGATCGCGTTAACCGGTCGCCGAGCAGGCGGACGGTTGAAGATCCTTCGGGCGGATTTCCATCAGCGACTGGGATGGAGTGATCACCATCCCAGCGCGAATGACCTTGATGTAGCAAACTCAGTCGGTCGTAGTCACAACTCAGTGAAGCGTTTCGGTCGTCACCTGTCTCAAGCGCTCGATCTCATCCTTCACCATCAGTTTGCGTCGCTTCAGTTCGGCAATGCGCAGATCGTCTGTCGATGGGTGAAGGAGAGCTTCATGCAATTCGTTTTCAAGAACTTTATGCTTACGCTCCAGTTCAACGAGATGCGCCTGAAGGGCCATTCGAAACCTCCTTGGTAGGTGAACCTGAGATTCGACCAGGGCCATTGAGTGTACACAAGTCGCTTGACCTGTCGATGGGGCCAAAAGACCGCACATGGAGATTTGACCGCCGTGCGTAATGAAGCGTGAGAAGATCCGGACGAATCTCGGGCCGACGCCAACCTGAAATTCACGGGACAGCCGCAGACTTCATGACATCAGCGGCTTGCGCCTGGGCTTCGCAAGCGCAATATTCGCGCTCCTCGCCCCGGGGCTTCCCACTTCCTTCCGCTTTTTTGCTATCATAGATCATGGCTGACCAAGACGAGCGCGAACTGCAGGCCGAACTCGCACGCCTGCAGCAGGAGCACCGCGACCTCGACGCGGCGATCGATGCCTTGCATCATTCGCCCGCGCCCGATCTGTTGCGTCTGCAACGGCTGAAGAAGCGAAAGCTGCAGTTGCGCGACCGGATCGCGTTCATCGAAGACCAGATCACGCCCGACATCATTGCGTGAGAATGGGCCAGCTTGGCTGACCGATCTTTTCGCGGGGGGCGGCTGTGAGTTCGCCGCGCGGCATATTGACAGAATAAGAACAAAGAGCGAACATTCGACCATCCAGCCGGCGCGCTGGCCGAACAAAGAGGATGGTCCAATGCCCGCTTCCCCCGCTTCCGGTGATCGCCTTTACGAACAAGCCTGCGATCAAGCGATCGCGATGTGCGACGGCAATCTGCGCTCCACCATCAAGGCGCTGATCATGGCGAACGAATATCTCGAGCTGGAGCTGCAGGAACTGCGCGCCACGATCTCCTGCGGCTGCATGCCGAACACCGCATCGGACGCGCAGAGCAACGCAGCCTGAGCACTCCCCTCAATCTCCAAAAGATCACCGCCGCGTTTGCGCTGCTCTCTGCCGGCCGAAGGAGCATGCAATGCCTGATGTCACCTACTACGTCGCGATGCCGTTCAGACGCGATGAATCCGGGGCGCTGGTCGCAGGAACGGCCGAGGAGTGTCGGAGTTCGGCGGCGGCCCTCCGACGCGCCGAGGCGATGTCACGCCTGCCGGACAATATCGGCGCCCTCGCTTTCAGCCGCAGCGGCGATCCCTTGATGGGCGAGTTCAGCGATGCCCAACTGTTGCACAGATTTGGCGACCTGCCCGACGATCTCGGCGAGTTGTAGTCGGTACGAACGCCGGGGGAGAACGGGCAGCGGGACTTTGTACTGACCTGTTACTGATCTGCCCGATGGTCGAATGCTTGCCTCCGAGGCTCAGACGTTGTGAAGCCAGCGAGGCCGTTCGATAGGCTTCGAACGAGCGATCAGGTCAGGTCACTGAAACACCTCGTGCCGGCGCTGCGCCTTGCGGATGTACATCGCTCGGTCGGCCTCCTCGAGCGCTCGCACGGGATTGACCCGCTTGTCCAGCAGCGCAACTCCGGCTGAGGCGCCGGCGCGCACGGTCTGATCGCCAAACGTGACGGTCAGGTTGTCGATAGCCGCCTCCAGCACGGCGGCCTTGGCGCGCGCATCGGTCTCGCTGAGGTGCCACATCAGCACGCCGAACTCGTCGCCGCCGAGCCGCCCGATGACGTCGGACGCGCGAACCTGCTGGCTGAGAACCCGCGCGACGGCCTTGAGCACCTCGTCGCCGGCGGCATGACCAAACGCGTCGTTGATCGGCTTCAGACGGTCGACATCGAGCACGATGAGCGCGCCGGTGGCGTCGTAACGCTTGATGAACGCGATCGAGCGGTGGAGTTCGCGGGCGAAGCCTCGCCGGTTGAAGATGTCGAGCAGGACGTCACGCTCGGACAGGATCGTGAGCTCGCTGATCCTCTCCTGGGCCGCCGCGAGCTCGGCCTTGAGCCGCCGGATCGCCTGCCGCGCACCGGCCGGGCCGGCCCCTCTCTCCAGCGGCCTTGCAGCGCGCGCGCTCCTGCGGCGGTAGCGGGTTCCCCGTTTCCCGCCTCGTCCCGCAGTCATCATGCGCTTCTTTTTCATTCGACACCTTGCCGCGCCGTCGTTTGGGGCTTGCCGGCCTTTACCAAGTCAGGATAGTCCATCCGGACCTCCATGCCATGGCTTGCCGCTGTCGGGACCGATCCTATACTCCGGCCCATGCTGATGGATTCCCGAGAAGAATTGAGGTCATGACCGCCCCGATCGCCATCATCATGGGAAGCCAGTCGGACTGGGATACCATGCGCCATGCCGCCGATACACTCGGTGCGCTCGGCGTGAGCTATGACGCCCGTATCGTTTCGGCGCACCGCACCCCGGACCGGCTGTACGCCTTCGCCAAGGGCGCCAAGGCGGCCGGCACCAAGGTGGTGATCGCCGGCGCGGGCGGGGCCGCCCACCTGCCGGGCATGACGGCCTCGCTGACGGAGCTGCCGGTGTTCGGCGTCCCCGTCGAGTCCAAGGCGCTGTCGGGGGTCGATTCGCTGTATTCCATCGTCCAGATGCCGGCCGGCATTCCCGTCGGGACACTCGCCATCGGCAAAGCCGGCGCCATCAACGCGGCCCTGCTCGCCGCGAGCGTGCTGGCGCTGTCGGACCCGGCGCTGGCCAGCCGCCTCGCCGCCTGGCGTCAGGCCCAGACCGATGCGATCGCCGAACGTCCGGAGGGCGCGGCGTGACCGGCTCCCCTCGGGTGAAGCTCAAGCCCGGCGACACCATCGGAATTCTCGGCGGCGGCCAGCTCGGCCGCATGCTGGCGCTCGCCGCGGCCCGGCTCGGGCTGCGCTGCCAGGTGTTCTCGCCCGATCCGGACTCGCCGGCGTTCGATGTCGTGCTGAACGCGACCTGCGCCGAATATGCCGACGTCGAGGCGCTGGAGCTGTTCGCCAACGACGTCGACGTCGTGACCTATGAATTCGAGAATGTGCCCTCCGCTGCGGCCATGGTGCTCGCGGCGCGGCGGCCGGTGCTGCCGAGCCGCTCGGCTTTGGAGACCACGCAGGACCGCCTGACCGAAAAGGATTTCGTCACCTCGCTCGGCATCCGGACCGCCAATTATGCCGACGTATCGTCGGTCGCGACCCTGCGCGAGGCCGCGTTCCGGCTCGGCCTGCCGGCGGTGCTGAAGACCCGCCGGTTCGGCTACGACGGCAAGGGCCAGGTCAAGGTCCGCCAGGGCGACGATTTCGAGCGGATCTGGGCCGAACTCGGCACCAAATCGGCGATCCTGGAGGCCTTCGTGCCGTTCGAGCGCGAAATTTCCGTGGTGGCGGCCCGCGCGGCGGACGGCCAGGTGGAGTGTTTCGACGTCACCGAGAACGAGCACCGCGACCATATTCTGAAGGTCTCGCGCGCCCCGGCGCGGATTCCCGACGCGCTCGCCGACGAGGCCCGCGACATCGCCAGCCGGATCGCCACCGCGCTCGATTATGTCGGCGTGCTCGCCGTCGAGATGTTCGTCGTGACCAGCGGACCCCATCCCGGCGTGCTGGTCAACGAGATCGCCCCGCGGGTGCATAATTCCGGTCACTGGACCCTCGATGGCGCCTCGATCTCGCAGTTCGAGCAGCATATCCGGGCGATCGCCGGCTGGCCGCTGGGCAAGCCGCTCCGCCACGGCCAGGTCATCATGACCAACCTGATCGGGGACGAGATCGACACCTACGAGCAGTGGCTGACCGTTCCCGGCGCGACCGTTCACCTTTACGGCAAGGGCGCCGCCCGCCCGGGCCGCAAGATGGGCCACGTCACCCAGGTCTTGCCGCTTCCGCCACGGCAGGGCTGAAATAAACCTGCCCCGCGGCGTTAAACTTGCCGTCATGGGCCCGCCACCGGGTGGACAGCGGGGGACTCCTCTGATACATGGGCGCGCTCAAGGTTAAGGGCGCGGCCATTTGCCAGCCCTGGCTTCACCAGATTTTCAAACCGATAGACTGAGAAAGAGGATGCCGCGTGCAGGTTCTCGTTCGCGATAACAATGTCGATCAAGCCCTCAAGGCGCTCAAGAAGAAGATGCAGCGCGAGGGCATTTTCCGCGAGATGAAGCTCCGCGGCCATTACGAGAAGCCCTCTGAGAAGAAAGCCCGCGAGAAGGCCGAAGCCGTGCGCCGCGCGCGCAAGCTGGCCCGCAAGAAGCTGCAGCGTGAAGGCCTGCTGCCGATGAAGCCGAAGCCGGTGTTCGGCGCTGGCCCCGGTGGTGACCGTGGCGCGCGTGGTCCGGGCGCTGGCCCCCGTCCGGCTGCGCGCTGAGCCGCCAGACCACCTCTTCAAGCGATCTGCTGATGTGAAAGCGCGGGCCAATGGGCTCGCGTTTTTGTTTTTGCCACCATGCCCCGGCCGCGCTGGAAGGCAGGTGCGGTCGCGCATCCCATATCGTCGCCACGCCTCCCGCAACGCCTGCTGGCCACAAAAGAAAGAGCGGCAGACCGGCAGGTCTACCGCTTCACGGATCAGTTCGCGGATCGATCCGGCCGACTACTTCGGCAGCACCGAGTGGAACACCGACTTGGCGGCTGACATCATGTCCTGCGCCACGTTGGACATCTGATCCTTGATCGACGGATCCTTCTCCGCACGCAAATCGAGCGGACGCAGCTGCTGCGCGGGAATCTCCGCCGGCGGCGTCAGCCGGCCGTCCGGCTGCACCGATCCCGTATAGGCCGGGTTCGAGGCCGACGGCATGGCGAAGCCCTGCTCGGCCGGCGGCGCAGACACCGTCACCGGCGGCGGCAGCGGACGCACCGGCGACACCTGCGGCGCGGCCGTCACGACGCGCGGCGTGTCGCGGGCCTGATCGTTGTTGGACGGCTTCTCTGCCGTCGCCTTGTCCGCCGATCCCTTTCCGGCGCCCTCGCTCGCACGCAGCCTCTCGATCGCAGCGCGAGCGAGGTCAGCCGCATCACGACGCTCCTCGGGCTGGGCAGCAGGCGTCTCGGCCGGCGTCCCCCGCGCAATCAGCTTTTCGCGCGGCGAGGTCGGGTGGCGGGCAGCCGGCGTTTCGGTCGGGAGGCTCGCGGTCTCCGTCGGCTTCACCTCGACCGCCTTCTCGGCGGCCTTGTCGGCCAGCGACTTCTCCGACACGCCCTTCGCCTTGATCCCCGGCACGGGAGCGTTGGACAGCGCGGCCGAGGTCTCGGCCGGCTTGGCATCGGGCTTGGTGCCATCAGCCGACTTCTCTACGGATTTGGGAACCTCGCCCTTGTGGGCATCAGGCTTGGAGCCTGTCAGCTTGGCATAGGCGGCCGACGCCACGGCCGCCACGGTCGAAGGCGGCGCGTCGGGCTTGGTGTTGATGTAGTGGTTGACGATGTAGGCCCCGATGATGGTGGCAACCACCGACGGGATGATCTCCAATGCGAACTTTGTGAGATATTTCAGCATGCTGACCACTCCCGCGCGGTATTTGCGGGAACTTTGAGGCACAATTAAGGGACCATTCCCATACCTCTCGGCCCACGCCTAACGCCGTCACAGCGGGCGGCACGCGCCGAAAAGTCGTTTCCCCGAAAACCTTTGAGACCAGAGCCGTGCGGCAATCCGAGACCACGCTGGGACAGCCACAGCCTTCCGGATCGCCGGTTTACGGTACCACAATCAGCGGCATCCCGGTAAACAAATGGTTACGGCTTCAATTCAACTTCGAGGAAAACGATCTCGGAGCTGGTCTCGTTCAGCACGTCGTGTTCCACACCGGCCTTGCGGAAGTAGGACTTGCCCACCGCAAGCTGCGCCTTCGAACGCTCGCCCGAGGGCGCCACGATCGTCATCTCGCCGGCCGTGACAGGAACGATCACGTAATCCATTCCATGGACATGGCGTCCCGTCGCGCTTCCCGGCGCGAGCCGCCACTCCGTGACGCGGACTTCGGGCGTATCGACCTGGACATCGGACTGGGCGCTGAGCATGCGGGTGTTTCTCTGAATCAGGGCACGAAGAGGAGAAAGAGGAATATCGCGAACACCACCACATGCACCAGCCCGAACAGGATGTTGGTCCGTCCAGTGCCGAATGTCAGCATGCTCAAGACGAAGGTCAGCACCAGCAGCACCATCCCCTGCGCGTCCAGTCCGAGCACGAGCTGCTTGTCGAGCGCATAGGCCGCGACTGCCACGGCCGGGATGGTCAGGCCGATCGTCGCGAGCGAGGACCCCAGCGCCAGGTTGATGCTCTTCTGCAGATCGTTGGCGCGCGCAGCCGAGATCGCCGCCACGCTCTCCGGCAGCAGGATCAGCAGCGCCACCAGGACACCGGCAACGGCCGGTGGCGCGCCGGTCGCGGCCACCCCGGCATCGACCACCAGCGAGAATTTCTTGGCGAGCAGCACGACCGCGAGCAGCGCCACCAGCAGCAACCCGATGCTGACCATCAGCTTCGACCGCGGCAGCCGAACATCGTCATCGCTGAAGCCGGTCGAGCCGCCGACGAAATAGTCCCGGTGGCGCGTGGTCTGCGTGTACAGGAACATCGCATAGAGCAGGATCGTGACCACGCTGACGAAGGCGAGCTGCGCTGCGGAATACACCGGGCCGGGCGCGGTCAGCGTATAATTCGGCAGCACCAGCGTGATGGTCGCCATCGTGAACAGGACGCTGAGATAGAGGTTGGCGCCGGAGACGAGCACGTCCTGCTCGCGATAGCGCAGGCTGCCGATGAACACGCAGACGCCGACCAGGCCGTTGCAGACGATCATGACGACGGCAAAGACGGTGTCGCGCGCCAGTGCCGGCGCGGCCTTGTCGCCGAGCATGATGGTCGCGATCAGCGCCACCTCGATCACGGTGACCGCGAGCGTCAGCAGCAGCGTGCCGAACGGCTCGCCGATCTCATGCGCGATGACCTCGGCGTGATGCACGGCCGCGAACACCGTCCCGAACAGGATGACGAGCAGCGCGGCCGCGAACACCAGACCCGCCGCCGAGGGCGTGAAGTCGTAATGCGCCAGGGTCACGCCCGCGACCAGCGCCACCGCCAGGCCTGGAAAGATCACCGATGATGCGGGTGTTGCGCCCTTGACGCTCATGACGTCCTCCGTCGCTTGCGCACCCGCCCGCCGGATCGTCGGGTCATCGACGGCATCGAGCGGGTCAGTGCGCGCTGAGCAGCGGATGAATCGGCAGCAATGTCAACAACACGAACAGCGGAATCAGGACGGCGGCCGCAAACAGCATGTAGCCGAAGAAGCTCGGCATCTTGATGCCGCGCTCGTTGGCGATCGCCGCGACCATGAAATTCGGCGCGTTGCCGATGTAGGTCAGCGCGCCCATGTAGACCGCGCCCATCGAAATGGCAGCCAGCGTGCCGGAGAGCTCGCCCATCAGCACCTTGGGATCGCCGCCGGCGAGCTCGAAGAACAGCAGGTAGGTCGGAGCATTGTCGAGGAAGGCCGACATCAGCCCGGTGAACCAGAAATAGGCGACCTCGCGCGGCGCGCCTGACGGCGTGGTCACCGCGTTCAGGAGCCATCCGAAAGCCCCCTCATGGCCGGCGTTCAGCATGGCGATGACGGGAACGATGGCCGTGAAGATCGCCGCGAACAGTTTGGCGACCTCGCGGATCGGCTCCCAGTTGAAACCGTTGGCCTCGCGATGCTCGTCCGGCGTGAGCCAAAGCGAGAGGCCGGCGATCCCCACCAGGATCGCGTCGCGAACCAGGTTCTGCAACTCGATATGCGTGCCGACGATGTCGAACGAGATGCCCGGCTTCCAGCTCGCCGAGACCAGCGTGTTGACGACGATGGCGCCGATCAGAACGATGTTGACGAGCCCGCGAACGCGCACCGGCTCCTTCTTTCCTGATGCGTCCGCGACCGGCTTCTCCGAGCGGAAACGCCAGATGTCGATGGCGGCAAAGATCACGAGCAGCAGGCCGGCGACGATCGCGGTCTGCAGCCAGATGTTGCGCATGGTCCAGAAGAAGTCGACGCCGCGCAGGAAGCCGACGAACAGCGGCGGATCGCCGAGCGGGCTCAGTGCACCGCCGACATTGGCCGCGAGGATGATGAAGAACACCAGCACATGCACATTGTGCGGCCGGCCCAGATTGGCGCGGATCAGAGGACGCACCAGGATCATTGCGGCGCCGGTGGTTCCGACCAAGCTCGCGATGATCGTGCCGAGCGCCAGGATGGCCGTATTGGTGGTCGGCGTGCCCCTGATGTCGCCGGTCACCAGGATGCCGCCTGCGACGGTATAGAGCGTGAACAGCAGCACGATGAAGCTGAGATACTCGGCGAGGATGGCGTGGACGAACGACGCGAATGCCGCGCCGAGGCCGGCCTGCCAGGTCAGGGCCGCCAAGGTCGTCAGCGCCCATGCCGCGGCGACCTTGCCGTAGTGGTGATGCCAGAACTTGGCGAACAGCAGCGGACCGAGCGCGATCGACAGCAGCAAGCCCGCGAAGGGCAGCGCGAACGGCCAGGTCATCGCGGCACCGTTCAACCCGGCGGCATGCGCATCGACCGGCAGAACTGCACAGAGCAGCATGACGAGGAGCGGCACAGGCCTGCTCACGCGGAGAAAGCTAGGGGCTGTCGATGAAGCCTTTTGCCGTTTCTGTCGCACCAAAAAGATCCAAATCGTTATGGCCGCCATCAGGAAACCGTACGAACCGCTTGGGGTCATGCGCAAGCGCGAACAATCGTTCCCCGAAGCGGATCGAAATGCCCGGATCCCTGGCGCCGTGCATGATCAGGAGCGGCACGTGGACCTTGGCGATGCGCTGATCGGAGTGGAAACGGTCGAGCATCAGCAGACTGACCGGAACCACTTTCAGCATCTCGGACGCGACATCGACGGTGGACGTATATGGCGCTTCGAGAACGAGCTTCTCGATCGGATGCTCCGCGGCGATCGCCGTGGCCACGCCGCTGCCCAGCGAGAAACCCCAGACGACAATTCGTTTTGCCTCGTAGCGCTCGCGCGTGAAAGCATAGGCGGATGCGGCATCCTGAAGCAGACCCTGCTCGCTCGGACTGCCGGTCGAGCCCGCATAGCCGCGATAGGACAGTGCAACGAGTCCCGTGCCATCGGCCGTCAGCGCCTTGAAGCGCGAGACCACGCCGGCGAGGAAATCGCCATTGCCGGGGAAATAGAGCACGGCCTTGCGGCCGGGCTTCGCAGGCACGTGCCAGACGATGACCTTCTCGCCATCGGCGGAGGTCAGCACGTGCTCTTCGGCCTGGGGAAAACCAGCATCGGCAGGCGCGGTGCGGCCGACCGGCGGGATCGGAAACAGCATCGCGCGCTGGCGCACGAACAGCACCGCGAGCACGGTGGCGTAGATCGCCACCAGGACAATCAGGAGCCATTTCAAACCGGTGATGGCTCCTGACAAGGCGCGCTACATGCCCTTGACGATGTTCTCGGTCATCTTCTTGGCGTCGCCGAGCAGCATCATCGTGTTGTCGCGGTAGAACAGCGGATTGTCGATGCCGGCATAGCCCGAGGCGAGCGAGCGCTTGATGAACATCACGGTGCCCGCCTTCCAGACCTGCAGCACGGGCATGCCGTAGATCGGCGAGGACTTGTCTTCCTCGGCGGCCGGATTGGTGACGTCGTTGGCGCCGATGACGAAGGCAACGTCGGTCTGGGCGAACTCGGAGTTGATGTCCTCGAGTTCGAACACCTCGTCATAGGGGACGTTGGCCTCGGCGAGCAGCACGTTCATGTGGCCGGGCATGCGGCCGGCGACCGGGTGAATGGCGTACTTCACCTCGACGCCTTCCTTCTTCAAGGTGTCGGCCAGCTCGCGCAGCGCGTGCTGGGCCTGGGCCACCGCCATGCCGTAGCCGGGTACGATGATGACCTTGGACGCGTTCTTCATGATGAAGGCCGCATCATCGGCCGAGCCGAGCTTGGCGGGCTTCTGCTCGCCCGTCGCGCCGCCAGCCGCGGCCGTCTCGCCGCCGAAGCCGCCGAGGATGACCGAGATGAAGGACCGGTTCATCGCGTGGCACATGATGTAGGACAGGATGGCGCCGGAGGAGCCGACCAGCGCGCCGGTGATGATCAGCGCCGAATTGCCGAGCGTGAAGCCGATG
This sequence comes from Bradyrhizobium sp. HKCCYLRH3099, assembly GCF_051167855.1. NCBI lineage: Bacteria > Pseudomonadati > Pseudomonadota > Alphaproteobacteria > Hyphomicrobiales > Nitrobacteraceae > Bradyrhizobium > Bradyrhizobium sp. HKCCYLRH3099. Next base: position 42,306 of record NZ_JBNPTW010000024.1, read on the forward strand.
CCGGCGGCCGCCCAGCCCGAATAGGAGTTCAGCATCGAGATCACGACCGGCATGTCGGCGCCGCCGATCGGGATGATCATGAGCACGCCAAGCGCCAGCGCCAGGATCGTGACCATGAAGAAGTCGAAGCCGCCGCCGGTCAGCACGAGGCGGACGACGAAGAACACCAGCGCGACCGCCAGCGCGATGTTGATGACGTGGCGCGCGGGCAGCATGATCGGCGCGCCGCTCATCCGTCCCGACAGCTTGAGGAAGGCGATGACGGAGCCGGTGAAGGTCAGCGCGCCGATGGCGACGCCGAGCGACATCTCGATCAGACTCTGCGGGTGAATGTTGCCGGACGTGCCGATGTCGAAGGCTTCAGGCGCGAAGAAGGCGCCGGCGGCGACCAGCACCGCGGCCATGCCGACCAGCGAGTGGAAGGCAGCGACGAGCTCGGGCATCGCCGTCATCGGAACCCGGCGCGCGATCACCGCGCCGATGCCGCCACCGATCGCAACGCCGAGGATCACCAGGATCCAGGCCACAGCATCCGCCGGCGGATGGCTGGCCAAGGTCGTGACGACCGCGATCGCCATGCCGGCCATGCCGAGGAAATTGCCCTGGCGGCTGGTGGCGGGGCTGGACAGCCCGCGCAGCGACAGGATGAACAGCACACCCGCCACGAGATAAAGGAGTGCCGACAGATTGGCGTTCATTGCAGATGCCCCGTTGTGCCTGTCATCCCGCGTCGCGCGGCGTTGTTATGCGGCGTTATTACTTGGACTTCTTCTTGTACATCGCCAGCATGCGCTGGGTGACGAGGAAGCCTCCGAAGATGTTCACGCAGGCGAAGATCAGCGCGATGAAACCGAAGGCCCGCGCCAGCCCGCTGCCGCTCGACACCATCGATACGCCGACCGCGAGCAGCGCGCCGACCACGATGACCGAGGAGATCGCGTTGGTCACCGACATCAGCGGCGTATGCAGCGCGGGGGTCACCGACCACACCACGAAGTAGCCGACGAAAACGGCGAGGACGAAGATCGACAGCCGGAAGACGAAGGGATCGACGGCTTGGACGACATGTTCCATGGCTTTGCTCCTCAGACCTTCAACTACGCCTTCGGCTGAAAATTCGGGTGGATGATGGCGCCGTCCTTTGTCAAAGCCGTGGCCTTGACCAGCTCATCGTCCCAGTTGACTGCAAGCGTCTTCTCCTTCTTGTCGATCATCGTTTCGATGAAGGAGAACAGGTTGCGGGCGTAGAGGCCAGACGCCGAGGCCGCGACGCGGCCGGCGAGGTTCGGAAAACCGATGATCTTCACGCCGTCGATCTCGACGGTCTCACCGAGCTTCACGCCTTCGACGTTGCCGCCGCGCTCGACCGCGAGGTCGACCAGGACCGAGCCGGGGCGCATCGACTTCACCATCTCCATGGTGACGAGGCGCGGCGCCGGACGGCCGGGGATCAGCGCCGTGGTGATGATGACGTCCTGCTTCTTGATGTGTTCCGCGGTCAGAGCAGCCTGCTTGGCCTGGTACTCCTTGGACATCTCCTTGGCGTAGCCGCCGGCGGTCTGCGCGTTCTTGAATTCCTCGTCCTCGACCGCGAGGAACTTGGCGCCCAAGCTCTCCACCTGCTCCTTGGTGGCGGGACGCACGTCGGTCGCCGAGACGATGGCGCCGAGACGGCGCGCGGTCGCGATCGCCTGCAGGCCGGCGACGCCGACACCCATCACGAACACCTTGGTCGCCGGCACGGTGCCGGCCGCGGTCATCATCATCGGGAAGGCGCGGCCGAACGCCTCGGCGCCCTCGATGACCGCGCGATAGCCGGCGAGGTTGGCCTGGCTCGACAGCACGTCCATGACCTGGGCGCGGGTGATGCGCGGCATCAGTTCCATCGCGAAGGACGCAATGCCGGCATCGGCCATCGCCTTCAGCGCGGCGTCGTTGCCGTAGGGGTCCATGATCGCGAACACCAAGGCACCGCGGCGGTAGCTGGCGAGCTCGGAGGCTTCCGGCCGCTTCACCTTGATGATGATGTCGGCGTCCTTGAGCGCATCGGCGCTGACGGTCGCGCCCGCCGCCGTGAATTCCGAATCCGGCAGGCCGGACTTGATGCCTGCGCCGGGCTCGACCGCGATCTCGGCACCCAACGCCTTGAACTTCTTCACCGTGTCGGGAGAGGCCGCGACCCGCGGCTCCAACGGGTCGATTTCCTTGGCGACGGCAATCTTCATGAGGCCTCCGGCGCGGATGCGCGCGCGAGCTTAAAAACGGGCGGGACGTCCACAGGCTCCAGCATGACACCTGGGTCAGCGATCGGCTGCGGCAGTCAGCTGAAGGCCCGCCGGCGGGATGCCGGCGGGCCCAGTGCGACATTAAACGAGGAAAATAGCCATCAAGATGACGATCAGCGCGACGCTGATGGTGCCGTACTTCACCAGCTTGATGAAGCCTTCGTAGGTGGCCTCATGCGCCGGATAGTCGTTGCCGGCCGCCGTCGAGTAGGCGATCTCGCCATGGTTTGCCATCGGGGTCCCCCAGAGTAAGTATGCTTTGTTAAGGTCGCATACCTCAAAGCCAATGCAAGGGCAACGGCTGGCATGCAAGGCGGTTTTATCGGTTTTTCCGATCGCCTTATTGGCTCGGCCAATTGTCGCGGATCCAGCGCGTCAGGCTGGCCTCGCTGACCTCGCCGGCGGCGAGGGCGAGGATCACGGCGGTGGCCTGAGCCGGGTCCGGTGCAAACGCGATGTCGTTTCTGCGTAGAAACGTCATCATTGCCATGAAGGCGATGCGCTTGTTGCCATCGACGAAAGCGTGGTTCTTGGCGAGACCGAATGCGTAAGCCGCGGCAAGCTCGGGCAGCGTCGCCTGTTCGTAGCTCCATTTGTTGATGGGCCGCTCCAAAGCCGAGCGCAGCATGCCTTCGTCGCGCAGCCCCGGCGCGCCGCCAAAGCGGCGAAGCTGACGCGCGTGGATCGCGATGGCCTGCTCATACGTGATCCACAGCGGCTCCCGTTGCTCGCTCATTTGGCGAGCGCCGCCAGGGTGTCGCGATACTCGTCCATGAGCTCGTCGGCGATCTCCATCGTCCGCTCGAAATCCGGATCGTAGGGCAGCGCCTGGAACCCGCCACCGGGCAACTCGACGATGTGCAGCTGCTGACCGCGTTTGAGATCGAGCCGCTGCATCAGCTCGCGCGGCAGCAGCAGGCCGTCGGAATTGCCAATCTTCTTGATTTCGATCTTCATGGGTCGACCCACGGAAAGAGGCGCGTTATACAAATGTATAACGCACCTCTTCATTCCGTTCAACAGATGTTTTACGCTCCTACCCCATCGCCTCCAGCTCGTCGATCATGCCGGCGATGACCGACAGGCCGCCGTCCCAGAATTTGGGATCCTTGGCGTCGAGGCCGAACGGCTTGAGCAGCTCGGAATAATGCTTGGTGCCGCCGGCTGCGAGCATCGCGAGATAGCGCTCGGCGAAACCGTCGGCGGCGTGCTCGTAGACGGCATAGAGCGAGTTCACGAGGCAGTCGCCGAACGCATAGGCGTAGACGTAGAACGGCGAATGGATGAAGTGCGGGATGTACATCCAGAAGTTCTCGTAGCCCGGCTTGATCTCGATCGCCTCGCCGAGGCTCTCGGTCTGCACCGACAGCCAGAGCTGGCCGAGCCGCTCGGCGGTCAACTCGCCGTTCTTGCGCTCGGTATGCACCGCGCGCTCGAAGGAATAGAACGCGATCTGCCGCACCACGGTGTTGATCATGTCCTCGACCTTGCCGGCGAGCAGCGCCTGGCGCTGCCTGGCGTCTTTCGTCTCCGACAGCAGCCGCTTGAAGGTCAGCATCTCGCCGAACACGCTCGCGGTCTCGGCGAGCGTCAGCGGCGTCGGCGCCATCAGCGCGCCGTTCTTGGCGGCGAGCACCTGGTGCACGCCATGGCCGAGCTCGTGCGCGAGCGTCATCACGTCGCGCGGCTTGCCCTGGTAGTTCATCAGCACATAGGGATGCGCCGACGGCGTGGTCGGATGCGAGAACGCGCCCGGCGCCTTGCCAGGACGCACCGGTGCGTCGATCCAGCTCTGATCGAAGAAGCGCTGCGCGATGTCGGCCATCTCCGGCGAGAAGCCGCGATAGGCCGTCAGCACCATGTTCTTGGCTTCCGGCCAGGCGATCGTGGCATTGGCGGCGAAGGGCAGCGGCGCGTTGCGATCCCAATGCGCGAGCTTCTTCTTTTTGAACCAGCGCGCCTTGAGCTTGTAATAACGATGCGACAGCTTCGGGTAGGCCGCGCGGACCGAGGCCACCAGTGCGTCGACGACCTCGCGCTCGACGCGGTTGTTGAGATGGCGTGAGTCGGCGACATCCTGGAAGCCGCGCCAGCGGTCGGAGATGTCCTTGTCCTTGGCGAGCGTGTTGGTGATCAGCGCGAAAGTGCGCTCATTGGCCTTGAAGGTCTTGGCCAGCGCTTCGGCGGCCGCCTTGCGCTTGGCACCGTCACGATCCTGCAGGAAGTTCAAGGTCGGCTCGATCGCGAGCTCCTTGCCCCCGACCTGGAAGCGCAGACCTGCGATGGTTTGGTCGAACAGCCGGTTCCAGGCCGAATAGCCGGTCTGCGACTTCTCGTGGAACAGCTGCTCGACACGGTCTTCGAGCTGATACGGCTTGTCCTTGCGCAGATCCTCGATCCACGGCCGGTAATGGCCGAGCGCAGGCGTCTCCATCGCGCGTGCGATCACGGCGTCATCGATGCGGTTGAGTTCGAGCGCGAAGAACAGCAGATGAGTCGACGCAGCCGTCAGCCGCTCCGAGATGTCGCCGTAAAATTTGGAAATCGCCGGATCGACGCTGTCGCCGGCGTGCGCGAGACCCGCGAACGAGCCGAGCCGCCCGGCGAGATCGTCGATCGCCTCGTAACGCCGCACCGCTTCTGCGAGCCATTCGCCGCCATCTTCGCGCGCGACATGCTCGGCGATCTTGCCCTTGTAGTCGGTCTCAAACGCGACGCATTCGGCATCCATCTTCGCGAGATCGTGAGCGATCTCCGGCGCGTCGATGCCCATATAGAGATCGCCGAGATTCCATTCGGGCAGCGCCCCGATTCCCTTCTTGGCCGCGACCGTCTTCTTCGCCGGCTTGGCAGACGATTTGGCCGCAGCGCCACGCAAGGATTTGGCGGCGGCGGGCTTCGAGGTTTTGGCAGCAGGCTTCTTGGCCGGCTTGTTAGCCAGTTTGGCCTTGACGGCTTTGGAGGGAGGAGCAGCTTTGGTCGGCTTGCGAAGAGCGGAAGAGGCGCGCGAGGTCATCGGATGGGTAACCTGTTGTTCGAACGTTTATCCCGATCAGCGAGGTTTAAGGTTGCGTTAATCGGCGTCGGCGAGAGTGCCCCGATTCGAGACAGATAGTCGTAGCGTGCAAGGAAAGCCATGGCTGCCAGCATTTTGATTGCCGATGATGATCCGGTCCAGCGCCGGCTGGTGGAGAACATGGTTCAAAAATGCGGCTACGAGGCGGTCGTCGTCGAGACCGGCGACGCCGTCATCGAGAAGCTGACCAATCCCGATGCCGGCCCCATCGACGCCATCGTGCTCGACCTGGTGATGCCCGGCCTCGACGGCATGGGGGTGCTCTCGAAAATGCGCGAGGCGGGCATCTCGATTCCGGTGATCGTGCAGACCGCGCATGGCGGCATCGACAACGTCGTCTCGGCCATGCGCGCGGGCGCACAGGATTTCGTCGTCAAGCCGGTCGGCATCGAGCGGCTGCAGGTGTCGCTGCGCAATGCGCTCAACACCTCGGCGCTGAAGGGCGAATTGCAGCGCATCCGGCATAGCCGCGAGGGACGGCTGACATTCGCCGACATCATCACCCGCGCCGAGGCGATGGCGCCGATCCTGCGCATCGCCGAGAAGGCCGCGGCCTCGTCCATTCCCGTGCTGATCGAGGGCGAATCGGGCGTCGGCAAGGAGCTGTTCGCCCGCGCCATCCACGGCACCAGCGAGCGCAAGACCAAACCGTTCGTCGCGGTCAATTGCGGCGCGATCCCGGACAACCTCGTCGAGTCGATCCTGTTCGGCCACGAGAAGGGCGCATTCACCGGCGCGACCGAGCGTCACACCGGCAAGTTCGTCGAGGCCCATGGCGGCACGCTGTTCCTGGACGAGGTCTCGGAACTGCCGCTCACCGCGCAGGTGAAGCTCCTGCGCGCGCTGCAGGAGGGCGCCGTCGAGGCGGTCGGCGGCCGCAAGCCGGTCAAGGTCGACGTCCGCATCATTTCGGCGACCAACCGCCGCCTGCTCGACCGGGTGAAGGAAGGCCATTTCCGCGAGGACCTGTTCTACCGGCTGCACGTGCTGCCGCTGACGATTCCGCCCTTGCGCGCGCGCCGCGAGGACATTCCGCATCTGCTGCGGCACTTTCTGGCGCGTTTCGCCGCCGAGGAGAATCGCCCGGTTTCGGGCATCAGCGGCGACGCGGTCGCCTACCTGACCAAGCTCGATTGGCCCGGCAACATCCGCCAGCTCGAAAATGCGGTCTATCGCGCTGTCGTCATGAGCGAGACCGACCTGCTCGGCGTCGCCGACTTCCCGTTGATTCCGACACATGCGCCGCCGGTCGAGCCGGCCCCCGCGCTGACCGTCGAGCGCGCGCTCCCAGCCGGGCTGCCCGCGATGGTGCCGGCGAGCGAAGTGCCCATCGCCCCCCTGCCCTCACATGGTCTTCTTCCCATGCTTACCGCCAGCGGCGAGGTTCGTCCGCTCGAGGAGATGGAGCACGAGATCATCCGCTTTGCCATCGCCCATTACCGCGGCCAGATGTCGGAGGTCGCGCGCCGTCTCAAAATCGGACGCTCGACCTTGTACCGTAAGCTCGACGAGGCCAATGCCGAGACACCTGCGACAGAGAGTCCGCCGCTCGGCTGAACGACCATTCTGGTGCTCCGCTGCGGTCCGAAAAACGCCGCATCGGCGGGGCAAGACGGGAACATCTGAACCGTTGCCTTGCGGTGACAGACAAAGGAAAAAGCGCATGGCACAAACGCACGATCGGTTTGGCCGGGGTTTCCCAAGAGTCAGTTTGTCGTGAGTTGTCCCGTGTGGCGCTGGCCGCAGAAGTGGGGCGTGAGTATCGTTTGGGCGTGAATCGTGGCGTGCAGGCGTGATCCATTCTCAGCGACGATGCTCGAGCCGGAACAGACGGGCAGAGATCGACCTTGTTACCGACCCTGTCTCTGACGGGACAGATCATCCGAGGGATTGACGATGCGAGATTGTGTGACCACCCGTGGCGGATATGACCGCGTGCTGATGGCTGTCGCGGCAACCTTCCTCGCGGTGTCCGCGACCTCGGCTCTCGCTCAGGGCGATACGCCTCGCGCCAATGCGGCCGAGCTGGCGATCGATGCGGCGGTTCCGCTTCCCGAGCCGGCGAATGTGCCGCCGCCCACGGCTGCCGACTTCAAGGCTGATACGACCGCAACCGTTTCGCCCAGCCAGACCAAACCCGCCGACGCGCCTGTGACGAAGCCCGTCGATTCGGCCGCGGCGCCGGCCACCGAGCCCACCAGGACGATGGCCTCTCCGCCGACGGCGGCCCCCGCGACGGCCACGGCGCCTGCGCCGGCAGTTACGTCGGAACCGGTCAAGGCGGCCAGCAGCGTTCCCGCCGCCGACCAGCCCGTCGCCGACCGCCTGCGCGACCTGGTGGCCACCAAGGGCACGAAGTATTTCGACCGGAAAGTCGAACGGGCCGCGGTGGAGAAGTTCTATACCGCCCGCGACTATGCGCCGATCTGGACCCAGAGCGGCAATCTGACGTCCGCCGCCAAGGGCGTGATCGCCCGGCTGAAGGATGCGGCGTCCGACGGCCTCAACCCCGCCGACTATCCCGTGCCGGATTTCGCCGCCGCCGGGTCCGCGCCGGACGCGCTGGCTGAAGCCGACCTGCGGCTCACCGAGAGCATGATGGACTATGCGCGGCAGGCGCAGAGCGGCCGCATGCACTGGTCGCAGGTCTCGGCCGACATTCAATATCCCGAGCACCCGATCGACCCCAACGAGGTGCTGGCCAATGTCACCTCCGCCAAGGATGCCTCCGCGGCGCTGGACAGCTACAACCCGCCGCACAAGCTCTACAAGCTGCTGAAGGCCAAGCTCGCCGAGCTGCGCGGCGGCCATGACGGCGCGCCTGTCATCATCGAGGACGGCGAGCCGCTGAAGTACACCCCGGCCCGCGGCAAGAACGCGCCGGAGGCCGAGGCCCAGATGTCCGATCCGCGCGTGCCGAAGCTGCGCGCCAAGCTCGGCCTGACCGAGAACGCCGACGACATCCGTTATGACGCCAAGGTCGCCGCCGCCGTCCGCAAGTTCCAGGAAAGCGTCGACCTCAAGCCGACCGGCGTGCTCGACGACCGCACCGTCAAGGCGCTCAACACGCCGAAGCGCGACAAGCAGATCGACACCATCCTGGTGAACATGGAGCGCTGGCGCTGGCTGCCGCGCGAGCTCGGCGCGCCCGCAATCGGCAATGCCTATGTCATCCTGAACATCCCCGACTACACGCTGAAGGTGATGCAGAACGGCGCGCAGGTGTGGACCACCCGCGTCGTGACCGGCAAGCCGGGCCAGCACGCCACGCCGCTGCTCAGCGAGACGATGAAGTTCATCACGGTCAACCCGACCTGGAACGTGCCGCCGTCGATCATCTACAACGAGTATCTGCCGGCCTTGCAGCAGGACCCGACCGTGCTCGATCGCATGGGCCTGAAGCTCGAGCGCGCTCGCGACGGCTCGATCCACATCTCGCAGCCACCCGGCGAGGCCAACGCGCTCGGCCGCATCCGCTTCAACTTCCCGAACAAGTTCCTGGTCTATCAGCACGACACGCCGGACAAGAACCTGTTCGCCCGTGACGAGCGCGCCTTCAGCCATGGCTGCATGCGCGTGCAGTATCCGGATCAGTACGCCTCGGTGCTGCTCAACATCACCATGCCTGGCGAGCGCTACACGCCCGAGCGGATCCGCGGCATGTACGGCCGCAGCGAGATCGACCTGAAATTCCCGACGCCGATCCCGGTCAATATCACCTACCAGACCGCCTTTGTGGACGATGCCGGCAAGCTGCAGTTCCGCAAGGACATCTATGGCCGTGACGCGGCGATGATCGCGATCCTGAAGAACGGCCGTGGCAAGGATCTCGAGAACGTCGTTGCCCACGCCCAGCCGAGCTATGCCCGGCCGCGCGGCCCGCTGCCCAGCAACGTCAACGTCAGCGACAACAGCTTCTCGTCGGGCTCGTCCGGTCCGAACTTCTTCGAGCGGCTGTTCGGCGGCGGCAGCCAGCCGACGCCGCCGGCCCCGGTCGGACGCCCTGCCCGTCGCGTCTTCACGCGGTGATCCCGGCGCTCGAAGCGAGCTGAATTCGGTTTTCAGATCAAAGACCTCGCCGGTGGAGACGCCACCGGCGAGGTTTTTTGCTTTTGGTTAACCACAATGATCAACCACGATTCGATGGCTCTTTTTCGCCACACTCAAGAGTATATGTTAAGGGTAATTGGGGGGCGGGTCGGTGAGTATCCCTTAACCATCCCGCCTTAGGTAAGCGTTTCCTCTCTCTTCCGCCGGACGGGCCGCAAGAGGGTATCTGAGTAAACGCTCGTCGACGGGGTGGGCTGCATCTTGCTGTCTGTTTTCGCGCGCCAATCTGTTTCGCTCACCCGGGCGAGCTGGAAGGCTGGATGCCAATACGGGCTGGCGGCTCTGCTGCTGCTGGTGGGCGCCGGATCCGTGCATGACGCGGCCGCGCTCAATGAAACCAAGACGCTCTCCTTCCACCACACCCATTCCGGCGAAGACCTGACGATCACCTTCAAGCGCGAAGGCCGTTACGACGAAGACGCGCTGAAGAAGCTCAACCACTTCCTGCGCGACTGGCGCACCCAGGACGAGACGGTCATGGACCGCCGCCTGTTCGACATCCTCTGGGAAGTCTATCGCGACGTCGACGCCAAGCAGCCGATCCAGATCATCTCGTCGTATCGCTCGCCCGCCACCAATTCGATGCTGCGCCGTCGCTCGGCGCATTCCGGGGTGGCCCGTCACAGCCAGCACATGCTCGGCCACGCGATGGATTTCTACATTCCCGGCGTGCCGCTGGAGCAGATCCGCTTCGCTGGCCTGCGCCTGCAGCGCGGCGGCGTCGGCTTCTACCCGACCTCCGGCTCACCCTTCGTCCATCTGGACACCGGCAATATCCGTCACTGGCCGCGCATGACCGCCGACCAGCTCGCCCGCGTCTTCCCGGACGGCAAGACCGTCCATGTCCCGAGCAATGGCGTGCCGCTGAAGGGCTATGAGCTCGCCAAGGCCGAGATCGAGAAGCGCGGCAACGGTGACTCGGCGTCCTCGGGCGGCTCCAACCTGTTCGCGCGGCTGTTCCGTGGCCGCCCCGCGGAGGATGACGAAGAGTCCGGTGAGAGCGAGAGCAAGTCCGACGCCAAGCCGGTCCAGACCGCCGCGCTCTCTGCCAAGGCAACAGACAAGTCGGCCGACAAGGACGGCCGCAACGCCGAGAAGTCGGCGGACGGCAAGGCTGCCACCACCCGCGGCAAGATCGCCAACGCCCTGCAGCTCGCCTCGGCCGACGCGCAATCGGCTGCCCAGCCGGTCGCCGCCAAGGTCGAGCAGAAGCCGGAGACCACCAGCGCGATCAATCCCGCGCCGCGCGAGGGCGGCCCGCAGAGCGTGGCCGACATCATCAATTCGCGCGGCTTCTGGGGTGACAATCCGAGCCAGCCGAAGCAGGCGACGCCCGAGCAGGTCGCCGCCATCACGGCGCGGCGCGCGCTGTCGGCGATCGACCGGCCGGAGAATGCGAGCCTGATGCAGGCGATGGCCTTTGCGCCCGCGCCGGCCGAGCGTGGCAATGGCACGGCGACGACGGCGATCCCGGTGAAGAACTCGCGCCCGGCGACCCGCAGCGTTGCGCCTGCCCCTGAGACCGCTGCCAAGGGCGGTTCGAGCCAGGACGGCCTGGTCACGGTGGCGACGCGCATGTCGGCCGCGAAGGGCCCCGATTCGACCTGGATGCGGGCGATCATGCTGACGCCCAGCGCATCGTCGTCGATGTCGGTGACCAAGATGGGCGACGCCGATCTCACGGTGATGCGCAGCTACTTCCTCAAGCCGCAGACCACGCTGGCGATGAGCTTCACCGCCGACCCGACGCCCGGACTGAGCTATGACCAGTTCACGGGACCTGCGATCATCAAGCTCGAAACCAAATCCTTCACGATGAAGGCTGCGGCGCTGCGCTGAAGCCGCAGGCACCGCTGCCCCATGCGAAAGCGTGGCCTGGCCCGGCGGTTCTTTCAAGACATCATCCCAAAAACAAATGCCCCCGTGAGGGGGCATCGTCCGAGCCGATAGGAGGACGCTCAGAGCATGCCGAGCGCCTGCATGTAGGTCTCGAGGATGCTCTCCTCTTCCTGGCGCTCGTTCGGATCCTGCTTGCGCAGCCGGATGATCGTGCGCAGCGCCTTGACGTCGAAGCCGTTGCCCTTGCTCTCGGCGTAGACGTCCTTGATGTCCTCGGAGATCGCCTTCTTCTCCTCCTCCAGCCGCTCGATGCGCTCGATGATCGACTTGAGCTGGTCTACGGCAAAGCGGGTCGCGGGCGAGTCGTCGTCCTTCGCGGCAGCGGAGGTGGCCATCTGATACTCCTGAGTGGAACTCGGTGTCCGGGTTCGGTGAGAGCGCCCGTCAAACCCGAGCGCGCGTGTTGGGCGCGACCCTCAAATCTGGCGTGCCCTGCGTCAAGGCAACATCGGCCTCATCCACAGCGCGCTCACATGTTGTTGGGCTCGATACGCCGGAAGACCCCCACATCGGCCACGTCGCTTGCGTTTTTCGGCGCGCGCGCACAGCCGCCGATTCGCGGGCAAGCCGGCAGGCTCAATGTCCGGGATGCACCTTCTTCATGGTCTCGATCTGCTCGGCGCTGGCCTCGCGCTGGTACTTCGTCTTCCACTCCTCGTAGGGCATGCCATAGACGGCCTCGCGGCTCTCATCCTTGGTCATCGGCGCCCCCTTGGCGTCGGCGGCATCCTTGAGCCAGTTCGACAGGCAGTTGCGGCAGAAACCGGCCAGATTCATCAGATCGATGTTCTGAACGTCGGTTCTGGTCCTCAAATGCTCGACCAGCCGGCGGAAGGCGGCGGCTTCGAGCTCGGTCCGGGTGGTGCTGTCCATGGTCATCCTCTGTTCCCTGTTCCGCGCTGTGACGGATGTCTGCTATATAATGCGGCTTCGTCGCGGGTTTGGCCATATCGCAGCACCGTCGGGAGGACGAGGCGCGCGATCGCAGCGTGTCTTCACCATCCATCGCCGCGGACGGTCGCAGCCAAGTCACGCGACATCAATCAATGTTGGATATAGCCTCGCGCAATGATCCCCAAAACCTTCCCTCTCCTGCATCGCATTCCCCGCCGTCCCGGTCTCGGACTGCTTTCGCTGCTTGGTTTGGCCGCGCTCTGTCTGTCATCCAGCCCGGCGGCGGCCGACTTCCGGCTGTGCAACAACACCTCGAGCCGGGTCGGGATCGCGCTCGGCTACAAGGACGCGGAAGGCTGGACCACCGAGGGCTGGTGGAACGTGTCGTCACGCAGCTGCGAGACCCTGCTCAAGGGCACCCTGGTGGCGCGCTATTATTACATCTACGCGCTCGATTATGACCGTGGCGGTGAATGGTCCGGTCAGGCCTTCATGTGCTCGCGCGACAAGGAATTCACCATCAAGGGCACCGACAACTGCCTCGCCCGCGGCTTCGACCGCACCGGCTTCTTCGAGGTCGACACCGGCGACCAGCGCGCCTGGACGGTGCAGCTGACCGAGGCCAATGAGCAGCCGGCGCAGCAGCGCGTGCCCGGCATTCCCGGGACGCTAGGGCCTGGCGGCAACATGCCGGGCCTGCCCAACGGACCCCAAGGAGCGCCGCCCGCGGCGGTACCGGCGCTGCCGCCGGGGCAAGCGCCGAAGCCATGAGGCGACTGCGCCGCATCAAGATCCTCGCCACGCTCGGCCCGGCCTCTTCGGACAGCGCGATGATCCGCAAGCTGTTCGAGGCCGGGGCCGACATTTTCCGCATCAACATGAGCCACACCCCGCACGACAAGCTGCGGGAGATGGTGGCGACGATCCGCGCCGTCGAGTCCAGCTACGGCCGTCCGATCGGCATCCTGGTCGACCTGCAGGGACCGAAGCTCAGGCTCGGCACCTTCGCCGGAGGCCCCGTTCAGTTGAACAACGGCCAGAGCTTCGTGCTCGATTCCGACAAGACGCCGGGCGATGCGACGCGGGTGTATCTGCCGCACCCGGAGATTCTCGCCGCCCTGCAGCCCGGCCACGCGCTGCTGCTGGACGACGGCAAGGTCCGCCTGATCGCCGAGGAGACCACCCCCACCCGGGCCGTCACACGCGTCGTCATCGGCGGCAAGATGTCGGACCGCAAGGGCGTCAGCCTGCCGGACACCGACCTGCCGGTCTCGGCGATGACGCCGAAGGACCGCGCCGACCTCGATGCCGCCTTGAACACCGGCGTCGACTGGATCGCGCTGTCCTTCGTGCAGCGCGCCGACGACGTGCTGGAGGCCAAGAAGATCATCCGCGGCCGCGCCGCCGTGATGTCTAAGATCGAGAAGCCGCAGGCGATCGAGCGGCTGAACGACATCGTCGACGTCTCGGATGCCCTAATGGTGGCGCGCGGCGATCTCGGCGTCGAGCTGCCGCTCGAGCGCGTCCCCGGCCTGCAGAAGCAGATGACGCGGATGGCGCGCCGTGCCGGCAAGCCTGTGGTGGTTGCGACGCAGATGCTGGAATCGATGATCCAGTCGCCGGTGCCGACCCGCGCCGAGGTCTCCGACGTCGCCACCGCGGTGTATGAGGGCGCCGACGCGATCATGCTGTCGGCCGAATCCGCGGCCGGCAAATTTCCGGTCGAGGCGGTGTCGACCATGAACCGCATCGGCGAGGAGGTCGAACGCGATGCCGTCTATCGCTCGGTGATCGCGGCCCAGCGTCCCGAGCCGGAATCGACCGCCGGCGACGCGATCGCGGAAGCCGCGCGTCGGATCGCCGAAAATCTCGACCTTCCCGCGATCATCTGCTGGACCTCGTCCGGATCGACCGCCGTGCGCGTCGCCCGCGAGCGGGCCAAGCCGCCGGTGGTCGCGATCACGCCGAACTTGGCCACAGGACGCCGGCTCTCGGTGGTGTGGGGCGTGCATTGCGTGGTGGCCGAGGACGCACGCGACCAGGATGACATGGTCGAGCGCGCCGGCTCGATCGCCTTCCGCGACGGCTTCGTGCGCGCCGGCCAGCGCGTCATCGTCGTCGCCGGCGTTCCGCTCGGCACGCCCGGCACCACCAACATGGTGCGCATCGCCTATGTCGGGCCGTCGAGCGACGCCCAGATCTGACGATCAGTTGGCGCCGTGATCCGGCTTGAGGCCCGCGGTCGACGCCGCGGGTCCCGCGGCCGAGATCACCGGACAGGCCATGATGTCGGTACCATCTGCAGCTTGAATGCGTTCGCAGGTTCTTGAAGCGTCGAGCTTGAGATCGTAGTCGCCGAGCACATCGAGCCGCGGCGGATTATCGGCTGGGCTGTCCGCATAATACAGCGCCCATATGCCGCCCGGGAGCGGCGCGGCGAGGCCATCGCGGACACGGCGGTCGAGGATTCCCCCCGGGACAATCGGCACCACCAGTTCGGACAACTGATAGACGCGCGAGCCTCGGGGCACGAACGAGGTGACGTAGCCGAGCGGCTTCTGCAGCAGCAGGAACGTCGCCGGCTGTTGCAGCGGCTCGGCCAGTTGCGGCCGATAGGGATCCGACCACGGCCGCCGCATCCAGTCGGTCGGCTGCGAGGCCATTGCGATCGCGAGCGCGGTCGCGATCGTCACGGCCTGCATCATGCGCGGCGATGGGAATGCAACCGTTCGCCCGCGCCACGCCTCGACGAGCCGAATGAGCAGCAGCACGATCAGCGGCGCCGCCAGCAATTCAAGCGGCATCAGATAGCGCTGGATCGAGAAGGCCAGCATCCACAGGACATAGCTGACCCAGAAGAAGATGATCAGGCGCCGCTCGCGCAGCGCCAGCACCTCGCGCTTCTGCAAGACGCCGGTCGCGACCAGCGCGATCAGCAGCACGATGACAATCGCGAAGCGCGGATCGCGGAACGACCATTCCGACGACGGATGGATGCCGACCACCCAGTAGAACGGGTAGGCCAGCGCATCGAGCAGCCCCTGCGGCATGAAGCGCGTGTCGACGATCGAGGCCAGCGGCGCTTCCGGCGAGCGAAAGATCGTATTGTAAAACGGAAACAGCGGACTGCCGAAATCGCGCGCCATCTTCCATGCCCAAGGCCCTGCGGTCACGATCACGCCGGCCGCGCTGGCCGCGCCGAACGTGACGACAGCGCGCAGCGGCCGCGCCACCAGCAGCAGCGAGACGCCGGCGCCGATCAGGAACGTCGCATTGGTGAGCTTCAATCCGGTGGCCGCGCCGATGAGAAGGCCCGCGAGGAGAAGATGGCGTGCGCGCACCTCATTGTCGTCGCGCTCGAACATCAGCGCGAGCGCGGCGAGGATCGGGATCGTCGTGACGATATCCGCAAAGCTCGTGCCGACCTCGGACAGCGCCATCGGACTGAGCGCTGCGATGAGCAGTGCCGCACCGAGCGTGACCGCATCGGCGCTCCGCTGCAGCAAAACCCGTGTGACCCAATACACCGCAGCGAGATTGAGCCCGTGCAGCGCGCCGAGCGCGATGCCCCACCACGGCGCAGGCAATGAATGCCTGACGACGTAGGGCAACAGATAGATCAGCGGATTGAGGAAGCTCTGGAAACCACCGGGCGCGACGTCGACATCGAAGCGGCCGTTGACCAGCGAGAAGCCGGCATAGTCGTGATAGTTCTGCCAGTCCCAGTTGATGTCTTCGCCAATGAAGTAGGCATAGAGGGCGCCGGCCACTACCGATCCGGCGATGACCAGCGACGTCGCCAGAGGCTTGCGTGCGATCGGCATCGGCTGAGGAAGCACCCGGATTGAGGCAAGGCGCGCTGCTGCGCGCGCCGTCCTTACCATCGCCGGAGCGGGTGAATCCTTGCTTAAACGCGGGCGCGCATCGATGCCTTCGCACACCGACGAGAGCTTGTTGCAATTGAGTGGAAACGCATCATGCTCTCAGCCCTACCTTCCCGGCGAGGACGACAGCAGGCGCCGCGATCTCAGTCTCACCCTCCCCTAGAGGGCAGGGCAATCGCATGTGGCGATCGCCGTTTTGTGCTCGTCTCTCTCCACGTCGTCATGACCGGGCTTGTCCCGGCCATCCACGTCGGCCGGCATGCTGAGAACGACGTGGATGCCCGGGACAAGCCCGGGCATGACGGAGTAACTAACTTGCAGGATCGTTCGTCGCGACAGCCTGGAATTTCCACATGCGATAGCCCTGCCCTAGAGGGGAAGGATCGATCGCACGCGAAGCGGGCGAGCGGGGTGGGGTGAAGCCGCGGAAACCGGTGCAAGCGGAGAGATCACCCCACCCCGGCTCACAGGCGCGTCGCGCCTATGATCCGACCCTCCCCCTCCAGGGGAGGGTGGCAGCGCGTCATATCTCAAAGTCGCGCGCTGCGGCATCGGACACGCGCGAAGCTGCCTTGATGCGATTCCGCGGAATCACATCATATTCTACGCCCCGACCAGGCTCCTGACCGGCAGCACGGCCTGGACGACGAGGCCGCGGGCGCGCGCGTCCATGACGCCGACCGCGCGCAGCGCCAGCAGGGTCACCGCCTGGACGGTGTCGCGAAGCTTGGCGGCATCGTCGAGAGTGTCGGGAGCCAGCGGCCCCACCAGCGCCTCGTGCAGCGCGCCGAGCAGAGCCGTGGCGGCGAGCTGGGTGTCCTGCGCCGGGAGATGACCGGCGCGAACCGCGGCATCGATCCGGGAGGCGATCTCGCCGACGATCTCGCGACGGCTCGCGATCCGCGAGGCGCTGACATCGACGTCGACCGGCTCGGCCAGGATGCCCCAGGCGAGCTTGCGCTGGGACAGGACGTGGACGGCGACGGTCGAGACAGCGGCAGCCAGTGCCGAAGACGGCCCCGGCGCGGCATCGGCGGCGCGACGGACGGCGGCGAGCTCGTCGCGCGACACTTCGGCGATCAGCTCCGAGATCAGGTCGGCCTTGGAGGGAAAGTAGCGGTAGACGGTGCCGGCTGCGACATTGGCCCGGACCGCCACGGGGGCGATCTGCACGGCCGACATGCCGCCTTCGGCTGCGGCTTCGCGCGCGGCGGCCAGAATCGCGCTGCGGCGGGCCGCCAGCCGTTTCACGACTTGATGGGTTCGCCGATAGACCATGACGTTTCCAGTCCCCGGACGCGCTCGTCCAGGTCTCCCGGCGAACGCTGGTTCAGTGTTTTTGGAGGAAAGTCCTCGCAAACGCTCGGAAGAACTGAACACCTGTTCAGATAAGAACGCAAGCGGGAAGTGGTTCCGCTGCTTCGGCTGCGGACCTGATCAGGCGGGCGCGAGGGCAATTTCGGCGGTGGCCGGCTGCCGCCGCCACCACGATCCGGCCCGCGCCAGCACCAGCGCGGCCATGATCAGATTGGCGGCAAGACCGAGCGGGATGCCGGTCATCATGAAGGTGATCTGAAGGGCTGCGATGACCCCGAGCGCCGGCAGTTCATAGCGGCGGAAACCCTCGGCGAGCCCGATCCGCACCAGCCAGGCCACCGCGATGGCCTGAACCATCATGTCGTACATGAACAGATAAGGCGTCGTCAGCAGGAGACCGACGGCGAGCGCGGCCGCCTTGAGCGAATAGCGCACCGGGCTGCGCCACAGCGTCACCAGCACGACGGCGACGCCGGCGGTCAGCACCCATTGGAAGGCCCAGCCGAGCGATTCGGAGCCGCCGAAATAGCGCACCATCGAGAACAGGCTCTGCAGTTTCCACCAGGTCGCCTTGCCCTCGGTCAGGAACGCCTGTGAGAACATCGGCAGCCAGTGGACGAAAGCCTGCCAGCTGTCGATGCCGAACGCCAGCAGGGAGACGAGCGCGAGCAGGATCGCGGTGACGCTCGCAGAGATGAATGTCGTCCAGCGCTGCGTGGCGATCAGCACGATCGGGAAAAGCAGACCATATTGCGGCTTGTAGGTCAGCAGGCCGAGGCAGATTCCGGCCAGCACCGGCCGCACCGGCAGCAGATAAAGCGTGCCGCCGACGAGCGCGGCAGTCAGGCATCCGTTCTGCCCGACCAGCATGTTGGAAAACAGCGCCGGAAAGCCGGCCGCCAGCAGCAGGCCGAAGCCGCGGCCGACGATGGCGCGCATCGCGAGCGCATAGGGGATGAAGCTTGCATAGGCCCAGCCGGCGAAGGCCGTGACGTAGGGAAACTGCGCCAGGAACGCCGCGACGAACAGGAATGGCGGCGGATAGTGCCAGGCGAAGTAGCCGGGAAAATCCTGCCCGAGCAGGTCGAGCTCGATCCTCCGCTGCACGTCCCAGTCCCAGGCGAGCGCAGGATGGCCCTGCAGCGCGAGCTTGCCGGCGGCCCAGACGTTGACGAAGTCGGTCGGGATGCCCAGCCCATCCGCGCCCCAGATCCAGATCCCGGAAAACAGGCCGGCGGGGAAGAACGCGGCATTGATGCAGGCGAGCGCGAAGCAGACGGCGAACAGGCCGAACGGTACGCCACGGCGCTGTAAGGGAATCGCGGCAGCGGAATTGTCGGCCATCAGGACCTCGCCCGGCGCCACGCGGGGCGCACTCCTGGTCGAGAGATAGGCCGGGAGGCTTGAAGAAGGCTTAAGCGCCCCGCCAGCCCCGAGATGCGGCGGATCGCACCGAATGTTTACACGCAATCTGTAGCACAGGACTCCGATGCAACTGGCGGCCGATCCACGGGAGTCCTCATGGCCATTCGTCTCATCCTTCTTGCTCTCCTCCTGATCGTGCCCGCAGCGAGCCGCGCTCAGGACAAGGGCGTCGTGCGCGTCACGTCGGACGTCTCCTATGAATTTCTGGCGCGCTGGGACGTGGAGCGGCTCAACAAGATCCTGACCGTCGACACGCCGAAATTCGCCGGCGTCCAGGTCACCTATACGCCGGCCGTGAACGCCGTGCGGCTGTACCGCGTGACCTATTCGTCCGTGATCCCCGAGCGCGGCAACAAGCCGATCCGCGCCACGGGACTGCTGGCGGTGCCTGACATCAGCGAGACCAGCCTGCCGCTGGTGTCCTATCAGCACGGCACCGTCTACGGAAAACAGGAGGTGCCGTCGTTCCCCGAGCAGTCGCCGGAGACGCAGCTGATGATCGCACAGTTTGCCGGGCAAGGCCATCTGCTGATCGGCGCCGACTATTTCGGCATGGGGACTTCGACCGAGCCGGAAGGCTACATGGTGAAGGCGAGCCACCAGCAGGCAACCTATGACATGCTGCTCGCCAGCCGCGCCGTGCTCAACGACCTGCATCTCACCGCGACCAGGCTGTCGATCGCCGGCTGGTCGCAGGGCGGCTTCGTCACGATGGCGTTTCTGGAAAAGCTCGAAAGCGCTGGCGAGACGGTGGCCGCCGCGGCGACCGCCAGTGCGCCGGTCGACGTCTTCGTGGCTCTGAACGGCTTCCTCAGCTTCCCGCGCAAGAACGACGCGGCCTGGGTCAACTCGCTGTTCATCCTCTCCGCCTTCGCGTTCGAGAACTATTATGGCGTGCCCGGACTGGCGCGTTCGGTGATCAGCGACAGCTATTACGATGTCGCGCGCAAGGCCTATCTGCGCGAGCCGTTCAACGTCGCCGACGTCCCGACCGATCTGCACAAGCTGCTGAAGCCGGACTATTTCGACGCGCAGTATTTCGCGGCATCGGCCTACGGCCGGCTGGTGGCGCAGGCGCAGGCCTATCGCTGGATCATCAAGAGCCCGGTGCGCAACTATTACGGCGAGACCGACGAGGCGATCTCGACGGGCCTCGGCCGGCTGGCGATGACCTATCAGCAGGCGATCGGCGCCGGCAACCCCAAGGTGGAAGCCGTCTCGACCGGTCCGACCAGCCATCGCGGCACCTTCGCCACTGCCGTACCGCAGTGGAAGACCTGGTTCGACAGGCCCTGATCCGAGACGACTACACGGCGCTTCGGTGCGATGACGCCGACGAGCGTCTTGAGAATGATGCGATCGCGTAGAAACGCATGCCGCCGTCATCGCCAACCTCCCGAGGAGGACGACAACAGGCGCCGCAATCCCGGTTTCACCCTCCCCTGGACGGTCAGGGCTAACGCATATGGACATGCAGGGCTGTCGCGGCGAGCAATCCGGTACATGAGTTACTCCGTCATGCCCGGGCTTGTCCCGGGCATCCACGTGGTTCTCAGCATGCCGGACGACGTGGATGGCCGGGACAAGCCCGGCCATGACGACGTGGAGAGAGACGTGCACAAAGCTGCGTCGTCATATGCGATAGCCTGGGTCGATCGCGCGCGAAGCGGGCGAGCGGGGTGGGGTGATCTCAGCTGACGCCGGCGTGCGCGGAGAGATCACCCCACCCCGGCTCACATTGCGCTGCGCTCCATTTGAGCCGACCCTCCCCCTCCAGGCGAGGGTAGTTAGCGGGGCTGATCTTTAAGCCGTACGTTGCGCGATCGGGAACCTGCGCTGGGTCGCGATGATCGATCCCATAGAAACACGTCGTGCCCCAGGGCGACCCGGCCATCCAAACAAACAAAAGGCCCGGCTGACAGCCGGGCCTTTGCTTTATTCGGTTCGTTGCATCAGACGCCGCAACCATCTTTCGTCTGCGCTTAAGACTCCCGGTCAGGCCTGCGGCTGCGGCTCCAGGCCCGGATCGGGCCGCGGACGCGGCTTGCCGGCAGGCGGCACCGCCGAGGCGCGCGGCGTCGACGGCTCGATCGCGGATTCGCGGTTCGGCTTCTTGCCCTTGAGCAGGTCGAGGATCTCCTCGCCGGTCAGCGTCTCGTATTCGAGCAGCGCCTGGGCGATCGTCTCCCAGTCCTCGCGCTTCTCGGTGATGATGCGACGGGCTTCCTGCTCACCGGCCTCGATCAGTCCGCGAATTTCCGAGTCGATCAGGCGTGCGGTGTCGTCCGAGATGTTGGTCGAGCGCGCCACCGAATGACCCAGGAACACCTCCTGCTCATTGCTCTGGTAGCGGACGCGGCCGAGCTTGTCGGACATGCCCCACTCCATCACCATCGCACGGGCGAGGTTGGTCGCCTGCTGGATGTCGCCGGTGGCGCCGTTGGTCACCTTCTCCGGACCGAACTTCTGCACCTCGGCCTCGCGGCCGCCAAACATCATCGCGAGCTTGGAGACGCACCATTCGCGGGTATGCGAGTGACGGTCGGCCTCGGGAAGCGACTGCACCATGCCCAGCGCACGGCCGCGCGGAATGATGGTCGCCTTGTGGATGGGATCGTGGCTCGGGACATTGAGGCCGACGATCGCATGGCCCGCCTCGTGATAGGCGGTCAGCATCTTTTCTTCCTCGGTCATCACCATCGAGCGGCGCTCGGCGCCCATCAGCACCTTGTCCTTGGCCTCTTCGAACTCGGACTGCGTGACCATCCGCTTGTTGCGGCGGGCGGCGGTCAGCGCGGCTTCGTTGACGAGATTCATCAGGTCGGCGCCGGAGAAGCCGGGCGTACCGCGGGCGATGGTCTTGAGATTGACGTCCGGCGCCAGCGGCACCTTGCGGACGTGAACCTTGAGGATCTGCTCGCGGCCGATGATGTCGGGGTTGGAGACGACGACCTGGCGGTCGAAGCGGCCGGGACGCATCAAGGCGGGATCGAGCACGTCGGGGCGGTTGGTGGCGGCGATCAGGATCACGCCCTCATTGGCCTCGAAGCCGTCCATCTCGACCAGCAGCTGGTTGAGGGTCTGCTCGCGCTCGTCATTGCCGCCGCCGAGGCCGGCGCCACGATGACGGCCGACGGCGTCGATTTCATCGATGAAGATGATGCAGGGCGCGTTCTTCTTGGCCTGCTCGAACATGTCGCGGACGCGGCTGGCGCCGACGCCGACGAACATCTCGACGAAGTCAGAACCGGAGATGGTGAAGAACGGCACGTTGGCTTCGCCGGCCACGGCGCGGGCGATCAGCGTCTTGCCGGTGCCGGGAGGGCCGACCAGCAGCACGCCGCGCGGAATGCGGCCGCCGAGGCGCTGGAATTTGCCGGGGTCGCGAAGGAATTCGACGATCTCCTGTAGGTCCTGCTTGGCCTCGTCGACGCCGGCGACATCCTCGAAGGTGACGCGGCCATGCGCTTCCGTCAGCATCTTCGCACGCGACTTGCCGAAGCCCATCGCCTTGCCGGCGCCGCCCTGCATCTGTCGCGACAGGAAGATCCAGACGCCGATCAGCGCGATGAACGGCAACCAGGAGACGAGGAGCGACACGAACCACGGCACGTTGTCACCCGGCGGCTTCGCGGTGATCGAGACCTTGCCGTTGTACAGACGAGTCACGAGCGTCGGATCGCTCGGCGCGTAGGTCTGGAACGAGGAGCCGTTCTTGAAGGTGCCGTGAATCTCGGGGCCCTGGATCACGACGTCGCGCACATTGCCCTGATCGACCTCCGTCAGCAGCTGCGAGAAGGTGATGTCTTGCGACGACGCGCGTTGCCCGGGATTTTGGAAGAGGGTGAACAGTGCCAACAGCAATAGGACAATAATGACCCAAAGGGCGAAATTGCGCAGATTGGCGTTCATCGATTTTCCTTCGTGGTCGCGCGGATCGCGGCCGTCTGTCCTCAGACTTATCCCTGGGTAGCCACGAGGGAATCCCCCGGTCGACCGTCTCGTAATCTAGGTACCACTCGCCGCAATGCCAAGGGAACCAGACAGGACTATTTAACGCATCCTAGCCCGATTCCCGCTTAAAAAATGGCGCGGGAAAGCGCCGACCATGCAGGTGGTTAAGCGTCCGCGAAGCTGCCGCCCGCTCAAGTCCCGCGCGATCGCCGTGGCGGCGCGGGCGTGATGCGGATCGACTCTTTCGTCATGCTTACCAGCGCACCAGCCAGGGTTTGTTTTAGCCTGCCTGGAGCAGACCTACCACTATCTACGATCCCCGCAAGAGTCCGGTCCAGCCGGTCGAGCAGCGCTTCGGCCTTGCCAAGTTCCACGGGCCCTTCGGTTCCCACGCGATCGATGGCGCGCATCAACAGCCGCAGCCTGATTTCTGCTGGAAGTGCGACAAACGCGCGCGGGTCGAAGCTGTGGCCCTGGGCCGGCTGTTCGCCACTGCCGCCGTCGGCCTGGAGGGCGAGATAGCGCTCGGCACCGTCCACCATGCGCTCGATCGCGGCATTGGCCCGTCCAAGCCGGCGCGCCAACGTCGCCAGCGTGCGCGCATCGCCGCCCTCCTCCGCCAGCGCCGGCATCAGCGCGCGCAGGCGCGGCCGGGTGAAGGACGGATCGCGATTGGTCGGATCATCGGCGTGAGGAAGCCCCGCGGCGCGCAGCGTCGCCAGCAGCCTGGCCTTGGGGATGTCGAGCAGCGGCCGCGCCAGCAGCAGCCCATCTCGCGAACTGACCGGCGTCATGGCCGCAAGCCCGGCGATGCCGCTGCCGCGCAGCAGCCGCATCAGCACCGTCTCGGCCTGGTCATCCCGCGTATGAGCGGTGAGGATATGGCCGGCACGCAGCTGCCGCGCCGCGCGCGTCAGCAGCCGGTAGCGCGCCAGCCGCGCCGCTTCGGGAATTCCGGCCCCCGGTTTGTCGTCGGTCCAGCGCAAGGTGCGGTGCTGAACACCCAGGCTGCGCGCGATCTGCTTGACCAACCGGGCTTCGCCCGCCGAGCTACGCCTGAGACCATGATCGACGGTCACGGCAAGCAGCCGCGGGCCCGTCACGAGAGACGCCCGCCACTGCGCCACCAGCCACATCAGCGCCATGGAGTCCGGACCGCCGGAGACCGCGAGCACGAGCGCCGGCACCGCCGCGAGCGGCGCGAACAGGCGCTCGGCCTCGGCGGCGGACACCGGGAGATCGGCTTCGGAGCGTGCGTTCGCCATGGCGCGGCAGCCTACCCGCCTCGCTGCCCGGGGGCGAGAGCCCTACGATCTCACGCCGCGCGGCTCAGCACTTCACCCGCTTCTGCTCTTTGTCGACCGTCGCCTTCACACCCGCGGAGGCGCGCGGATACTTCCGCGTCACCTCGCCGAACGCGGCGCAGGCCGCCTCCTTCTCCTTCAAGGCCGCCAGCGACTGGCCGAGCCGCAGCAGCGCGTCGGCCGCCTTCGACGATTTGTCGTGCTTGGTGGTCACCGCCAGGAAAATTTCGGCGGCATCGCGGTATTGCTGGCGCTGGTACAGGCTTTCGCCGAGCCAGTATTGCGCATCGCCGATCATCGGATCGTTGGGATATTTCTGGGTGAAGTTGCGCATTGTCTGCTCGGCCAGCGCATAGTCGCGCCGCTGCATGTAGCCGATGCCGAGGTCGTATTCATCGCGCGGCGTCTGCCGCGGCGGCGCCGTATCCAGCCCGCCGGCGGCGGCAGGGGCCGCCGCCTGGGGATAGCGGCCGGGCGGCGGGCTCGCGGGATTGACGGGATCCGGCGCACGGGCCACCGGCTGGCCGCCACCGGGCTGGATCGGCAGCGGCCCTCCGCCGAGCGCCTGCGGCGCGCCGGGCGCGGTCGGGTTCTGGCTCGGATCGAAGGCGTCGCCGCGACGGGTCCGCCCGCCCGGGGCCGGCGGATCCAGCGCGATCGGGGCGGGTGCGCCGGCCTGCGGCTGGGCGTAGACGGGAGGCTGCTGCGGCGTGGGATAGGCCTGCTGCTGGGGCTGTCCATAGGGCTGCTGGCCATAGGCGGGCTGTGCGGGCTGGGCGTAACCCGGATTGACCTGCGCCGGTGCCGGCGAAACGCCCGGCTGGGCAGCCGGCGCGGCCGTCTGCGCCCCGCTCTGCAACTGCCTCAGCTGCTCCTGGAGCTGGCGATTGCGGTACTGCAGCTCCTCGTTCTGCCCGGTCAGTTGTCGCAGCTGATTCTCCAGCCGCTCGATCCTGATCTCGGGATCCTCGTCGACCTGGGCGAACGCCCGCGACGACATTGACTGGCACGACAAAACGACGAGCGCTGCGAGCATCGCTGCGGCGCTCCGAGGAAGAGACATGAACGACATGCTGCCCTGACGACCGGATCGGCGAGAGGTTGAAAAAGCCTGATGAGCGAGGCTGTAAAGTAGAATTGAGATGGAGACAAATGACGTTCAAGCGAAGACGAAATGATGAAGCCGGCGTCGATGGCGACGCCGGCTTCATCAACGACCCGTCATGAGACGACGTCGTTCAGCTTCATGAACTGGCGTTCAGCACGGTGACCGCGCGGCGGTTCTGCGACCAGCACGAGATGTCGTTACACACCGCGACGGGGCGCTCCTTGCCGTAGGAGATGGTGCGCATGCGGCTCTGGTCGATGCCGCGCGAGGCCAGGAAGTTTCGGACCGACTGGGCGCGGCGGGCGCCGAGCGCGATGTTGTACTCGCGGGTGCCGCGCTCGTCGGCGTGGCCCTCGATGGTGAACTGATAGCGCGGATAGGTCTGCAGCCACTGCGCCTGCTTTTCCAACGTCGCGATCGCCTGCGGCGTCAGATCGGTCTGGTCGCTCTCGAAGAAGACGCGATCGCCGACATTGACCACGAAGTCCTGCTGGCTGCCTGGAGTTGCAGCGCTCGCCATCGCTCCGTCGGCCCCGGTGAGATTCTTGTTGGCGCAGGCGCCCATCGACAGCGCGACCGAGAGCACGGCAGCCAACTTCAATCCCTGGAGGATACGCATGTGATATTTCATTCCCGGAGCCTCCACGCTCACGTTCTTAGACTGCCATCCGGTCTACAGGTCGATGGTTAAGCGAACGTTCCGTCAACCTTGATGGGGTCTTGCCGAACCCCGTCAAATGCTAACGAAACCCGAAAAAGCGACCGCGATGGTTAATGGGTTGTAAATGTGGCGCCAGGGTGAAGGCAAGCGGCGGCCCGCCGGGAGCACGGCGCTTTTCGCCGATATTTGCGCCAAGGCCACGAAATTGAGCCGGCGCAGGGGGCTGCGCCGGCTTGAATCCGGGAACAAGACCGACTTTGCTCAGCCGGCCTTCGCGACAGGCTGAAGCCGAAACGAATCAGAGAAGGCGTCGGGCGCGCGACGGTCGAACAGCATCCGCCGCTCGAAGGCGCTCGAGCGCATGAAGGGGAAGCGCTGGAACACCCGCTCGCGGATCTTGGGGTAATGCGCGGCGACGAGGCCGACCGGCTTGGTCAGGCCGGAGTAGAGCCGCGGCTCGCCCCACGGCTCCTGGAGGAAGACCTTCTTGTAGAAAGCGCGGTGTTCCGGCCGGACGTTGGCAAGGCCAATATTGGCGTTGAAATGCGCGCAGGCAACATAGCCGAGCCGGACGGTGACGTAGGGAAGCGCTGGAAACAGCCGGGCTTTCTCGTAATCGGCCACGAAACGCGTCGGATCGACGATCACCTGGCCGCGGTCGAGCTCGGGATGCAGCAGATCGGAAAACATGTCCGCCGACAGCGACCGCCGCCATTGCGAGTTCAGCACGCTGATGCGGATCGAGCTGTACAGTTCGCCATGCACATAGACGCCGAAGATGAAACTGTTGGGAAGATCGTCATACTCGTCGGTGACGCGTTCGCTCGCCGAGGGGAGGATGGCTCCTTCGCGCAGATAGGCGCGGTAGCGCAGCCGGTAAATCTCGTCCTTGTCTTCCGCAGTCAGCGCCAGCCGATAATCGACATTTTCGAGCGCATCCGACTTCTGGTCAGCAACGGCAGTAACTCGAGCCGCCGACTTCATTCGCAACCCCTTTTCACACACAACCCTTACGAGTACCTAATGAGCTTAACAGTGCGTTAATTCAGACGCAAAGCTTTCGGCGGTACAGAGTTAACGGTGCGGGAAATCGGGCGTCATGACTGCGACTTACAGAAATGAAACGGAGTGACTCAGGTATCGCTACGGATCACTTCCGTGCCTATCCGAAACCTGTGCGCGTGGCATACGCGTGTTCTCAGCCCGGATGATGCGACGTGGGGTTGTCACTTTAGCGTTCACATGGGCGTGCGTGTCCGCACGAGCCCCAGCGATGCTGCCGGACCGTCGGAGACGCGGGCGAGACGGCGATCAGGCGATCGACCGATTGCCTCCGGCGACCGCAATCGCCTCTTCCGCCGGCCGTCGGCCGTGCGAGGCATTCAGAAGCTGACGGATGCGCACGGCGGGGACCGGTCGGCTGAACAGATAGCCCTGGGCTTCGGTGACCGTGCCATCGGCACTGACCAGCTCCAGCTGCTCGTTGGTCTCGATGCCCTCGACGACCACCGACATGCCGAGATCGGCCGACAGCCGCGCGACGCCGCGCAGCAATGTCAGCGGCCGGTCGCTGTCGATGCCCTCCAGGAAGGAGCGGTCGATCTTGACCTTCTCGAGCGGGAAATTGTGCAGGTAGCTGAGGCTCGAATAGCCGGTGCCGAAATCGTCCAGCGAGATGCGGACCCCGAGCATATGGAGCTGCGAAAGAACGTCGTGCGTCAGCTGCGTGTTGCGCAACAGCGAGGATTCGGTGATTTCGATCTCGAGCCGGTGCGGCGGCAGGCCGGAGACTTCGAGGGCGTAGCGCACCTCGCTCAGCACGTCGCGCTGGTGGAACTGCTGCGGCGAGAAGTTGACGGCGACGCTCACCGCCTCCGGCCACTTCATGCATTCGAGGCAGGCCTTGCGCAGGATCCAGCGGCCGAGATCGACGATCAGGCCCATGTCCTCGGCGACGGGGATGATGTCCACCGGCGAGACGGTGCCGCGCACCGGATGGTTCCAGCGCAGCAAGGCCTCGCAGGTCGAGATCTTGCCGGACTTCAGATTGACCAGCGGCTGGTAGAACAGCTCGAATTCCTCGTTGGCAAGCGCCTTGCGCAGATCGAGCTCGAGGATGCGCCGCGCCTCCACGGTCTGGGCAAGCTCGTCGCGGAAGAAGCAGAAGGTACCCCTGCCCTCGGCCTTGGCGCGATACAACGCCATGTCGGCATTCTTCAGCAGCGTGTCGGCGCTGATGCCCGGCGCGGTCATGGCGATGCCGACGCTGGCGCCGATCTCGACCAGATGATTGTCGATCTTGTAGCGTTCGCTCAGCTGATCGACGATCCGGCGCGCGAGCACGGCGGCGTCGTCGTTGGAGCGAATGTTGCGCTGGAACACGACGAACTCGTCGCCGCCGAAGCGGGCGACGAAATCCTCCGGCCGCAGCATGTCGCGCAGCCGCTCGGACACGGCGCAGAGCAACTGGTCGCCGCAGGGGTGGCCGAGGGTGTCGTTGACCTGCTTGAAGCGGTCGAGATCGACGAACAGCAGCGCGGACAATTCGCCGTTCCGTTGCGGGATCCTGAGCAGCCGCTCGATCTCGTCCCGGAAGCTGACGCGGTTCGGCAAGGTCGTGAGTTCGTCGTAACGCGCGAGATGCGAGATACGCGCCTCCGCATGGCGCCGCTCGGTGATGTCCTCGAGCAGGACCACGGCACCGCCATCGGCCATCGGCTGGAACGTCCAGGACAGCGAGCGGTCGCGCACCACGTCGGGATCGCTGGTGATCACGTTGTGGGTCTTGGTGTGCTCGATCTCCGCCAGGATCAGCCGGCCGCTCGCCGCCGAGATCGACCCTGCGACCACACAGGCATTGATGATGTCGGCGGCCTTGCCGCCGCGCTGCAGGATATCCTCCGGCAGGCTCATCATCTCGCCGAAGCGGTGGTTCATCACCGCCAGCCGCCCGTCGGCGCGGAACATGCACAGGCCGTGCGGCATGTTGTTGAGCGCCGTATCGAACTGCTTGGCCAGCGCCGACTCGCCTTCGCGCGCCACGAAGGCCTGGACGAAGATCCGCTGCAGGTTCGTCGAGATGTGCTTCAACGACATGAAGAACAGCACGCAGAACGCCGCCATCCCCATGTAATAGGGACTGCCGTTCAGCGCGAGCGAGAGTGCGAGCGGCCCGCAGGCGAGCAGGATCTGGACGTGGAAGATCCAGGGGCGTCCATAGGTGCGCCCGGCGCCCGCCGACATGTAGCAGAGCGTCACCGTGATCGCGATCAGGTGCACGACCGGATCGCTGTTGCCGGACACGGCGACGACGCACCAGATGCCGAGCACCAGCGCGTAGATCATCGCGCCGACCTGGTAGCGGATCTCCCAGCGCGCCACCGCCTCGGGGGTCAAGCGCCCGCCGTCACGGAGATGCCGGTAGTAGCGCATGTCGAGCGAGCGAAACGCGCCGGCCACGATCAGCAGGATCGCGCAGGGCCAGAGACTGGTGTCGCCGCTCTTGATCGCGGTCATGACGGCCGCGACGGCGGCGCAGAGTGCGCCGGCAAACATCGGGCCGGGATCCTGGAAGAGGGAGTCGACGAGCGCCGCCTGGATACCGGGCGACAGCTTTCGATCGTCTTCTCCGCTTTGGCTGGCAAGCTGCATTCGTGCGCACGCGTCCTGTTCAGTGCGCAACAATACCGTTCGCAAGTGAAGTCTTTCTGAGCGAACATCGTTAGCGGAGCGTTGCCGCAGCCGCGAAACGGGCGGATTTCCCCGAGATTTCAGCAAACTAGGGAAACACTACTCCGGCCCTGCAACGAATGGTTCCATTTCGACCGAAAACACGCATTGCGCGACCCGCCGGCGACGCGTCCACTCAAGCGTGAGCGAGCATCGACGGGCCATCTATCCCTCACGACAGCAGCGGCGACCAGGCCGGGTCCGAGGCGAAGCCCGGCGTCTGCACCTTCTGCTCGAAGCGGCCGGAGACGTCGATCGTATAGAGCGAAGGACCGGCATTGCCGCCGGGATCGCGGAAGAACATCAGCACGCGGCCGTTCGGAGCGAAGGTCGGGCCTTCGTTGTGGAAGCCGGAGGTGAGGATGCGCTCGCCGGAGCCGTCGGTCTTCATGATGCCGATCGCGAACTGGCCGCCGCCCTGCTTGGTGAAGGCGATGTAGTCGCCGCGCGGCGACCACACCGGCGTCGAGTAGCTGCCCTCGCCGAACGAGATGCGCTGCGCGGCGCCGCCGCTCGCCGACATCACGTAGATCTGCGGCTTGCCGCCGCGATCGCTCTCGAAGCAGATCTGGCTGCCGTCCGGCGAGTAGCACGGCGAGGTATCGATCGCCGGCGTGTCGGTCAGCCGCGTGGTCGCGCGCGAGCGCAGATCCATCACGAACAGATTGGAGTTGCCGCCCTGCTGCAGGCTCAGGATGATACGCTGGCCGTCGGGCGAGAAGCGCGGCGAGAACGACATGCCCGGAAAGTTGCCGACGATCTCGCGCTGGCCGGTCTCGATATTGAACAGATAGACCTTCGGGTCGCCCTGCCCGAACTCCATGTAGGTGATTTCCTGGCTCGACGGCGAGAACCGCGGCGTCAGCACGAGGTCGGCGCCGCGGGTGAGATAGCGGACATTGGCGCCGTCCTGGTCCATCAGCGCGAGCCGCTTGACGCGGCGCTCCGATGGCCCGCTCTCGTCGACGAACACGACGCGGCTGTCGAAATAGCCCTTCTCGCCCGTGAGCTTCGTATAGATCTGGTCCGAGATGATGTGGGCGATGCGCCGCCAATATTCCGGCGCCGTCACATATTGCTGGCCGGCGAGCTGCTGGCCCGTATTCGGCTCCCACAGCCGGAACTCGGCCTTCAGGCGGCCGTCGGGCTGGCGCGTGGCGCGGCCGGTGACGATGCCGCGCAGATCGAACGGCTTCCAGCTTGCGAATTGCGGCGGCGCCTCGAAATTGCTGATGCGCTCGGGAAATGCAGCGGGGTCGACGGGCGCGAACAAGCCGCTCCGCTTCAGATTGTTGGTGATCACCTGCGAGATGCCGTTGCCGACATCGGCATCGCCGGCGCCCCCCGGAACGAACGGCGGAATCGCGATCGGGAGCGGCTTGAAGCTCGTCGGCACGATCTCCAGGCGGTCTTTCTGCTGGGCCAACGCGGGACCGGCGCCCAGCGCCGCGACGGCAGCGCCTCCCGTCGCCAACAGCTGGCGCCGCGTGAAAAATCCGGTCGTGCGGTCGGGAGGATTCGTCAAGTTCGGCCTCGCATCGAATTCATCGTTTTGAGATTGAATCGCGTCAGGATGAGCTTCCACTCGTTGTAACGATTCTTCGGTAGAAACGCATAAGGCGCACAGTTCTCGACCGCCCGCTTCGCGTTCTCCGCCACGGCGAGGCTGACCGCCCGATTCGGGCCCGTCACGCCGGAGACGACGGGCGTTGCGAGCAGGGAGCCGTCGGAACGCAACTGAATGTCGAGGTCGACCGAGATCTTGTCTTCGTCGACACCACTGTAGGGCGCGTTGAAGCAGCGCGTCACAGCCTCCTGGAACGCGCCCTGCCAACTCGCCACGTTGGCCTCGGCTGTTCCCTGGACCGCGCCGAGCGCCGCGTTCGCGTTTAGCTCCGCTCCCGTCACGGCCTGCCGCGTTGGGTCCTTCTGATTGATCAGGCTCGCCATCTTCTCGGCGTCGAACTTGCGCTCGCTCTTGTGCTTCGGCGGCTCGGGCGTGGCGGCCGCGGTCTGCTGCGGCTTCGGCGGCTGCTTCGGCTTGTCCTTGTTGAGCACGCTCGCGATCTGGTCCGGATTGAACGGATCGGGCTTCTTCTCCTCCGGCTTCGGCTTTTCGGCAGGCAGAGGCTTCGGCGGATCCGGCTTTTTCTCGGCAATCGGCTTCGGCGTATCCGGCTGCTTCTCGACCGGCTTGGGCGGGTCGGGCTTCTTCTCGACCGGCTTCTCCGGCTTGGGCTTCGGCTCCGGCGCGGCGTCGGTCTCGGTCACCTGCTTGGTGTCGACCTTGCCGACGATGTCCTCGGTCGGCTTCTTCTCGCCGATCCTGTCGGCGAGCAGCTTCTGCGACTCCTTCTTGCCGGCGAGCGCGCCGGCCTTGGCCTTCGAGGTATTGTCCTCCGAGATCACGTCGACCGGCACCAGGTCCTCCGGCGGCGCCACCATCGAGCGGGCGGAGAAGCTGAACAGACCCCAGCCCAGCACGAGCACGTGCAGAGCCACGGAGAGCACCGTGCCTTTGCGCTGACGTGCGAACTGGATGAGGTCCTTTGCCGTCATGAGCCCTGTTCCGGCAGCACGACGATGCTGGCGCGATAGCCGGCGTCACGTGCCATGCCCAGCACCTTCATCATGTCGGAGTAGCAGGCGTCGCGATCGCCGCGGATCTTGACGACGTTGTCGCCGCCGCCGGCACCCGCCTCCTTCATCGCCTTGATCTTCGGCCCGAGCTCGTTGATCCCGATCGGGGAGTCACCGATGTAGACATCGACCTTCGACGCACAGCCGCCGCCGGTTTTCTTCACGGTCACCTCGAGCGGCGGCTTGGCGTCGGCAGTCGAGGCCGAGCCGCCCTGTGCCTGCGGCAGGTCGACCTGGATATTCACAGTGAGCAGTGGCGCTGCGACCATGAAGATGATCAGCAGCACCAGCATGACGTCGACCATCGGCGTGACGTTGATCTCCGACATCACCGGTGCCTTGCTCCGACCGCGGCGACCACCGCCGCCGGACGCGCTACCCATGCTCATGCCCATGCTGCGATACTCACGATCCGGTCGCCATTATACCCGCCCTCATCCCCGCTCGTCGATCTGACGGGACAGGATGGCCGAAAATTCATCTGCGAAGCCCTCCAGGCGCTGGGCCTGCCGGTTCACCTCCGAGGAGAACTTGTTGTAGAAAATCGTCGCCGGAATGGCCGCGATCAGGCCGATGGCGGTGGCGAACAGCGCTTCCGCGATGCCGGGCGCGACCACCGCGAGCGAGGTGTTCTTCGAGCCTGCAATCGCCTGGAAGCTCGTCATGATGCCCCAGACGGTGCCGAACAGGCCGACGAAGGGGCCGGCGGAACCGACCGTGGCCAGCACGAGCAGCCGGCGTTCCAGCCGCTCGACCTCGCGCGCGATCGAGACGTTCATCACCTTCTCGATCCGCATCTGCAGGCCGGCGAACGACCGCGCATGGCCCTCGAAGGAGCGTTTCCACTCGCGCATCGCCGCCACGAAGCACGCCGCCATCGACTGCGTCGGCTTGGCCGACAGCACCCGATAGAGCTCCTCGATCGACTCGCCGGACCAGAACGCCTGCTCGAACCGGTCCATCGAGCGGCGCGTCCGGGAATAGAGGAACAGCTTGTCGATCGCGATCGCCCACACCCAGACCGAACAGGTGATGAGGCCGAGCATCACGCCCTTCACGACCCAATGCGCCTGCCAGAACAGCGCGATCAGGGAGAAGTCGCCTTCCATCCGCAGTATCCTCTCAACCAACAGCCCGGGACACCCGGGACCATGCATCCGCCGTTCCACGCCGGATGCCGTCGCGGCGCAAAGCGCCTACGCAACAAAGCCCTGAACTGATCGCTTTAAGAGGCCCGCCGAAGCCATAAGTGGCCTGCTTCCTCCGCCAACGTGTCAAAACAAGGGCTCGGCGCCCGTAAGCGCCCCTTAACCAAACCCCCTCCGGGGTTAAGGCGGGGTTACCGCGGAGTTTTGCGGAGGTCAAAGGCCCTGCCGGGACAGCCAGATAGAGCCTTTGTGATCAGGCCATTGTGACGTCGCGGCCGTTCTGGCCGCCCGCAGCCAGCGGCGAGGCGCCGCAGGGAAAGGTAATTAGGAACGCAAAACGCCCGCCGGCGGGGAACCGCGGGCGGGCGTCTTGTGCCGTCAGGGCGGGGGCTGAAAGCCCTGCGGCGTCAGGATCGGTCGATCAGTTCGTCGACCTGCCTCGCGATCAGCTCTGGGGCTGGTCGTTCGGCGGCGTCGGCGGCCGCTGCTTGTGCTGCGCCATGAAGGCGTCGAACTCTTCCTTGTCCTTGGCGTGACGCAGGCGGCTCAGGAAGTCGCGGAACTCCTGCTGCTCCTCCTCGAGCCGGCGCAGCGTCTCCATGCGGTACTCATCGAAGGCGCGGTTGCCGCTCGACGACGGCTGCGAGAAGCCGAAACCAAAGCCGCGGCGCTCCATCCTGTCGCGCATGCGGTCCATCTTCCACTGCATCCGTTCCATCTTGTTCGACCAGCGATCGCTACCGTTCCAGCACGCCATCTTTCTGCTCCCGAGTGTGAAAAAGAGAAGGGCAAGTCCGATCGGCCACCAGATGATGAAGCCGAGCACGGTCACCGCGATCCAGCCGGGATGCCAGGGCGACTCCATCATGTGGGGCCGGTACCTCTGCTCCTCCTCCGAACCGCGCCATCGATTGACATCTGCGGTGTAGGCCATCTCCCTCTCCATTCGCGGCGCCATGCCGTGTGAATGTAAATAACATTTACATAGCTAGCTCAACCCGTGATTTTGTCAAGGCGGCCGCCTGACGCGCCGCCCGGAATATTTTTCGTCTGGCGTTGAACCTTTACTTCGGCCGGCCCCAGGGCCCCGCTGGCGTCCCAGCCGGCTTGTCGTCGGGCAATGGCGGTGGCTCGCCGCCGGGCTTGGCGGTCGGTGCACGATCGGTGCTGAACCCGAGACCGCGCAGATAGATCAGCACCTCGGCTTCCAGCAGTTCCTCCGGCGACATCGGCAGCTTGCGCCGGGCTGCGTCGCCGCGCGCGAACAAGGACGCGATGCCATGCGCCATTGACCAGATGTGCAGTGCCATCATCATCGCCGGCGGCCGCGGCACACCAGGAGGAGCCAGCGCGGCGAGCCGCTCCGCGGCGGCGCGGATCACGCCGAACGCACGCTCGCCAGCGGCGAGCAGACCTGGGGTCGAGTCGGCCGGCACGCCGGATTCGAACATTGCCGAGTAGAACGCGGGCTCCTCGCGGGCGAAGGCGAGATAGGCCTTGCCGACACGTTCGAATGCCGTGACGGTCTCCGGCCGGCCGTCGTCCCACGCGGCCGAAAGCCGCGCCTCGAACTGCTCGAAGCCGCGCTGCGCGATGCTGGATAGAAGCTCATCACGATCGCGGAAGTGGCGGTAGGGTGCGGCCGGGCTGACACCGGCCATGCGCGCAGCATCGGCGAAGGTGAACCCGGCAGCTCCCTTCTGCGCGATCAGGTCGAGCGCCGCCTGCAGCAGCGCCTCCTTGAGGTTGCCGTGATGATAGCCGCGCTCAGCGCGGCGCTGCTCCTTGCGCCAGCTCATGTGAAGGGCTTTTACATGAGCGGGGGTGAAACACACCAGAGACTTTTGAGCGCTCGACCAGCAGCCACGGCTGCCACCCTCCCCTTGAGGGGGAGGGTCGATCGCCCGCGCAGCGGGCAAGCGGGGTGGGGTGAGCCCCGGGCGAGGTCAGCGCGGGGTCAACGGACGAGTGCACAAGGTGCCCAGCCGAACGTCGGCATCGCACACGCCGACAGTCTGTCACCCCACCCCGGCTCGCATCCGCTGCGCGGATTCGAGCCGACCCTCCCCCTTCAGGGGAGGGTGGCACCGCGGCTCGCCGCTAGGTACGGGCGCTAACCACCCGGGATCGGCAACACCGGCATGATCTCGACCCGCTCGCCGGGGAAGATCGCAAAATGCGGGTGGTTCTCGAACATCTTCGCCGCGTCCTCGTGCGAGGCCGCGCGGACCACCGTGAACGCGCCCATCTCGTTGGCGATGTCGTTGATGCCGGTCTTGTCGACCCGCTTGGTCTTGCCGAGCGGCCCGCCCATCGCGACGATCGCGTCCTTGTGCGTCTCGACCCAGCCTTGCCACGCCGTCATGCCCTGCCGTCCCCTGGCGTTGCGTTCGGCTTCCGGCAGCGCCTCCCATTCCTTCCAGGCCGGGCTCGTCCTGCTGCCGAGGAACACGGCGAGATAGGTGTTGCTGTTGTCGCTCATTGCACTTCCTCCCTGATGAATTGAATGGCTCAGGCACGGCCGGCATGCGGCAGCTCGCCGAAGCCGGCCAGCGCCTCGCGCACATCGTCGGAGAAATCGGCCATCTCCTGCACCTGGCGGATTTCGATGATCTCATTCTCAGAGGCCGGGCATTGCTTGGCCCAGGCGATCGCCTCGTCGCGCGATCCGACCTCGATCATCCAGAAGCCGCCGAGCACCTCCTTGGCCTCGGCGAAGGGACCATCGGTGACGACGGGTTTGCCGCCAGGGAACGACACCCGTGCACCCATCGACGGCGGATGCAGCCCTTCCAAGGTGATCAACACGCCGGCCTCCTTGAGCGCTTCGTTGTAGCGCATCATCGCCGCGACCCGTTCGGGATCGAGCTTCACGTCCGGCGGGGCGCTCTCATAGCCGAGCGGAATCATCAGCATCATGAATCGCATCGTGTCTGCTCCCGGTCTGATGGGCTGAGATGTCAGCTCTTCGCCGCCAGCGCATGCAGGCGATCTTCCTGCGCGCGCAGTTCAGGCGCGAGTGCCTCGCCGAAATCCTCCGCGGCATAGATGCGCCGGATCTCCACCTGGCCGCTCGGAAACGGCGCGCACTTCATGGCCTCGATCACCTGATCGAGCGAATCCGCCTTGATGATCCAGTAGCCGCCGACGAGATCGCCGCTGTTCTCGAACGGGCCGCGCGCCACGCGAGGCTCGCCGTCCGAGAAATCGATCCGCGCGCCCCGGGCGGTCGGATGCAGGCCCTCCCCCGTCTCCATCATGCCGGCTTTGATCAGTCCCTCGTTGAACCGGCCCATCTCGGCGAATTCCTCGGAGGTCGGCAGCACGCCCGCTTCCGAGTCCTGCGTTGCCTTCACGATCACCATGAACCGCATGGTCCCTCTCCCTGATCCTGCGGCAGGGCTCCCTGCTCTCCTCAGAAAGACGATCGGCAACCATGCAATCCGACACGGCTGTGCGATTATTTTCGCGGAAAAGCCCGCTCAGCCAGGCTCGCCCGGGAACATGTGGAAATAAGGCTCGGCCTCGGCGAGAACGCGCGTGACGGACGGTCGCGCCTTGAGACGCTCGAGATAGGCTGGAACCGTTTTCAGTTCGGCACCGAACGGCTCCACTTTTTGCGCGTAGAACAGCGCCGGTAGCGCGGCGCAATCCGCCAGCGTGAATGGCTCGCCCATCGCCCAGCCCGCGGACGGCAGCTCCGCCTCGAGCATCGCGTAGGACGTCTGCAGCCGCGCCCTCGCCTCGGTCACACCGAACGGATCGCGCGCATCGCTCGGCCGCAGCCGGTCGAACACCACGGCCTGCGTCGGCATGTGCAGATAGAGATCGAGAACCCGATCACGCAGGCGTGTCCGTAAGCCGAGATCGGGCTCGCCCGGAATGAAGCGCGTCGCACCTGGAAAGTGCTCATCGAGATACTCGATGATGATGCTCGACTCCGGGATCGTGCGCTGCCGCTGCTCGTCGCGCAGCACCGGAAACTTGCCGACCGGCCACAGCTTCAGAAATGCGGCACGATCGTCGACGTCACCCAGATTGATCAGCTTCGGCGTGAACGGAATGTCGTTCTCGTAAAGTGCGATCAGCACCTTCCAGCAGAACGACGAGAGAGGGTGATAGTAGAGGGTGAGAGACATGGGTCGCTCCTCAGGGCTGACGTGAAGAGAGTTAGTTCGAATCGATGCCAGCGCGACGGCGCCGGTGCGTTCCCTCTCCCCGTTCTTCACGGGGAGAGGGTTGGGGTGAGGGGCAGCCGCACGGGGAGTGTTCGTGGATGGACCTGTACCCCCTCACCCGGATTGCATCTGGCGATGCAATCCGACCTCTCCCCGCAAGCGGGGCGAGGTACACCGAGCACGCTGTACAATCGTGCGCCTCCTCACAAGCCAAAGGCGGAGCACGCGGCCGTCCGCTCACGCATCCCGCACCGGCACATAACGCACGATCACAACACCGGTCGACAGGGCGCGGCTGTCGATCAGCCGCAGCTTCATCGTATGCCCCGGCTTGAACAGCGGCGCGCCGTTGCCGAGCACGCGCGGATTGATCGCGATCCGGTATTCGTCGATCAGATCATGCGCCATCAGCGTCGCGGCGAAGTCCGCGCTGCCGAACAGGAACAGATCCTTGGCGCTGTCCTTCTTGAGCGTCTCGACCTCGGTCGCAATCTGCTGACCCAGCAGATGCGCATTCGACCAGGCCAGTTCCGACAGTTTGCGCGAGGCGACATGCTTCGGGATCGCGTTCATGAATTCGGCGATCACGCCCTGCTGCGCCGGCCAATAGCCGGCCATCAGGTCGTAGGTCACCCGCCCGAACAGCAGCCCTCCGGCCTCCTTCAGTTGAGCTTCCGAGAACTGCTCGAGCTCGGGCCCCCAGACCTCCTCATGCCAGGACAGCTCGCCGTTGGCGCCCGCGACCATGCCGTCGAGCGTCATCATGTTCCACAACACCAGCCGTGCCATGCACGCGCCTCCCTGACTGCTTTTGCTTTGCAAGCGGTTTGAGGATGCCGCTACTGGTGCAATATTGCAAGCGGTTATTCGTGACGACGGTTACGGGAATTTTTCGATGTCAGACCTTCAGCGCTCCGGCTGCCCGATCAACCTCACGCTCGAGGTTGTCGGCGACAAATGGAGTCTCCTCGTCATCCGCGACATCATGTTCGGCAACCGTCGCCATTATCGCGAGCTGCTCGGCGGATCCGAGGAAGGCATCTCCTCCAACATTCTGGCCGACCGGCTGAAGACATTGCTTGCCGCCGGCATCATCAGCCGCGTGGACGATCCGAGCCACAAGCAGAAGGGAATCTATTCTCTCACCGAGCAGGGCATCGAGCTGCTGCCGATCCTCGCGCAGATGGCCGGCTGGGGTTACAAATATCTGCCGGTCTCGGAAGAGCTCGGCATTCGCGCCAAGCTGCTGATGGAAGGCGGGCCGAAGATGTGGGCCGAGTTCATGGACGAGCTGCGCGAGATCCATCTCGGCGTGAAGAAGCGAAGGAAGCCGAGCCCGAGTGTCGGCGAGAGGCTGCAGGCGGCTTATCAGAAGGTGGTTGCCGAGAGGAAAGCTGCAGCGGGCAAGTGATCCCTGCTCGTCGATCTCCGTGTGTCCTTGCTGGCGCCACAGACACGGTCATTCCGGGGCAAGGCCGCAGGCCTTGAATCCGGAATCTCGGTCTGGTCTGGCGTTCATTTCAGCAATCTCGAGATTCCGGGTGACGGCGCGGAAGCTGCAGCTCGGCTCCCGGCAGTTGTTGAAACAGCGTCGCCCGGACGCGCGCGCCACAACCGTCAATACGCCGAATTGTCCGCTCTGTAGCGAGACGACTTGCGCGGCGCACGTTCGGGCATCGGCTCCAGTTGTGCGATCGGCCGGCGGTAGGTTTCCGCGCGGCGCAGCCAGCCGGCCTCCCAGATGCGGTTGGACGGCAGGTTGCGCACGCGCTGCTGCAGCACGACCTGCACGGCTTCGGAATATTCGGCGAGCACGGCCTTCGGCTCGATGGTGGAGCCGTTCATCTTCAGCAGCACCTGTTTCAGGCCCCAGCCCTGGCGCTGGCCCGTCTCCTTGTCGACGGCGGTCTCGGAGGGATTGGTGCCCTCGCCCTTGAAGTTGATGTAGTCGATCAGCGGATAGAGATCCTCCGAGGCGCGCACGACGCGCGCATATTGCGCGACGATGTGCTCGCGCTCGGCGCTGTCGGGCGTATTGGCCAGGATCTTGTCCATCGCGCCCTGCGCGCGCGCCACCAGGAACTGGGTCTGCTCCGCCATCGTGTCGAGCAGGAACTGTCGCAGCTGCTTCATCTGCGGCGAATTGAAATTGCGCTTGAAGTCCGCACGGCTGGTCCACGGACAGGCCGGGATCGGAGTCTTGTCCAGCCAGGCCGGCAGCGGTGTCTTGCCCTTGCGCAGGAACGCGACCAGCCCGGGGAAGCCTTCTTCATAGGGCGGCTTCGCGGTGGTTGGGTACCAGATGAAGTGCCCGATGCCCAATGAGGCAAATTCCTCGCCGGCGTTCCACGACGTGATCGCATCGCGCCGACCGCCGGCCTCGTTGAGCCAGATCTTGCGCCCGATCATCTGCGCGACATCAGCCGGCAACACGCGTTGCGGCACGGTGAGATTCTTCGCGTCCTTGGCCGTTCGCGCGCCCTTGCCGCCCTGCTTCTGAGGCTCGGCCGGGGCGACCACGACCTTCGGAGCGGGCGCCTGCGGCTCCGCCGGACGTCCGACCGTCCCGGTTTCGGCCTTCTGCGGCTCGACCTTCTGCTGCTCCGCCTTCTGAACCTCCGTCTTCGGCACCTCCGGCTTTTGGGCCTGCGGCGATGGTGACGGCGGCGCGACCGGTTCCACCGCGGGGGACTTCGTCTCCGTGCCCTCGGCGGCCAGCACACAAGCATTCGTTGCGAGCCCGAGAACGACGCAGGACAGAAGCAACGCGCGGCGCGCGCGCAGCACGCCGCGCGGCAGCGCCGTGTTCAACGAAAAGGATGTGATTCGCTGGCTGATGACGTGACCGCGCATATCGATTCTACCGAGGCTCTGAGACTTTACGCTACCAGGACAGGAGTCGTCCAAGACGGGACACGACCACGCGGCCCGACGGGCGAATCAGCCGCCGGGGAACGGCTCGCGCGCGGCGTGGAAGCCACCCTTGACCGCTTCGGCGCACGCACCGAACCATCGCGCGGAGGATCTTTTTTCGTGAAGACTTTCAAGTCGATCACCCTTGTCCAGTCCTTCCCGTTAAAAAACTCTTCTTTCTTTTTTCCAGAATTCATGCTCTTTTATACCCGTCCTGTTCCCGATCGAGAGGGACGTTTCGCGGTCGTCACGAACGTGGGGAGCGGGATGCGGTGGACGCGACGATGTTGCAGCGTGGAGCATGATTCGGAACCGGGAGACTGTTGACGCTCATTGCGCCACAGCTTTCTGACGAGATCATGCTCAGAAGTAGACACGCAGACGAACAACGCGGCGCGTACGGCGAAATCGTGTGGTCCTGGCATCCCGATGCTGATGTCGTGTCCAGTGCGTGAATGCATTGTGGCGGAAACGGGGGCAAGACAGCCGGTCCCCGGGGAGATCACGTATAAGCCGTCAGACCATCGTGCAGGGAAGGCCGGGATGTCCCAGCCAAACCTGTGGTTCCTGCCCCGTGCATTCTTGTCCGCACGGGGGCCATGGGGGCGGCGAGCTCCCGGTCTTCCCTGCGCCCTCCGGTTGGTGAGGGACGAGGATACCAGTAACACTCGGGCGCTTCGGTGCCGCGGGAACGCGAACTGCCGCGCCCATTACTACCGTTGGCTGTTTGACAACGCACGCGAACTTAGGTGCCCTGTCTGTATTCCATAAGTTGGATTTAACGCACGTGAGGGATTGTGACGGTCTTCACAGCTACCCTGCGCAGCGCGTGATAGGACTCACAACGAGCAAGAGCCGGGCCGCCGGCCGGAGGAGCCGATCGCCGTGACGGAATCACTGAGGACGACGCCGGACGACAAGGTCGCCCTGATCACAGGGGCCGCGCGCGGCATCGGGCTGGCGACCGCCAAGAGATTCCTGTTGGAGGGCTGGCGCGTCGCGCTGCTCGACATCGAGACAAAGCTGCTCGACGATGCGACCGTCGCGCTCAGATCGCCTGAACGAACGCTGGCATTGCATTGCGACGTCTCGGATGCGGCGATGGTCGCCGACGCGCTGTCGCACATTGCCAAGAGGTTCGGCAGGCTCGACGCGCTCGTGAACAATGCCGGTGTCGCGCGCTTCGCGCCGATCATGGAGACCAGCGAGACCGACTGGCAGCGCATCCTCGACGTCAACCTGACCGGCCCGTTCCTGTGCACGCGCGCGGCCGTGCCGCTGATGCGCGAGCATGGCGGCGCGATCGTCAACATCACCTCAATCTCGGCCGTGCGCGCCTCGACCTTGCGCTCCGCCTACGGCACCAGCAAGGCGGCGCTGGCGCATCTCACCAAGCAGCTCGCAGTCGAGCTCGCCTCCGCCGGCATCCGCGTCAACGCCGTGGCGCCGGGTCCCGTCGAGACGGCGATGGCCAAGGCGGTGCATACGCCGGAGATCCGCGCCGACTATCACGATGCCATTCCGCTGAACCGCTACGGCCTTGAAGAAGAGCTGGCCGAAGCCATCTTCTTCCTCTGCTCGGAGCGCTCGAGCTACATCACAGGTCAGGTGCTGGCCGTCGACGGAGGCTTCGACGCTGCCGGAATCGGGCTGCCGACGTTGCGAGGGCAGCGCAGGAACGCTTGACGAGAAACGCGTGAGGCGACGATGCCGAGCCGGGTGCGCATCATTCTGACTTTGCTGCTCGCGGTGGTCCTCTGGGGGATCGCGACCATGCTGGCGCGCGCCGATGTCCGCATCATCTCCTCGCCCGGCGGCGAAGTCGGCCCGTTCCTGGAATTGTTCGAGAAGGTGCGCGCCTCCGGCGAGCGCGTCGTGATCGACGGTCCCTGCCTGTCGGCGTGCACGCTCGTGCTCAGCATCGTGCCGGAGGAGCGCATCTGCGTCACGCGACGCGCCACGCTCGGCTTCCACGCAGCGCGCTCGGTCGACCGCCGCGGCCGCGTCTATGCCGAGCCGGAGGCTTCGCAGATCGTGCTGCGCACCTATCCTGCGCCGGTGCGCAGCTGGATCGAGCGCCGCGGCGGATTGACGTCGCGGCTCCTGGTGCTGCGCGGGCG
Organism: Bradyrhizobium sp. HKCCYLRH3099; assembly: GCF_051167855.1. Taxonomy (NCBI): domain Bacteria; kingdom Pseudomonadati; phylum Pseudomonadota; class Alphaproteobacteria; order Hyphomicrobiales; family Nitrobacteraceae; genus Bradyrhizobium; species Bradyrhizobium sp. HKCCYLRH3099. Next base: position 84,951 of record NZ_JBNPTW010000024.1, read on the forward strand.
CGAGTTGAAGGCGATGTACGCCTCCTGCCGCTGAAGCATGATCCGGAAAAGTGCGCAGCGGTTTTCCGAAAAGATCATGCGCAAACAAAGATCTAAAGCGCGATGACGATTCGTCCAGATCTCATCGCGCTTTAGCGAAGTCAGGCCTCGTAGCCGTCAGCCGGGGAGTTGATCATCCAGGGAATGCCGAAGCGATCGACGCCCATGCCGAAGCCCTTAGACCAGAACGTCTTGCCGAACGGCATGGTGACGGCGCCGCCCGCGATCAGCGCGTTGAACTTGCGCTCGGCCTCGGCCGCGTCCTTGATCTGGAGCGACACCGAGATGCCGTTCGGCTTGCCTTGATAATATTCGGGCGGCGAGTCCGAGGCCATGATGACATCGCCGGCGATCGAGAAGCGGACATGCATGATCCTGTCCTTGTGCTCCGGCGCCGACGGCATCTCCGGCGGAGCCTCGCCATAGCGCATCATCATGTCGACCTTGGCGCCGAGCACCTCGCCATAATGCTTGAGCGCCTGCTCGCAATCGCCGTTGAAGGTGAGATAGGGACAGATCATCGACATCCTCCTTGGTTGAGAAGATCAGCGCAGCGGCAGCAGCGCGCGCAGACGGCGGTCGCGCAGCCACAAGCCGCCCCACACCATCAGCCCGAGATAGAGGCCGAACAGCACGTGGCTGAACAGCGGGCTGCCGATGCGGACATGCGAGGCGATGGCCCCGCCGAGATAGCCGGTGAGCAGGATCGCGCCGAGCAGCGAGGTCGCCGGCAGCGCATAGAGCACGGTGCAGAACAGCGTGATCAGCCCGAGCGCGCGCGCCAAGCCGTCGCTGCCGCCATAGCCCATCTGATCCATCGTCTGCGTGACCGCAGCGAGCGGCACGAGCTTGATCGCGCCGTCGAACAGCAGGAACAGGATCACCAGTCCGCTCAGGATGCGGCCGCCCCACAATTCGGCGCGCGAGACCGGCTGCTCCAAGGTGATCGTCGACATTCCAAGCTCCTCCCCATCAGGCCGTTCCAAGGACGCCGGAAGCATCGCTCCGCCGACACTGAAGCAGATCATTTTCGATCCGATCTCAGTCCGATGTCATTGCCCTGCTCGGACCTGCGCGGTCGCGCTGTCGCGCATCAGCCGATCCAACTGCATGCGGATATGGGCCGCTTCCGCCGAGCTGTGCGCCAGCGCGATGGCGCGATCGAACGCGGTCCGCGCCTCGTCATTGCGCCCGAGCTGCATCAGCAATGCGCCGCGCACGCCGAAGAAATAGAAGTAATTGCCGAGCCGGGTCTCGAGCGGCGCGATCAGGTCGAGCGCGGCCTGCGCGCCGCGCACCTTGGAAACCGCCACTGCGCGATTCAGCGTGACCACCGGCGAGGGCTGCACCACTTCGAGCGCGCCGTAGAGCAGATCGATCTGGGTCCAGTCGGTGTCCTCGGGCCGCGCCGCGCGCGCATGCAGCGCCGCGATCGCCGCCTGGATCTGGTAAGGCCCGCTGCGGCGATGCCGCATCGCCTTGTCGATCAGCGCCAGGCCTTCGGCGATCAGCGGCTGATTCCACAAGCTGCGGTCCTGGTCGTCGAGCAGGATCGGCATTCCCTCCGCATCGAAGCGGGCCGCGCTGCGGGCGTGCTGCAGCAGAAGCAAGGCCGTCAGCCCCATGATCTCCGGCTCGCCCGGAAACAGCCGCAGCAGCAGCCGCGCCAGGCGGATCGCCTCCTCGGAGAGCGGCTGACGCAGCGCGGCCGTCTCGCCGCTGGCGGAATAGCCCTCGTTGAAGATGAGGTAGATCATCGCCGCGACGGCCAGCAGCCGCTCGGAACGCTCGACCGCGCCCGGCGTCTCGAACGGCACGTTCGCCTGCGCGACGCGCGCCTTGGCGCGGGTGATGCGCTGCTCCATGGCAGCCTCGCTGACCAGGAAGGCGCGGGCGATCTGCTTCACCGTCAGGCCGGACACCACGCGCAGCGCCAGTGCGATCTGTTGCGTCGCCGGCAGCTCCTTGTGGCAGCAGATGAACAGCAGGCGGAGAATGTCGTCGCGATAATGCGAGCCGTCGAGCCGATCGGCGATCGCGCTCTCGGCGTCGCCGAGATCAGAGATCGCTTCGTCCTCCGGCAGCGGCTGTTCGCGCCTGGTGCGCCTGACGTCATCGATTCCCGCATTTCGGCCGACCATGATCAGCCACGCCGCGGGATCGCGCGGCGGTCCGTTCTGCGGCCAGCTCTTCAGCGCGCGCAGGCAGGCGTTCTGAAACGCCTCCTCCGCGGTATCGAGATCGCGAAAATAGCGCAGGAGCGCGCCGACGGCCTGGGGGCGTGCTGATGTCAGGGTCGCATCGATCCAGGCCGCGTCGCTCATGCCAGCGCTCCGCCCGGCCTGAACGTGCCGACGGGACGGATCTCATAGGAGCCGCCGGGATTGGCCTCGCCGAGCTCGCGCGCAACCTCCAGCGCCTCGTCGAGATTGGCACAGTCGACGAGATAGAAGCCGAGCAGCTGCTCCTTGGTCTCCGCGTAGGGACCATCGAGCACCAGCGGCGGATCTTCCTTGCGCAGCGTGGTCGCCGCCGTGGTCGGCAGCAGCCGGGCCACCGGCCCGAGCCTCCCCTGCTTCGCGAGCTTTTCCTGGATCACTGCCAGCTTGGCCATGACGGCGGCATCCTGGTCCTTACTCCAGGCGCAGACGACATCCTCGTCGTGATAGCAAAGCAGCGCGTACAGCATCGGCGACCCTCTCCCTTCGTTTATCAAGACGGGGGAGTATGCCCGCAGCCGACAGGCCGGCGAAGAATTTTCACCGGTTCCGGCGATCGGAACGACCGCCTACCAGGAGATGCCGTACTTGCCCGCGATGTTGCGCGCACGCGTCTCCGCGGCGCTTTCGCGCGGCTGTTTGGCGCGCACGGCGCGACGCTGCGACGGTCCCTGGCCCGCAGCGCCCTGGCTGTTGGCGGCCTGCGACATCCCGCCCTGGCCTTGGCCGGCCTGCGGCTGGCCGCCCTTGCCGATCGAAATGCCATTGGACGACAGGATCGACCCGACGTCGACGGTCTGGGCCTGGGACGCGGTGGCGGTCACCAGAAAAGCGGCGGCGAGAAGCAGTTTGCGCATGGGGATGTCTCCTTGATGATGGCCGGAGATTGGCGACCGCGCGCGATCTGGTATGTGGAACAGATCACTCACGCTTCGAGGACGATCCGATGACCAAAGGCGCGCTGGCGCTCCTGATCCATGGCGGCACCGATAACTGGTCGCCGCAGCGCTGGAAGGCGCGCTTCAACGATGTCTGCGCCGACCGTCCGGTGGTGCTGCTGCCCGATGCCGGGCTCGATCCGGCTGACGTGCACTACGCGGCGGTGTGGAAACCGGTCCCCGGCGAGCTCGCCGGCTTTCCGAACCTGCGCGTGATCTTCAATCTCGGCGCCGGCGTCGATGCGCTGATGGCCGACAAGACCCTGCCGAGCGTGCCGCTGGTGCGCGTCGCCGTTGACGACCTCACGCAGCGGATGACCGAATGGGTCGTGCTGCATGTTCTGATGCACCATCGCCAGGAGCTCTATCTGCGCGAGTCGCAGCGGGTGAAGCGCTGGGCGCCGAAATATCAATGGCCCGCGGCGGCGATCAACGTCGGCGTTCTCGGATTGGGCACGCTGGGGATCGACGCGGCCGAGGTGCTCAAGCGGATCGGCTTCCAGGTCGCCGGCTGGAGCCGCAGCGACAAGCAGGTGGATGGCATCGAGACCTTCCACGGTGCAGCGCAGCTCGGCGCGTTCCTGGCCCGGACCGACATTTTGGTGTCGCTGCTGCCGTTGACGCCGGACACGCGCGGCATTCTCGATCGCAAGATGTTCGCTGGTCTGCGGCGCTCCTCGCCGCTCGGCGCGCCCATCATGATCAATGCCGGCCGCGGCGGCCTGCAGAACGAGGCCGACATTCTGGCTTGCCTCGATGACGGCACGCTGGGGGCGGTGTCGCTCGACGTGTTCGGCCAGGAGCCGCTGCCGACGGACAGCCCGTTCTGGACCCATCCGAAGGTGGTGCTGACGCCGCACAACGCCGCCGACACCGATGCCGACGCGATCTCGCGCTATGTTGGCGAACAGATCGCGACGTTCGAGGCCGGCGGCACGCTGCGCAATCTGGTCGACCGCGTCAGGGGGTATTGAGACGTTACTTGCCGCCCAGCATCACATCGATCGCGCCGGCGACGATCGCTTCCAGCTTCTCACGCGGCTCCCGCGCCCGGGCGCGGACCGCAATCGAGTGGATCGTCGCCGACGCCATTTGCGACAGCACCATGGGGTCGGCCTGCTCCGGCAGCTCGCCCTTCTCCTTGGCGCGGCGAAAGCAATGCGCAAACGCCTTGTCGAGCTCGGTCAGCGCGTTCTGCACCATCGCGCGGATGTCCGGGTCGGCCACCGCCTCGGAGCCGGCCGTCATCACCGTGAAGCAGCCGCGCGGCCCTTCTTCTCCGGAGAGATAGATGTCGAGCGCGGTGGCGAAGATCTGCTCTAGCTGACGGCGCACCGGCCAGTCGTGGCGGAAGATGTCGCCCATCAGCGCGCGGGCATTGTCGCGGTAGCGCTGATAGCTCTTGATGTAGAGCTCACGCTTGTCGCCGAACGCGCCGTAAAGGCTCGGCCGGTTCATGCCGGTGGCGGCGCTGAGATCGTCGAGCGAAGTCGCGGCAAACCCGGTCGTCCGGAACAGATCGAGCGCCTTGCCGAGCGCGACCTCCGGCTCATAGGCCCGCGGCCGTCCGCGCCGCTTCGGCTCGGCCAGCGCCGCGGGTTTTTCGGCCGGTGGGTCGCCCTGCGGCGGCCCTTTCTTTTTTTGTACCATTTCGCACTAAATTCCTTGACCCGCCATATATTATGCGAGACAGTATAAAAATCAATCAACGCTCCGGGTCGGAGCCTCCAGGGAGAACGTCCATGGATCTCTATTTCTCACCGCTCGCCTGCTCGCTCGCCACCCGCATCGCGCTTTACGAGGCCGGCGCGGCCGCGACCTATCTCGAGGTCGACCCGAAGACGAAGATCGTCCTCAAAGACGGCTCGGATTTCCGCACCGTGAACCCGCTCGGCCTCGTCCCGACAATGCGCACCGATGACGGCGACTTGCTCACCGAGAATGCGGCCATCCTTCAGTACGTCGCGGACCGCTTCCCCGACGCGAAGCTCGGCACGAGCCCCGGCATGGACCGCAGCCGGCTGCATCAATGGCTCTGCTTCATCGGCACCGAGTTGCACAAGGGACTCTTCATCCCGATCCTCGACAGGACCGCGCCCGAGGAGATGAAGGTCCATGTCCTGAAGAAGAACCTGACGCGGCTCGACCATCTCGACAACCATCTGCGCGATCGCGCGTTCCTGCTCGACCATTTCACCGTCGCCGACGCCTATCTCGTCACCGTGATCAACTGGACGATGGCCACACCGCCGATCGAGCTGGCCAAATGGCCCGCCGTGAAAGCCTACTACGAGCGCCTGCGTGCGCGGCCGTCGATTGCACGCGCGATCGCCGAGGAGTTCGAGCTCTACAAGGCGGAACTCGCGCGACACAAGGCGGCTGCCTAGCCGCGATGCTTGACCGCGGTCATGCCGAGTTGCAATCCTCGAATCGCAGGAGGATTGCACGTGGCAGGCCCATCCGTACGAGAACGATTGTTGGCGGACCGGCGCGCGCTGCTCGATCTGGGCACGCGCAACCGGCTCGTGCACATCCCGCTGAAGACCAAGACCACCCGCACGATCGACATCGTCGGCGCACGCTCTGCTGTACTGTTCGAGTTGCTCGGCGAGGGCAAGCGCTTCACATTCCTGCCGACGAAGGCGGAGATGCCTGCAGACAAGGTGGAACGGCCTGCCGAAACGCCGGACACCGCTCCGGCTCTCCCGCTGCCCCCACCCAGCACGCCGCCCGCAACCACAGGCCAGACCGACAACGTTTCGGAGACACAGCCTCGGCCAGCCGACACGCGCCTGCAGACCCGCCTGTCGTCCGAGGCCTTGCAGAAGCGTCTCCTCGACATCTGGTACGACGCGCGCACGCTGGAAGAGGAACAGGGCGTCAATATCCTCTATCTCGCGTTCGGACTGCTGAAATGGTTCGAGGACGACAAGTCCGACACCGAGCGCTTCGCGCCGCTCGTCCTTCTTCCCGTCCGACTCGAACGCAGCAGCGCGGCTGATCGGTTTCATCTGGTCTCGCGCGCCGAGCCACCCTCGCCGAATCTGTCCCTGCAGGCCAAGCTCGACGCCGAGTTCGGATTGAAGCTCGCGGATTTCGGCGACGAGGACGATGTCGACATCGCGGGATATCTGGCCGGCGTCGCCGAGACGGTCGCGAACAAGAAGAGATGGGAGGTGAAGACGGACGCAGTCGTCCTCGGTTTCTTCTCCTTCTCCAAGTTCCTGATGTATCGCGACCTCGATCCGGAGAACTGGCCGTCAGACGGCGCACTGGACCGCCATCCGCTGATCACGGCGCTGCTGCAGAACGGCTTCGAAGCGTCTGCGCCGATCGTTGCCGAGAACGGCAAGATCGATCCCGTGATCCAGCCGATCGCGATGAACCACGTCGTCGATGCGGATTCGTCGCAGGCCGTGGTGATCGAGGAAGTCGTCCGCGGCCGCGATCTCGTCGTCAAGGGACCGCCAGGCACCGGCAAGTCGCAGACCATCACCAACATCATCGCCTCGGCTGCGGCCGAGGGGAAGACGGTGCTGTTCGTAGCCGAGAAGATGGCGGCGCTCGACGTCGTGCATCGGCGGCTGAAAGCCGTGGGGCTCGGGTCCCTCGCACTCGAACTGCACTCCAACAAGGCGAACAAACGAATCCTGCTCGAGGAGCTGAAGCGCAGCAAATCAGCATCAGCTCAAGCGCCGCGTGCCGAGGCAACCTTGGTGCAGCGCCTGACCGACAGTCGCGACAGTCTCAACAGCCACGCCGACATGATGCACCAGCCGCATCAGCCGAGCGAGCTCACGCCGTTCCGGTTGCTGGGCCATCTCGTACGCTGCGGCGAGACCTCGACACAGCCTGCGCTTCCATTGCAAGGCGCGCCGTCCTGGACACCGCTGAACCTGGAGCGGCGACGCGAGCTGATCGCAGAGCTCGCCGAGCGGATTGCAGCCGATGGGGGACCCCATCTGCACCCGTGGCGCGGTGTGGGCCGTGACGCCCTCGACCCGGCCGAGATGGCGCAGCTGCGGAAATCGCTGGACGACGTCGCAAGCGTTCTCGGCCAAGTGACGGCAGGTGCCGCGCGCGTGAGTACACCGCTCGACGAGCCGCCACCGGTCACGTTCGCTGACGCCGCGGGACTGCTGGCCTTCGCCGAAGCCACAGCCGCGATGCCGGAATGCGACAAGACTGCCTTCTGCGATCCGATCTGGAGCAGGCCGCAGGAAGTTACCGATATCGTCGACAAGGGACTCCGCTACGCCAAGCTGAAAGCTGCGTTCGAATCCGCCTTCGTCGAGTCGGCCTGGGAGTCCTCGATGGTGGATTGCCGCAAGGTGATCGCGGAGAAAGGCGGTTCCTGGCTGCGCTTTCTCAGCGCCCGCTATCGCGGACAGATGGCGCTGCTGGATTCGTACCTGAAGGTGCCGATGCCAAAGTCGCTCGATCAGCGGCTTCTGCTGATCGACGGCCTCATCGCAGCCCAAGCCGCGCGCAAATCCTTCGCGGAGGTGGAGAGTGCCGGCCGCGCGGCCTTTGGAACCGCGTGGCAGAAAGAGCAGTCGGACTGGGATGCCCTCGCAAAACTGACGGCCTGGTGGATCGCCTTTCCGAAAGCATTTGCGACCGAAGGCATGCGTCAGCGCCTGACGCATCTCACGCTGTCCTCTGACGACAGGCAAGCGATCGATCAATTCAGGAGCGATCTCGCGAGCCTGGGCTCTGGCCTTCGGCACCTGACCGCATTCCTGCAGTTGGAGCCCGAGCGAATCCCGCTCGACGCAGTCGATCAGCTGCGGTTCGGCGAGCTGTCGCAGACGGTGGCCGAGTGGCAGAACTCCACCGAGCGCCTGACCCGCTGGATCGCGTTCATGGAGCGGATCCGACTCGCCCGTGCGGACGGTCTCGCGGCGCTGGTCGATCGCGCGCTGGATGGCTCGCTGCCGGGCGACGCCCTGGAACAGACCTTCGACAATTCCTATTACGACGCGATGCGCAGCGTGATCTTCGCCCAGCATCCGCAGCTGAAGCGCTTTGACGGCGAGTCGCATGACCGGCTGGTCGACGGCTTCCGCAAGCTCGACGTCGAGCGCATGCAGCTGGCCCGCGATCAGATCGCTTATGAGCACGCTGCGGCGCTGCCACGCAACGCCGGCGGCATCGGCCCGCTCGGCGTGCTCAATGGCGAGCTCGCCAAGAAGCGCAATCATTTGCCCATCCGCCAGTTGCTTGAGCGTGCCGGTCCGGTCGTTCAGCAGATCAAGCCGATCTTTTTGATGAGCCCGCTGTCGGTGGCCCAGTTCCTCAAGCCGGGCACGATCGCATTCGATCTCCTGGTCGTCGACGAGGCCTCGCAGATCGAGCCGGTCGACGCGCTCGGCGCGGTCGCGCGCTGCCGGCAGATGGTCGTGGTCGGCGACGAGCGGCAATTGCCGCCAACGCGCTTCTTCGCGAAGTTGACCGGGAACGAAGACGAGGATGCCGACGAGGAGGATCAGCCGACCTTCCAGGTGAAGGACGCCGAGAGCATCCTCGACCTCTGCCTCGCCAAGGGCTTGTCGCAACGCATGCTGAACTGGCACTACCGCAGCAAGCACCAGTCGCTGATCGCGGTATCGAACAAGCAGTTCTATGACAACCGGCTGTTCATCGTGCCGAGCCCCTATGACGCCGTGGCGGGCATGGGGCTGAAGTTCAACTACAACCCCGATGCGCATTACGAGCGCGGCAGCAGCAGGACCAATCCCCACGAGGCGCGACTCGTGGCCGAGGCCGTCATGCGCCACGCGCGTGAGACTCCGGAGCAAAGCCTGGGAGTCGCGACCTTCTCGGTGGCGCAGCGCCAGGCCATTCAGGACCAGCTCGAAATCCTGCGCAAGGAGAGCCCCGACACCGAGGAGTTCTTCTCTCGCGGATCGAGCGAACCGTTCTTCGTCAAGAATCTCGAGAACATCCAGGGCGACGAGCGCGACGTCATCTTCATTTCGATCGGCTACGGCCGGACGAAGGAAGGCTTCGTCTCGATGAGCTTCGGCCCGCTGAACTCGGACGGCGGCGAACGCCGCCTCAATGTGCTGATCTCCCGCGCCAAGCTGCGGTGCGAGGTGTTCTCCTCGATCACCGGCGACGACATCGACCTGTCGCGCGCCAAGGGCCACGGCATCGCGGCGCTGAAGACGTTCCTGACCTTCGCGCAGACCGGCCAACTCGGGATCGCGCAGGAGACCGGCCGCGATCCCGACTCGGTGTTCGAGGAGCAGGTCGCGGCCAGGCTGCGGGCGCTCGGCCATGATGTGAAGACGCAGATCGGCACCGCCGGCTTCTTCGTCGATCTCGCGATCGTCGATCCTGAGAAGCCTGGCCGCTTCCTGCTCGGCATCGAATGCGACGGCGCGCAATATCACGCCTCGCGCTCGGCGCGGGATCGCGATCGCCTGCGGCAGAACGTGCTGGAAGCACATGGCTGGGTACTGCATCGGATCTGGTCGACGGACTGGTTTCTCCGTCCGAAGGAGGAGACCGAGAAGGTGCTGCGCGCCATCGATGCCGCCAAGGCGCACTGGCAGGAGATCGACGAAGGCGCCACCGAGGAGCAACCCGAGCCGCCGGCGCAGCCAACCGAGCCATCGCCGGAGCCGTCCGAGGCCCGGCACCCAGAGATTATCGCACAGGCGCCGGCAGCTGTGGCCTACGAGGAGGCGAAGCTGCGGGTGCGGCGCGAGACCGAGCCGCACGAGACGTCGCTGGCCACCATGACGAAGCACGTCGTCGAGATCGTCGCCGTCGAGGGGCCGGTGCATGAATCGGAAATCATCGTCCGGATCCGATCGTCCTGGGGCCTCGCCCGCGCCGGCAACCGCATTCGCGACGCGGTGAAGGCGGCGCTGAACGCGGCGGTCGCGAACGGACAGATCGCGGGCGGTCCGTTCTATCATGTGCCCGGTCAGCCGATCGTCGTACGCAACCGCGAGGACGTGCAGTCGACGACTTTGCGGAAGCCCGAGATGCTGCCGCCGGAGGAGATCAAGGCGGCCATCCTGCAGGTCGTCGAGCAGAACTTTGGCGCCGAGGAGGACCAGCTGATCCAGGCGGTGGCCCGCCTGTTCGGGTTCGGAGCAACCAGCGCCCAGTTGCGCGAGGCGGTGCAGGGCAGCCTCGAGGATCTTCTCGAGGCGGGGCGTCTGCGGCGCGAGGGACCGCTGCTCACCAAGCCGGAAGCCTCGCCGGCGTGATCCGCTAAGCGAGGTCCGCCTTCATCAGGTCGCGCAGCGCCTTCGGGATCGGCTGCGCCCTGCCGCCGCTGATGAAGGCGACGCGGACGTCGGCCTTGACGAGCACCTCCTCAGCCCGCCGCACCTCCTGCGCCAGCGTGATCGACGCGCCCTTGACCGCGATCGGCCATGTCACGACATCGAGCACATCGTCCATCCGCGCCGGGCGCAGGAAGTCCAAAGTCATCGAACGCACGACGAAGGCGAAGCCCGGGACTTCGCTGGCGGCCTCCGCAAAGAGGGCATGCTGCTCCGCGCCCATCAGCCGCAGGTGATTGGTGCGGCCGCGCTCCATGAAGCGGAGGTAATTGGCGTGGTAGACGATGCCTGAAAAATCGGTGTCCTCGTAGTAGACGCGCACCTGCATGTGGTGGCGGCCGTCGCGGATCTCGCCGTCGAGATGGGGTTGGGTCACTGGAAATCCTCGATCGCCGGAAATGCGATCGTTTCGCGCAAGTGAGCCGCGAGCGCAAGCTCAAGAGGTCACCTCCATCGGTTCCCCGCCGACGGTGACCTGCACGATCTCAGGCGGCATCCCGATCCGCACGGGCATCAGGCTGCAGCCGAGACCACCGGAGACGATCACGTCGCACTGCGTGCGGATGTGGCCATAAGCAAGGTCGACTCCGTTGCGGGCCGGCACGGCGGGCGACCAGCCGAGCACGCGCACCTGGCCACCATGCGTATGACCGGACAGTTGCAGCGAGACCCGCGACGGGACGCGCAATGCGACGTCAGGCTCATGCGCCAGCAAGATGACCGGCGCACCGTCCGTGACCTTGCGTAGCGTGCCAGCAAGATCATCAATGCCGATCCGCGGCACCGGGCGAAACCGCCGCGCGGCCATGTAGGCGAGTTGATCGCCGAGGCCGGCCAGCCAAAAGGCATGGCCATCCTTGGTGAGTCGGACGACCTCGTTCTCGTAGACCGGAATGCCGGCGGCCTCGAGCGCTCTCTGGGCGTATGGCTTGCCATGCCCGTCGCGCTGCACCGCCTTGTCGTCCCAGTAGTCGTGGTTGCCGAGAATGGCATGGACGCCGAGCGGCGCCTTGAGGCCGCCGAGCACCGGCGCCCACGCCGCGGCGTCGATGCGGCCGAGGTGATGACGATGACCCGCCACGTAGTCGCCGAGCAGGACGATCAGGTCCGGTTTCAGCGCATTGGTTCGCTGGACGATGCCATCGATATGCATCAGCGACATCCAGGGATCGCAGGCATGGATGTCCGCGATCGCGGCAATCTTCAGCTTCAAGCCGGCCGGCCAATTGCGCGGGCGGATGTGATAGTCGGTGACACCGAGGCGGAGCGGCTCGACGCCGACGCCATATGTGGCGGTGGAAAAACCGGCGGCAGCAAGACCGCCCGAGAACGACAGGAAGCGACGGCGCGACAGCATGGATGAACTCCTCGCAGCGGCTCCCTTCTCGATGGTCATTGCAACCGATTTCGGGTGCGTCTGTGCAGATTGTCAGCAGATTCGTTAATCATCGTCATTCCCGAACAGACCGATCTGGCTCTGATCACGGTTCGCGGGCTCGGCCATGCCGAGGTGCTTGAAGGCATGCGAGGTCAGCAGCCGGCCGCGCGGGGTGCGCTGCAGATAGCCGCATTGGATGAGATAGGGCTCGATGATGTCCTCGATGGCGTCGCGCGGCTCGGAGAGCGCCGCCGCCATGGTCTCGACGCCGACCGGCCCGCCGCCGTAGTTCAGCGCGATGGTCGAAAGATAGCGCCGGTCCATCGCGTCGAGCCCGGCGGCGTCCACCTCCAGCGCGCTCAGCGCGTGATCGGCAATCGCGCGATCGATGGCGCTGGCATTGGCGGCCGAGGCGAAGTCGCGCACGCGCCGCAGCAGTCTTCCGGCGATGCGCGGGGTGCCGCGGGCGCGGCGGGCGATCTCGTTGGCGCCATCAGGCGTCATGCCGACGCCGAGCACGCGGGCGCCGCGGGTGACGATGCCTTCCAGTTCTTCCACCGTGTAGAAGTTCAGCCGGATCGGAATGCCGAAACGGTCGCGCAGCGGATTGGTGAGCAGACCCGCGCGCGTCGTCGCGCCCACCAGCGTGAACTTCGAAAGATCGATCTTCACCGACCGCGCCGCCGGGCCCTCGCCGATGATGAGATCGAGCTGGAAGTCCTCCATCGCCGGATAGAGCACCTCCTCGACCGCCGGGCTGAGGCGATGGATCTCGTCGATGAACAACACGTCGCGCTCTTCGAGATTGGTGAGCAGCGCGGCGAGATCACCGGCCTTGGCGATCACGGGGCCGGATGTCGCGCGAAATCCGACGCCGAGCTCGCGCGCCACGATCTGCGCCAACGTCGTCTTGCCGAGCCCGGGCGGGCCGACGAACAGCACGTGGTCGAGCGCTTCGCCGCGCTTGCGCGCCGCTTCGATGAAGATCGATAGATTGGCGCGCGCCTGCTGCTGGCCGACGAACTCCGACAGCTGCTGCGGCCGCAGCGCGGTGTCGCCGACATCGTCGGAGCGCCGCTCCGGGCTCACCATGCGCGCAGGCGGCTTCATTCGTTGCCGCGCCGGTATTTGTTCGGCAGCAGCTCGCCGATGGTCACCGTCGCAGGCCCCTTGCCGTTGGACGGCACGATCACGCGCGCCTTGGCATCATAGTCGTGGATCAGCTCGCGGCAGGTGCCGCAGGGCGAGACCACCGCGACCTCGCCGGGCTCGCCGGGCTTGGGATGACGCACCGCGACGATGGTCTCGATGCCATGGTCGCCGAACTCGGTGATGGCGCGGCCGATGGCGATGGCTTCGGCGCAGACGGCATTGCGGCCGAGATAGGCGTCGATGTTGACGCCGGTGATGATACGGCCGTCGCGGGTGCGCATCGCCGCGCCGACCTCCTGCCAATCGTTGCGGTAGCGGCTCTTTACCGCCGACTTCGCAGCCTCGATCAGCTCCTTGTCCTTCTTGCTCACCATGGTCGAGATGATTGTCCTTCTGCGCGCCCGTCACAGCGGCGCGCGGCTATTTCGCCAGCTCCTTGAGGCCGAGGCGGATGAGTTGCGCGGTCTCGGCCTTGTCGCCGGCGGCACGCGAGGCTGCGGCGATCGCGGCGGCGGCCTGCGGCTGGCCATAGCCGAGATTGATGAGCGCGGAGATCGCATCCGCGATCGGCTGCGGCGCGCGGGACTCCTCGATCGCGCCGGACAGCCTGACCACGCCGGGATCGACATCGGCGAACGCCGGCGCCTTGTCCTTCAGCTCGGTCACGATGCGCTCGGCGACCTTCGGGCCAACGCCCGGCGTGCGCGCCACCGCGGCCTTGTCGCGCAGCGCGATCGCGTTGGCGAGATCGGCGGGCGGCAAAGTGCCGAGAACGGCAAGAGCGACCTTGGCGCCGACGCCCTGCACGGTCTGCAAAAGACGAAACCATTCCCGTTCGACATCCGAGCGAAAACCGAACAGCTTGATCTGGTCCTCGCGCACATAGGTCTCGATCGACAATGTGGCGGCTTCGCCGGGGGACGGCAAGGCCTGCAACGTGCGCGCCGAGCAGTGCACCTGATAGCCCACGCCGCCGACATCGAGGATCACGAAATCCTCGGCGTATGAGTCGATCAGGCCCTTGAGCTTGCCGATCATAGGCCGGCCACCTTCATGCGCAGCGCCTGACCCTGGCGGTGATGGGCGTGGGTGATGGCAATGGCCAGCGCATCGGCCGCGTCGGCCGAGGGCGGCTCGGCCTTGGGCAGCAGGATCTTCAGCATGACCGCGATCTGGCCCTTGTCGGCGTGACCCGCTCCAACAACGGTCTTCTTGACCTGATTGGGGGCGTATTCGGCGACCGAAATTCCGAACATCGCCGGCGCCAGCATGGCGATGCCGCGGGCCTGGCCGAGCTTCAGGGTCGCGACGCCGTCCTTGTTGACGAAAGTCTGCTCGACGGCGGCTTCCAGCGGCTGGAAATCCGCGAGTACCTTCGCCAGCCCCTCGTGGATCGCCAGCAGCCGGTTCGCCAGCGGCAGGTCGTCGGGCGGCTCGACCGAGCCGCAGCCGACATAAATCAGCCGGTTGCCCTCGCTCTCGATCACGCCCCAGCCGGTGCGGCGGAGACCGGGATCGATCCCGATGATGCGGATGGCTGCGCGAATCGGCTGGGCTTTCATGGGTTAGAGATAGCCTCGCGCCGCCCTGGTGGAAACATAAACGGAACGGCCGGAGCGTCGTGGTTAACCGTCCGTCAACCGCCCATCTTCGCCATCAGCGCGTCGGAGATCTCGAAATTGGCATAGACGTTCTGGACGTCGTCGTGCTCGTTCAAGAGGTCCATCAGCTTCACCAGCTTCTCGCCGGTCTCGTCGTCGACCGCCACCGTGTTCTGCGGCTTCCAGGTCAGCGCCGCCTTGCGCGGCTCGCCGAACTTGGCCTCGAGGTTCTTGGCGACCTCGTGGAAACTGTCCGGCGAGGCATAGACCTCGTGGCCGCCTTCGCCCGAGATGACGTCGTCGGCGCCGGCCTCGATCGCGGCGTCCAGCACGGCGTCGTCGGAGGCGACGCTGCGCTCGAACTCGATGATGCCGACGCGGTCGAACATGAACGAGACCGAGCCGGTTTCGCCGAGATTGCCGCCGGATTTGGTGAAGAAGGAGCGGATGTCGGAGGCGGCGCGGTTGCGATTGTCGGTCAGCGCTTCGACGATCACGGCGACGCCGCCCGGGCCGTAGCCCTCGTAGCGGATCTCGGCATAGTTCTCGCCCTCGCCGCCGAGCGCCTTCTTGATGGCGCGCTCGATATTGTCCTTCGGCATGTTCTCGGCGCGGGCGGCGACCACGGCGGCGCGCAGGCGCGGGTTCATCGCCGGGTCCGGCGTGCCCAGCTTGGCGGCGACGGTGATTTCGCGCGCCAGCTTGCCGAACAGCTTGGACTTCATCGCATCCTGCCGGCCCTTGCGATGCATGATGTTCTTGAATTGGGAATGGCCGGCCATGCGAGATCTCTTGCAATCGTCTGGAGGTCAGTGGGGAAGCGCGGCCTTATAGGCCGGGAATCGTCAAAATCAAAGATTTGGGGTGGTTTCAAGGGGGGTGAGCGGTCCCCCGGGGGATCCCTGCGCCACCTTGCCCCATAAGCCAATTGTTAACCATGGCTTCACTGTCAAGTGCAAGGATACCGCGCACCCGCACCTTTTCACGCGCGACCAGGGGTCCACCCCAATGGCGTTTGCTTTCCTTGCAAGACGTGCCCCTGCCCCCGTGCAGGTGGTCGAGCCGAAACCGGTCGCCGCGCCCGAGCCGGCGGCAGCGCCGGACGATTCGGCCAAGGCCATTCTCGACCTCCTGGAGCTCGAGCTCGGCGGCATGATCCGCCAGCTTGAGCGCGCCGCCAATGCGGTCGCCAGCGGCGCCGAGGCGACCGCGGGCACGCTGACCGACATCCGCCAGCGCGCCGACGCGCTGAGCGGGCGCAGCAGCGCCGCGCAGGGCACGGCCACGACCTTCGCCCAGGCCGCCGAGAAGGTGACCCAATCCGCCCATGGCATCCGCGCCCAGGTCCAGGACGCCGGCCAGCTCGCCGACCAGGCCAGCGCCGCCGCCCGCGAGGCGCGCGACAATGTCGACCGGCTGCGCGAATCCTCGGCCGCGATCGGCAACGTCGTCAATCTGATCTCGCAGATTGCCCGCCAGACCACGCTTCTTGCGCTCAACTCGACGATCGAGGCCGCCCGGGCCGGCGAGGCCGGCCGCGGCTTCGCGGTGGTCGCGACCGAGGTCAAGGCGCTGGCGGTGCAGACCCAGAACGCGACCGAGGAGATCACCCGCAAGATCGAGGCGCTGCAGCGGGACGCGGCCGGCTCCGCCGATGCGGTGCATCGTATTGCGCAGGCGATCGAGGCAATCCGGCCGGTCTTCACCAATGTCAACGGCGCGGTGGCCGAGCAGAACCAGACCACCGGCGAGATGTCGCAGAATGCCGCGCAGGCCTCGCAATTCATCTCCTCGGTCGTCGACAGCGCCGCCGACATCGGCAGCGCCACGCAGCAGGCCGAGAGCTATGGCGAGCGCGTCACCAGCGCCGGCCGCGCGGTGACCATGTACGCCCAGAAGCTGAAGGCCCGCTGCGCCGTGCTGCTCCGCCAGGGCGACCGCACCGCGCGCAGCGGCAGCGAGCGCCTGCCCTGCCATCTCAAGCTCGAGATCAAGTCGGGCGGGCGCACGATCAGCGCGCCGGTCTACGAGATCTCCAATGACGGCGTGCTGATCACCGGGTCCGAGGCGAGCCGATTGCCCGTGAACGAACGGTTCGACGCCGTGCTGGAGGATGTCGGTCCGTGCCGGCTTGTTATCACCGAGCATGTCAAGGCCGGCGCGCAGGCGCGGTTCGATGCGCCGGGCGCGGAGCTGCGCGAGAAGATCGAGGACAAGCTCTGGGCGCTGCACGAGGAGAACAACGAGTTCGTCGCCCGCGCCATGGAGGCCGGCACCGAGCTCAACCGCATCTTCGAGAGCGCCGTCGCGCGCGGCGAGATCACGCTCGAGGACATGTTCGACACCAACTATGTCGAGATCGCCGGCACCAATCCGCAGCAGCACCGCAGCCGCATCCTCGACTGGGCCGAGCGCGCGCTGCCCGCCTTCCAGGAGGCGTTCCTGGCCCGGGATCAGCGCATGGCGTTCTGCGTCGCGATCGATCGCAACGGCTATCTGCCGGTGCACAACAAAATCTACTCGCATCCGCAGCGGCCGGGCGATGTCGCCTTCAACACCGCCAACAGCCGCAACCGCCGCATCTTCAACGATCCCGCGGGCCTTGCGGCCGGACGCAACCAGCGGCCCTATCTGATCCAGAGCTACGCGCGCGACATGGGCAACGGCAACACCGTCATGATGCGCGAGATCGATGTCCCCATTCGCATCCGCGGCCGGCATTGGGGCGGCTTCCGCACCGCCTACAAATTGTGAGACGAGGCGAAGCATCGGTCCCACGCCTCGCTCGCACTGCCTCAGGCGCCCCAGAACGACGGCTTGGTCTGTGACAGCCGGCCGCCGATGCGCACCGGCGCGATCCTCTCCGCCAGGCCCGTCCTGTCGTCGGTCTCGACCGCGACGCCGCTCAAGGTCGCCTCGCCCATCGCCGGCTCGAACCGTGCCGACGGGATGCCAGACTGGAAGCGGCGCAGCGGCTCGTCCTTCTGCATGCCGATGATGGAGTCGTAGTCTCCAGTCATGCCGGCGTCGGTCATGTAGGCCGTGCCACCCGGCAGGATCTGGTGATCGGCCGTGGGCACGTGGGTGTGGGTGCCGACGACGAGGCTGACGCGGCCGTCGCAGAAATGGCCGAAGCCCTGCTTCTCGCTCGTGGCCTCGCAATGCACATCGACCACGATCGCATCGGCCGCCTCGCGCAGCGGACAGGCGCCGATCTCGCGCGCGATGGCCGCGAACGGATCATCGAACGGCGTCATGAACACGCGTCCGAGCACGTTGACCACCAGCGCGCGGGCGCCGGTCTTGGCCTCGACCAGCGCCGCACCACGGCCGGGCGTCCCCGGCGGATAGTTTGCAGGCCGCACCAGGCGTGGCGCGCGCTCGATGAACACCAGCGCCTCGCGCTGGTCCCAGGAATGGTTGCCGAGCGTGACGGCGTCGGCGCCGGCATCGACCAGCTCCTGATAGATCGCCTCGGTGATGCCGAAGCCGCCGGCCGCGTTCTCGCCATTGACGATGACGAGATCGAGCCGCCAGTCACGGATCAGGCCAGGAAGATGGTCTGTGACGGCGCTGCGGCCGGCCCGGCCGACGACGTCGCCGACGAAGAGAATGCGCAACTCAAATGCTCCGGAAATCCAAGGTCTCGCGCTCGGTTAGCACATAATCCAGCGCGGCGTCGTGGGCCAAGGCCGGGACCTCCTCGGTTTCCTGCACGGCGAAGCCGAGGCCGACGCCGATCACGTGATGCGACTTCCGCAGGTGCGAAAAGGTGTAATCGTAATAGCCGCCGCCATAGCCGATGCGATGACCGGTGCGGTCGAACGCGGCGAGCGGCACCAGCATGATGTCCGGCACCAGCTCGGCCGCGACGGGTGACGGCTCGGGGATGCCAAGCGCGCCGAGCGTCAACCGGTCACCCGGCGCGTAGGCGCGAAACGACAGCGAATGGCCGCGCGCCAGCACCACCGGCAGCGCGAGCCGCGCCCCCTGCCCGGCCAGCGCGCGCATCAGCGGCATCGGATCGAGCTCGTTGCGAATCGGCGCGTAGCCGGAGACCACCGCGCCCGGCTTGAGCGCGAACGGCAGGCCGCGAGCGGCGATGGCCTCCGCGGCGGCGGACCTGGCCTCCTCGCTGAGCGCGTCACGCGCGGCGAGGGCGGCCGCGCGAAGCTGCTGCTTGGTATGCTGAGCGGCCTTCATCGGCATGCGAGGCGACCTCCGTTGGGACGCGCGGGCGCGGGCATTCGGACGTTGTCGTCAAACGCGGCAGGTCGGCAACCGGGGAGGACTGGACAAGAGATCAGAGCGAAGCCGCAATCGCCGTTGAAACGCTCGATCCCGGAGTTCCCTACGAAAGTAGGTGGGCACCATATGTCCAGGTCCACGGACCTGGCCAGGGACAGTTCCCTTAAGGATCGATAAGGCCCCGGGGATATGTTGGTTCCGGACGCGCGTCGCAGCCTCGCCGGGGCAATGTAACCATGGTGCGGTGATTTTGCCAGCTTCTGTGAAGCCACGGGACGGGATGGAGGGGCGACAGCCGCCCTCACCGCTTGCCCGTGATGGCGAAGAGCGCCGGCCTTGCGGCGCGTCTCGAACCATGAGGCCACGACGTGGGCCTCGCCCTTCGAGACGCCCGCCTCCGGCGGGCTCCTCAGGGTGAGGGTCAAGAACGTGCGGGACGAAGGAGCATGAGACCGAATAACGCGGCTGTCCACGAACGCCTCTCTCGGCATGTTCATGGTCGGTGTGCAGGACGCCGCTGGGTGCCAGACCCTCATGGTGAGGAGCGCCGTGCTCCGTAGCCCGCCTCGCGACAGGTGCCCGCGGCGGCGCGTCTCGAACCATGAGGCCCCGCTGGCGCGGGCACTGGACTGGGCGAAACCGTTCGACCTCATCATCTCCGCGTCCTCCGACGGGCACATCCCAATGACCGCTTCAGGCATGGCTTCGCACTCTCGCGGCGCTTTGCGTCCGAGTGGGTCATCGAGATCGCCCTCTTCCAACAGAGGGCGCAGGGAAGGCCGGGCGTCGGCTGACGCCCATGGCCCGCCTGCGAAAAAAATGCAGGCGGCAGGTACCACAGGTGCAGCCGGACTCGCCCGGCCTCCCCTGCGCGATGGTTGAACGGCTGCTTCGCGATCTCCCTGGTGCGCCGGGCTTGTTGGCCACCATGTCGCACGACGCGCTCACGCGCATCATGCTGGACACCAGCATCGGGGTGTCAGGACCACGCGACTTGACCGGTCGTGCCTCGCCGTTCGTCCGCGCAAATCGCTTCACGCTGCGTCGACCCACGCCCATCGCATCCCACTGCCAACGTCTCGTGACGGTCGCGACACGCCCCTCATGCGACAGCAGGACGAGCGAGAGCATCGACCTGATTTGCCCGACACGACAAGTGAGGCCGGCTGCGACATCGTAACGCGACGGGCAGTTGGCGCATGACCGACATGCGCAGATGGCCCGACGGGCCGTCGGGAGATGAGCTGCGTGCATTGATCGTCCATGACGGATTCCAACACTCCGCCGTCATCCCGGCGAACGCCGGATCACCGCGGAATCCATCCATAATGGCACGATGGCAGTCGTTGAGTGCAGCCAACTAATAGCGGTGGATATGGGTCCCTGCGCCCGCCTTGACGACAGCGTGTGCATGGCGAGGGCGGTGGCACACACGACATTCCCCAGCCCTGGGCAATCGCGCGTGATCACCCGCCAGCATCATCGCGGCGCCCACGCGGCAACGCCGCGTCGATTGCGCATAGTCTCGCCATGATTGGGGCTCATCGGTTGGCAGCGGAGGTTGTAGAAAATCTTAACTACATCCAATGCCTGTTATCGTGCATTCCTGTTGCGTACACTGGAGTCCTGGCATGCGCTTCGAACTCAAAGCTCTCACGGCGGCCTGCGTGCTGCTGATCGCATCGGCGGGTGCGAGCCCCGCTGCCGACGTCAAGATTCACCGCGTCGCGATTCAGGTCGATCAGAACGATCCCGCGGTGATGAATCTGGCGCTCAACAACGCCACCAACATCATGGAGACGTTCAAGGAGAAGGGCGAGGAGGTCGAGATCGAGCTCGTCACCTACGGACCCGGCCTGAACATGCTGCGCGAAGACACGTCGCCGGTGAAAGACCGGGTCAAGCAGATCGCCGAGCTCAGCTTTCCCGCCAAGATCAGGTTCTCCGCCTGCAACATCACCAAGCGCGGCATGGAGAAGCGCGAGGGGCATCCGATCGCGATCGTCTCTGAGGCGAGCCTGGTGCCGTCCGGCGCCGTGCGATTGATGGAGCTGCAGGAGAGCGGCTGGAGCTACCTGAAACCCTAGGTAGTTGTCGCCCCAAATCCG
Source organism: Bradyrhizobium sp. HKCCYLRH3099 (assembly GCF_051167855.1). NCBI lineage: Bacteria > Pseudomonadati > Pseudomonadota > Alphaproteobacteria > Hyphomicrobiales > Nitrobacteraceae > Bradyrhizobium > Bradyrhizobium sp. HKCCYLRH3099. The sequence continues at coordinate 105,938 of NZ_JBNPTW010000024.1, forward strand.
CCAGGTTTATGTCGCACAGATATACGACCTTAGATTGAAAATCTAAAGCCAGTCTGCTCGCGGGGGCAGACGCGATCGGGGACTAACATCATGCGTCGAACGTTCGCTGGCCCAGCGCTGATGGCGCTGGCAATGACCTCTGCTGTCCTGTTCACCGCCCAGACCGTCGCGCTCGCGCAGGACCAGCCTGCGGCGCCACTGTCGCTGAAGCCCGCGCGCGCGCCGGACCGGCGTGCCGTCGAGCCGCGGATCATCGAGGCCCGCGCGGCCGAGCCGCGCAGCGCGTCGGACGAGGTCGCGATCAAGGCGCGGATGAATCAATGGACCGTGGGACTCGCCGCCGGCCTGCCGGACGGCGGCTTCGTCCGCTTCGCCAGCGAAATGGCGCGGACGATGGATGACGGCGACAACATGCGCCTGATCCCGATGGTGACGCGCGGGACGACGTCGAACATCGCTGACCTCCTGTATCTGCGCGGCGTCGATGTCGGCATCACCTATGCCGACGCCTTCGACTTCTATGCCAAGCAGGCCGGGCTCTCGAACATCAACGACCGCATCCGCTACGTGCTGCGCTTCTTCATCTCCGACGTGCACATCTATGCGCGCGAGGAGTTCAAGACGCTGCAGGATCTCAAGGGCCAGAAGATCGCGGTCGGCACCTCGGGGGTGGCCGCCGCGCACACCGGACCGCTGATCTTCCGGCGGCTCGGCATCGACATCGAGACCGTGCCCGTCGGCGGTCCGGTCGCGCTGGAAAAGCTGCACAAGGGCGAGATCGCCGCGATGGTGTATGTCGCCTCCAAGCCAGGCGAGCTGTTCAGCGGCAAGAAGTCCGATCCGGGATTCCACTTCGTGCCGGTGCCGTATACGCAGCAGTTCGCGGACTTCTACTATCCGACCAGTATCAAGGCGGAGACTTATCCCGGGCTGGTGGCGCCGGACACCGCGGTGGAGACCATCGCCGTCCCCTCGGTGCTGGCGGTGTACAATTGGAAGCCCGGCAGCGACCGCGCCGACCGCGTCAACCGCTTCGTCGACACGCTGTTCACCAACCTCACGCGGCTGCAGCAGCCGCCGTTCCATCCCGGCTGGAAGGACCTCAATCTCGAGGCGCAGGTGCCGGGCTGGCAGCGCTATCCTTACGTCGACACCGTGCTGGAGCGGATGCGGAAGGAAGCCGATGTCGGCCTCACCCCGGCCGCGCCCGGCAGCCTCGCGCAGCAGGAGCGCTTCGAAGCCTTCCTCGCCTCGCAGGCGAAGGCGCCGACCTCCAAGGCCGAGAAGGAGGAGCTGTACCGCTCATTCCTGGAATGGAGCCGCAAGCGGCAGAAGTGAGGAGTAGACGGTAACAGCGGCTCGGGCAGTCAGCTCCCTCTCCCCGTTCTTCACAGGGAGAGGGAGCTGACCGGTCGTGCCGCGCTCTGCGTCGCCCTGCAAGAAAGAGTCACAGATAGTCGCCGTGCAGAAGCGAGGTGCGGCCGTGCTCGATCAGCTCAACAGCAACTCCATCCCCGGGTCACCCTTCGCCATCGCCCGCTGATAGGCCGGGCGGGCGGCGATCCGCGACAGGTAGGCGCGGATGTTGGGATAGGGTCCGAGATCGTAGGGCAGGAAGTAGCGCATGGTGGTGAGTGAGAACACCGACATGATGTCAGCGGCGGTGAGCGCGTCGCCCGCGAGATAGTCGGCCTCGCCGCAGCGGGTCTCGACGGCGGCGAAGGCGAGGCCGAGCCGTGCGCGCATGGCGCCGAGCAGCGGATTGTCGTCCGGCAGGTTGAGCCGGTTGAGGATCATCACGCGCCCCATCGCGGCCTGCAACGTGCCGTTGGCGAAGTGGAACCAATAGAGATACGCCGCGAAGTTCGCATCCTCGGGCCCCGGCCGCAGCCGGCCCTGGCCGTATTTCGCGAGGATGTACTCGACCACGGCGCCGGATTCGGCGAGCACGAGATCACCATCGGTGATGACCGGCGCGGCGCCGATCGGATGCAGCGCCTTGTACTCCGCCGGCGCCAGGATGGTCCTGGCGTCGCGCGTGTAGCATTTCAACTCGTAGGAAATCTCCAGCTCCTCGCAGAGCCAGACGATGCGTTCGGATTGGGACTTGCCGAGATGATGTACGGTGAGCATGCGCTACTTTACCATGGCGCCGTAGACGATGTCCTGCACCTGCTCGCGATAATATTTGCGCAGATCGCCGGGAGCGGCCGTGCCGACCACCACCACGAGCCGCTCCTTGGGATCGCAGAAGAACTGCGTGCCGAAGGCGCCATTCCAGCTGAACTCGCCGGGATTGCCGGGCACCGCCGACAGGCCTTCGCTGGTCCGCACGGCGACGCTCAGTCCAAAGCCGAAGCCGGCGCGATGCGGCTCGATGTTGGCCACCGTGTTCTTGATCTCGGGCCCGAGATGGTTCGAGGTCATGTGGTGCACCGTCTTCGGGCTGAGGATCCGCGCGCCATCGAGCTCGCCGCCATTGAGCAGCATCTGGCCGAAGCGGATGTAGTCGCCGATGGTGGCGAACGAGCAGGCGCCGCCGCAGTCCGACTTCGTCGTGACGTCCAGAAGCCTGATCGCCTGCGGTTTGCCGGTCAGCGGATCGTTCGGGAACGGCCGCGCCAGACGCGGCCGCTGGGCGTCTGTCGGCGCGAACGTCGCGTCCTGCATGCCGAGCGGCTTCCAGACGTTGTTCGACAGATATTCGCCGAGCCGCTGCTCGCTGACCTTCTCGACGACGGCGCCGAGCACGTCGATCGAGAAGCCATATTCGAACTGCGTCCCCGGCTGATGCGCCAGCGGCAGTTTGGTCAGGCGCTCGATGAAGGCCTGGGTGTCGCCCTCGATCGCCGGCGCGATGCCGTCTGGATAGAGCCGCGCCACGGGGCTCGCGCTGTCGGGCCGGCCGCCATACATCAGGCCCGAGGTGTGGCGATAGAGATCGTGGATCAGGATCGGCCTCGCCTGCGGCACCATTTGCAGCGCGCCGTTCTCCTGCACCACGCCGACCTTCATGTCGGTGAACGCGGGATAGTAGTCGGCGAGCTTCGCCTGCAGCGGCAGCCTGCCCTGCTCCATCAGGGTGAGCCCCGCCACCGCCGCCATCGGCTTGGTCATCGACGCCAGCGCGAAGATCGCGTCCAGCGGCATCGGCGTGCCCTTGACCGGATCGAGCTGGCCATAGGCCTTGTAGTGCACCAGTCTGCCGTCACGGGCGATCGCGACGACCGCGCCGGGCACACGCTTGGCCGCGATCTCGCGGGCGAAGAAATCGTCCATGCGGGCAAGGCCGGATTGCGAAAAGCCGACCTCGTCCGGTTTGGCTTCGGGCAGCGGCGCGGCGGCGAGCGGCGTGGCGAGCGCGGTGACGGCCGCGGCGGCCGCCGCGAGGATCAGTCTGTTCAAGAGCACCTCCCTGAGGCGGACACGATCCCGCTTGTGGTCACGGGATTCGACGATGTCCGCCTGCCTCAGGAGTAGGGCAGCACGCAGCGAACGACAAGCGCTCGCAACACGACGCATCGCGCCGATGTGATCGCATTCGCTGCTGCACAATCGCCGTGTGGCAAGACCCATGATTGGGGGACGGGTGAGGCCCGCTGCTACGCGAGGTCACGCATGCTGAAGGCGATCGGACGGGTCGTTCACGCGATCTGGGCTGTGTGTGCGGTGGCCACCGGAGCATTCGTGGGCGTCGCCGTTGGCCTTCACTCCGGCGGCTGGATCGGCGCGGTGGTGCTGGGCCTTGTCGGCCTGGTCATCGGCGCGCTGGCCGCAGCATTTCCGTTGGAGCTGATCGCACTGATCCTGGAAGGTCTCTGATCACGTCCCCGGAACCGTTGCCCTTGCGAGAGGTTGGCCCATTCTCGTTCCGAATGAAGCGCAGCCGATGACCGCAGCCGAGCTCGCCAATTACTATCGCGCCTATATCGTCTGCCTGAATGCGCAGGCCTGGCCGGCGCTTGGCGATGTCGTGCATGAGCGCGTCATCCACAATGGCCGAGAGCTCGGACTGACCGGCTATCGCGACATGCTGATCGGCAACTTCGCCGACATTCCCGATCTCCGCTTCAACATCGGCCTGCTGCTGTCCGACCCGCCGCGCATCGCGAGCCGGCTGGACTTCGACTGCACGCCGAAGGGCGAATTCCTCGGCCTGCCCGTGAACGGCCGGCGCGTCGCCTTCAGCGAGAACGTGTTCTACGAATTCCGCGATGGCAGGATCGCGCAAGTGTGGTCGGTCATCGACAAGGCAGCGATCGAGGCGCAGCTCTGACTACGATCGTCATTGCGAGCGCAGCGAAGTAATCCAGAGTCCTTGCTCGGCCCTGGATTGCTTCGCTGCGCTCGCAATGACGGAGCAAGTCGACAGAGATCGCGCAAAACCAAGATTTATTAGTTCGCCTGCCCTACCCGATCGCCACCCCACCGCCGATGGTGCGGTTCAGCACCTGCGTGGTGCGCTCGATGCGCTCGGCCGCGGCGTTCAGGGCCTTCGCCACCGCGACCTGCGTGGCGCGGGCGCGGTCGGCGGACTGGCTGCGAACGTTGCGCAGGCTTTCGAGCTCCTGCTCCAATGTCTGCACACGCTGATTGGCGTCGATCAGTTCGTCGCAGACGGTGAGCGCGGCCATCACCGTCAACCGCGCGTCGCCGATCTCGCCGAACTTGCCGCGTAGATTGGTGATGCGCGTCTCGAGACTCTCTGCGAGCTTGAGCAGCCGCAGCTCCTGGCCCTCCTCGCAGGCCATGCGATATTGGCGGCCGTTGATGGTGACGTTGATGTGGCTCATTCGTCATCCTCGTCGTCATGAGCGCCGTCCTGCCCGGCGCCATTGAGCACTGCGCGGATGGTGCCGATCGCGGTGTCGAGCCGTTCGGCGATCTCGCGGTTGGTGCGCTCCAGCCGGCGCGTCTTCATCAGGGAACCGTCGAGCTCGTCGGCGAGGCGCGAGCGGTCGGCGCCGAGCGCCTGGATCCGCGTCGCCAGTTCGTCCTCGTCGCGATCGGCCTCGCGACGCCGCTCGACCGCGCTCTCCAGCGCGTCGAGCGCCGTCATGAGGCGCCGCGTCGCCGCCTCCAGATCGGCAGCGCCGGGTTCCACCTGGCCGGCAAGATTGGCAGGGTGATCGTTCATGACACGGATGCGAGGCCCTTCCACCACGCCCGGATTGCGACAAAAGCCGCTGTCCGGCAAGCGCTTAGGGGGAGAATCTTACGTGCTGGGCGAGCCAAGCGCAACGCTCGGCCGAAACTATGCACTACTAAGCAACTTTTGGGACGCCCGGGACGTTGCATTGCCTTTGATTCCCGGAACTGAGGTGCTAATCAGCCGCAAAATCCCGGCCCGCCAGCGATACCGGCGGCTCTCCTGTCATCAGCATTTCACGTTTGGACGGATTCCAGCATGACGCAGGTCGATCACTCCCGCATGGCCAATGCCATCCGCGCGCTCGCAATGGACGCCGTCGAAAAGGCGAAATCGGGTCATCCCGGCCTGCCGATGGGCGCCGCCGACGTCGCCACCGTGCTGTTCACCCGCGTGCTGAAATATGATGCGGCCGCGCCCGCCTGGCCGGACCGCGACCGCTTTGTATTGTCGGCCGGCCACGGGTCGATGCTGCTCTACGCGCTGCTGTATCTGACCGGCAACGAGGAGATGACGCTCGACCAGATCAAGCGCTTCCGCCAGGTCGATTCGCTCACGCCGGGCCATCCGGAGAATTTCCGCACCAAGGGCATCGAGACCACCACCGGCCCGCTCGGCCAGGGCATTTCCACCGCGGTCGGCATGGCGCTGGCCGAGAAGATGCTGCAGGCGGAGTACGGCAAGAAGATCGTCGACCATCACACCTACGTGCTGGCCTCGGACGGCGACCTGATGGAGGGCATCTCCCAGGAAGCGATTGCGATGGCCGGGCACTGGAAGCTCAACAAGCTGATCGTGCTGTGGGATGACAACGGCATCTCGATCGACGGCCCGCTGTCGATCGCCGACTCGGTCGACCAGGTGAAGCGCTTCAAGGCCTGCGGCTGGGCCGCCGAGCTGATCGACGGCCATGACCCGGAGGCGATTGCCGCCGCGATCGCTCGGGCACAGAAGTCCTCGAAGCCGTCGCTGATCGCCTGCAAGACCACAATCGGCTACGGCGCGCCGACCAAGGCCGGCACCTCCAAGGTGCATGGCGAGGCGCTCGGCGCCGAGGAGCTGAAGGGCGCCAAGGAGAAGCTCGGCATTTCGCAGGAGCCGTTCTCCGTGCCCGACGACGTGCTCGCCGCCTGGCGTGAGGCCGGCCGCCGCGGCGCGGCTGCCCGCACCGAGTGGGAGACCCGGCTCGGCGAGATGGGCCCGCGCAAGCGCTCCGAGTTCGAACGCCGGCTGCGCCACGAGCGTCCCGCCGCGCTGGCAAAGGCGCTGAAGGACCACAAGAAGGCGCTGCTGGAAAATCCGCTCAACATCGCCACCCGCAAATCGTCGGAAGCGGCGATCGAAGTGATCGCCGCGGCGATGCCGTTCGAATTCGTGGCCGGCTCCGCCGACCTCACCGGCTCCAACAACAACAAGGCGAAATCGGCCACCTCGTTCTCGGCCAAGACGCCGAAGGGCCGCTTCATCCATTACGGCATCCGCGAGCACGGCATGGCTGCGGCCATGAACGGCATCTTCCTGCATGGCGGTTTCGCGCCGAACGGCGCCACCTTCCTGGTGTTCTCCGACTACGCCCGCGGCGCTATCAGGCTATCGGCGCTGATGGGCGCCGGCGTCGTCTACGTGCTGACGCACGATTCCATCGGTCTCGGCGAGGACGGCCCGACGCACCAGCCGGTCGAGCATCTCGCCGCCTTGCGCGCGATCCCGAACATGCGCGTGTTCCGCCCGGCCGACGCGGTCGAGACCGCCGAGTGCTGGGAGCTGGCGCTCAACCGTACCAACGGCCCAACCGTGCTGGCGCTGACGCGGCAGAACCTGCCGCAGCTCCGCACATCGGCGCCATCAGACAATCCCTGCGGTCATGGCGGCTATGAGCTGGTCGCAGCGCAGGGCGAGGCCAAGGTGTCGCTGTTCGCCACCGGCTCCGAGGTCGAGATCGCGGTGGCCGCGCAGAAGCAGCTCGCCGAGCGCGGCATCCCCGCCCGCGTCGTGTCGGTGCCGTCTCTGGAGCTGCTCTTGGAGCAGCCGGCCGAGGCGAAGGCCAAGATCATCGGCAACGCGCCGGTCAAGATCGCGATCGAAGCCGCGGTGCGCTGGGGTTGGGACGCCGTGATCGGCCAGGACGGCGTCTTCATCGGCATGCATTCGTTCGGCGAGAGCGGTCCCGCCAAGGAGCTCTACAAGCATTTCGGCATCACCGCCGAGGCGGCCGTCGAGGCGGCGGTGCAGCGGCTGGCGTAAAGCATCCCAGACATCGCGCGGCGGTTCACCACAGCGAGAGCCCCGCGCGTCCAACTGATTCGCGACGGTTGAGCGGACGCAAAAAAAGGACTACCAAAGGCGCATATCGTCCGCTCCCGCCCGGCAGAACCGGGCGTCACCAGGTCCAAACCCTCGTAGAGCCCTTCGCCAGGGGCGGCTGCGGGGGACGAGAAACGTCATTGAAGGAGACGAACATGGCAGTCCGGGTCGGGATCAACGGGTTTGGCCGCATCGGCCGCAACGTTCTGCGCGCCATCGCGGAATCGGGTCGCAAGGACATCGTGGTGGTCGGCATCAACGATCTCGGCCCGGTCGAGACCAATGCCCACCTGCTGCGCTTCGACAGCGTGCACGGCCGTTTCCCCCATACCGTGACGGTCGACGGCGACAGCATCGATATCGGCAGCGGCAAGATCAAGGTCACCGCCGAGCGTGATCCGTCGAAGCTGCCGTGGAAGGACCTCGGCGTCGACATCGCGCTGGAATGCACCGGCATCTTCACCTCCAAGGACAAGGCCTCCGCGCATCTCACCGCCGGCGCCAAGCGCGTGCTGGTCTCGGCCCCGGCCGACGGCGCCGACGCCACCATCGTCTACGGCGTCAACCACACGACGCTGACGAAGGACCATCTCGTCGTCTCCAACGGCTCGTGCACCACCAACTGCCTGGCGCCGGTCGCCAAGGTGCTGAACGACACCGTCGGCATCGAGACCGGCTTCATGACCACGATCCATGCCTACACCGGCGACCAGCCGACGCTCGACACGATGCACAAGGATCTCTATCGCGGCCGCGCGGCGGCGATGTCGATGATCCCGACCTCGACCGGCGCCGCCAAGGCGATCGGCCTGGTGCTCCCCGAGCTGAAGGGCAAGCTCGACGGCGTCGCGATCCGCGTGCCGACGCCGAACGTCTCGGTGGTCGACCTCAAGATCGTCGCCAAGCGCAACACCGAGCCTAAGGAGATCAACGAGGCGATCAAGCGCGCCGCCGAGCAGGAGCTCAAGGGCGTGCTCGGCTACACCAATGCGCCGAACGTCTCGATCGACTTCAACCACGACCCGCACTCCTCGACGTTCCACATGGACCAGACCAAGGTCATGAACGGCAACCTCGTGCGCGTGATGTCCTGGTACGACAACGAGTGGGGCTTCTCGAACCGCATGGCCGACACGGCCGTCGCGATGGGCAAGCTGCTGTAAGCCTCTCCCAGTCATTCCGGGGCGCCTCGCAGAGGCGAACCCGGAATCTCGATATTCCGGGTTCGGTCCTGCGGACCGTCCCGGAATGACGGCTCAAGAGAGCATCATGACCCTTCCGCACTGGCTCGGAATTCCCGGCGTGATCCTGATGATCGGCTTGATCGCGTATGGCGTGCGCCAAGGTAGCAAGGTTACATCTCGGCAGGATTCGACACCGGAGCCGCCGCTTGGCGCCGGCTCCTCATGACCTCCGCGAACAAGCGAGCATGACATGAAACAATTCCGAACCCTCGACGACGTCGATGTCAAAGGCAAGCGCGTGCTGCTGCGCGTCGATCTCAACGTGCCCATGGAGAATGGCCACGTCACCGACGCCACGCGCCTGGAGCGCGTCGCGCCGACCATCAACGAGATCGCGACCAAGGGCGGCAAGGTCATCCTGCTCGCGCATTTCGGCCGGCCGAAGGGCCGCGACGCCAAGGACTCGCTGAAGCCCGTCGCGGCGGCGCTGTCGCAAGTGATCAAGCGCCCGGTCGCCTTCGCCGATGATTGCATCGGCGAGCCGGCGGCAAACGCGATCGCCGCGATGAAAGACGGCGATGTGCTGTGCCTTGAGAACACCCGCTTCCACAAAGAGGAAGAGAAGAACGATCCGGCCTTCGTCGCCGAGCTCGCCAAGCTCGGTGACATCTGGGTCAACGACGCGTTCTCGGCCGCGCACCGCGCCCACGCCTCGACTGAGGGCCTCGGCCACAAGCTGCCGGCCTATGCCGGCCGCACCATGCAGGCCGAGCTCGACGCGCTCGACAAGGCGCTGGGCCGGCCCGCCAAGCCGGTGATCGCGATCGTCGGCGGCGCCAAAGTCTCGACCAAGATCGACCTCCTGGAGAACCTCGTCACCAAGGTCGACGCGCTCGTCATCGGCGGCGGCATGGCCAACACGTTCCTGCATGCGCAGGGCGTGCAGATCGGCAAGTCGCTGGCCGAGAAGGATCTCGCCGCCACCGCACTGCGGATCATGGACAAGGCGGAGGCGTCGAACTGCGCCATCATCCTGCCCGTCGACGCCACCGTGTCGTTCCACTTCGCGGCCAACTCGCCGTCGTTCGCCTACGGCCTCGACGCGATCCCGCCTGACAGCATGATCCTCGACGTCGGCCCGCAATCGACCGCGCGCATCCATGCCGCGATCGATGACGCCGCGACCCTGGTCTGGAACGGCCCGGTCGGCGCCTTCGAGCTCACGCCGTTCGACCGCGGCACCATGGTCGCCGCCAAGCATGCGGCCGAGCGCACCAAGGCCAAGAAGCTGATCTCGGTGGCCGGCGGCGGCGACACCGTCGCAGCCCTCAACCAGGCCGGCGTGGCCGGCGATTTCAGCTACGTCTCGACCGCGGGCGGCGCCTTCCTGGAATGGATGGAAGGCAAGCCGCTGCCCGGCGTTGAGGTGCTGAAAGCCTGAGACTCGGAGCTTGTCGGCCATGGATGTTTCTGTTATGTTCCATTCATGGCCGAGACCCCGACAGCTGCTGTCCACTCGATCCTGATCAAGATTCAGGAGAGCATTGCTGCGCTCCGATCAGAGATCGGACAATTCCGGCAGGACAATCGCGCCGAGCACGACCGGATGGAAGGTTTGATCCGCAAGCAGCGGCGCGATTCCGCCGGCATGCTGGTCATGATGCGCGCAGCCGCCAGCGACTTCGACGAGCGTGTCACCGAGGTTGAGGAGCGTATCGCCGCTCTTGAAGCCAGGAAGAGCTGATCCGACGTTGTCGGCTTGCGGCGCTCGCGTCGGTACTAACCTTTAGGCACCGCCTGACGCCCTCTCCTTCGGCCTGCGTCTCCGCCACCCTTGGATTCCGTTCACCACCGCGTTATGCACGGTGCAGCCGTTTCGACGCGTGCGTCAGCCGCACGGTCCAATTCTTATCCCAGGGAGTTCCAGACATGGCCCGTATTACGTTGCGTCAATTGCTCGATCACGCGGCGGAGCACGATTACGGCGTCCCGGCCTTCAACATCAACAACATGGAACAGGCGCTGGCCATCATGGAAGCGGCGAGCTCGACGGAGTCGCCTGTCATCATCCAGGCCTCGCGCGGCGCTCGCGCCTATGCCAACGACGTCATGCTCAAGCACATGATGGACGCGCTGACCGAGATCTATCCGCAGATCCCGATCTGCGTGCATCTCGACCACGGCAACGAGCCGGCGACCTGCATGACCGCGATCCAGTCCGGCTTCACCTCGGTGATGATGGACGGCTCGCTGAAGGCCGACGGCAAGACCCCCGGCGACTGGGAGTACAATGTCGGCGTCACCAGGACCGTGACGACGATGGCGCATCTCGGCGGCATCTCGGTCGAGGGCGAGCTCGGCGTGCTCGGCTCGCTCGAGACCGGCATGGGCGACAAGGAAGACGGCCACGGCGCCGAGGGCAAGCTGTCGCACGACCAGTTGCTGACCAATCCCGACGAGGCCGTGAAGTTCGTCCAGGAGACCAAGGTCGACGCGCTCGCGATCGCCATGGGCACCTCGCACGGCGCCTACAAGTTCACGCGCAAGCCGGACGGCGACATCCTCGCCATGAACGTGATCGAGGAGATCCACCGCAAGCTGCCGAACACGCATCTCGTGATGCACGGCTCATCGTCGGTGCCGCAGGACCTGCAGGAGATCATCAACTCCTTCGGCGGCAAGATGAAGCCGACCTGGGGCGTGCCGGTCGCCGAGATCCAGCGCGGCATCAAGAACGGCGTGCGCAAGATCAACATCGACACCGACAACCGCATGGCGATGACCGGCCAGATCCGCAAGGTGCTGTCGCAGCACCCGGAAGAGTTCGATCCGCGCAAGTACCTGAAGCCGGCGATGGAAGCGATGACCAAGCTCTGCAAGCAGCGCTTCGAGGAGTTCAACACCGCGGGCCAGGCCGGCAAGATCAAGCGCGTATTGACCACCGCGGAAATGGCCAAGCGCTACGCCAAGGGCGAGCTCGATCCGAAGGTGGCGTGAGCGACTACTCGCTTCGCAGCGCTTCGTTAAGAACCGCAATCGTCGCGACAGCGGCAGTGAGCTCCCCTCCCCCTTGCGGGGAGGGGTCGGGGGTGGGGGTCCCCGAGTCGAGCTATCAATGATCCACTCGATACCGCGCATCGGCGAACTCGATGACGAGCAGCGTGGACGCGTGATCGTCATCGCAAACATTCGACAGTTGATCGTTGAGGATTTCGGTCGCATCTCGCTGAATTCAGCGCCCGAAGACCCCCACCCCCGACCCCTCCCCGCAAGGGGGAGGGGAGCAGACCGCCGCGGGGTGAGAGATCACCCAGGCAGCGAGCAGCGAGCAGCAACCTCTCCTTCACCTCTCCGAGAGGCTGCCTTACCTGCGGCCAATGTTTGCTCGGCAACCGCCCGAGAACCGTCTATTTTGATGGGCAGGGCAGGTGTCTGGAGCCACGCATGAATCTCTCCGCACTGAACACCACCGCCCTTGCCATGGTCGCGCCCGGCAAGGGGATCCTCGCCGCCGATGAATCGACGGGGACGATCAGGAAGCGCTTCGATGCCATCCACGTCGAGTCGACCGAGCAAAGCCGTCGCGACTATCGCGAGATGCTGTTTCGCAGCGAGGGCATGGCCTCGATTTCCGGCGTCATTCTCTATGACGAGACGATCCGCCAAGAGGCCACCGACGGCACACCGCTGGTCGAGCTGATCAAGCGCGCCGGCAGCATTCCCGGCATCAAGGTCGACGAGGGCACCCAGCCGCTGCCCGCCTGCCCCGGCGAGACGGTCACGGTCGGCCTCGACCGGCTTGCGGATCGGCTGCAAGCGTACTACGCGCTAGGCGCGCGCTTCGCCAAATGGCGGGCCGTGATCGAGATCGACAAGGACACGCTGCCTTCGATGACCGCCGTTCATGTCAATGCACATGCGCTCGGCCGCTACGCGGCGCTGTGCCAGGCCGCCGGTCTCGTGCCGATCGTCGAGCCCGAGGTGCTGATGGACGGCGATCACACCATCGATCGCTGCTTCGATGTCTCCCGCCGCGTTCTGAACGAGGTGTTCGGTGAACTGCGCCTCCAGAGGGTCGCGCTGGAAGGCATGATCCTGAAGCCCAACATGGTGGTCTCCGGCCAGAAATGCCCTGCGCAGGCCGACGTGTCAGAAGTGGCGGAAAAGACCATCCGGCTGCTCAAGGAGTGCGTGCCCACAGCGGTGCCCGGGATCGCCTTCCTGTCCGGTGGACAGACCGAGGCGCAGGCCACGGCCCATCTCGATGCGATGAACCGGCGGGATCCGTTGCCGTGGAAGCTCACCTTCTCCTATGGCCGCGCGCTGCAGGCCGCGCCTCAGCGCGCCTGGTCGGGCAAGGCCGAGAATGCCTCCGCGGGCCAGCGCGCCTTCACCCACCGCGCCCGCATGAACGCGAAGGCGAGCCTCGGCCAATGGACGCCGGCGCTCGAGCACGAGGCTGCATAAGTGACCGCCAAGACCACATCCGCGCGGCCCGAGCCGCGCCTCTATCTCGCGACGCCCGTCGTCACCGACGCGGCGGCCCTTGCCGCCAGCCTGCCGGCGATCCTCGCCAGCGCCGACGTGGCCGCGGTGCTGGTGCGGCTGAAGGAGAGTGACCCCCGCAGCATGATCACGACGGTCAAGACGCTGGCGCCGGCGATCCAGGGCACCGGCGCCGCCCTGCTCATCGACGGCCATCCCGACATCGTCGCCCGTGCCGGGGCGGATGGCGCACATCTGACCGGCATCGCCGCCCTGGAGGAGGCCCTGCCTGGTCTGAAGCCGGACCGCATCGCCGGCGGCGGCGGCCTGTCAACGCGGCATGATTCGATGCGCGCGGGCGAGCTTGGCGCCGACTACGTGCTGTTCGGCGAGCGCGATGCGCACGGCCGGCGGCCGTCGCCGGATGCGGTCAACGAGCGGCTGGCCTGGTGGGCCGAGCTGTTCGAGCCGCCCTGCGTCGGCTACGCGATCTCGCTGAAGGAAGCCGCCGATTTCGTCGCGGCCGGAGCGGACTTCGTGCTGGTCGACGACCTCGTCTGGAACGACGCCCGCGGGCCTGCCGCGACGCTGGCCGAGATCGGCACCGTGATCCGGAACGCCCATGCGGCCGCACCGGTCGCCGTGGCCGGGCAGAGCTGACGCCGCCCATGACGAAGCTGCGCCTGACATGTCTTGTTGCTGCGTTCGCGGTAGCGACGACAGGCGCGCGCGCGCAGATCTCGCTGACACCTCCCGGGGTTCAGCAGCCCGCCGAAAAGCCCAGGCCGGCCGAGCGCCCCGCCGACAAGGCCGCGGAGAAGCCGAAGCCGCCGGCGCCGGCCCCTGCCGCGAAAAAGGCGAGCCCCGCCCCTGCCCCGTCGGCCAAGCCGGCCGCGCCTGCGCCGGCCGCCACGGCGCAGCCAGCCGCCAATGACCCGAACGTCGATGTCGTCTACGGCGCCTATCAGCGCGGCCAGTACAAAACCGCCTTCGACCTCGCCACGCCGCGCGCGCAGGCTGGCGATCCCAAGGCGATGGCGATGCTCGGCCAGCTCTATGAGAATGCCCAGGGCATCCGCCGCGACTATGAGAAGGCGGCGATCTGGTACAAGCGCGCCGCCGAGGCCGGTGACCGCGAGGCGATGTTCGCGCTGGCGATGATGCGGCTGGCGGGACGCGGCGGCCCGGTCGACAAGCCGGAAGCGGTCAAGCTGCTGGCCTCCGCAGCGAAGCTCGGCGAGCCCAAGGCGGCGTATAACTTGGCGCTGCTTTATCTCGACGGCCAGACCTTCCCGCAGAACCTCGAGCGCTCGGCCGAGCTGCTGCGCATGGCTGCCGACGCCGGCAACCCCGAGGCGCAATACGCTCTGGCGACCTTTTACAAGGAAGGAACCGGCGTACCAAAGGATCTCGAAAAGGCCGCGCGCCTGCTGCAGGCCGCGGCGATCGCCGACAATGTCGACGCCGAGGTCGAATACGCCATCGCGCTGTTCAACGGCACCGGCGTGCCGAAGAACCAGCCGGCAGCCATCTCGCTGCTGCGCCGGGCGGCCCGGCAGAACAGCCCCGTGGCCCAGAACCGGCTCGCCTGGGTGCTGCTGTATGGAATCGCGACCCAGATGGACAAGGTCGAGGCCTATAAATGGCACCTGGTGGCCAAGACCGCCGGCAAGGGCGACCCCAAGCTCGACGAGAAATTCGCCGACATGCCGCCCGAGGACCGCGCCAAGGGCGAGCAGGCCGCCAAGCGCTGGCTCGGCACCATCAAGTGATCCGCCGCTTCCGGCCTTGACGCGGCCGCCCCTTCAGGGCACCCACAGCCACCCCATTTTCATCCGCCTCCGCCCCCCGCTACCGGCAAGGCGCGCACCGCAAGGTGCGACCAGACCAGCGCATCGAGCACATGATTCATTCCGCCCTCATCAATGTCATGGTCAAGGCCGCGCGCCGCGCCGGCCGCAACCTCAAGCGCGACCTCGGCGAGATCGAGCACCTCCAGGTATCGCTGAAGGGACCCGCCAATTTCGTCTCGCGCGCCGACAAGAAGGCCGAGGAGATGCTGTACGAGGACCTCTCCAAGGCGCGTCCCGGCTATGGTTTTCTCGGCGAGGAAGGCGGCAAGCGCGAAGGCAGCGACAAGTCGCACACCTGGATCGTCGATCCGCTCGACGGCACCACCAACTTCCTGCACGGCATCCCGCAATTCGCGATCTCGATCGCGCTCCAGCGCGAGGACACCGTGATCGCCGGCGTGATCTACAACCCGGCGAATGACGAGCTGTACATCGCCGAGCGCGGCAAGGGCGCGTTCCTCAACGACCAGCGGCTGCGCGTCGCCGCGCGCAAGCAGCTGCATGAATGCGTCATCGCCTGCGGCCTGCCGCACATCGGCCGCGGCGACCACCAGCTGTTCCTGCGCGAGATGACCTCGCTGCAGGTCAAGGTCGCCGGCCTGCGCCGCTTCGGCGCCGCCTCGCTCGACCTCGCCTTCGTCGCCGCCGGCCGCTTCGACGCCTATTGGGAACGCGACCTGCAGCCCTGGGACATCGCCGCCGGCATGATCATGGTGCGCGAGGCCGGCGGCACGGTGTCGGGCATCGACGGCAAGGAAGATGCGCTGGCGACGGGGCACGTCGTGTGCGGCAATGAGATCATTCACCGCGAGATGGTCAAGGTGCTGAAGGCCGCGGGTTAGCTCGATTCGGCGACGGCCAGGATCGGCCTGGAATCGATCCGCGGACGAAATGCTGCGCCGGTGAGGGATGCCACAAGATGGTGCATGGAGTCGCCAGTTCGGTGGTGTCCGCGAGCATTGCGGCCGCTTTCTGCTTCCTTGGCTCGGCACTCGCTCAAGGTCAGGATATTCTTCAAAGACCGACCGAAACTTGGCGCCCGCCGGACGGCACCTATGCCGCCCCTGGCAACAATTTCGACGAGGTATGTGGCGAGTTCGGAGATTTCATCCTCGAACTCTCCAAAAAGGCCATCTTGAGCAATGAGCGAATTTGCAAGATCGCCAAGCTCACGGATACGGCGCCCGGCGCGATCCGATTGAGCCTCATCTGTGACGACTACAATCTGGCTATCTCGCTTGGCGATCCTCATCCTTACGAACGCAAATTCAGGGAAGTCATGCTGCTGAAGAGGATCGACACAAACACATTGTCGGTTCGCAAGACTCTCGACGGCAAGTTTACTGCCCCGGCTTGGCAGGCCTTATATTGCCCGGAGGAAAAGCAACGCTGGTACCGCGACGCCCGGGAGCGGGCCAAATCCGAGGCGCGAAAAGCCGCGCCACGATGAATGTCGTATAGCTACCTGCGCCCGCTGGTGAACGCCTGCGGCGTCGCGCCGGGCAGGGCCGGCGAGTTGATGTCGCTGTCGATGCGGTCGGACGACTGGCCGGCATAGCTGAAGCCGAGTGACAGGCTGATGTTGGACGTCGGCTTGAATTCGACACCGCCATTGATGGCGTAAGCGGGCGTCGAGCTCGAGCGGCCGTCGAAGGTCGCGAAGGGGCCGCCGAGACCGGGATTGTATTTCAAGGTGTCGAAGCCGCCGTAGAAGCTGACGCCGCTCTTGAAGGTGTAACCGTATTGCGCGCCTTCGGTGGTGTAAGACCCCAGCCCGCCGTAGCGGTTGGCGATGTTGGAGGCCAGGCCGACGCCCGAGAGCGCCGCCCAATTGTTCGTCACGCTGTAGCTCCGCGCAAAGAAGCCGCTGTTGCTGCCAGTCGTCGTAAACCCCGGGACATTGCCGTAGGAATCGAGGCTCTGCACGACGCCGGGATCTGTGCTGAAGCCGATCGGCCAGCTTGGCAGCCAGTATTTGACAGGACCGGATTGGGCGAGAGCCGCATGGCCGCCGAAGCAGAGGCCAGCGAGCGCAAAGGCGAGAGCGGATTTGCGAGAGACCATCGACATGCCGTACCCGTTACATGTCGGCGGAGCATACATGCGTCGCCTCGGGAACTCCAGTGACGCGGATTGAAGCACCATGTCGCGGCACCCGCGGTGCGCTCCCCTCCCCCTTGCGGGGAGGGGTCGGGAGTGGGGGTCCGCGAACCCCGAATGTCGTGGAAGGCACACATCTTCGTGCGCCAATGGAAGAGCAGACGGGTCCGTTCTCGCTCACCCGGATCGAGTGCCCGTGTGATGGAAATGGATTTCATCACATCGAGCGGAATTCGGAGACCCCCACCCCCGACCCCTCCCCGCAAGGGGCAGGGGAATCGCATGTGAAATTACGCTGTAAGGCATTGTGATCCGGTCAAAAATCGATTCTGAAGGCGGCTCCT